>NZ_JAVREO010000011.1:0-284157 GCF_031845445.1 Streptomyces chisholmiae | reverse complement strand
GACCGAACGGCGGTACTTCGGGCACCACACGATGTGGAGTCCGAGGTCGTACACGCCGCCGGAGAATCGGCGAACCTTCCTGGTCACGGCCACGCGATCACTATACACGCGCCGCAAGTCTAGTGCGCCAGAAAGGTGGGCCCAGGTGAACAGTGCAGATCCATGCACACAGTTGAGGTCAGAGCAAGGCTCAGAAGCCATTCCCCACCCCGCTAAAGTGGGGCGTCCCCTGGCTAGGTACTGATGGACATCCGGGAGTTCGGCGTCACGCCGGGCGAGGGCGCGGCGGGCGGCGGCTTCGCCACCGACGTCAGCGACTGCGACGTGCCCGCCTTCGACATGCCGCTGTGGCAGCGGCTGCTGGCCACCGGCGAGACGGACACCGACGACAGCCTGGCCGGCTTCATGTACCTGCGCGTCAACTACTACGACTCGGCCGCGGCCTGGGACGAGCGGTTCCGCATCGCCCGGGACGCCTGGGCGGCGGAGACCACCGGGGTCGAGGGCCGCCAGGTGATGGAGGAACGGACCCTGACCGGCGACTGGGACGGCGGCCAGCTCGTGCTCGCCGGCACCGTGCCCGACTCCTTCGCGACCCTGCGCTTCCTGCGCGGCACGATCCTCGACGGCGGGTGGTCGATCACCGCCGAGATCAACTACGACGCCGACCCCCTCATCTGGTGGCGGGAGCAGACCGAGCGGGTCTACCCGTTCACCGACGAGGAGTTGGCGGCCTGGCTCGGCGACACCTACCTGCCGCGGGTACACGCCGCCGTGGTGGCCGCGGTCTCGGAGCACCCGGGCGGCTGAGGGTCGGCGCCGGCCGAGGCACGACGGGCGGGCGCGTGGCCGGAGGGACCGGCCGCGCGCCCGCCCGGGCCCGTGGCGGGTGTCAGCTCAGACGGAGTCGCCGCGGAAGAGCGCGTTGCACTCGCGTTGCAGCGCCACGTCCTGCCACATGGCGTGGTGCGGGGCCGCGTTGGAGCAGACGAGGGTGCCGCGGGCGCCGACCCGGGCGCTCTCGGCGACGGCCAGCCGGCAGAACGCGGCGCCGACCGGGCCCTCCTCGAAGGTGCCGTGCGGCGGGGTGTAGCCGACCCAGCCCTCGCCGAAGACCAGCGGCACTCCGGCCGCCGCGGCCCAGTCGGCGGCGGCCTCGATCCAGGTGACCAGCCGCTGCTCCATCGCCAACCGGTGGGTGGCGTACCGGTCGTAGAGCCAGGCGTCCCACTTGTCCGGGTCGCACCAGTCGTGGACGTAGATCTCGCGGACGCCGACCACGGTGGCGGTCAGCCGCCACCGGTCGGCCTCCGGCGGCGCCCAGTCGGCCAGGTCGGGGGCGTCCGGGCGGAGCAGCTCGCGGCGGGCCCGCTCCTGCGGGAACGGCCGGTCCAGGTCGCGCAGCGCGAAGGCGTCCAGCAGCTCGTCCAACACGCCGTAGACATAGGGGTGGAAGACCGCGACGTCCACGTTCTCCGGCACCCCGCGCAGCGCGCCGACCGGCACCGTCGCGTAGTTGACGGTGACGGGGCGGTCCGGGTGGCGGCTCTTGAAGCGCTCGATGCCGCGGGTCAGCCGGTCCTTCAGCTCGACCACGGGGTCGGCCAGGCCCGGCAGGCCGTCGGCGAGGCGGCCGGCCTGCACCTCGTTGTGCAGTTCGGTGAAGGCGATCCGGTCGTCCAGGCCGTCGTGCGCGGCGAGGAAGTCGATCAGGTCGGCGAGGGCGTCGGCCAGGGCCTCGGCCCGGTGCTCCGGGTCGATGGCGAGCAGCGCGTCGAACCAGGCCCGGTCCCCCGCGAACGACGGGCTCTGCTGGTACTCCCAGCTGGAGAGGATCACGTGGAAGTCGTGCCGGCGGGCCGCCTGGAAGAGCGCCAACAGCTGGGCCCGGCCGTCGATCTCGGTCTCGCCGGCGACGTCGTACCAGCGCACCCGCTGCCCGTAGGAGCCGCCCAGCGGGCCCAGGCGCAGCCGGGAGGTGTCCAGCCCGGACCCGAAGAGCAGGAACGGCATGGCGCAGATCCGGATGGTGTTGTGGCCCCGCTCGGCTGCCTCGGTGAAGGCCCGGTCGAGGTCGGCGAAGGGCTCGCCGGGGCCGGTGCGGGTGTACCAGGTGAAGTCCCAGAGGGAGATGGTCAGCTTCGCGGGCAGCTGGGCCGGGAGCGGCGTGGGCACGGGTGGGCCTTTCGGGTGGGGGTGCGGGTGCGGTGAACGGTCGTGCGGGGCTCAGGACTTGACGGCGCCGGCGGTGAGCCCTTCCAGCAGCTGCTTGCGCAGCAGGAAGAAGACCAGCAGGCTCGGCACGGCGGCCAGCACGGAGGCGGCGAGCACCAGGTCGTAGCTGCGGCCGGTGGCGCCGAAGAGCGCCTGGATGCCCAACGGCAGGGTGTAGTCGCCGGGTTCGCTGATCACGATCAGCGGCCAGATCAGGCTGTTGTAGCTGTTGAGGAAGGACCACACGCCGAGCGCGCCGAGCGCCGGCCGCAGCAGCGGCAGCACCACCCGGCGGAAGAGCCCGAACTCGGTGCAGCCGTCCACCCGGGCGGCGTCCAACACGGCGTCCGGCACGGCCTGTTCGGTGTACTGGCGCATCATGAAGATGCCGAAGGCGGGCGCCACCCAGGGCACCACCAGGGCGAAGTAGGGCGTGGTCAGCTGGGCCTTGGCGACCATGATGAAGAGCGGGACGACGATCACCGCGAACGGCACGGCCAGCGAGCTGAACATGATGTTGAACAGCACGTTCCGGCCGCGGAACTGGTACTTGGCGAAGGCGAAGCCGGCCAGCGAGCACAGGCCCATGGCGATCACCGTGGAGAGGGTGGCGACCACCGTGCTGATGACGAACCAACTCCAGAACGGCTGCCCGTCCAGCAGGCCACGGTAGTTCTCCAGCGTCCCGGGCAGCGGCAGCGGCTGCGGCGGGTAGGAGAAGATGTCGCCGCGCGCCTTGAAGGAGGCGGACAGCGCCCACAGCAGCGGCAGCGCGAACGCCACCAGCAGGGTGACCAGGAACGCGTAGAGCAGCACCCGGCCGCCGGCCGGACGGCGACGGCCGGCCCGGGCCGGCCGGACGGGCGCGGGGGTGGTGACCGTGGTCATCGGGACTCCCTTCCCACGCCCGTGATCCGGTTGGTCAGGTAGCCGAGGGCGAAGACGACGAGGAACAGCAGGACGCCGGCGGCCGCCGCGTAGCCGAGCTGCTGGCGTTGGAACCCGGCGCGGTAGATGAACATGGCGACCGAGAGGGTGGACTCGCCCGGACCGCCCTGGGTGAGCAGGAACGGCTCGTCGAAGATCTGCGCCGTGCTGACCAGCACCGTGACGGCGACGAACGCGGTCACCGGGCGCAGCGACGGCAGGGTCACGTCGAAGAACCGGCGGATCGGCCCGGCGCCGTCGATGGCGGCGGCCTCGTGCAGCTCGCGGGGCACGTTCTGCAGGCCGGCGAGGAAGAAGATGGTCAGGTAGCCGGTCCAGCGCCACAGCACCAGGATGACCACGGTGATCCTGGCCCACGCCGGGTCGCCGAGCCAGTCGATGCCGCCGAACCCGAACAGTGCCTGGAGGGTGCCGTTGATCAGCCCGAACTCGTTGTCGAAGAACAGCCCGAAGACCAGAGTGATGACGATGGGCGAGATGACCACCGGCATGAAGTAGGCCAGCCGGAACACGTCCCGGCCGCGCAGGCCGCGGGAGTTGAGCGCCTGGGCTATGAACAGCGCGGCCGGCACCACGACGGCGAGGGTGAAGGCGACGTAGAAGGCGGTGTTGCCGACCGAGGTCCAGAAGCTGTTGTCGGTCAGCAGGTCCCGGTAGTTGCGCAGGCCGACCCAGCGGGGGGTGCCCAGGCCCGCCCACTCGGTGCAGCTGAGGTAGACCCCGACCAGGATCGGCACCAGCAGGAAGAGCACGTAGAGCAGGTAGAAGGGCGAGATGAACACGTAGGGGGCCAGGCTCCGTTGGTGCCGGGACCACCAGGACTGGCGGGGCTCGGTGGCCGGCGGCCCGGCCCGTCGGACGGTCGGTGCGGTCAACGCTTCACCTGCTGTCGGTAGGCCCGGACGCCGGCCTCCAGGGCGGCGTCCGGGGATGTGCGCCCCTTGAGGGCGTCCAGCACGGGCCCGCCCAGCACGTCGGTGAGGATCTGCATCCCGGGCGCCTGGTAGAAGGTGGGCAGGTCGGCGGCGGCGGGCGCGTAGACGTCGAAGACCCGCTGCCCGCCCAGGTAGGCGTCCTCGACGGCGAGCAGCTCGGGGTCCTGGTAGAGGCCGCTGAGGGTGGGGAGGAAGCCGCCGGAGTGGTAGCGCAGGAGCTGCCCCTCGCGGGTGAGGTAGACCCGGGTCAGCAGCTCCAGGGCGGCTTGCGAGTTCGCCTTGTCCTTCAGCACGGTGAACCCGGTGCCGCCCATGGTGGACGCCAGGTGCCCGCCGCCGGCGAACCTCGGCAGTGTCCGCATCCGCCAACGCCCGGCCTGCTCCGGCACGTTGGCCTGGAGCCCGTAGGCGTTGTACCAGTTGGGCATGACGGTGGCCGCCAGCCGGCCGGACTTCAGGGCGGCGGCGCAGGCGCTGCCGTAGGGGTCGGGCAGCGCGATCAGGTAGCCGGAGCGGACGCCGGCCGCCATGAACTCCAGCACCTCTAGGGCCTCGTCGGACTCCAGCGCCAGCTCGCCCGTCGCGTCGAACGCGGCGCCGCCGCGCTGCAGCAGCAGCTGCAGGAAGCCGTTGACGACGGAGCCGTTGTCGCCGGTGGCGACCATGCCCAGGCTGATGTCGTGGTCCCGGGCGAGGCGTTCGCCGTGTTCGGCCAGCTCCTCCCAGGTCGCGACGGACTCCGGGACCCGGTGCTCGGCGAACAGGTCCTCCCGGTAGTACAGCACCGAGATGGAGTTGTCGGAGTCCAGGCCGTAGGGCTTGCCGGCCACCGAGTAGGGGGCCAGCTTGAGGAGTTCGCCGTCGAACGGGGCCACGGTCTCGGTGAGGTCGGTGAACAGGTGCTCGGCGATGCCGGAGCCCATCACCCGGGGGAACTGGTCGATGACGACGCCCGCCAGGTCCGGGGTGTTCCCGTCGGCGACCGCCTGGGTGATCATCCGGGTCACGATGTCCGGCGGCGCGGCGCTGGTGACGTTCAGCCCGAACCGGTAGGCGGAGTCGCCGACCAGGGTGTCGTCCGTGACGGCGGTCTCGAAGGTGGCGATGTAGCCCGGGTCGTGGGTCCACAGCCGCAGGTCGACCCGGCCCGAGGTGACGGGGGTGGCGTCCGCCCGGCCGCAGGCGGCCAGCGCCGGGCCGGCCAGCGCGGCCAGGCCGAGCCCGGTCAGACCGCGCAGCAGGGCGCGCCGGTTGGGTGTCGGTTCAGGCATCGCTGCTCCCGGTGGCCGGCCGCAGCGCGAGGCGGTGCAGCGGGACGAGTGTCACGGCGTCGATCCGCGCCGTGTGCCGGGCGGCGTCCAGGCCGGCCCGGGCGGCGGGGCTGACGTGCACCGCCGATTCGGCGGCCAGCGGCAGGACCCGCAGCTCCAGGCCGTGTTCGACGACGTCGGCGGCGAACCGCCGCAGGCCCAGCTCCCAGTCCGGGCCGTACCAGAAGTGGTCGGCGATCAGCCGGCCGTTCACATAGGCGCGGGCCACGTCGCCGGTGTAGCTGATCCGGGCCAGCAGCTCGCCGTCGCCGTCGAAGGCGGCCGCCGGCACCTCGATCAGGTAGCGGGCCGCGTCCTCGAAGGCCGCGTCCTCGGGCGCCGAGGCGCGGCCGGCCGGGCCGCCGGTGCGGGCCGGCGGCGCGGTCGCCTCGGCGCGCGTCGCCACCACCGGCAGCGGGCCGGTGCCGGCGGGCGCCGGCGGCCCGGCCGTCCAGCGGGCGAAGACGCCGTCCACGCCGGCCGGCGTCCAGCCGGGGCCGGTCAGCGCCTCGGGCGCCGGGTAGACGGCGAGGTCGAGGCGGTCGGCCTCGGTGTGCACGCGCAGCTCGGGCCCGTCCGCCAGCACCAGGTCGGCGCAGAGCACCAGCCGGTCGGCGCCGGCCAGCGGGACGCGGTGGAGTTGGGGCGCCTGCTCGGCGGCGAGCACCAGCAGCCGGGCGGTCCCCGCCGGCCCGGTGATCCGCAGCAGCGCCTCGGTGCCGGGCGCGGTCACCGTGACCAGGACGCCGTCCGGGCCGGCCGTGACCTGGGCGACGTGCGCGGGGGCGGCCACCTCGGTGCCCGCCGGGAGCGCGAACGTCGGCGGGACGCCGGGCGTCGCGGTGAAGACCGCCAGCGGCGTGCCCTCGGCGGTGAGCCGGGTGACGGGCTGGGCGGTGGCCCAGGCCAGCCGGACGCCGGCGCCCAGCTGGTAGCCGACCGGCCAGACGAAGTGCGCGCCGGAGCGGACGGTGACCGGGGTGTCGGGGAAGGTGACGGTGGTCTCGGGCAGCCGCACGGTGAATTGGACGCCCTCGTGGTCGGGCAGCGGCTCGTGCGGCTGGTGGTTGTTGACGAAGACGAAGGCCTGGCCGTCGGCACCGCGGGCCGCCCAGCGCAGGGTGGCCCGGTCGTCCAGGTCGGGCGGCTGCCGGTCCGGCGGGCACAGCGGCATGCCGGCCAGGTCGGCCCCGGAGTCCCGGACGAACAGGTGCTGGGCACGCAGCGCGTGGAAGGCGGGCCTGACCTGTCCGAACTCGCCCAGCGGCGCCTGGAAGTCGTAGTTCACCCGCGGCAGGTCGTTGGGGTAGCCGGTGGCCTGCGACTCCTGGTTGGGCGTCGCCAGGTCCTGGCGCTGCGAGCAGCCGTGGTAGAGGTAGTAGCCCTGCCAGACCGAGCCGCAGCCCAGCTTGGTCAGCGCCAGCGCGCTGACGTCGGCGGCCGGCACGGTCGGCCGGCGGTGGTAGGCGATGGCCATCCCGCCGCCCAACTCGCAGGTGGCGAACGGGTAGCGGTCGGGGTCGGGCCCGCTGCCGGCGGGGGCGGTGTCCCGCAGGTCGGCGCCGATGGCGTGGTCGTCGCGGATCGGCGTGAAGAAGTAGTGCCGGCGGTTCTCCCGGGCCCAGCCGTCGTGCGCGTCCGCCCAGAACGACTCCGGGTAGCCGCCGTAGAGCGGGAGCAGCACGTCCGGCGGGAGTTGCGCGGCGCCCCAGGCGGTGGCGGTCCACAGCGGGGCCCGCAGGCCGGCGGCCTCGGCCAGCCGGCGCAGCGTCGCCAGGTGGCCGGGCTGGTCGTACAGCTCGTTCTCCACCTGGACGCCGACGATCGGCCCGCCGTCGAGGACCGACAGGCCGCGCAGCTCGTGCGCGATGCGGCGGTAGTACGGCTCGACCAGCGCCAGGTAGCGGGGGTCGTCGGTGCGCGGCGCGCAGTCGACCTCGGCGAGCCAGTCGGGGAAGCCGCCGTTGCGGCACTCGCCGTGCGCCCACGGGCCGATCCGCACCACGACGGCGAGGTCGAGTTCGGCGCACAGCCGCACGAAGCGCCGGATGTCCAGGTCGCCGTCGAACCGGTGGTCGCCCCTGGTCTCCTCGTGCTGGTTCCAGAACAGGTAGGTGGCGACGGTGTCGATGCCGCCGGCCCGGATCTTCAGCAGCTCCTCCCGCCAGTCCGCGAGCGGGTAGCGGCTGAAGTGGAACTCGCCCATCACCGGGAGCCAGCGGTGGCCGGCCCGCCACAGGGAGCGGCTGTCCACCTGGATCGCGGCCGGGGCGTCGGCCGGACCTCCGAGGTCCAGGTGGCCGCTTCGCGGTGGCGAGGGCACATCGATACCCAGGGACAACATAGGGCGCTCCAGCGGTCGGCGGCTCGAAAGTGCGTTCATCGTCCGCAGCGCGACCCCCCATGTCAAGATGTATTCATAAATAATGCTCGCGGTAGGGTGACCCCCTGCCGCCCGTGCCGAGCGCGGCGGGCGAAGCGAGACGGAGAGCGACACGGAGAGGGGGGACACCCGCGATGGCGTCCTATTCCGGGCGGGGCGTACACGGCCAGGTGGTGCACCACCTGGGCGCGCGCATCGTCGGCGGCGAGTACACGGAGGGCGAGACGCTCGATGTCCGCGCGCTGGGCGCGGAGTTGGACGTGAGCCTGACGGTGCTCCGCGAGTCCCTGAAGGTGCTCGCCGGCAAGGGGCTGGTGGACGCCCGGCAGAAGCGCGGCACGTTCGTGCGGCCCCGCGCCGCCTGGCACCTGCTCGACTCCGACGTCATCCGCTGGCGCGTCGAGGGGGGCGACTACGGCCAGCTGATGCGGGACCTGGCCGACGTGCGGGCCATCGTCGAGCCGGCCGCCGCCCACCGCGCGGCCGTCCACCACACCGCGGAGGATCTCGCCGCCCTGGAGGCGGCGCTGGCCGCGATGGCCGCCGCCGGCGGCGACAACGCGGCGGCCGCCGAGGCGGACAGCGCCTTCCACCGGGCGCTGTTGGCCGCCACCGGCAACGAACTCCTCGCCCGCCTGGAGGTGTTGCTGGAGCCGGGCCTGCGGGAGCGCGACCTGCTGGTCCACTCGCACCTGGTCGCGGCCGACCCGGTGCCCAGCCACCGCGCGGTGCTGGACGCGATCCGCGCGCGGGACGCGTCGGGCGCCCAGGCCGCCATGCTGGCGCTGCTGGCCCAGGCGGCCGACGACGCCGACCCGATCCTGCGCCGGCTGGACCAGCGGACGGCCGGCGACCCCGGCCGCGGGGACGACCACGCGGACGGCCACGCCGGCGGCCCGAAGACCCCGGCGGACCAAGCGGCCCCGGCCGACTGAGCCCCGCGGGGCCCCGACTCAACCGGCGCGGCAGACCCCGGCGGACCCGCCGGCCTGAGGCCCGTGCGCCGGGGCCACGAGGTCAGCCGGCGAGCGCGCGGACGGCGGCACCGGCGTCGGCCAGCCCGGCGCCGCAGTCGTCCGGGCAACCGGGCACCGGCCTGGCGGTGCTGGCGATGGCCCGCTCCAGCTGAGCCGGGGTGAGGTCGGGCCGAAGCTCCAACAGGAGCGCGGCCAGCGCCGAGATGTGCGGCGCCGCCATGCTGGTGCCGGGCAGCCAGGCGTAGCTTTCCATGGCCGGGTCGCTGATGCCGGCGTTGTAGGTGGACAGGATGTTGTTCTCCACGTCGCCGGGTCCTGAGCCGCCGGGCGCGGTGATGTCGATCCGCTGGCCCCGGTTGGAGTAGCCGGCGAGTCGGCCGTCCCGTCCGCTGGCGGCCACGGTGATCACGTTGGCGCAGTTGGCCGGGGCGTAGTCCCCGGCGTTGGCGCCGTCGTTCCCGGCCGAGACCACGACCGTGGCGCCCCGGCCGACGGCGGCGTCCACGGCCTGCTGGTACGTCGGGCCGCAGGGCATCTTGGCGCCCAGGCTCAGGTTGATCACGTCGGCCGGGGTCCGGTTGTCCGGCACGCCGGCCACCGAGCCGCCCGCGGCCCAGACGACCGCCTCGGCGATGTCGGCCAGCGTGCCGCCACACACGCCGAGCGCCCGCACCGGCTGCACCCGGGCGCCGTGCGCCGTGCTGGCCACGCCGTTGCCGTTGTCGGTCGCGGCGGCGACGGTGCCCGCGACGTGCGTGCCGTGCCAGGTCGTCTCCTGGCCGGGCTGGTCGGTCCCGCACTGGCCGTCCGTGGTCCAGCTGCCCGGGTCGTGGTAGTTGACGTCCCGCCCGTCGCCGTCGCGCGCCCGCTCGGGGTCGCTGATGAAGTCGTACCCGTGCACCAGCTGCGACTCCAGGTCGGTGTGGGTGACGTAGCCGGTGTCGACCACCGCGACCGTCACCCCGGCTCCGGTGGCGAACTCCCAGGCGGGCGGCACGTTCATGCCGCCCGCCTCCTCGAACAGGTCCCACTGGTAGCCGTAGTGCGGGTCGT
Organism: Streptomyces chisholmiae; assembly: GCF_031845445.1. NCBI lineage: Bacteria > Bacillati > Actinomycetota > Actinomycetes > Kitasatosporales > Streptomycetaceae > Streptomyces > Streptomyces chisholmiae. Next base: position 274,337 of record NZ_JAVREO010000011.1, on the reverse strand, counting down.
TGGGCTCGGCGTGCGGCTGGGCGATGCCGTTGGGCTCGGCGTAGGCGACGTCCGGATCGGCCAGCAGCTGGTCGGCGGCGGCCGCGAGGGACTCGGCCGACGGGTCGTCACCGAGCCCGAGCAGCACGGCGCCGGTGGCCAGCCGCCGCTCGAAGGAGAGGGTGGTACCGGCCGGTTGGGTCGCCAGGGCCTCCTGGACGGCCTCGTCCGAGGTGGCCAGCGGGCTGTCGGGCCGGTAGCCGACGATCAGCTCCCGGGCCTGGCCGAGGGCGCCGGCCCCGGTCTCCGGCTCGGCGGCGTGGGCGGAGATGTGGGAGGTCAGCAGGCTGGCCGAGGTCACGGCCAGCGCCGCCGTCAGGAACGTCCTGCGCAGGCGTCGCGTATGCATATGCGGGACTTCGCCTTCCTCGAAACACCGTTTCCTTGACGTCCGGTAGATGACCGGAGTCGTCGATCCCCATGCGCGCCCCACTCGGAAGGGGGACAAGAAACCCCAGGAAACCAGCGCGGGGTCTGGTTCTCCACCACCGAAAGGAAAGCACCCGGAAATGGTGGGTTCCGATCACACGGGAAAGCAAGAACGATTCACCGATCCGGTGAAGTGCGGGCACCGGCCGACCCGTTAACACCGAATCGCGGTATGGGAAAGACGTCGCCGCTCCTTCCATGCGAAGGAATGGCCGGCCGACCGGCCCGGTTTCCGCCGCCGCGTGGGCGGTCATCAGCCTTGGTGTCCCCCGCCGACCCGGCCCGAACAAACCCACCGGAACACCCGGTCGGGGCCTCGGGGCGGACCGGCCGGGCCGAACGCACCCGTTTCCCGTCCCCGCCAGAAAGAGGGGCAACCATGTTCAACATCACCAGAGTCCAGGTCGAGATCCTCACCGCCCGGGAATCCGGTCAACCCACCACCGGTGCCGTCTTTCTCGGCTTCGGCGGCCGGGAGTTCCGGCTGACCACCGGGGACCCCGCCGACTTCCAGGGCAACACGACCAGGAAATTCGAGCTGGGCGGCCCCGAGGCGAATGTCGCCAACGCCGCGCGCAACGATCCCACCCGACCGCAGCTCACCACCAAGGACCTCAACCGCCCGGTGTACCTGCGCTTCGAACCCCGGGGCGGCCAGCCCGAATGGGTGCTGGAGTACGCGCTGGTCCGCGCCTTCGGGCCCAGCGGCGAACGGCTGGACATCTGGAACACCCCGGCGCTCCAGGACGACACCGAACCCAAGACGCACAAGATCTGGCTGGGCGAGGACGCCGGCCTCATCTACTACCTGACGCACGCCTCCAGCGCCCCCGGCCCCACCCCGCCCGACCCGCCGGAACCGCGCTCCGTCTGACCAGCCCAACCGACCACCGGAAGGAACCCCGTGCACCGACCCCTCCGACTCGGCGGACTGCTCGCCGTCATCATGGCGATCTTCGTCTGCCTCGCCCAGCCCGCCACCGCGGCGGGCCCGAACCTCATCCGCAACGGCACCTTCGCCCGCCCGCCGGTGAACGAGAACTCGTACCAGCTGATCGGCGCCGGCAACGCCTTCCTGCTGGAGGACTGGACCCTGACCAGGGGCGACGTCGACGTCTTCGGCCGGAACCTGGCCGCGGCGCCGAGCCGGCACCAGGCGTTGAACCTCAACGGCACCGTCCCCGGCACCGTGCAGCAGGACTTCGAGACCCGGCCGGGCACCCGGATCACCATCACCTGGAAGCACGCCAGGGACACCTGGCCGGGCTGCGCCTGGGCCAATGACCAGTCCTACGACGTCAGCGTCCACAACACGGTGTACGGCAGCTACGAGCCACAGGGCGGCCCGGGCAACTGGTCCACCCCGAACAGCCTCAGCTTCGTGGCCCAGGGCTACTCCTACACCCTGGAGTTCTCCTCGACCACCGGGCTGGCCACCCCCGCCTGCGGCGCGCTGATCACCGATGTCGAGGTCCGCGCGGACGGCGGCACCAACCCGCCGCCGCCCAACCCGCCGGAGCCACGTCTGCGTTGACGGCCCGCCCGCCGAAGGTCCCCCGGCACGGCGGCGCTGGTTCGGCCCCCGCGGTCGAACCAGCGGCGCCGCGGCCGGCCGCCTACTCCTCGTGGGTGATGGTCAGTTCGTGGATCTCCACCTCGCCGTAGTTGTCCTCGTCGCAGGGGGCGGAGTTGTCGCAGTTGGCCTGGGTGTAGGCGCCGGCCTTGAAGTAGTTGGTGGGGTCGGTGTGTTCGAGGGTGGTCTCCAACTCGCCGTTGTAGTACACCTCGATCTCGCCGTCCGCCACCACGTAGGTGACCTCGAAGACGGTGCCCAACTCGTAGTCGTCGGTGATCAGGTGGTGGTGGCGGGTGTCCCCCTCCGTGATCCACAGCTCGGTGCCCTCCAGGCGCACCACGGTCACGTCGTCGTCCCCGCCGTGGATCTGGGCGCCGACCAGGTAGGGGCGCTCCGCCGGCAGGTGGGTGAACGCCTCCCGGACGGTCATGGTGTGGGTGCCCGAGGTGGCCGACCACTCGGTCTCGTCCTCGCCGCCGGGCTCCATCTCCCGCAGCTCGGCCCGCGGATAGCTGGAGCCGCTGGTGGTGACGCCGTTCACCGGGGCGCGGAACCGGACGGCGTCCCCGTCGTCGCTGACCCGGAAGTAGGAGGCGTGGGCGTAGTCGGCGAGTTCGGGCTGGAATATCTCCAGCGGCCGGTCGTCCTCGCCGTCCTCGCCGTCCTCGCCGATCGGCAGGGTGATCTTCCAGTCGTCCAGGTCGAGGACGTCGGCGGGCCGGTCGGCCGCCCGCTCGCCGGCGGGCACGGCGGCCGGTGCGGCGGTGGCCGGTGCGGCGGTGGCGGGCGCGGCGGTCGGCACGGCCAGGGTCACGGCCGCCGCGGCCGTCAGCGCGCCGAGGCCGGCGGCCAGCGGCCCGGGGGCCGGGGCTCCCACTGCCCGGCGGCGGGGTCCGGTCGGTCGTCCTCGGGTCATCCCACGTCCTCCTGCTGGCTGGTTCCGTCAGCTCCCCGCCCCCCAGGGGGAGTTGGGCGGCATGATGGTAGGCGGGACGCCCGGGAGGGGTCCCGGCGGTGACGGACCCGCGGCCGGCCGGCGTGTGGGCCGGGTGAAGACGCTGGGTAAGTCGCCACCCGCCCGCCGGGCGGCGCAGTAGGTTCGTATCCCGCGTGACCGTGGAGCCGCGCGGGGTTGGGGTGTGTGAGGGAGTAGAGCGTGCGTCCCGGAGACGAGTTCGCCGGCCGTTATGTCCTCCAGCGGGTGATCGGTGGGGGGCGGAGCGGTGAGGTGTGGCTGGCCCACGACCCGCTGGTCGGCGAGGACGTGGCGCTCAAACCGGGACGGGACGCCGGGTCGGGGGCGACGGACCGGCCGCCGGGCGAGCCGCGCGCGTTGGCCAAGTTCCGCGACCACCCCCATGTGGTGACCCTGCTGGACGTGGTGTCCCTCCCGCCGGACGCCGGCCGGGACGGGGCCGGGAGCGGGGCCGGGAGCGGCCCGGCGTACTGGTTCGTGATGGAGTACCTGCCCGGCGGCGGGCTGGACCGGCAGCCGCCGCTGCCGCCGGCGCGCGCGGCCCGGATTGGCGCCCAACTGGCGGACGCGCTGGGCGCGTTACACACCGCCGGCATCGTGCACTGCGACCTCAAGCCGGCCAACATCGGCCTCTCCCGGCGCGGCGCCGCCAAGCTGCTGGACTTCGGCGCCGCCTACCGGTTCCGCGGCACGGAGACGGTGACCGTCAACGGCCCGTTCAGCTTCACCCCGGACTACGCGGCGCCCGAGCTGGCCAGGGGGGCCATCCCACAGCCCGCGTCGGACGTCTTCGGGCTGGCGGCCACCCTGCACGCGCTGGTCACCGGTCGGCCGCCGCGCGGTGACGCCGGCGCGGGCGACCAGGACGACGAGACGGGCAGCGGGACGAGCGGCGGTTCCGGCGACGGGACGGGCAGCGGTTCCGGCGACGGGACGGACGAGCAGGACGCCGAGCTGCTGCGGTACTGGCAGGCCGAACAGGGCCTGGTCGAGCTGGCCACCGAGGAGTTGGGCCCGCTGCGCCCGGTGCTCGCCGCGATGCTCCGCCGCGACCCCCGGCAGCGGCCTGACGCGGCGGAGGCCGGCCGGCTGCTGGCCACGGTGGCCGACGCGGCGCCGACCGGCGAGGCGGCGGGGACCGCCGAGGAGGCGGACCGGGCGGCGGAGCCGGCGGCCGCGGCGGAGCCGGGAACCGCCGCCGAGCCGACCGAGGGCCCCCCGGCCGGCCCGCGCTGGCGGCACCGCCCGCGCCGCCGCTGGCCGTTGGCCGCCGGGGCGGCCGGCATCGCCGGGCTGATCGCCGGCGTGCTGCTGTTCCCCAGTGACGGCGACGACGCCCAGGCCGACCGGGAAAGCCCGGCCGGCGCCGCCGCCTCGCTGATCGGCGACCCGCACACCGCCGACCTCTGCGCCCCCCTCGAAGCGGCCGACCTGGAGACCCTGGGCCGCCACAAGATCGACGTGGACTTCGGCAACTTCGACCTCTGCGAGGCCAACGTCGAGCCCGCCGGCGGCAGCCGGATCGACGTCTCGGTCCAGCTGCGTCCGGGCGCCCGGCCGGAAGCCGCGTCGCTCACCAGGACGCTCGGCGAGATCGGCGTGGTGGAGGAGCGGCCCGAGGACGACGAGTGCGCGCAGACGCTGGTGCCGCCGGGCACCGGCGTGGACGACCCGGTGCTGGTGGTCCGCGCCAACCTGGAGCGCGGCACGGTCACCGGCGGCTCGCTCGCGCTCTGCTCGGTCGCCGACCAGGTGGCGCTGAGCACCGCCGAGATCCTCAACGCGGGCCCCCTCCCCCGCCGCGCGGTGCCGCTCCCCGACTCCTCGCTGGTCTGGGCGGACGCCTGCGCGCTGCTGGACGCCGAGGCGCTGGCCGCGGTGCCCGGCCTCGCCGAGGACGAGCCGGAGGTCGGCGTCGAACGCTGGGAGTGCGAGTGGGCGAGCGAGGAGCACGGGCTGGAGGCGGAGGTGGTCTTCCACCGGGACCAGCCACGGGACGCCAGCCACGGCACCCCGACCCGGCTGCACGGCTACGAGGCGGTCGTCGCGGCGGAGCCGGAGCAGGAGCGCTGCACGGTCTTCGTGGAGTACCGCCGCTACGGCGGGGTCAACGCCGAGACCTACGCCGAGATGGTGCGGCTGCACGTCAGGGGGGCCGAGCCGATGGACACGCTGTGCGCGATGGCCACCGGGCTGGCCGACGCGGCCAGCGCCGAACTGCCGCCGGCGGACGGTCACTGAACGGCCGTAGACGAGCCGTTGACGGCCTGTTGACCGACCGGTGAACGACGGACGACCGGGCGCTGGCCAGCCGGGCCGGCGCCGCGACCACCGGCCGGGAGGGGTCCCGGGCCGCTGCCGGGACACTGTGCCGCAAGGGCCGCGCAGGCCACCGAAACGGAAGAAGCCGGAGAAGAGCGGTGCCGAACACCCGCCGTCCCCCGAGCCTGGCCCGGCTCCAGCCGGGCACCGGCCCGGCGCGGCCGGGCACACTGCTGGCCAGAAGCCTGGCGGGCAGCGTGCAGGCCGATCCGCTGGCCGGCCACACCGTCACCTTCGGGCGCGGTGGCGCCCCCGACGCCCAGCTGAAGGTCGGCGGCGACGACACCTGCGTCAGCCGCCGGCACGGCGAACTGACCTACCAGGGCCGGAGTTGGTGGCTGCGCAACACCGGCCAGCGGCTGCTGCGGCTGCCCCGCGGGCAGCTGCTGCACACCAGCACCGAGCCGGTGCCGCTGGCCGCCGGCTACACCCCGGTCTTCGTCCGGGGCGCCGGCTTCCGCGAGCACCTGATCGAGCTGTACGTGACCGACTACGACGACGCGGGACCGAACGCCCGGGAGACCGCGCCGACCGTGCCGCCGAAGCGCTGGCCCCTGGACGACGCGGAACGGCTGGCGCTGATCGTGCTCGGCCAGGAGTACCTGCGGTACGAGTTGGAGCCGCGCCCGCTGGTCTACCGTCGGGCGGTCGCCCAACTCCGCGCGCTGCGCCCGGAGTACGGCTGGACCAAGCGGCGGGTCGAGGAACGGGTCGGCGCGGTGCGCCGCCGGCTGCACCTGAGCGGGCGGGTGCAGGGCAAGCTGGTGCGGGAGGAGGACGACGACGCCAGCGACGCCACCCTGATGCACAACCTGCTGCGCGAGCTGGTGGACTCGACCACCCTGGTCCCGCCGGACCTCACCGAGCTTGACCTCGCGCTGGACGAGGCCGAACAGCGCAGCGAGACCGGGGAGACCCGCCCCGGCTGAGGGCCAGCGGCGGCCCCGGCCCATCAACTCCCCCGGCAGAGCCGGTCGGCGAGCGGGCGGGGCAGCGGGTAGTCGCGTTCGGCCGGGAAGTACCGCCTGGCCTTGGCGAGTTGCCCGGCGTGTACCAGGGCGGCGGCCTTGCGGACCCGCGGGGTGAGGTCGGTGAGGCCGACCAGCCACTCCTCGTTGAAGGCGCGGATCAGCTGGCGGCCGACGCCGACCTGGATGCTGTAGTGGTTCAACGCCGCCCCACGCGGGGAGCGTTCCGGGTCCCACTGGACGTGCACCTCGGCCCGCGCCAGAGCCCCCGGGTCGCCGGTGGTCAGGGCGGCGGCGGACAGCGCCCGCTCCCAGCCCTCGCGGGTGATCCGCACCGCCAGCACCCGTTCCTGACCCGGCTTCCGGCCCCAGTTGCTGCGGTGGGCCAGCCAGGGGAAGGACGGCTTGAGCCAGGTCATCCGGTGGAAGGAGAACGGCGGCACGAACCGGCCGGCGGCCAGCGCCGGTTCGGCGATCGCGGGCGCGTACGCCTGGTAGACCACGATGGTGTGCGCGTCGTAGTCGGCGCGGATCTCGTACAACCCCGTCATGCGCCCCACTCTGCCGAGTGCCTCGGCGGCCCGCAGCCGGTTTTCGGCGCGCCGCCCGGCCCGGGAGACGCGGTCACTCGAAGAACGTGGCCAGGGCCGCGGCGGACGGGGCGGGATCGGCGGCGTGCAGCAGCTCGACCCGGTGGACCAGGCGCGGGACGGTCACCGGCACGGCGACGGTGCCGGGCACGCCGGCCACCAGCGGCGCTGGCAGCGCGGCCAGGCCGTGCCCGGCGGCGACCAGCCGCAGCAGCCCGGCCGGGTCGCCGCCGGCGTAGCGGGCGGCCGGCGGGAAGCCGTCGGAGCCGAGCACGGCGCGCAGCCGGCCCAGCGGCACGGCGGCGGTGGGCGCGTCCAGCCAGCGCGCGTCGGCGAGGTCGGCCAGCCGCAGCCACTCGTGGCGGGCCAGTGGGTGGTCCGTTGGCAGCGCCACCACCAGCGGGGACTCCAGGACGACGCGGCTGGCCAGCGGTGCCAGGTCGGGCAGCGGCAGCGGGTCGGTGGGCGCGGTCGCGGCCTCCACCACACCGGCGTCCAGCTCTCCGGTGGCGACCAGCGCCGGTATCTCGGCGGCCGGCAGCACCCGCAGGGTCAGCGCGACGCCGGGGTGCGTGCGGTGCACCGCGGCCAGGGCGCCGGCCAGCACCGGTGGTTGGGCCAGCGGCGCGGCGCCGACGGTCAGCCGGGCGCCGGGCGCGGTGACCAGCCGGGCGAGGTCGGCGCGGGCGGCGGCGGCCCGGAGCAGCAGCGGGCCGGCGTGCTCCAGCAGCCGGCCCCCGGCCGGGGTGGGGGCGACGGGCCGCCGGTCGAGCAGCCGGGTGCGCACGTCGGTCTCCAGGGTGGCGATCTGCTGGGAGACGGCGGACTGGGTGTAGCCCAACTCCCGGGCGGCGGCGGAGAACGAACGGAGCCGGGCGACGGTCTCGAAGGTGCGCAGCAGGTGCAGGTCCATGGCGCTCATTGTCGGCCCGGGCCGCCGGCCTGCCGGCGGTCCCCGGCCGGACTGACCAGTGACTATCAGGACCACTGATGATCGGTGGCGAAATCATCGTTGGACGCGATGGGCGGCCCGGAGCCAGGCTGCGGACATGACTGAACTCTCCTCCGCCCCCGCCCACGTGCCGGCCGCCCGGGTGGCGCTGGTCGGCGACCGCTCCCCCACCGTCCGGGCCCACTCCCGCATCCCCGAGGTGCTGGCGGCGCTCGCCGAGCGGGACGGCCTGGTGACCGACCCCTACTGGATCTCCACCGGGGACGCCGTCGATCCCGGCGTGCTGACCGGCTTCGACGCGGTGTGGCTGGTGCCCGGCAGCCCCTACCGGAGTGAGGCGGGCGCGGTGGCCGCGGTGCGCGCGGCGCGGGAGCGGGGCGTGCCGTTCCTCGGCACCTGTGGCGGCTTCCAGCACGCGGTACTGGAGTACGCGCGGACCGTCGGCGGGCTGTCGGCGGCCGGGCACGCCAACAACGACCCGGACACCACACAGCCGCTGGTCAGCCCGCTGGCGTGCTCACTGGTGGGCCGGCAGGGCGAGGTGCGGATCACGGCCGGCACGTTGGCCGAGCGGGCCTTCGGCACGGAACGTTCGGTGGAGCGCTACCACTGCGCCTTCGCGCTCAACCCGGAGTACCTGCCCCGCCTGCGGGGGTGGGGCCTGGTGTTCAGCGGGGTGGACACCGAGGGCGCCCCCCGGATCGTGGAGTTGCCGGGGCATCCGTTCTTCCTGGGCACGCTCTTCCAGCCGGAGTTGGCCGGCGACGACGGCCGTCCGCCGCACCCGGTGATCCGGGCGCTGGTGCGGGCCGCTTTCGCGTACCGGGCCGCCGTGGGACGGGGATAGCCCGGGCCGGCCCGGCCGTCCGCGGGGACGGCCGGGCCGGGCCAACGGGTCGGCGGCGCCCGCTTGTCGCGCTCGGGAGGCGGGGGCCCGGAAGGCGGGCCGGCGGTGCGCCCCCGGTCTCCAGCGGGTGCGCGCGGACCCCGCTCAACTCCCGCTCGCGCTCCCGCGACCGGCCACCACCGCCTTGTTCCGCATCAGGAAGTCGCCCAGGTAGTCCTCGTGCGGCAGCCCGCCGTCGCTGTGCGTGGTGGGCGCGTCAACGTGCACGTTCCGTACGCTCGGCTCCCGCAGCAACGCGTCGACCAGCTCGGCGTCCTCGGTGACCGCGTTCACCACCAGCGAGTCACGCAGCGGCCGGACGCCGTCCGCCGGGGTCCACGGCGCCACCCAGGCGCAGGGGAACGGCAGTTCCGCGCCCAGCAGCGGGTCGGCCGGATCGTCGAGGGTGAAGACGGCGGGACCCAGCACCACACCGCCGGCCGGGTGCCGGGTGGCGACCTCGGCGAGCGGGATGACCGCCCCGGCCCGGGCGGCGGCGCCGCGCAGCCGGTCCAGCAGTGCCTCGGCGGACGCCGCCGGCAGTCGGGGCCCCAGGTGCCGGTCGGTGGTCTGCCGCCCGGCGGCGCGGTCCCGCAGCTCGGCGGCGAGCGCCCGGGCGAACGCGACGTGGTCGCCCTCGACGAGCACCCCGGTGGTGTTCACACAGGCCGCGCCGGACAGGACGGAGACCGCGTCGGCCACGGCCGACACGGTGCCGGCCGTCGCGTGGCCCGCGGTCACCAGCGTCTTGGCCCGGCCAGGGCCGCCGACCAGGACCGTCGGGTCCGGCCCGTAGGCGGCCTTGACGTCGTCCCCGCCGTAGACCAGCCCCAGGTCGGCGCGGTGCAGCAGCGCGGCCACCCCGCCGTGCGCGGACGGCAGGCAGACCGCGTCGGTGGCCCGGAAGCCGGCCGCGCGCAGCGCCGCCACCACCCGGTGGGCGGTGAACGGCTCGCGCCGGGAGGGCCGCACCGCCACCCGGTAGCCGAGGGCCAGGGCCTGCAGCCAACCGTTCTGCACGGTCGGCGCGTTGCCGGAGAGCACGGCGGCGAGGGTCTCGCCGCGCCGGGTCCAGACGCCGCTGCCGGGCCCGGCGGCCGCCTCCCGCCAGCCGCGGACCGAGCCGCGCGGCCTGGCCTGGTCGGCGCGGTCCGGGGCCTCGGCGATGCCGGTGGCGACGGCCCGGCTCAACTCCTCGGTGAGCGGCACGTTGTGGCCGGAGACCCGGTGGACGAGGTCGAGATGCTCGGCGAACGTCAGCCCGCCGAGCGTGTCGCTGACGAACCGCCTTGCCGCCTCGGCGAGTTGGGCGGCACGCTCGGCCGGCGGCGGCGGCCCGGCGCGCCGCTGGGCGGCCAGGCTCTGCGCGGTGAGCAGGTCGGGGCTGAGCGAGAGGCTGGCCAGCGGGCGGCCGTCCACCCCGTGCACCGTCTCGCGGGCTTTGGTGTGCTGGGCGCCCCGGTGGGTGAGCAGTGGCAGTTCGACGAGTTGGCCGGCGGGGGCGGCGGGCACCGGTGGGGCGGGCGCGGTCATCAGTACACCCCCTGCACGACGGGCTCCCCGTCGAACGCGGCCAGCGGCTCCGGCGAGCTGAGCGCGTCGCCGACGCCGCCGGCGGCGGCCGGCACCCGGATCGCCGAGTCCCGCTCCAGGTTGTTGGGGATGAACAGGCCGCTGCTGAGGTGCGTCATCCGGACCTGGCCGCGTTCCCCGTAGGGCACCGGCCGCCCGGTCTCGGGGTCCAGGACGGCGAAGACCACGAACGGCGGGTAGCCGTCGTAGACCGCCTCCGGCGGCGGGGCGGTGGGGACGCGGGCCCGGGCGGTGGTGAGGACCATGGTGGAGCCGTAGATGTTCTGGATGACGGTGTCGGGGAGGCTGCCGGCGATCAGGTCGTAGGTGTCGTCGTCCAGGTGGGCGCCGGCCAGGGCCAGGTAGCGCAGGGTGCCGCGGAGCCGGTCGGTCAGCTCCTCGTGCAGCAGGAGTTCGGCGAGGATCGGCGGGGTGGTGGTGAGCGCGGCGATCGGCTGGCTGCGGATGACGTGCCCGAGCTGGTCGATCAGGTGCGTCAGGTAGGGGTGCGGGCTCTCGCCGGCGGCGATCAGCTTCTTGACCCAGCGCGGGTCGAGGTCGACGGTGTGCAGCACCGAGCCCAGCTCCCTGGCCTGGAGCCGGGTGGTGTGGCCGAAGGCGTGCGGCCCCGAGGGCATCGCCACCAGCCACGGCTGGCCGGCGGGGAAGCCGGCGGCGCGCAGCTCCGCGGTCTTCCAGCGCAGCGCCCGTCGTATCCAACGCTCCGTGTAGAGCAGGCGTTTGGGGGCGCCCGTGGTGCCACCGGTCTCGAAGACGGCGGGCGGCGGCTCGCTGGCCAGGCCGCGCGGCAGCAGGTCGCCGACCGGCCGGTCCCGCAGGTGGGCGGCGATGTCGGGGAACCGGCCGAGGTCGTCGTAGGAGCGGATGTCGGTGCGGGGGTCGAAGTCGAGGTCGCGGGCCAGCTCCAGCCACAGCGGGGAGCCGGTCTCCGGGGAGAAGTGCCAGCGCAGCGCGGCGTCCAGGAACTCCGCCGGGTCGATGGTGGGGTCGTCTTCGAGGTCGGGCAGGGAACGCGCCATGGGGACTCCTTGTCCGGGTGCGCACGTCGGTCGGGGGCGGTCCGCGCGGGTCAGGCGAACCAGTGGCCGAGGACTCGGGCGGTCTGCTCCGGGTTCAGCCGGGGGTCCAGCAGGGTGCGGTAGCGGGCCGGGTCGCGCGGCTCGTGGCCGTGCTCCGCGCACTCGTGCACGTCCTCGGGGGTGGCCTCCAGGTGCAGCCCGGCGGGTCGCCGGCCGGCGGCCGTGACGATGCGCTGGAACTCCGTCAACTCGGCGATGATCCGCTCGACATGGCGGGTCTTGAAGCCGTGCGCGCCGCGCACGGTGTTGCCGTGCATCGGGTCGCTGATCCAGTGCGCGTGCTCCACCCGGCGGTGCACCGCCCGGACGATGGGAGCCAGGCGCTCGACGTGCTGGTGGCCCATCCGGGCGATGAAGGTGAGCCGGCCCGGCTGGTCGTCCGGGTTGAGGGTGGCGGCCAGCGCGGCGGCCTCCTCGGGCGGGGTGTCCGGGCCGAGCTTGACGCTGACCGGGTTGCCCAGGGCGGCGGCGAGGGCGATGTGCGCGCCGTCCGGCTGCCGGGTGCGGGCGCCGATCCACGGCCAGTGCGTGGTGGCCAGGTGGTGGCCGGCGCCGCCGGGCCGCAGGAACCGCGACTCGTAGTCCAGCAGCAGCAGTTCGTGGCTGGTCCAGATCGGGTCGAGGTGCGCGGTGGCGCGGTGGTAGTCGGCGATGGCGGCGTAGGCGGTGCGGGCGGCGGCGTGCGCCAGCGCGATCCGGTGCGGCGCGGGGCGGCGGGCCTGCGGGGTGGGCTGCGGGGCGTTGACGATGGGCCCCCGGTAGCTGGGCAGGGTCACGCCGTCGACCACCTCGTGGTCCGAGGAGCGCGGCTTGGCGTACTGCCCGGCGAGCCGGCCGACGGCCACGATGTGCCGGCCGGTGCGGGTCCGCAGGTGGGACCTGAAGTGGGTGAGGAAGGCGATCTTGGCGCAGGTGGCGGCGCGGACGTCGGTGTCGATGTCCTCGACGCAGTCGCCGAGTTGCAGGACCAGCCCACCGCCGGCGTCCAACTGCGCCAGCTCGCGCCGCAGTTCGCCGACCGAGGCGGCGGTCACCAGGTCCTCGCCCGGCAGTTGGGCCAGCACGGCGCGCAGCGCGTCCCGGTCGGGCCAGTCGGGCTGCTGGCGGGCGGGCAGGGCGCGGAGACGATCCAGGTCCGGCCCCGCGAGGGTGTTCAGTTCGGCTCCGGTGTGTCCCGTCATGGCGGTCAACCTTTCCGTCCGTGGCGCTGGTCGTCGGCGGGCCCGGCGGGCGTCCGCGCGGCGGTCCAGACGCATCCGTTGCCCTCGGAGTCCTCGGTGAGTCGGTGGCTGGCCTTGAGGCCCTTGCTGGTGATCTGCGCGGTGGTCGCCGGCACGCAGTACTCGCAGGGCGACCGCAGGGTGATGGTGACCCCCCGGTCGCGGGCGAGCTCGCGGTAGTCCCAGATGGCACAGTGCCGGATGCGCAGCACCGCGCGCTCGGGGTCCTGTTCGAGCCACTCGGTGTCGGAGTCGTAGAGGTCGGCCTGGGTGTTCAGGCGGGCCAGCGGCACCGTGGCGTCGTGTTTGGGCGCGGGGTCGACGGCCGCGTAGACCTGGCTGTTCGAGCGCGCCCAGGCGGCGAGTTCGTCGTGGCCGAAGTAGCCGACGACGAACCGTTCCATCAGCGCCTGGCCGCGGAAGAAGGCGGCCTTCCACTCGGTTTCGCTGTTGTTTTCCGGGAGTGACTCGAAGATGGCGTGCTTGACCTGGAGCAGCTCCTGGAGGTGGGCGCCGGCCCTGGCCTCGACGACGAAGCGGGTCAGGCCCGCCTCGGCCTCGAAGAGGCGCCGGCGCCATAAGGCGGTGCGCGCCTCCGGGTCGGTGGGCGGCGCGTCGGGTCGGGGGCGGGCGGTCGGTGCTGGCTGGGGCGTGGACTCGGTCATGTGCGGGTGCCTGTCCTGCTGGGGGGATGGTGGTGGTGCGGCTGGTCGGGGCCAGGGACGCCGCGCAGGCGCGGGACGACCTGGGTGCGGAGGGCGTCGAAGTCGTTGCCGAGGATGAACTGGAAGCCGTCCACGCCGTCCTCGTCGTACCAGCGGCGCAGTTCGTCGCCGAGCTGTTCCGGGGTGCCGAGGAACCGGGCGTGCTCGCCGAGCAGGGCGACCTCGACGGCCAACTCGCCGACGGTGCGGCCGGGTTCGCGGGCGAGGTCCCACAGCGGCAGGTAGCCGGAGCCGTAGCTGGCGAACACCTCGTCCGGGTCCCTGGGCAGCAGGTCGGCGGGGAGCCGGTCGGCCGGGTGGGCGTCGCCGAGCGCCAGCCGGGGGAAGCGGGCCCGCAGCTGGTCGAGGGCGGGCCGGCCACCGCGGGCGGCGGCGCCGGCGCGCTGGGCCCGGCGCAGCGCCTCGGCCTCGGCGCGGCTGCCGACCAGCTGGATGAAGCTGCCGGGCAGCAGGGCCACGCTGTCCTCGGGGCGGCCGGCGGCGCGGGTCTCGCGGCGCAGGACGCGACGCAGTGCGCGGGCGGCGCCCAGGGTGGGGGTGCCGGCGAAGACGCCGTCGGCGGTGCGGGCGGCGAGCTGGAGCCCGGCCAGCGAGGCGGTGGCCTGCAGGGTGAAGGGGAAGGCGGCGGAGTAGGGCGGCATGTCGATCGGGCCGGACTGGGTGTAGAACTCGCCGGCGTGGTCGACGTCGCTGATCAGGTCGTCGCGGACGAACCGGCCGGTGACCGGGTCGGGTTCGTTGGCCGCGGGCGGCCAGCTGGCCCACAGCCGCCGGGTGACGTGCAGGAACTCCTCGGTCTGCGCGTGCCGGCGGTCCCGCGGCACGTCGCGGTCGATGCCGATGGCGGTGCCGGAGCGGAAGGAGGAGACCAGGTTGACCCAGGCCCGCCCGCCGGAGATCCGGTCCAGGCTGGCCAGCGAGCGGGCGGCGGAGAACGGGTGGGTGTAGAGGGTGGAGACGGTCGGCATGACGGCGATCCGGCTGGTGGCGCTGGCGATCAGCGCGGCGGCCTGGAACGGTTCGAAGACGGTCAGCGGCGGCCCGGAGCGCAAGCCGGCGCGGTTGACGCCGGAGAAGTCGGCCTGGAAGAGCGCGTCGATGCCGGCGGCCTCGGCCTGTTGGGCCTCCCGGACGAAGGTCTCCACCCGGAACGGGGTGTCGGCCCGGCCGGCCGCCGTCCGCCAGTCCCGACTGGACGGCAGGTACTGGGCGTTGAGCAGCAGGATCGGCGGCTTCCTGGGCCGGGTCCCCGGGGTGGCCGGTCGCGGGGCGGGGTGGTTCGCGGGCGTCATCGGTTCCTCTCGCTGGGGTCGCGCCCGGGTTCGGGGCGCGCCCGGGGCCGTGGGCGCCCGGGCGGGGCGCCCACGGTCCGACCGGTCGGCGTGGCTCTGCGGGTGTGGGGTGTGGGGGTGTGGGGGGACGCGTTGGTGGGTGGGGGTCAGTCCTTCTGGACGCGGTGCAGGATCGGCTCCCAGGCGTTGATGGGGAAGGTCAGGTCGCGGACGCTGTCGCGGGCCAGCAGGACCTGCGCCGAGTCGAAGAGCGGGATGCCGTAGCCCTGTTCGAGGATGGCGGTGACCGCCTCGTCGACGAGTCGCTGCCGCTCCTCGGGATCGACGGTGGTGGCCTGTTCGGCGAGCGGCCCGTCCACCTCGGGCCGGGGGGCCTGGCCGCTCCAGGGGGCGAGGTCGGTGGCGTAGAAGGCGGCGATCCCGTCCGCGTCGCCGCGGCTGGCGCCCTGGTAGACGGCGAGCTGCCACTGCCCCGAGGTGCGCAGGTCGGCCTGTTCGGCGTCGGAGACCTGGCGGAGTTCCAGGGCGATGCCGAGGTCGGCGAGCTGGCTCTGCAGGTACTCCCAGCCGGCGGTGGCGGTGCCGATGTCCGAGCCGGCGAAGGTGAGTTCGATCTCCAGCCGCTCGCCGTCCCGGACCCGGACGCCGTCCGAGCCGGCCAGCCAACCGGCCTCCTCCAACGTCGCCTGGCTGCACTCCGGGTCGTGGGTGAGGAGTTCGCTGTGGTCGGTGTAGGCGCGGTGGCCGCGGGAGACCACGTCGGTGGCTGGCTCGACGCCGGCGCCGTAGAAGGTCTCCACGAACTCCGCTCGGTCGATGCCGCGTTGCAGGGCCTGCCGGACGGCGGGGTCGGCCAGCACGGGGTCCGCGGTGTTGACGACCAGGGTGTTGACCACGCTGCGGTCGGCGGCCAGCACGGTCTCCACCTCGTCGACGCCCTCGGCCTGGGCGAGGCCGGTGTCGGTGATCGAGTAGGCCAGGTCGTACTCGCCGGAGACGACGCCGGCGGCGCGCAGGCTCTCCTCGGGCACGATCTGGATGGTGACCCGTTCCAGCGCGGCCTCGCCCGCGCGGCCGAAGGCGGCCGGCCCCCAGTCGTAGCCGTCCCGCCGGAGGTACTCGACGCGTTCGTCCTGGACCCGCTCGTCCAGCACGAAGGGGCCCGAGCCGATGGTGCCCTCGGCGCAGCGCTCCTCGGGGGTGGCGGCGAGCGAGGCGGGCGCGATGATGCCGAACTGGCCCTCGGTGTTGGCCTGGAGGAAGCCCGCGTTGGGCTCGTCGAAGGTGACCCGGACGGTCTGTTCGTCGATCGCCTCGGCTTGCTGGTAGCCGCGCAGGTAGGCGCCGGGGGTGATCGACACGCCCTGCTCGGCGAGGGCCCAGAGGCTCTCGAAGTTGTCGGCGACGACCGCGGCGGTCAGCTCCTCGCCGTTGCTGAAGGTGACGCCCTCGCGGAGGGTGAACTCGTAGGCGCGGCCGCCGTCCAGGGTCTCCCAGGACTCGGCCAGGTACGGCTCCAGCTCGCCCGTCTCCGGGTTCTCGCTCAGCAGGGTGTCCAGCACCTGGCGGCCGAAGAGCGCGAACGGGTTGGACTGGGCGTAGTCGAAGCAGGTCGGGTACCAGCCGTAGGCGACCCGCAGCTGGGTCGGCGAGCCGCCGCCGGCGGAGGCGGCGTCGCCGGCGCACCCGGCCAGCAGGAGCGTGGCGGCGGTGGCGGCGGCGAGCGGGCCCGTCAGGGGTGCGCGGGTCATAGCGGTGTGGTCCTGTTCTGCTCAGGGGTGGTGGTCGGGGTCGGGTGGGGGGCGGGCACGGCGTCCAGCAGGGCCCGGGTGTGGGGGCTGGTGGGGGTGGTGAAGACGGCCTCGGTCGGCCCGCTCTCCACGATCCGGCCGCGGTGCATGACCAGCACCTCGTCGGCGACCGCTCGCACCACCCCCAGGTCGTGGGAGACCAGCAGGTAGCCGACGCCGAGCCGGGCCTGGAGTTCGGTGAGCAGCCGCAGCAGCGCGAACCGCACGGCCTGGTCCAGCGCCGAGACGGGCTCGTCGAGCACCACCACGTCCGGTTCCAGGGCGAGGGCCCGGGCGATGGCGACGCGTTGCAGCTGCCCGCCGGAGAGTTCGGTGGGGCGGCGTTGGGCCAGCTCGGCCGGCAGCTCGACCTGGCGCAGCAGCTCGGCGGCGCGCTCGGCGCGGGATCTGGCGGTCCCGACGTGGTGCGCCTCCAGCGGCTCGGCGACGGTCCGGCCGACCGGCAGCGACGGGTTCAGGCTGCTGGCCGGGTTCTGGTAGACCAGCTGGACCCGGCGGGCGAGGGCGGCGCGCGCCGGCCGGCCGGGCCGCAGCGGGTGCCCGTCCAGCGCGACGGTGCCCCGGTCCGGTGTGGCCAGGCCGGTGAGCAGCCGCAGCAGGGTGGACTTGCCGGCGCCGGACTCGCCGACGACGGCGACGGTCTGGCCCCGGTGCAGGGTGAGCGAGACGTCCTGGACGGCGGTCACCGGGGCGTCCCGCCGCCCGCCGGCGAAGCTCCTGGTGAGCCCGTCGGCGGCCAGTACGATCCGCGGCGGGCTGGCCGGCCGGAACGCGGGGCGGGCCGGCAGCCGGCTGGGCAGCGACTCCAACAGCCGTTGGGTGTAGGGGTCCTGGGGGCGCGTCAGAACCTCGCGGGTGGGCCCGGACTCGACGATCCGCCCGTCCCGCATCACCAGCAGCCGGTCGGCGCGCTCCCCGGCCACCGCGATGTCGTGGGTGACCAGCAGCAGCGACAGCCCGCGCGCGGCCCGCACCTCGTCGAACAGGTCGAGCACCCGCCGCTGCACGGTGGCGTCCAGGTTGGAGGTGGGCTCGTCGGCGAGCAGCAGCCGTGGCTCCCCGACCAGGGCGAGCGCGATCAGCACCCGCTGCCGCAGCCCGCCGGAGAGTTCGTGCGGGTACTGCCGCAGCCGGCGGGCCGGCCGGTCGACGCCGACGGCCGCCAGCGCGGCGACGGTGCGCCGCCGGCTGGCCGCCCGGTCGATCCGGCCGAGGAAGTGCCGGTGCAGCTCGAAGAAGTGTGCCTCGATCCGCGTCAGCGGGTCGAGTGAGCGGACCGGGTCCTGCGGGACCAGGCCGACCGCCCGGCCGCGCAGTTCCCTCGGGTCGGTGACGACCCGCGCCTCGGCGTCGGCGCCGGCGCGGAACTCCAGCCGCCTGAAGTCCACCCGAGCGGCCTTGGGGGTGAGCCCCAACAGGGCGTTGACCAGGGTGGACTTGCCGGAGCCCGAGGCGCCGACGACGGCGACCGTGCCGCCGGCCGGCACGGTCAGCGAGAGGTCGTCGACGGCCCGGGTCGCGCCGTCGCCGTGCCGCTCCGGGTAGCTGACGCGCAGCCCGTCGAGGCGCAGCACGGGCCGCTGGTCGGTGGTGGTGGCGAGGGTGTCGGTCATACCAGGCCCGCCTTCGAGGCGTCGAGGGCGCGGCCGAGCCGGTGCAGCGCGAGCACCACGCAGGCGAGGACGACACCGGGCAGAGTGGTCAACCACCAGGCGGTGGCGAAGTAGTCGCGGCCGCCGGCGATCAGGTTGCCCCACTCCGGGTCGGGTGGCCGCGTGCCGTAGCCGAGGAAGCTGAGCGCGGAGACCGACAGCACCATGGTGGCCAGTTCCAGCGCGGCCAGCGCCGTGACGGGGCCGCGGGCGTGCGGCAGCACGTGCCGCAGCAGCACCCGGTGGCGGGCCAGCCCGTAGCCGCCGGCCGCCTCCACGAAGGGCTGCGAGCTGACCCGCAGCACCTCGGCCCTGGTGACCCGGGCCAGCGCCGGCACGGAGGCGATGCCGACGGCGACCGCCAGGTTGACCGGGCCGGTGCCGAGCCCTGAGACGACCAGCAGCGAGATCAGCAGCGAGGGCAGCGCCAGCAGCACGTCGACGCCGGCCATCAGCACCCGGTCCACCAGGCCGCCGAGGTAGCCGGCGGCCAGCCCGATCAGCAGGCTCAGGCCGAACGCGAAGGCCAGCGCGAGCAGCGCGGTGGCCAGGCTGGCCCGGGTGCCGTGCAGCACCCGGCTGAGCAGGTCGCGGCCCAGCTCGTCGGTGCCGAACGGGTGGCCGAGGGAGGGCCCTTCGAGGCGGCGGGCGATGTCGCCGTCGAGCGGGTCGCCCGGCGCGAGCAGCCCGGGCAACAGCGCCGCCACGGCGGCCAGCGCCAGCACGGTCAGCGCCAGCCAGGGCACGGTGGCGGGTCGCCGGCCGCGCCGCGTCGGGCGGAGGGTGCGGGTCATGCCGGGACGCCTCCGTCCTGCCGGCGCAGCCGCGGGTCGAGGAGCGGGTAGAGCAGGTCGACCAGCAGATTGACGGCGGCGAAGACCAGGCCGGCGAGCACCGCGATGGCCAGCACCACGGGGGCGTCCCTGGTCTCCACGGCGGAGGCGAGCAGCCGGCCGAGGCCGGCCCGAGCGAAGACGGTCTCGGTGATCACCGTGCCGACCAGCAGCCCACCGACGGTCAGCCCGGCCAGGGTCACGAACGGCAGCAGCGCGTTGCGCGCCACATGGCGCAGGTAGATCCGCCGCCAGGGCAGCCCGCGGGCCCGCAGCAGCTCGACGAACGGGGCCTGTTGCACGTCGTCGAGGCCGCGTACCAGGACGGCGGTCAGCGCGGCGGAGACCGGCAGGGCGAGCGCCACCGCCGGCAGCGCCAGGCCGGCCAGCCCTTCCCCGCCGGTGGACGGCACCCAGCCGAGGGTGAAGGAGAACAGCTGCACGAGCAGCAGGCCCAGCCAGAACGCGGGCACGGCGGCGATCAGCGCCGGCACGTTGACCAGCACCCGGTGCGGCGCGCTGTCCCGGCGCCAGGAGGTGAGCAGCGCCAGCGCCAGCGAGAACGGCACCGCGATGGCCAGCCCGGCGCCGGCCAGGCTCAGCGTGTTGGGGGCGACCGCGGCCAGCAGCTCGGGGACCGGCTGGCCGGACTGGAAGGAGCTGCCGAGGTCGCCGCCGAGGAACTGCCCCAACGTCCGGAAGTAGCGCGTCAGGAGCGGCTCGTCCAGGCCGTGGGCGGCGCGCAGCGCGGCGAGTTGCTCCGGGGTGCCGCCACCGGCGCCACCCGAGCGGCGCTCCAGCATCAGCGCGACCGGGTCGCTGGGCAGCGCGTACAGCAGGAAGAACGCCAGGGTGTAGGCGGCGAGCAACACCGCGGCGAAGGTGCCGATTCGGCGCGCCAGGTAGCCGGCGAGTCCGCGGCGGGCTCCGGCGGCGGCCGGCCGGGCCCGTTCCAGGGTGGCCGCCACCTCAGAACCTCCGCCAGGTCTCGGTGAGGGCGGCGCGCAGCACCTGCTCGATGAGGGTGAACTCGGCCGGGCCGACGGTGGTCGGCGGGGCCAGCAGGATGGCCGGGTCGCCGCGCTCGTCCAGCCGGACGTGCAGCCCGGCGGCCCGCAGTGCGGGGCCCAGCAGCTCGTGCAGCAGCCGGCGGCGCTCGTCGGCGGTGAAGGTCTCGCGGGTGGCCTGGTCCTTGACCAGCACGACGCCCCAGAAGTAGCCGGCGCCGCGCACGTCGCCGACCAGCGGCAGGTCCTTGAGCTGGGCGAGGGTGGCGCGGAAGCGGTCCTCGTTGGCGCGGACGTTCTCGTTGAGCTTCTCCCGGTCGAAGATCGCCAGGTTCTCCAGGGCCACGGCGGCGGCGACCGGGTGGCCGGCGAAGGTGGAGCCGTGCACGAAGGTGTGTTCCGGGCGGGTGAACGGCTCGAAGAGCCGGTCGCTGGCGATCGCGACGCCGGCCGGCACGTAGCCGGAGGTGAGTCCCTTGCCGCCGGTGATGATGTCGGGGACGACGCCGTAGCGGTTGATGGCGAAGGCGTCGCCGATCCGGCCGAAGGAGGTGATCACCTCGTCGGCGACCAGCAGCACCCCGTACCGGTCGGCGATCTCCCTGACCCGCTCGAAGTAGCCCCGGGGCGGCGGGATCGCGGCACCCGAGTTCTGTACCGGTTCGAGGAAGACCGCGGCGACGGTCTCCGGCCCCTCGAACTCGATGGCCTCCGCGATCCGGTCGGCCGCCCAGCGGCCGAACGCCTCCTCGTCGTCGCGCAGGTGCGCCGGGGCGCGGTAGCGGTCGGTGGTCGGCACCTTGGCGCCGCTGGGCACCAGCGGCTCGAACGGGGCGCGCAGCGGCGGCAGCGCGGTGATGGACAGCGCGCCCTGGGTGGTGCCGTGGTAGGCGAGGGTGCGGCTGATCACCTTGTGCCGTCCCGGCTGGCCGACGGCCCGGAAGTACTGCTTGGCCAGCTTCCACGCGGTCTCCACGCTCTCACTGCCGCTGTTGGTGAAGAAGACCCGGTTGAGGTCGCCGGGGGCGCGGTCGGCTAGGGCCTCGGCCAGCTCGGCGGCGCGCGGGTGGGTCTGGCCCCAGATCGGCGCGAAGTCCAGCTCCCGGATCTGCCGGGCGGCGGCCTCGGCCAGCTCGGGCCGGCCGTGGCCGACGTTGACGGCGAACAGCCCGGACAGGGCGTCCAGGTAGCGCCGGCCGCTGGCGTCCCAGAAGTGGGCGCCCTCGGCCCGGGTGATGACCGGGACCTCGCCGCCGGCGCTGAGCCGGGCGTGGTTGGTGAAGTGCAGCCAGAGGTGGTCCCGGGTCTGCTGGTGGATGTCACGGGTGGACACGTCGCGGCTCCCAGAGTGCGGGTGGTCGGGGGCGGGGCGGTTACGGGGGTGGCGCGGGGGTTGGTGCGGGACGCGGGTCAGTCGGTCAGCTGCGGGCTGTACTGGCGCAGCCAGGAGGCGAAGTTGAGGATGACCTCGCCCTCGAAGTTGCTGACCAGGCCGTGCGACCTGGCCGCCTCGGTGATCCGCGCCGGGTCCAGCAGGGGGGCGGCGAAGATGTCCCGCAGCCCGGCGGGCGGATCGTGCAGCACCCGGGTGAGGTGCTCGACCAGTCGGCGCGAGTACTCCGGGTCGGGCGAGGTGGGGTAGGGCGACTTCTTCCGGTTGAGGACGCCGGGCGGCAGCTGGTCGGCGACCGCGTCCCGCAGCACGCCCTTCTCCCGGCCGCCGGCGTTGTGCACGTGCCGGGAGAGGGTCACCACGTGCTCCACGATCCGGTGGTCGCAGAACGGGACCCGCACCTCGAGGCCGTTGGCCATGGAGAGCCGGTCGTTGCGGTCGAGCAGCATGGTCAGGAAGTAGCTGACGGCGAGGTAGACGGTCTCCCGGTGGCGGCGCTCGGCCGGGTCGAGGGCGGGGTCGAGGTCGAGCCGGCCGAGCGCGGTGGCGTACTCGTCGGCCAGGTACTCGTCCAGCCGCAGCCGCTGCCTGAGGTCGGGGTCGATGGTGGACAGCACCCGCTGGTGCAGGTAGCCGTGGGCGGGCCCGTCGGCCATCCACGGGAAGGTGTCGGCGGCGACCGCGGTCGGCTCGTGAAACCACAGGTAGCCGCCGAGGATCTCGTCCGCCGCCTCGCCGGAGAGCGCGACGGTGACGTGCCGGCGGGCCTCCTGGCAGAGCAGCAGCAGGCTCATGTCCAGGTCGCCGAAGCCGTTGGGCAGGTCCCGGGCGCGCACCGTGGCGTCCCGGACGGCGCTGTCGGCGAGCCGGGTGGCGTCCAGCACCACGTTGGTGTGCCGGGAGCCGATGTGGTCGGCCGCCTCGCGGGCGAAGCGGCGGTCCTGCGCGGAGCGGGAGTCGGGCGAGCCGGCCGCGTCGCTGAAGTCCACCGAGAAGGAGCTGACGCCGCGGCGGTCGGGCAGGCCGCCGGCGATGGCGGTGACCGCCGACGAGTCCAGGCCGCCGGAGAGGAAGGTGCCCAGCGGCACGTCCGCAATGGTCTGCCGGGTGACGGTGTCGTGCAGCAGCTCGCGCAGCCGGGCGACGGCGCCGGCCAGGTCGTCGGGCTCGGCGGGGCGGCTGACCAGGGTGGCGATGTCCCAGTACCGGGTGGTGCGCACCCCACGGCGGGAGAACTCCAGGACCTGACCGGGCAGTACCTCGGCGATCCCCCGGTAGGGGTTGGCGCCGGGGAACTTCAGCAGCGGCAGGACGAGTTGGCGCAGCCCGTCCGCGTCGATCTCGGTGCGCACCTCGGGGTGGGCGAGGATCGACTTGGCCTCGGAGCCGAAGATCAGCCGGCCGCCGTCGTGGTGGTAGTGCAGCGGCTTGACGCCGAGGTGGTCGCGGACCAGCCAGAGGGTCTGGGCCGGCTCGTCCCAGACGGCGAACGCGAAGATCCCGTTGAACCGCTCCACCGCGCCGGCGCCCCACTCGGCCCAGGCGGCGAGCACCACCTCGGTGTCGCCGGTGGTCCGGAAGCGGTGCCCCCGGGAGGCCAACTCGGCCCGCAGTTCACGGTAGTTGTACAGCTCGCCGTTGTAACTGAGGGCGAGCCGCGCCTCGTTGGTCGCCGGGTCGTGCAGCAGCATCGGCTGCGCGCCGTGCTCGATGTCCAGGACCGATAACCGGCGGTGCGCCAGGACCGCGTGGTCGGCGAGCCAGACGCCGGAGCCGTCCGGGCCCCGGTGGGTCTGCTCGTCGTTGATCTTCTCCGCGACGGCCCGCGCGTCGGGGCCGAGCCCGGAGTGGTCGACCCACCCGGCTATTCCGCACATGGCACACCTTTCCGTGCTGTCGGTGCTGTTCCGTGGGTTACTGCTGTTCCGTGGGAGTCGCCGCGGTTCCGTGGGGTCGGCCCTGTTTTGTGGGGCTCGGGCCGCCGGTCCCGGGCGCCCAGGGCACGGCGGATCGCCCGGTCCGGCCGGGTGACCATCCGTGCGGTGCCGTCAGGCGGGGGGCGCCGTCAGGCGAGGGTCGCGCGGCGACATCGCGGCGCGCGGCGGGCGGGGCGGGGGGAAGCCGTCATGGGATGCTCCGGGAGCGTCGTCGGCCGACGACGGGCGACGCCCGCCGGCGGGGGGACTGAACCGAGGGGTGGGTTCAGACCGGACAACAGCCGTGCTCGCACACGCCGGAGCGCACGCCGGGGCGCGTCTGCCGGGTCTGGCTCGGTGCGATCACGAGCCCCATCTTGGGGGCGCGCTCCGGGCGTTCGCAACCGCTCTCGATCATCGTCTTGCCATGCGAGACGCTGTTAACAAGTCGTTGACCAGGAGAAACGTCAGTTCACGCGGGGACGTGCGCCGGACGTGAAGGGCGGGCGAACTCGTCGGCCAACAGCCCGGCCAGCGCGCCGAGTTGCGGGGTGGTGCGGTCGGTGCGCCAGATCAGTCCGAGCTGGGACGGCTCGTCCAGCCCGTGGACCGGCAGATAGCGGATGTCGCCGCGGGTGGTCCGCTCGGCCAGCGGCCGGCAGACCAGCATGGCGTGCTCCCCGGTGGCCACCAGCGCCAACCCCTCCTGCACCGTGGTGATGCCGGTGGTGGACCGGATGGGCACGCCCAGCGGGGTGGCGGCGGGCACCCGGGCCACCCGCCAGTAGTCGGGGGCGTCGCCGGTGGGGTGCAGGACGTCCAGGCCCGCCAACTCCTCGACGTCGGCCCGCCCGGCCCGGGCCAGCGGGTGGCTGGCGGCCACCGCGAGCAGCCGGTCCTGCGGCGGGAAGCGGTAGCCGACGGTCAACGCGGCCTCCCGCGCCGGCAGTTCGACCACCGCCGCGTCCAACCGCCCGTCCAGCACGGCGGAGAAGGGGGAGCCGAGCGGGATCTCGCTCAACGCCACCGTCACCTCGTGCCGCACCCGCAACTGCCGGAACGCCTCGGCGATCTCCTCGTACACGCTGCCGTGGAAGCCGACCCGCAGCTGCCTCAGGGCCCCCCGCCTGGCCCGCTCCCGCGCCTGGCCGACCACCTGGGAGAGCGTCTGGTAGGCGGGCCGCACCTCGTCCACGAACTGCGCGCCGAACCGGGTCAGCGCCACCCGCCGGCTGGTGCGCTCCACCAGCCGCACACCGACCCGCCGTTCGAGCCCGGCGACGAGTTGACTGACCCGGCTCTGGGAACAACCGAGCCGGGTGGCCGTCCGCCCGAAGTGCAGCTCCTCGGCGAGGGCGAGCAGGCACTCGATCTCCTGGACGTGCACCTGGTTCACGGCGCCTCCTCGGTCGACTCATCGATGAGCGTAGCTGATCGATCGTTGAGCAGATCGCTGTTGTTCGGCCCGCGACCCGCTGTTTGGCTGGCTGGCATGGGTTCGCATGCGCCGGAGCGCGACTCCGGCTTGGACGCGCGCACCACCCCCTGGCAGTGGGTGGCGGTCGCCGTGTTGTCGTTGAGCACCTTCGTGGTGGTCACCTCCGAGATGCTGCCGGTCGGCGTGCTGACGCCGATGGCCGAGGGGTTGGGAGTCAGCAAGGGCACCGCCGGCTACAGCCTGACCATCACCGGGCTGGTCACCGCCGTGGCCGCGCCCACCATCCCGCGCCTGCTGGGCGGTCTCGACCGGCGGCTCGTGCTGGCCGCCGCGATGGTGGTGCTGGCGGTCGGGAACGTACTGACCGCCGTGGCCAACGGCTTCGGCCTGCTGCTGGTCTCCCGGATCGTGCTGGGCCTCGGCATGGGCGCCGTCTGGGGCCTGGCCTCCGCGGTGGCGACCCGGCTGGTGGCGCCCCGCAACATCGCGCTGGCGGTGTCCTTCGCGGTCAGCGGCGTCGCGGCGGCCTCCGTCGTCGGGGTGCCGCTCGGCACCCTGATCGGCAACGCCTTCGGCTGGCGGGCCGCGTTCGCCTCGCTGGCCGGCGCCGCGCTGCTGCTCACCGTCGGGCTGCTGCTGAGCCTGCCCCGGCTGCCCCGCCCGCCGGCACCGGCCGAGACCGGCGGGAGCACCGCGTCCGAGCCGCTGCTGCGCGTCCCCGCCGTCACCGTCGGCCTGGTGCTGATCGCCTTCCTGGTCACCGCGCACTTCGCCGCCTACACCTACGTGCGGCCGGTGTTGGAGGAGAAGACCGGCCTCTCGCCCTCGGCGATCGCCCTGGTGCTGCTGGTCTACGGGGTGTTCGGGCTGGTCGGCAACTTCGCGGCCGGCGCCCGGGCGGCCAGCCACGCCCGGGCCACCGTGCTGGCGCTGACGCTCGGCATCGCCGTCGCGCTGCCGCTGCTCGCGCTGCTCGGCACGGTCACCTGGTTCACCGGCCTCACCGTCGCCCTGTGGGGCCTGGCCTACGGCGGGCTCTCGGTGGCCGGCCAGATCTGGATGACCCAGGCCGCGCCGCACCGGGTGGAACACATCACCGGCCTCTACGTGGGGGTGTTCACCGCCGCCATCGCGCTCGGCGCGGCCCTGGGCGGCATCGTGGTGGAGGCGGCCAGCGTCACCGCCCTGCTGTGGAGCGCGGGAGTCCTCGCCGTGGTCGCGCTGGCCGTCGGGCTGCTCGGCCCGGGCCCGGCCGGCCGGGCTGGCCCGCCGGCCGGGACGGAAGCGGCGGGCGCGGCCGGCGAGTCGGACGAGAAGGCGGCGCCGACCGAGCCGGCCACCGCCGGCGGCGGCGCGGGCGGCTGACGGGCGTACGCGGGGCGGGCGGGCCGGCTGGCACGGGGCGGCGCGGGCGGCTGACGGGCGTGCGCCCGGCGCGCGGGCCGGCGGCCAGATGAGGAATCTCTCATCTTCCTCTCATGACAAAGCGGTCACTCGCCCCGCAGCCTGGTGGGCATGGCCTTCTCACACCGGGTGGCGGCGCTCGCCGCCGTGGTCCTCATCCCCGTGGGCATCGCGGGGATGAGCCAGGTGCTCGCCGGGGACGCCGCGCCGCCGGACGTCGCCCCCGACGTCGAGCTGGTGCGGCCCGCCGAGCCGGCGCCGCCGCCCGCGTCGGACGCGACGGACGCGCCCGACGAGGAGGTGGCGCCCCCGCCCCGACCCACCGAGACCGCGCTGGATGACGACGACCGACAGACCCCACCCGAGCCGGACGACGACTGGGACGACCAGGACGACGACCGGGACGACGACGAGGACGACGACGACTGACCGGCGGGCCCGCGGCCCGTTCCGGGTCAGCGCCAGGTTCCGCATCCTGCTGTGGGTGGTGGTGCTGATGGCGGTGTCCCTGGTCACCGTCGTCGTCATCGTCCGCTCCGTGCTGTGGCGGGACATGAACGACCGGGTCAACCAGATCCTGGCCCAGGAGACCGCCGAGTTCCACAACTTCGTGGAGTTCGGGCGGGACGTGCGCACCGGGCAGTCGTTCACCGACCCGCGACAGCTGCTGACCGACTACCTGACGCGGCAGTTCCCCGAGCCGGCCGAGGAGCTCATCGGCTTCGTGCCAGGACCGTCCGGCGGCACCCTGGTCCGCCAGCCGCGCGAGATCCGCACCCCGCTGCCGCTGCACGAGGACCCGGACGCGGTGGCGCGGATCGTCGCCGACCCGGACCGCGCCGGCACTCTGCGCCGAGCGGCCGGCGAGGTCCGCTGGGCCAGGCTCGACATCACCCACGAGGGGTCCACCGAACCAGCGGTCTTCATCGTCGCCTTCCACCCGCAGGAGGAGAACTCCTCGGTGCGCGACGTGGTCGGCGTGCTGGTCGTCGTCGCGGCCGGCGCGCTGGTGCTGACCTCGGCGGTCGGCTGGTGGGTGGCCGGCAACATCCTCGCCCCGGTCCGGCTGGTGCGGAACACCGCGGCCCGGCTGACCGAGCAGGACCTCGCCCAACGCATCCCGGTCGCCGACTCCGACGACGACGTCGCCGCGCTGGCCAGGACCTTCAACGCGATGCTCGACCGGCTGGAGGCCGCGTTCGCCACCCAGCGCCGGTTCGTCGACGACGCCGGGCACGAACTGCGCACCCCGATCACCATCGTCCGCGGCCACTTGGAGCTGATGAGCGACGGCGAGGGCGAGGCCAGCGCCGCCGAACGGCGGGAGACGCTGCGGCTGGTCAGCGACGAGCTGGACCGGATGAGCCGGATCGTGGAGGACCTGCTGCTGCTGGCCAAGGCCGAGCAGCCGGACTTCGTGCGCCCCGAGCCGGTGCAGCTGGCCGAGCTGACCGCCGATGTCTACGTCAAGGCGCGGGCGTTGGGCGACCGGCGCTGGGAGCTGGCCGAGGTCGCCGACCACGAGAGCGCCCTCGATCCGCAGCGGATCACCCAGGCGATGGTGCAGTTGGCCCAGAACGCGGTCTCGCACACCGCCCCCGGGGACCTCGTCCGGATCGGCTCCCGGCGGCTGCCGGACCGGATCGAGCTGTATGTCGCCGACACCGGCCCCGGAGTGCCGGAGGCGGACCGCGAGGTCGTCTTCGACCGGTTCTGGCGCGGCGCCCAGCGGCGCGGCGGCGGCGCCGGTCTCGGCCTGTCCATCGTCCGGGCCATCGCCGAGGGCCATCACGGGCGGGCCGAGGTCCGGCCCACCCCCGGCGGCGGCGCCACCTTCGTCCTGCTCCTGGAGACACCGTGAACCGGATACTGATCGCCGAGGACGAGGAGCGGATCGCCGCCTTCGTGCGCAAGGGGCTGCGGGCCAACGGGTTCACCACCACCGTGGCCAGGGACGGCGACGAGGCGCTCGACTACGTGCTGACCGGCTCCTTCGACCTGCTGCTGCTGGACATCGGGCTGCCCGGCCGGGACGGGTTCACCGTGCTGCGCGAGATGCGCGAGGCCCGGGTCACCGTGCCGGTGATCGTGCTGACCGCGCGGGACTCGGTGCGCGACACCGTCGCCGGCCTGGAGGGCGGCGCCGACGACTGGATGACCAAGCCGTTCCGCTTCGAGGAGCTGCTGGCCCGGGTCCGGCTGCGGCTGCGCACCGCGGCCCGGGCACCGGAGGTGACGGTGCTGCGCAGCGGCGAGCTGAGCCTTGACCTGCGCACCCGCCGGGCCCGGGCCGGGAGCACCGTGGTGGACCTGACGGCCCGCGAGTTCACCCTGCTGGAGCTGTTCCTGCGGCACCCGGGGCAGGTGCTCTCCCGGGAGCAGATCCTCTCCCACGTGTGGGGCTACGACTTCGACCCGGGCTCCAACATCGTGGACGTCTACGTCCGGGCGCTGCGCCGCAAGTTGGGCAGCGGCTGCGTGGAGACGCTGCGCGGCATGGGCTACCGGCTGCCGCACTGACCGGCCCGCCGCCGGGTACCCCCGCTGGCGGCCGGTGACCCGAAGATGAAATCCCTCTCATCCCGGGTTCATTGAGGACTCAGCGGTCGTTTCGAGACTGGTCTGGTGCTGTTCACCTCCGCCCGTCAGTCCATCGCCCTGAGCGCCGCGCTGAGCCTGGCCGGGTTGCTGCTGGTGCCCCTGAACTTCCCGGGGCTCGGCTGGCAGGCCCGGATCACGCTGGCCGTGTTCGCGCTCGCCACCTGCGCCTGGGTCGCCACCCCGCTGGACGACACCCTGGTCGCCCTCGGCGCCGGCCTCGCCCTGGTGCTGACCAGGGTCACGCCGGCCGACGCCTTCTTCACCACCCTGGGCGACCCCACCATCTGGCTGCTGATCTGTGCCTTCGTGCTGGCCGCCGCGGTGTCGGCGAGCGGGCTCGCCGGGCGGCTGGCCGCCTTCCTGGTGGGCGGCGCCCGCACGGTGCGGCAGTTGGTCCACCTGAGCACGGCCGCGCTGGTGGTCTCCGCGTTCGCGGTGCCGGCCACCTCCGGGCGGGCCGCCCTCGCGCTGCCCGTCTTCCTCGCCCTGGCCCGGGCGTTGGCCGACCGGCGCCGGGTGGTGGTGGCGCTGGCGCTGCTCTTCCCGACGGTGATACTGCTGTCGGCCGTCGCCACCCTGATCGGGGCCGGCGCCCACCTGATCACCGTGTCGGTGCTGTGGGAGAGCACCGGGACGCGGATCGGCTTCCACCAGTGGCTGCTGCTGGGGCTGCCGTTGGCGGTGGTCTCCTCCCACCTGGCCGCCGAGGTCGTGCTGTGGACCACCACCCGCCGGGCGGACCGGCGGGCGCCGGTCTCGATCGACCCGGCGGAGCTGGCGCCGGCCGACGACCGGCCGGTGACCGGGCCGTTGACGCCGGTGGAACGGCGCTGCGCGGCGCTGCTGTGCGCCGTGGTGCTGCTCTGGTGCTCGGAGCCGCTGCACGGGCTGTCGCCCGCGGTGGTGGCGCTGGCCGGGGCCGTGGTGGTGACGACGCCCTGGATGCGGGCGGTGTCCCTGCGGACCGCGTTGGGCACCGTGCCGTGGTCGCTGCTGCTGTTCATGGCGGCGACGATGGCGCTGGGCGTCGCCCTGTTGGACTCCGGCGCGGCCGACTGGCTGCTCGGCGGGCTGCCCGCCGGCGCGGTGGAACCGTGGGCGTTCCTGGCGGTGGTCGTCGCCGTGAGCACGGCGGCCCACCTGGTGCTCCAGTCGCGCTCGGCCCGGTCCAGCGTGCTGGTGCCGCTGGTGGTGGCCGCGGCGGCCGGGGCCGGCGTCGACCCGGTCTCGGCGGCGCTGGCCTCGACGGCGGCGGCCGGCTTCTGCCACACGCTGCCCGCCTCGGCGAAACCGGTGGCGCTCTTCTCCGACATACCGGGGGTGCCCACCTACACCCCCGGTGACCTGCTGCGGCTGTCCGCCGTGCTGGCGCCGCTGACCGCGGCCCTCGTCCTGTTCTTCGCCCTGGCCGTCTGGCCGCTGTTCGGCGTCGCCCCCTAAGGAGCTCTCACCATGCTGTTCCCTTACCGCATCGTCGTCGCGCCCAGCGGCTTCAAGGAGTCCCTGTCGGCGCCCGCCGCCGCCCGGGCGATAGCCGCCGGCCTGCGGCGGGTCGCGCCGAACGTCGAGATCGACCAACTGCCCCTGGTGGACGGCGGCGAGGGCACCGCCGAGGCGCTGGCCGAGGCGGCCGGCGGCCGGCTGGTGCCGCGCGTCGCGACCGGCCCGGTCGGCCGGCCGGTGCGCGGCCACTGGGCGTTGCTGGGCGACACCGCCGTGGTGGAGATGGCCGCGGTGGCCGGCCTGGCGCTGGTGCCACCGGGGCTGCGCGACCCGGGGGTGACCACCACCCGCGGGGTGGGCGAGCTGATCGGCGCCGCCATGGACGCCGGCGTGCGGCGGGTGTTGGTCGGCTGCGGCGACTCCGGCACCTCGGACGGCGGGGCCGGCGCGCTCCAGGCCCTGGGCGCCCGGCTGTTGGACGCGGACGGGCGGGAACTGCCGTCCGGTGGCGCGGCGTTGGGCCGGTTGCACCGGATCGACCCGACCGGCCTCGACCCGCGGCTGGCCGACACCGAGATCGTCGTCGCCTGCAACCCGTTCAACGTGCTGTGCGGGCCGCGCGGGGTGGCCCGGGTGTTCGGGCCGCAGAAGGGCGCGTCGCCGGCCCGGGTCGAGGAGCTTTCGCTGGCCCTGGAGCGGTGGGCGGCGGTGCTGGCCAGGGACGTGGCGCCGGCCGGCGTCGACCTGGCGGCCGGCCCCGGCACCGGTGCCTCGGGCGGTCTTGGCGCCGGTCTCGCCGCGCTGGGCGCGGCGCTGCGGCCCCGGTTCGAGGTGCTGCTCGACCATGTCGCGCTGGACGCCCGGCTGGCGGGCGCCGACCTGGTGGTCACCGCGGAGGGGGCGCTGGACCGGGAGTCGTCGCGGGGGAAGATCCCCGGCGAGGTGGCCCGCCGGGCCAAGGCGCTGGGCGTGCCGGTGCTGGTGCTGGCCGGCACCATCGGGGAGGGCGCGGACGAGGCCAGGCGGATCGGCGTGGACGCCTTCAGCGGCATCCTGCCGGCGCCGGTGGCGCTGCCCGAAGCGCTGGCCAGGGGCGGCGAGTTCCTCGCCGACGCGGCCGAACGGGCGCTGCGGATGGTGCTGTTGGGCAGTCGGCTGGCCCGGGTGGCGGGCCGGCGGCAGCCGGCGCCGGCCGGCTGAGCCGCCCGGGCCGGGGCGGGCTGGCGCTACCCTCGTGGACACCCCGCCGGCCGGTCGGTGCCACGCGGCGGCCATGAGTACGGGAACCAGCGCCGAAAACCGATCAGTTCCGTTCAATTCCGGCTAAATGTTGGCGGGCTTCGGTGCGCGCTGCCATCCTGCCCTGGGTTCCCACCCGCTCACCACCCGGCCGTCGACGGGACGGGCCGGCGCACGGCCGAAGGAGCGACCGACCATGGCAGGGGCAGCGTTCAGCAGGGACCAGGTGCGGGCGGCACTGCGCGCGGGCCGGCCGGGGGCGGTGCTCGACGGGTACCGGGACCGGGCGCTGTGGGAGCGCGCCGGCCGGCGGGCGCCGACCGCCGGGATGCTGCGGGCGATCGACGAGCGGGCGGCCGAGTGGCGCCGGACGCCGATCCCGCCGCTGCCGTTCTCCGGCTACCGGCGCTTCGCCGACGACGGCGCGCGGACCCCGTTCGAACGCGAGTACTTCGCCCGCCGGCGCCGGCTGACCGACCTGGCGCTGGCCGCGGTGGCCCGGCCGGACGGCTCGACGGCGGCGCTGGCGGACACCGTCTGGGCGATCTGCGACGAGTACAGCTGGGCGCTGCCGGCGCACCTGGCCGAGCTGTTGGCGCCCGCGCCCGCGGTGCCGCACGACCGGCAGATCGACCTGTTCGCCGCCGAGACCGGGTTCGCGCTGGCCGAGATCAGCGCCTTGCTGCCGGAGCGGCTGGCCCCGCTGGTGGCCGAGCGCGCCGCGGCCGAGACCCGCCGCCGGGTGCTCGACCCGTACCTGCGACTGCCGCCGTTCGCCTGGGAGTCGGGCCACACGAACTGGACCTCGGTGTGCGCCGCGGGGGTCGGGACGGCGGCGCTCCACCTGCTGGACCCGGTGGCCGAGGCGGACGAGCTGCTGGAGATCACCGTCCGGGTGCTGGCGGCGATGGGGCGCTTCCTGGACGGCTTCGGGGCGGACGGGGTCTGCCTGGAGGGCCTGGACTACTGGGCCTACGGCTTCGGCTTCTTCGTCGCCTACGCGGAGGCGCTGCGGCGCTACACGGGCGGCGCGTTGGACCCGCTCGCCGATCCGAGCGGGCTGGTGGAGCGGATCGCGCTCTTCCCGCAGCGGGTCTTCCTCGGCGGCTCGGCCGTCGCGGCCTTCTCGGACGCCAGCCCGCACGGCTCCCGGGACCCGGGGTTGGCGGCGTTCCTGCGGCACCGCTTCCCGGCGGTGACGCCACCCGACGAGGCGACCAGGACGGCCGATCCGGTGGACCACTGCGGCCGTTGGGGCCCGGCGCTGCGGTCGCTGGTGTGGGCGACGCGGCACGCCGGCGGGGCGGCCGAGGCCGCGCCGGCCGGGCCCGACCCGGGCGGCTACCTGCCGGACGCGCAGTGGCTGGTCAGCCGGCAGCGGGCGGCCGGCGGCGAGGTGGCCCTGGCCGCCAAGGGCGGGCACAACGAGGAGCCGCACAACCACAACGACCTGGGGTCCTTCGTGCTCGTCCGGGACGGCGAGCCGCTGCTCGCGGAGTTGGGCGCCGGCCACTACACCCGGGACTACTTCGGGCCGAAGCGCTACGACATCCTCTGCAACGGCTCGCAGGGGCACAGCCTGCCGCTGGTCAACGGTGTCGGGCAGGAGAGTTCGGCGCGGGCGGTGGCCGAGGTGCTGCTGGCCGAGCACGCGCCGGCCCTGGCGAGGTTGCGGCTGGAGATCGGCGCGGCCTATCCGGTGCCGGGCCTGGCCTCGCTGGTCCGGAACCTGACCTTCGCGGACGGGGTGTTGACCGTGCGGGACGCGTTCGCCGGGGCGGGTCCGCTGGCCGTGGTCGAACGGTTCGTCTCCTTCCACCGGCCGACGCTGACCGCTCCCGGCCGGGCCGAACTGCGGGGTGAGCGTGCGGCGTTGGCGCTGCGCTACGACCCGGAGCGGTGGCGAGCGACGGTGGTGGCGCACCCGCACGAGCGGCACGACGGCACGCCGGTGACGGTGTACAGCCTGGACCTGGCGGGTGACGGGGCGGACGGGGCGTTCGAGCTGGTGGTGACGGCGCTGGCCGAGTGAGGGGCGGCGGCGCGGCCGGCGACCGGCACACCCGGGGAGTTAAGGTAAGGCTTACCTAACTTCACGTGGGTCGGTCGTTTCCGGCCCGCCGCCCTTCGCCGTTCAGGAGGCCGCGCCCGGTGTCCCCCAACCACCCCCCAGCCCCACCCGTCGACGTCTCCGCGCCAGCCGACCTCCCGTTTCCCCAACCCCCAGCCAACGCAATCGAGTTGGCGGCCCACTACCGGGCGGCCGGCCACTGGCGCGGCGAGCCGCTGGGCCGACTGCTGCGGGAGGCGGCCGTCGCCCACCCGGACCGGGTAGCCCTGGTGGACGGCGAACGACGCTGGTCCTACGCCCGGCTGGACGGCCGGGTGGACCGGATGGCCGCCGGGCTGGCCGCGCTCGGCGTGACGGCCGGCGACCGGGTGGTCGTGCAACTGCCCAACGTGGCCGCGTTCTTCGAGGTGCTGTTCGCGCTCTTCCGGTTGGGCGCGCTGCCGGTGCTGGCCCAGCCCGAGCACCGGGACACCGAGGTGCGCTTCCTCTGCGCCGGCACCGAGGCGCGCGTGCTGGTGGTGCCGGACCTGCTGGCCGGCTACGACCACCGGGCGCTCGCCAGCCGGCTGCGCCCCGAACTACCGTCGCTGCGGGCGGTGTTGGTGGCCGGCGAGCCCGGCCCGCACACCGCCCTGGAGACCGTGCCTCGGGACCCGGTGCGGGCGGCGCCGGAGCCGGACCCGGCCGGCCCGGCGCTGCTCCGGCTGGCCGGGCCCACCGGCGGGCTGCCCCAGCTGGTCGCCCCCGGCCACGACGCGCTCGGGTACACGCTGCGCGCCGCCGCCCGGGTGGCCGGCGTCACCGAGGACACCGTCCAGCTGTGCGCGCTGCCACTCGCCCGGACCCTGGCGCTGGGCGCGCCGGGCGCGCTCGGCACCCTGGCGGCCGGCGGCCGGGTGGTGCTGAGCCCGAGCCCCGCGCCGGACGTGGCGTTTCCGCTGATCGCCGCCGAACGGGTCACCCACACCGCCCTGGTGCCGCCCCTGGCGCTGGGCTGGATCGACGCGGCGGCCCACTCGGCACACGACCTGTCCAGCCTGACCCTGCTCCAGGTCGGCGGGGCACCGCTCGACGAGCGGGCCGCCCGCCGGGTCCGACCGGCGCTGGGCTGCGCGTTGCAGCAGGTGTTCTGCACCGCGGAGGGGCTGGTCACCGCGACCCGGCTGGACGACCCGGTGTCGACCGTGGTCGGCACCTGCGGCCGGCCGCTGTCCCCGGCGGACGAACTGCGGGTCGTGGACGAGACGGGCACGGAGGTGCCGCCCGGCACGCCGGGCCGGCTGCTGGCCCGGGGGCCGGGCACCGTTCCCGGGTACTGGCGGGCGCCGGAGCAGGACCGGTTCACGTTCACCGAGGACGGCTTCCACCGCACCGGGGAGCTGGTCCGGATCGCCGAGGGTGGGGAGTTGACCATGGTGGGGCGGACCGGGCGGCAGATCAACCGGGGTGGCCAGCGGGTCGCGGCCGAGGAGGTGGAGAACCACCTCCTGGCGCACCCCGCCGTGCGGGAGGCCCGGGTGTTCGGCCTGCCCGACGGCCGGCTCGGAGAGCGGGTCGGCGCCCATCTGATCGCCCGGGCCGGCGCCGAGCCGCCGAGCGCGCGGGCGGTGGCGGCGTTCCTGCGGGAGCGCGGGCTGGCCGGCTTCAAGCTGCCGGACCTGGTGGAGTTCGTGGCCGCGCTCCCCAGGGCGGCGGCCGGCTGAGCGCCGACGCCCGGCCGGCCGGTCCGCGCGGGCCGTCAGCGCTCCTCCCGGAAGAGGACGTGCCGGCGCAGCACCGGGTCGTACTTGCGCAACTCCAGCCGGTCCGGGTTGTTCCGGCGGTTCTTGCGGGTCACATACGTGTAGCCGGTGCCCTCGGTGGAGCGGAGCTTGATCACTGGGCGTAGGTCGTCGCGTGCCATGGGGGTACTATACGCAAACGGAAACCATTTCCAATAAGGTGGGTGTGGTCGCCGCTCCCGGCGGCCGCACCCGCCCCCGACACCCCCGAGGAGCTGACCCGAGATGGCCGTGCCCAAGCGCAAGATGTCGCGCAGCAACACCCGCCACCGCCGCGCCCAGTGGAAGGCGAGCCCGCCCGACCTGGTGCCGATCACCATCGACGGCCAGCGCCACCTCGTCCCGCGCAACCTGGTCCGCGCCTACCAGCGCGGCCTGCTCACCCCGACCGACTGACCCGGGCATTCCCCGAGCGACCACCCGAGGAACGGAGCCCCGATGTCGGCACACTGCCAACTGACCGGCCGCAAGCCGGTGTTCGGCAACCAGATCTCGCACTCCCACCGGCGCACCCCGCGCCGTTTCAACCCCAACATCCAGACCCGGCGGTACTGGCTGCCCAGCGAGCACCGGTTCGTCCGGCTCCGGCTCAGCGCCAAGGGCATCAAGACCGTGGACGTCATCGGCATCGAGCGGGCCGTCGCCCGCGTCCGGGCCCGTGGCGAGAAGATCTGAGCGGAGAACCACCCGAGATGGCCAAGACCAGCAAGATCGCCAAGAACGAGCAGCGCCGGGCGGTCGTCGCCCGCTACGCCGCCCGCCGGGCCGAGCTGAAGGAGATCATCCGCGACCCGCACCGCGACCCGGCCCAACGGGCGGCGGCCCAGGCCGAGTTGCGCCGCCAGCCGCGCGACGCCAGCGCCACCAGGGTGCGCAACCGGGACGCCGTGGACGGCCGTCCTCGCGGCCACCTGCGCGCCTTCGGCCTCTCCCGGATCAACCTGCGTCGGATGGCGCACGCCGGTGAGCTGCCCGGCGTGACCAAGTCCAGCTGGTGACGGCCCCCTTCGGGCCGGACCAGACCACCGAGGGAACGAACGACACACCATGCCCAAGCACGCCCGAAGGGGCAAGGAGCGCGCGCCCCGCCCCAACCCGCTGATCGCGGCGGGGATCACCTCCATCGACTACAAGGACACCGACCTGCTGCGCCGGTTCATCTCCGACCGGGGCAAGATCCGCGGCCGCCGGGTCAGCCGGCTGACCGTCCAGCAGCAGCGGGAGGTGGCCCGGGCCATCAAGAACGCCCGCGAGATGGCCCTCCTCCCCTACCCCAGCACCCCGCGGACGGCCCGTTGAGGCCGGACCGGAGCCGACCGGCCGGAGCCCCGGTCCCCCGCGCGGGGGACCGGGGCTTCAACGCGCCCCAGCCGAGGGGCACGCCGGTGAGGTCCGCCAGGCCCGGACCGGCCGGGCCGGGAAACGGGCGTCAGGCGCGGCCGGACCGAGCGCCGGCGCCTGCCGCTGGTACCGGTAACCACCGGTGGCCGGCACCCCGTTCGGCGCGGACCAGGGGCGCCCGCCACGGCCACGGCCACCGGCCCGGGGTTGCCGTAGCTGCGGCGCCCCGGGTCAGCGGGCCAGGCCGCGCAGGTACGCCCCGAAGCCCTCGGCGCCGTCCACGATGCGGGGGCCGGAGATCGCCTCGTTGTAGTCCAGGATGTGGAAGTTGCCCTCCCGGACGGCGGTCACCTCGGAGAGCGCGGGCGATGAGGTCAGGAAGTCGATCTTCTCCTCGGCCGGCAGGTCGCCGTAGTCCAGGATGATGATCACCTCCGGGTCGGCCTCGATGACCGGCTCCCAACCGACCGACGTCCAGCGCTCGGTGAGGTCGGCGAAGATGTTCTCGCCGCCGGCGATCTCGATGATCTCGTTCGGCGGGGCCTGGTTGCCCGAGGTGAACGGCTGCTCGGTGCCCGAGTCGTAGAGGAAGACCCGCG
Organism: Streptomyces chisholmiae; assembly: GCF_031845445.1. Taxonomy (NCBI): domain Bacteria; kingdom Bacillati; phylum Actinomycetota; class Actinomycetes; order Kitasatosporales; family Streptomycetaceae; genus Streptomyces; species Streptomyces chisholmiae. The sequence continues at coordinate 237,161 of NZ_JAVREO010000011.1, read as the reverse complement.
GCGGCGGGCCCGCCGGGGCCTGCTCCCGGACCGCCTCGACCCGCCCGCGCAGCTCGGCGACGACCTCCGCGGCCCGGTCCGCGACGCCGAAGATCTCGCCGAGCCGCTCCAGGTCGGTGTACAGCCCCTCGAACGGGGTCACCTCCAGCGGGTGGCCGGGGTAGTTGTAGCAGGTCTCGCTGTGCAGGAAGCTCTGGATGCCCAGGTCGTCCAGGATCGCCGGGGTGATGCCCCGCTCGTCGCTGAACCCGGACTGCCAGCCGGCGACCACGAAGTCGGCCCGCGCGTCCACCACCAGCTCCCGGTTGAGCAGGTCGTCGCTGAGCATCTCCACCGCGGCGTAGTCCGCCGCCCACGGGGACTCCTCCACCGGCGGGTTGGCGGGCGGCATCACATAGCCGTGCACCGCGTCGGTCAGCCCCAGGGCGAACAGCTTGTCGGCGCTGCCCGCCTCGTAGACCACCGCCCGCTCCGGCACCCGGTACTCGACCTCCTCGCCGCAGCGCGCGACGGTGGTCGTCGTCGCCTCCTCACCCCCGTCGTCCTCGACCTCGGCACCACAGCCGGCGAGCAGCAGCGCGCTGGCGGCGGTCGGTATCAGCAGGGCGCGGGTACGGCGTCTGGTCATGGTCGACTTCCTCGGGTCTCACGCGTGGGTTCGGACTCGTCCCCGGCCGCGGTGGCCGGGGCGGAGAGGGTGTAGAGCAGCTGCGGGTCGCCGGTGAGCGGGTGCGGCACCACGGTGGCGGCGACCCCGAAGACGTCCCGGACCAGCTCCTCGGTGATCACCGCGCGCGGCGGGCCGACGGTGACGAGCGCGCCGTCCCGCAGCACCGCGATCCGGTCGCAGACGGCCGCCGCGAGGTTCAGGTCGTGCAACACCACCAGCACGGTCAGTGCCGGGTCGCGCAGCAGCCGCAGCAGCGCCACCTGGTGCCGGATGTCCAGGTGGTTGGTCGGCTCGTCCAGCACCAGCAGGCCGGCCTCCTGGACCAACGCCCGGGCGGCCAGGACGCGTTGCCGCTCGCCGCCGGAGAGCGCCAGCACCCCTCGGTCGGCCAGGTGGAGCACGTCCATCCGGCGCATCGCCCGCCGGCACAGCTCCCGCTCCCGGGCGCTGAGCGGCTGGTTGCCGCGCAGGTGCGGGGTGCGGCCGAGGGCGACCACCTCGGCGACGGTGAAGTCCAGCTCGGTGCCGCTCTCCTGGGTCAGCGCGGCGACGGCGCGCGCGCTCTCCCGCAGCGACAGCCCGGCCAGGTCACGTTCGTCCAGCCAGACGGTGCCGCCGGTGGGCCGCAGCGCGCGGTAGACGCAGCGCAGCGCGGTGGACTTGCCGCTGCCGTTGGGGCCGACCAGACCCACCACCTCGCCGGCGCCCACGGTCAGCGACAGCGCCCGCACCAGGGCCAGGTCGCCGACCGCGACGGACAGGTCGTCCAGTTGGAGAGTCATGTCAACGGCCTCCGAAGAGATAGCCCTTGCGGCGCATCAGCACGATGAAGACGGGCACCCCGACCAGCGCGGTGATCACGCCGAGCGGCAGCTCGCGGGGGGCGGCGAGGGTGCGGGCCAGCAGGTCGGCCCAGACCATGAAGACGCCGCCGACCAGCGGCGCGACCACCAGCACCCGCACGTGGCTGGCGCCGACCACGATCCGGACCAGGTGCGGGACGATCAGCCCGACGAAGCCGATCGCGCCGCTGACCGCGACGATGGCGCCGGTCATCAGGGAGGTCAGCACGAACAGGCCGCGGCGCAGGGCGGTGGTGTCGACGCCGAGGCTGGCCGCGGTCTCGTCGCCGAGGGCCAGCACGTCCAGCGAGCGGCTGAACCGGTGCAGGACCACGATCCCGGCCAGCACCACGGCGGCCACCGCGGGCAGCGAGCCCCAGGTGGCGGCGCCGAAGCCGCCCATCGTCCAGAACAGCACGGTGTGCGTGGCCTCGCCGTCCGGCGCCAGGTAGACCATCACGCTCATCAGCGCCTGGAAGCCGTAGGCCAGCGCGATCCCGGTGAGCACCAGACGCAGCGGGGTGAGCCCGGCGCGGCTGTAGGAGGCGAGGTAGACCAGCGCCGAGGCGGCCAGCGCGCCGGCGAACGCCCCCGCGGAGAGCGCGTAGATGCCGAGCGAGCCGAACAGGCCGACGGTGAGCACCGCGACGGCGCCGACCGAGGCGCCGGAGGAGATGCCCAGCACGAACGGGTCGGCCAGCGCGTTGCGCACCAGCGCCTGCACCGCGACGCCGACCGCGCTCAGCCCGGCGCCGACCACCACGGCCAGCAGCACGCGAGGGGTGCGCACCTGCCAGACGATCTGGTAGTGCGTCACCTCGTCGGGCGCGATGGTGCCGCCGCTGACCGCGGCCCACAGGTAACGGGCGGTGTCCGGCGGGGCGATGACCGCGGTGCCCCAGCCGATGGCCAGCAGCACCGAGACGGCGAGCAGGGCGAGCAGGCCGAGCACCACCAGGGGCAGCCGGCCGCGCCCGGACTCGGTCGGGGCGCGCCGCTCACCGGCCTGGGGCGGGGCGGACGCGGACCGCGGGGGTGACGAGGTGGGCGCGGCCGGGCGCGCCGCGGGGAGACGCGGGTGGACCATGTCCAGAGACCCTATGTGCAGTGGTAATCATTTTCAACTGTTCACCCCTCCGCCCCCACCCGCCCCACCAGGGGCGTTCTCAACTCCCCCGCCGCGCCGCCGAGTCGGCGGTGACGGCCGGCGGTGCGGCGAAGCCCCGGGCACCGGGGGCGAGCGCCGCCAGGCCGGGCGCCAGGAAACAGACGACGGCACACAGCACGAGCACGGCGGTGGCGCCGAACGCCTCGGCGGCCGGCGCGATCAGCGCCAGCCCGACCGGCGCGAGCCCGTAGGAGAGCAGGAAGTCCAGCGACGAGACCCGGGCCAGCAGCCGCGGCTCCACCTCCCGCTGGATCGCGGTGAACCAGGGCACGTTGAACAGCTCGATGCCCACCCCGGCGACCGCGTAGGCGACCACCACCAGCACCGCCGGGCCCGGCAGCAGCAGGCTCAACGGCGCGACCCCGTAGGCCGCCAGCCCGGCCAGCGCCGCCCAGCCCTCGGCCCGCGGCCGCAGCCGGGCCGTCACCAGGGCCCCCAACAGGGCGCCCAGGGTGTAGCCGGTGAGCGCCATCGCCAGCACCGCCTCCGTCCCGTAGCGGTCCCGGCTCACCAGGGGCAGCAGCACCCCGGTCGCCGAGTAGCCCAGGGCGATCACCGCCGTCAACGCGCCCAGCCCGGCCAGGAACCACGGGTGCCGCCGCGCCTCCCGCACCCCGTCCAGGAACCCCCCGACGAAGGAGACCCGGTCGGCGCCGGACGGCGGGACGTGCCGCCCCGGCGGCGGCACCAGCGCGGCCAGCAGCCAGCACACCGCCGTGCCCAGCAGCAGCGCGCGGACGCCCAGCACGGCGGCCAGCAGCGCGGTCAGCCCCGGCGCCACCAGGGTGGTGACCCGGACCGCCAACGACAGTGCGGCATTGGCCTGTTGCCGGCGCGGGGCGGGCACCACCTCGACGGTCAGCGCCTGGAAGGCCGGCCGGCAGGCCCCCTGGCCGGCGCCGACGACCACCGCGCCGGCCGCCATCCAGGGCACCGAGCCGGCGGCCAGGCCGAGCGCGATCACCGGCGTGGCCAGGGCCGCGGCCAGGCCGGCCAGGAGCACAACGGACCGCCGGGAGTGCCGGTCGGCGAGCACCCCGCCGACCGGGACGGCGACCAGGAAGCCCGCGGTCCGCGCGGCCAGCACCACGCCGAGGCCGGCCGCGCCGAGCTGCCGGTCCAGCACCGCCAGGCCCAGCACGAAGGGCAGCGACCAGGTGGCCAACCCGGAGGCCGTGACCCCCAACCACAGCCGCAGGAAGCCGCCGTCACGCAGGACGGAGGCGGGGGCGGGAGGCCGGTCGGCAACCTTCGACATGACAACTCAGCTTAGATGAAAATGATTCCCCTTTCACCCGCAGGGGGTTCACCCTCGGACGGGGTGACGGCGGTCAGCAGAAGGCGACCAGCACGCGACTCTCCCCGTACTGCCAGACCGTGCTGACCGCCCGGAAACCGGCCGCCCGCAGCAGCCGGGCGTGGGCCGCGAAGGAGAGGCCGTTGTCCGGGCCCTCCTCGCCGGCCGGACGGCGGGCGCGCTCGGCACACAGATCGGCCAGCTCCGGATCGCCCGCCACCCCCCGCCACCAGGACTCCCAGTCCGGCTCGTCACCGCGCAGGGTGGCCGCCAACCGGCTGCGCCCCAGGTGCGCGGCCAGCGCCGAGCCGGCGGGATCACCCTCGGGAGTGTCCTCAGGGAAGTGGTCCGCGTTGACCAACACCCCACCCGGACGCAGCACGGCGGCCACCTGCCGGTAGGTCCTGGCCAGCGTGGCGGCCGACAGGCAGTGCAGCGCGGTGGCCGAGAGCACCGCGTCGGGGGCCCTGGTCAGGCCCAACTCCTCGACCCAGCCGTCCGCGCCGAGCACCGCCTCCACATACCGCGCGGCGTCCGCGTGGTGGGTGCGGGCCAACTCCAGCAGCAGCGGGTCCCGGTCCACCGCCACCAGCTCCGCCCGCGGCACCCGCCGGGCCACCCGGGCGGCCAGCGAACCCGGACCACACCCCAGGTCCACCAGCAGCGGTCGGGACACGCCCCGGGTGGCGTACTCCGCCACGTCCGCGAGGACGGCGAACCGTTCCTCGCGCTGGATCGCGTACCGCCGCTGCTGCCGCTCCCAGCGATCGACCCACAGCTCGGCCGTCGCCATGCTCACACCCATCGGAACGGGCACCTCCGCCGTCTCACGAGACATTCGGCGATCACCCTACCTGGAGATGGTTTTCACTAGCGGTTCAGTCGAGGGTGTCGAGCACGGACAGCAACCCATCGATCTCCTCCGGGGTGTTGTAGACGTGCGTGCTGACCCGGACCACGCCGGCCCGCTCGTCGGCGGGGTCCACACCGGCCCGGCAGAGCGCGTCGGCGCGGACCATGTAGCCGTGGCTGTAGAGCACGAACCCCAGGTCGGCCGAGGTGATGTCGCGGTGCCGGAAGGAGACGATGCCACGGCGGCGGGCCGCCGCCGAGTCCGCCGCCAGGCTCAGCTGACAGCCCAGCACCTCGTACTGCGGCAGCCGGCGCAGCCCCTCGGTCAGCCGGGCCGCCAGCCCGACCGTCCAGCGCTCGATCCGCCGCACGTCGGCCGCCGTCAGCCAGTCGAGCGCGGCGGCCAGGGAGACCGCGCCGACCGTGTTGGGCGTCCCCTGCCAGCCCCCGGGCCGGTAGGCCGGGCCGCGCGCCTGCCGGGCCCAGACCGCGCCGGTGCCGGGCAGCGCCAGCGCCTTGTGCCCGGAGAACACCACGAAGTCCACGTCGAGTTCGGCCACCGACAGCGGCAGGTGGCCGACGCCCTGCGCGGCGTCCAGGCAGATCGGCACCTCGGGGCCGAGCACCTCGCGCAACCGGTGCACGTTCATGTCGCCGCCCAGCACGTGGTGCACGTGGGTGGCGGCGACGAACCGGGTGCGCGGGCCGACCAGGGCGCGCAGCGCCCGGTGGTCGTAGTCCCCCGAGCTGTCCTGGTAGGGCAGCCCCCGGACGGTGATCCCCACGCCGGCCCTGGCCAGCGCCCGCTCGGCCTCCCGCCAGGGCGCCAGGTTGGCCTGGTGGTCGGCGAACGGCACCAGGATCTCGTCCCCCGGCGCGAGTTGCGGGACGAGCCAGTCCAGGGCCACCGAGCGCAGCCCCTCGCTGGTGCCGCTGACCAGGTGCACCGTGGAGCGCGCCGGGTCGGGGTCGCCGAGGAACTCCGCGACCCGGGCCCTGGTCGCCGCCAGCGCGGCCGTGGTGCGGTTGGCCCAGGGGTAGGTGCCGCGCCCGGCGTTGGCGTTGCCGGTCACCAGGTACTCCTGGGCCGCGTCCAGCACCGCGCGCGGCTTCTGCGCGGTGGCCGCGCTGTCCAGGTAGGCCAGCTCTGGATGGGCGGTGATGATGGGGAACTGGGCCCGCAGCTCGCGCTGCCAGTCGCGCAGCGGGGCGAGTTCGGCGTCGGTCACGGTCAGTCCCGCACCAGCGGGGCGCCCGCGTCGCGCCAGGCGACCACGCCACCGGCCAGGCTGCGTACGTCCCGGTGACCCATCCTGGTCAGCAGGGCGGCGAACAGCGCGGACTTCTCGCCGACCGGACAGACCAGCAGCACCGGCTGGTTCCGGCCGAACGGCAGCCCGCCGCGCACCTGTTGCTCGAACAGCTCGTCCACCATGTTCAGCGAGCCGGCCAGGTGCAGCGCCGCGTAGGCGTGCGAGCCGCGCAGGTCGATGACCAGTGGCCGGTCGCTGGCGATCCACTCCCGGGCCGCCGCCACGTCCAGGCTGCGCACCGCGGCCAGCTCCGCCTCGGTGACCGTCGCCAGCGCGTTGCGGTGCGGCCGGGCGCCGAGCAGCTCGGGGCGCCGCTGCCGCACATAGCTGAGGTAACTCTCCACCCGGTCGCAGGCGATGAAGACGGCGGTCCGCCGCTCGCCCTCCCCCACCGGCTCCGCGTCCCGCTCCCGCAGGTACCTGACGGCGCCGTGGAAGGCGGCGCCGCTGGTCGGCCCGGCCAGCAGGCCGCAGCGGCGGTTCAGCGCCACCATCCCGTCGATCGCCTCGTCGGCGCTGACCGCCTCGATGGTGTCGTAGGTGCCCGGGTCGAAGAGGCCCACCTCGTTCACCTCGTCCAGGGTCCTGATGCCGGGTATGAAGTCCGACTTCTGGGCCACCAGGCCGACCACGCCGACCCCCGGGTCCTGCTCCCGCAGCACCCGGGCGACGCCACTGGAGGAACCGGCGGTACCGACGCAGGCGATGAACCAGTCCGGGGCCCGCCCGCCGAGGTCCTTGACGATCTCCGGCCCGGTGCCGGTGGCGTGCGCCTCGCTGTTGCGCGGGTTGAAGTACTGGTCGGTGTGCAGGTAGGCGGCGCCGTCCTCGGCGAGCGCCTGGTGGAACTGGGTCAGCGGGTCGTCGGTGTCCGTCGGGTCCAGGCACTCGCTGCGCCCGGGCAACTCCTCGATCTCCGCGCCGAGCAGCAACAGCAGTTCACGGATCTCCGGCACCCGCATCCGGTTGGTCACGCTCTTGAAGGTCAACCCGTGCATGCCGGCGAGCGCGGCCAGCGCCTTGGCGGTGTTCCCGCTGGACAGCTCCACCACCTGCGCCCCGGCGGCGACCGCCGCCGGCAGCCCGGGCCGCAGCATGCCCCAGGCGGCGCGGTCCTTGACCGAGCCGAAGGGGTTGAGCAGCTCCAGCTTGGCGTACAGGTCGATGGTCCGCAGCCCGTGGACGGCCGGGTCGATACGCACCAGCGGGGTGTTGCCGATGGCCTCGGTGATGTCGTCGTACCTCATGCTTCTCCGCTCGTGTGCGTGGTCGGCCAGTACTGTTCGTCCAGGGACCACCACCAGGCGCCGTCCCGGCGGCCGACCGCGACCTTGCGGGCGCTGGGTTGCCGTTGCGCGTGGTGCGCGTGGAAGTCCATGCAGTATCCGGCGGTGTTGGCGAAGGCGAGCAGCTCGCCCCTGGCCGGCAGGCGCGGCAGGAAGACCAGTCGCCTGGTCACCAGGTCGGCCTCCAGGCAGAGGTTGCCGACCAGGTAGACGCCGACCGGTTCGCCGTCCCGTTCGCCGTCGGGGGCGCCGTCCGCCGTGGGCGGTGGGCCGGCCCTGGGCACGATCAGCGGGTCGGCCAGCACGCCGTGTTCCTCCAGGCTGACGTCCCCCGCGTTCATGCCCAGCCGCACCAGGTGGGCGCCGTCGTCGGTGGGGCGGACATCCACCACCCGGGCGAGGGAGAGCCCGCACTGGTCGACCAGGGCCCGCCCCGGCTCCATGGCCAACTCGTAGAGGTGGTCCAACAGCACGTCGGCCAGCGTGCGTTCGAGCGTGGGCGCGCGGGTGGCCAGCAGCTCGGCCAGGTAGTCGGGGCCGGCGACCGGCCGGTGCGCCGGGTAGAGGGTGAGCCGGCCACGCGCCGTGCCGCCCTCGTTGCGCAGCCCGTAGCCGTGGCCGCGCCAGGTCAGCGGGGGGCGGCGGCCGAGCACGGCGTTGGTCAGCTCGGTGGTGTAGCGCGCCCACTGCTCGCCGTCGGCCAGGTAGGAGGTGCCGAAGCCGCCGCCGATGTCGATGACCCGGGGCCGGAAGCCCCGGCGGCCGGCCTCGTCCATGGCCAGCACGCAGCTCTCCAGGGCGAGCGCCTTCTCGGCGATGCCGGTGGTGTCCAGGTGGTAGGCGACGCCGAGCAACTCGACCGCGTCGCGGTGCTGTTCGACGAGGTCGAGCAGCGCGCCGAGGTCGGCGACCGGGACCCCGAACCGGCTGCGCCGGGTCAGCAGCCGGACCCCGGCGGACTCGAACGCGGACAGCCGCAGCAGCACCCGCACCCGGGGCAGCCCGTGCGCCCGCACCAGCCCGGCCAGCTCGACCAGCTCGGCGGGCGCGTCCACGTGCACGGTCGCGCCGGCGCGGGCGGCCAGCCACAGGAAGTCGGCGTCCTTGGGGCCGGTGGCCAGCACCCGGTCGGGGGCGAAGCCGGCGCCGAGGGCGTGGCTCAGCTCGCCGAGCGAGGCGACGTCGATGCCCGCCTCGGTCGCGGCCAGCCGGCGCACCAGCGCGCTGGACCGGTTGGCCTTGTGCGCGAAGTAGATCGGCCCGTCGAGGTGGTGGCGCCGGTAGACGGCGCGGAACGCGGCGACGTTGGCGGCGATCGCGTCCGGGAGGAGCACGTTGAGGGGCGAGCCAAGGGCGTCGACCAGCCCGTGCAGCAGGTCCGGGGCGGCGAGCAACTCGGCCAGTGGCGGCTCCAGTCGGGGTTCCAGGAACAGCGGCGCTGCCACGAAGAATCGGTCCTCCCCAATCACGACGGGGGCCGCCACCCGCGGGCCGCGTCCCCGGCCACCCGTACGGCAACCCTGATAATCATTTCCAGCCCTTCACGCTTCACGCCCCCAGTGCCCCGCGGTCCAGCTCGGGGCCACCCCGGGCCACTTAATGAAAATGATTCTCGTTTTGGTAGAGTGGGCTTTCCGGCCGCCACCGGCCCGTCCCCCGTCCCCGTTCCCGGCCGCCTCCACCCCACGTCCCACGTTCCCCGTCCCCCGTCCCCCGTCCCCCGTCACCGCAGCGCACGAGAGGCCCCGCCATGCAGCCCGACATCCACCCCGCCTACGGCCCCGTGGTCTTCCGTGACCGTGCCGCCGGCTTCGCCTTCCTGACCCGCTCCACCCTGGTCTCCCGCCCCGGCACCCCCACCGTGGAGTGGGAGGACGGCCAGGTCTACCCGGTCTTCGACGTCGAGATCTCCTCGGCCAGCCACCCCTTCTACACCGGCAACGTCCGGATCGTGGACACCGCCGGCCGGGTCGAGCGCTTCCGCCGCCGCTACGCCCAGCACGAGGCCCGCTGATGCTGCCCACGGTGATCGTCGCCGGCCTGCACGCCGACGCCCGGCGCGCCACGGTCGACGCCCTGCTCCGCGCGGTGCCCCGCGCCGTCGCGCTCCACCACGACCTGCGGTCGGCCGCCGAAGGCACCGTCCGACGCGTCCTGCGGGACGCCGGCGGGGTGCTGGACGAGACGTCCGCGCCGCTGGTCAACGACTGCGCCTGCTGCGCGCTCCGCGAGGACCTGCTGCCCGAGCTGGAACGCGTCGCGGACAGCGGGGAGTTGTGCGCGCTGGCCGTCGTCGAGCTGTGGGACTCGGTGGAGCCCCAGTCCATCGCGCGGGTGCTCGGCACCCAGGGCGCCGAACGGCTCGCCCTGGTCGGCGTGGTCACCGCCGTCGATCCGGCGCTGGTCCTGGCCTCGCTGGCCAACGCCGACGACCTGGCGGACGCCGGCCTCGCCGCGGCCCGCACCGACAACCGCACCGTCGGCGACACCTTCGCCCGCCAGCTGGAGTACGCCCCGGTGCTGGCGCTGGTCGAGGGGGAGACCGCGCCGGACGCCGCCGACCGGGCGCTGCTCGCCCAACTCCACCCGCTGGCCCGGGTCACCGACCCCTCGGCGGCCGGCTTCCTGGCCGAGGTGACCGCCGGCTTCGACGCCACGGCCGCCGCCGCCCGGGTCCACCCGGCCACCGCGCTGCTCCCCCAGGACCACGACGCGGAGGGCGTGACCACCCACGTGTGGCGGGCCCGCCGGCCGTTCCACCCGGACCGGCTCTACGCCGCCCTGCCCGACCTGGCCTGCGCGGCGCTACGCAGCCGGGGCCGGTTCTGGCTCGCCGACCGGACCGACTCCCTGCTCTCCTGGGACGCGGCCGGCGGGGCCCTCGCCGTGGACGACCTCGGCCCGTGGCTCGCCGCCCTGCCGGCCGCCGAGTGGGACCAACTGCCGGCCGAGCGGCGGGCCGCCGCGCTGGTCGACTGGCACCCCGAGCACGGCGACCGGGGCCAGCACCTGGTCTTCGTCTCCCCCGACCTCGACCAGGCCGGCCTCAGCGCGCTGCTCGCCTCCTGCCTGCTCACCGACGCCGAGTACGCGGCCGGCCCGGTGGTCTGGGCCTGCCGCGGCTCCGCCTTCGACGGCCTGCTGGAGCAGGCCGCCTGACCCCGACCGGGGGGCGACGGCGCCGTTCGGTCGGGGAACGGCGCCGCGGCCCGGCCCCCGGTGCGGGGGCCGGGCCGGCCGAGCGGCCAGCCACGGAGCAGGCCGCCGTCCACCCAGGCTGGCCCGTCGCCGGTCAAGCCAAGCTCCAGGACGCCCTCGCCACCGACCTGTTCGGGCCAGCGGGCGCGGTCGGCGCCAGGGGGCCGGGCCGCCGGCCGTGGCCGGCCGAACGACCCGACCGACCCCGACGGCTGACCCGTCGGCGTCCCCGCGGGCCCGGCCCGGTCGAACGGACGGTGAGGCCAAGACGCCCCCGCCACCGCTCCGTTCGCGCGCCCCCGGGAGGGCCAGGCCGTTTCGGGAACCGGGAACACCGCCGTTTCACCCCGGGCGGGCACCGGCGGCACGCCGTCCGCCGGGCCGCCGGGAGCTGACGGGGCGTCAGCCCAGCGCGGCCTCGATCTGCGGTGCCAGCTCGGCCAGGGCGTACCGCTGCGCGGTGGGGGTGCCCAGCGAGTAGGCGGCCGACAGGTCGTCGGTGATGACCACGGCGCGGCCGTCGGCGACCGCCGGGACCGCCCGCCAGCTGGCGTTGTCCTCGATCTGCGCGACGTCGATCCAGATCGGGAAGGCGACGATCAGGTCGGCGTCGAGCTGGTCGAGTTGCTCCTCGGAGAGGGAGACGGTCCAGCCGTTGGCGTCCACCGGCAGCTCGGCGATGGTCGGGCTCGGGGTGAAGCCGAGCCGCTCCAGGAAGTCGACCCGCGCGTCGTTGACGTAGGCGCCCCAGCCCTCGCTGGTGCGGGTCGCGGCGGTCACCGTGCGGCCCGCCCACTCGGGGTGGCCGGCGGCCACCGCCTCGAACGCGGCGTCCGTCTCAGCGAGCATCTCCTCGCCGCCCTCCACGTTGCCGAGCGCCGCCGCGATCATCCGCACCTGGTCGTCGGCGGGGGTGAGGTAGGAGTCGCCGCCGTCGGAGACGCCGATGGTGGTGGCGATGGAGGAGAGCCGCTCGTAGCGTTCCTCGTCGCCCGAGCCGCGGACGTCGAGGATCAGGTCGGGGCGCAGCTCGGCGACGGCCTCGTAGGAGAGTTCGAGGGTGCCGAGGATCTCCGGGGACTCGTCGTACCGGCCCTCGTTCCAGGGGCCCACACCCTCGCCGCCGAAGGCCAGCCAGTCGGCGGCACCCACCGGCTGGACGCCCAGCTCCAAGGCGAGTTCGGCGTCGCCCCAGCCGAGCGCGACCACCCGTTCGGGTCGTTCGTCGACGGTCACGTCGCCGAACTTGGTCGCGATGGTGGCCGGGAAGGCGCCCTCGGCCGCGGCCGGGGCGCCGGCCTCCGGGGCGGCCCCGGCCGAGTCGCTCTCGCCGCCGCAGGCGGTGAGCGTCAGCAGGGCCCCGGCGGCCAGCGTGGTGAACAGGCGTGTGTAGCGCATCGGTTGCTTCCTCGAACGGGGGCAGGGAGGTCCGTCGGCCCGAGCGGGCGCCGACGTCAGCTTAGGTTAGGCTAACCTTCGCTATGAAGAGACCTGGTCGCGGGCCGGCCGCCTCCCGTGCGGTGGCCCTCAGTTGCGGGATCGCCGCCCTGCTGGTGGTGATCGTGCTCAGCCTCGGCATCGGCTCCCGACCGGTGCCGCCCGACGTCGTGCTCGACGCGCTGCTCGGCCACCCCGTGCCGGAGGCCGACCGGCGGGCGGTGGTCACGCTGCGGCTGCCCCGCACCGTGCTGGCCCTGGCCGTCGGCATCGCGCTGGGCGTCGCCGGGGCCCTGGTCCAGGCCCTGACCCGCAACCCGCTCGCCGACCCCGGCATCCTCGGCGTCACCGCCGGCGCCTCCTTCGCGGTGGCACTCGCCGTCGCCGTCCTCGGCATCGGCTCCAGCGCCGGCTACCTCGCCTTCGCCTTCGCCGGGGCGCTCGCCGCCACCGTGGTGGTGGCCCTGGTCGGCGGCGCGCGGCGGGCCAGCATCGACCCGGTGCGGCTCACCCTGGCCGGGGTCGCGGTGACCGCGATCCTCGCCGGCGTCGTCTCCGGCCTGCGGGTGGCCGAGCCGCGCACCTTCAACGCGCTCCAGGCCTGGGAGGCCGGCTCGTTCGTCGGCCGCGGCTGGGCGACCGCCGCGCCGGTCTGGCCGTTCCTCGCCGCCGGACTGCTGCTCGCCGTGCTGCTGGCCGGCCCGCTCAACGTGGTCGGCCTCGGCGAGGAGACCGCCGCCGCGCTCGGCGCCTCACCCTGGCGCACCCGGCTCGGCACCGTGCTCGCGGTGACCCTGCTGGCCGGCGGCGCCACCGCGATCGCCGGGCCGATCTCGTTCATCGGCCTGATGGTGCCGCACGTCGCGCGCTGGATATCCGGGCCGGACCAGCGCTGGATCACCGCGCTCACCGTGGTCCTCGCCCCCGTCCTGCTGATCAGCGCCGACATCCTGGCCCGGGTGGTGGTCTGGCCGGGCGAGATGCCGGTCGGCATCGTCACCGCCTTCCTGGGCGCGCCGGTGCTGATCGCCCTGGCCCGACGCGGGCGGGCGATCGCGCTGTGACCAGGACCCTCCGCTCCCGGCTGGTGGCCGGCGCGCTGACCGCCGCGCTGCTCGTCCTCGCGGCCGTCGCCCTGGCCGTCGGCGACTACCGGCTCAGCCTCGGCCAGGTGCTCGCCGGGCTCGGCGGCTCGGCCGGCTTCGACTCGGTGGTGGTGCTGGAGTGGCGGCTGCCTCGGGTCACCGCCTGCGTCGCCTTCGGCGCCGCCCTCGGGCTGGCCGGCGCGCTCTTCCAGACCATCACCCGCAACCCGCTCGGCTCCCCCGACATCATCGGCTTCGCCAGCGGCGCCTACACCGGGGTGATCGTCGCCACCACGGTGCTCGGCGGCACCCTGGCCACCGCAACCGGCGGGGCGCTGGTCGGCGGACTGGCCACCGCGCTCGTCATCTACCTGCTCGCCTACCGCGACGGGGTGCAGGGCTTCCGGCTGATCATCGTCGGCGTCGGCGTGACCGCCATGCTGCACGCGGTCAACGCCTGGCTGCTGCTGCGCGCCCAGGTCGAGGTCGCGATGAGCGCCGCCATCTGGGGCAACGGCTCGCTGAGCCTGGCCGGTTGGCCGGACGTCGGCCCCGCGCTCGGCGTGCTGGCCGCCGCCCTGCCGCTGGTCGCGGCCGCCAACCGGCCGCTGCGGCAACTGGAGTTGGGGGACGACGCGGCCGCCGCGCACGGGGTCCGGGTGGAGCCGGCCCGGCTGGCGATCATCGGGCTCGGCATCCTGCTGACCGCCGTGGTGACCGCGGCGACCGGGCCGATCGCGTTCGTCGCGCTGGCCGCCCCGCAGATCGCCCGCCGGCTGGCCGCCGCCCCCGGCATCCCGCTGACGCACGCCGCCCTCACCGGCTCCTTCGTCCTGCTCGGCGCCGACCTGATCGCCCAACACCTGCCGCCCAACCCGGTGCCGGTCGGCGTGGTCACCGTCGTGCTCGGCGGCGCCTATCTGCTGAGCCTGCTGGTGCGGGAGGCGCGCCGACCGTGAGCCAGGAACGTCCGCCGCGCCGGGCGACCCCGCCGGCCCCGCCGAGTCCGTTGACCCCGGAGAGTCCGTTGACCGACGCCACCGCGCGGCTGCGCGCCGCGGCCCTCACCCTCGCCTACGACGGACGCACCGTCGCCACCGACCTCGATGTGGCCATCCCCGACGGCTCGTTCACCGTCATCGTCGGCCCCAACGCCTGCGGCAAGTCGACCCTGCTGCGCGGCTTCGCCCGGCTGCTGCGGCCGGCCGCCGGCGGCGTGCTGCTGGACGGCACGGACATCGCCCGGCTGCGGACCAAGGAGGTCGCCCGGCGGATCGGCCTGCTGCCGCAGACCGCGGTCGCGCCCGAGGGGATCACCGTCGGCGACCTCGTCGCCCGGGGCCGCTACCCGCACCAGTCGCTCTTCCAGCAGCGCACCCCGAAGGACCGGGCCGCGGTCGCCGCCGCCATGGCCGCCACCGACGTCACCGGCCTCGCCGACCGGACGGTGGACGAGCTGTCCGGCGGCCAACGGCAGCGCGCCTGGGTCGCGATGGCCCTGGCCCAGGAGACCCCGCTGCTGCTACTCGACGAGCCCACCACCTACCTGGACATCGCCCACCAGATCGAGCTGCTCGACCTGTTCGCCCGGCTCAACCGGGACGGCACCACCCTGGTCGCCGTCCTGCACGACCTCAACCACGCCGCCCGCTACGCCAGCCACCTGGTCGCGATGCGGGACGGCGCCGTGGTCGCCGAGGGACCGCCGGCGGAGATCCTCACGGCAGAGCTGGTGGACCGGGTCTTCGGCCTGCCCTGTGTGGTCATCGACGACCCACTCACCGGCCGGCCGCTGGTCATCCCGCACAGCGAGGCCACCAGGAAGGGCTGACCGAGGTCACCGGCACCCAACCCGTGCGGAGCGGTGCACGGTTGACCCCGCGCCGGGGGACAATGGGCCTATGGACGGTGAACGACTGGTACTCGTCGTCGGCGGGACCGGCATGCTGCGGTTCGCGGTGCACGAGCTGCTCGACGCGGGCGCGACGGTGCTGGTGGCCGGCCGACACCCGGAGCGCGCCGCCCCCGGGAACCCGTCGGCGATCGGCCGGTTGGTGCCGGTCCAGGCCGACTGGTCCGAGCCCGTCCAGCTGGCCGCGGCCGTCGCCCGGGCCGCCGGACAGCAGTCGGTGGGCACCGCGGTGTTGTGGGTGCATCGTCCGTACGGGGCGGGAGTGCACCGGGCGTTGGACGGGGTGCTGGCGCCGGACGCGACGGTGGTCCACCTCTGGGGCAGCGCCGGCGCCGACCCGACGGCGAGCCGGCCCGCGCCGCCGGAGTACCGCCCGCCGCGCCACTACCGCAGCGTGGTGCTCGGGTATGTCGACCGGCCGGACGGCGGCACCCGCTGGCTGACCGACCGGGAGATCTCCTACGGCGCGCTGCGCGCCCTCGCCGACCCCGCGCCCCGGCAGACCGTCGGCCGCACCGAGCCCTGGTCCCGCCACCCCTGAGCCGCGCCCCGTTCGGGGAGGCCGGCCGACCGGGACATCCCGTCGCACCCCTTGCCGGGCAACCACCCGGTCGGCGCCCGTGGTTGCCCCGGCGCGCCAGGGCAACGCCATGGAACTGACGCCCTGGGGGCCGCGCCGCGCACTCACCGCCACCCGTGCGGGGGACGCGGGAAGCCGGGGGCGGCCACTACGGTTCCGACGTCCCGCAATTGCGGTTGCCCTTGCATCCGGCCGGTGCAGACCGAGGAACTCCCCACCCCCGTCCGCCCGTTGGCGGACCCATTCGCATATTTGCGCGAGAAGGGAAGAGCTGTGCCATTGATGTTCGAGAACGGCGCCCCGTCCGACCGTTTCTCCGGAGTCACCTGGGTGAAGAGCGCGGCAAGCGCGGGGGACGGCAACTGCGTCGAGTTGGCGTCCCTCCCGAACGGCGAGGTCGCGGTCCGCAACTCGCGCTTCCCGCAGGGCCCGGCGCTGGTGTATACCCCGGCGGAGATGCGCGCATTCGTCTCCGGAGTCAAGTCCGGCGAGTTCGATTCACTGCTGTGAGGCCGTGAAACTCCCGCCCCAATGGGGCGGTTGAGCGGACATGCGTACTCGCGTCGGTAGATACTGGTTGTCCACCCGATTCAACGGAGAGTGCGCATGTCCGCTAGCGGTCCCAGCCGGCTTCGTGTCGCCGCCTCCGGCGACCTTCCCAGCACTCGTTGGGAAACGCCGGAGGCGGCCCAGCGAGTGTTGGGGGAATGCCTCCGACAGCTACGCAAGGAGCGGGGACTGACCCTCAAACAGGCGGCGGAGCCGATTCGCGGCTCGGCCGCCAAGATCAGCCGGCTGGAGCGCGGCGCGTGTTCGCCCAAGGAACGCGACATCGAGGACCTGATCACCTTCTTCCGCGTCTCCGAGGGGAAGGCCAGGGAGATCCGGATGCTGCTCCAGCAGGCCCGACTGCACCCCTGGTGGTGGCAGTTCAGCGATGTCACCCCGAACTACCTGCGCCGCCTGATAGGCCTGGAGGGCTCGGCGGTCGAGATCCACAGCTACGAGGACCACGTGGTGCCTGGGCTGTTGCAGACCGAGGAGTACGCCAGGGCCGTGATCCGGAGCGCGCTGCCCACCGCGGACACCACGACGATCGAGCGCAAGGTCGCGCTGCGCGTCTCCCGCCAGCGCATCCTCAAGGCGGCCCAGCGGCCCACCGTCTTCGCGCTGCTGGACGAGGCCATCCTGCGCCGCCCGGTCGGCGGATACGGCGTCATGTGGCGGCAGTTGGCGCACCTGCGGCGGCTCGCGCTGAGCGACCTGCTGCACCTGCGGGTGATCGAGTTCGAGGGCGGGGTGGGGCATGTCCCCAACTACCCGGTGACCCGCCTGCACTTCGGCGACGGCGGGCCGTCCGAGCTGGTCTACCTGGAGCATCTGGAGAGCGCGACCTATGTGACCCGACCGGCGGACCTGGAGCGGTACCGCCACCTGCTGGACCAGAGCAAGGGTGTCGCCGCCAGCAAGGAACGGACCAACGCGCTGCTCGACCGGACCATCGAGGAGTACCGCCGGAAGGACCCGGCCCTCAGCTGACTCGCCCCGCCCACCCCCCGGGGCGGGTCAGACCCGGGCCCTCAGATCCGCGCGACCCCGCACCACCCGGTCCACTCGTCGGTGCCCTGGGGCGGCTGGAGTCGACCGTCCGGCCGCCACTCGCGGGCGTCCGTGACGCCCGGCTCCAACAGCCGGGTGCCGGCGAAGTACGCTTCCACCTCGGCGCGTTGCCGCACCCGGCCCCACCGGCCGCCGGTCAGCTCCGCCATCAGCGCGCTGATCTCCCGCCGGTCGTGCTCGTCGTCGCTCACCAGGTGCGAGATGACGACGAAGCTCCCGGGGGCCAGCCGCTCCCTGACCTGGGCGACCACCTCGGCGGGACGCTGTTCGTCGCTCAGGCAGTGCAGCACGGAGCCGAAGAGCGCCGCCGTGGGCCGTGCTTGCAGCAGAGGGACCACGCGCGGGTCGTCGAAGACATCGTTGGGCCGGGTGATGTCGGCCCCGAGCACCAGGGTCCCCTGGTCCTCCTCCAGGACCAGCCGGCCGTGCGCGACCGCCATCGGGTCGATATCGACATAGACCACCCGCGGCTCGGACACGTACTCCCGGGCGATCTGGTGGACGTTCTCCCGGGCCGGCAGGCCCACCCCGAAATCGATGTACTGGGTGACCCCGTGCTCCGCCGCCAGGCAGCGGACCGCCCGCTCCAGGAAAGCCCTGCTGTTACGCATCACGGAGACCGCGCTGGGGGCAACCCGTAACAACTCGGCGCAGGCTTCCCGGTCCACCTGATAATGCTCGGCGCCACCGAGCAGATACTCGTACATTCGTGCGATGCTGGGTGTGCTGATATCGATGTGCGAAGTTATTTCCCTGCCTCCCGTTCTTCCCTCAGCCGGCATGTGAACCCAAAGAGGGCAGGCGACACCGAGGGCGCCACGGAAGACGACCCTAGTGCACGATTATGAGGGATCTCAGGAGTTTCGCGGGTAGTTCACGGAAGAAGGGGAGCACACCGTGCGGGCGGCGCCGGCCGATGCCCTCCGGCGCCCGCACGCACCCCGGCGCACCACCGGGTGCCGCACCCGGCTCGGGGCGCGGCACCCGGCGCGAAGTATCAGCCGGTCATCAACTCCCCTGCTGACGCGTGGTATCGGCGAGCAGGCCGTCGAGCAGCGCGCTCAGCGCCCACTCGCCGAACACCGCCCCGCCACCGTCGGCCGACACCAGCACCAGGAGCACCAACACAACGACCAGGACGCACACCTGGCCGAGCCATCGGAGCGGCACCGCGGACTCGCCCGGCACCGGGGAAACTGGCAGAATGGAAAGGCAGGCCGAGGGCTGCACCAGCACTCGGACTCGCAGGTCGAGCATGTGATTTCACTTTCCTCATGTTCGAGCAACAATCCCCGGGGCCGGTGTCCTAGACCGGTCTCGGGGCTTTCTCCGTGCCAGCAGAATCTATCGCGCTGCGACGGGAAAGGCGCCGCCCATCCTGCCGCATGCAAACTACATCCCGCCATCTTTTCCGGAACACTTCCACGACCGGCACACGCGGCCAAGGCCTTGCCTCCTCCGCACAATGACGCAAGTCAGCCCGGCGACCAGGCCCGTTACCCAACGAGAGCGAACCGCGGCCCCGGCCGGAGAAACTCACGCTGCGTGAGAACGGATATCACTCGCCAGGGTGATATCCGATCACTAAAACTGACGATCGCGCCGCGTCCGCCCGTGCGGATGCAAAACCAACGCCGCGCGCAGTAGGCTGCGGCACGCGCAGATGCGGACGCATGTGCGGCAGAAAGGGCGGGGCGCATGCGGTACCGGGACTACGAGATCGGCGATCTGCCCGGCCAACTCGGCCTGATTCTGGCGGTGTTGTGCCTGATCTTCATCGGCGTGCTGCTGTGGGCGCTGCTCACGCTGGGCCGCCGGCCCAAGCCAGGCCCGGAGCAACGGGCGGCGGCCGCGGCGCGGCGGACGAGCCGCGCGAAGCAGGCGCGGCTGCGCCGGCGCCGCCAGGCGCTGCAACGGCGCGCGTCCCGGCGCCGGGACGGCGCCTGACCCGCCGCTCAGAGGTCGCCGGCCCGCCAGCGGGCCGCCTCGGCGGCCAGCCGCCCCCACTCCGGGGTGCGGTCCCCGACGGCCGCCAGCCAGGCCGTCACCAACGGCCCCAGCCGGGTCAACTCCGGTGCACCTACGCCCTGCTCACTCGCGAGGAGGGTCAACAGCGGCCGGGCCGTGGCCTCCTGGCCGTCGCAGTGCCCGCACAGCAACGCCTCCCGCCACCCCTCGACCCAGGCGCCCGCCGCGTTCCGCCAGCGGTGGGGGTAGCGCGCGGTGAGTGCCGCCGGCCGCGCGCACCGCGGGCAGGGCGGGGTCGTCGCACGCCGCCAGTCGACGGCCTCCGTCGTCATGCCGAACCCTCCCGGACTTCCACGCCGCACGCGCCCTCGCCATCGGCGGCGCCGGCGACGTCGCCGGCGACGACGTTCATCCGCGCGGCCGGCCCACGGGCGGTGGTCCGCCGGCCGTCCCGGACGGCGAGCCGCACCAGCGGCCGGCCGCCGCGCCACACCGTCGAACCGTTCAGCGCGAGCGCCGAGAGGCATCGGCCCGGCATCTCCCGTTCGGTGGCGGGCGGTTGTCGCCGCGGCCACTGCTGGCTGGGGCTGACCGCGTGCCCGGCGCGCTCGGCCGGGTAGTGGGCCGTGAGGGAGGCCGTCCAGGAGGGGACCGGTGCGTGGCCGGCGGTGTGCGGCTTGTCGAAGGCGTTGCCGGAGAAGGGCAGCATCACGTCCCGGGGCGCCTGGACCGACTCGTCGGAGAATCCGTTGGCGCGCGTCCCGCCGTGGAACCTTTCCACTCGGCGGCCAGGCACCTCCGGTCTCTTCCTGCCCATCGCGCGGCGCAACATGTCCGCGCCGCCCAGCGGGTATCCGACCAGTCGGCGGACGTTGGCCGCCGCGCTGTCCGCGAACCTGCTGGGTTCCCTCGGGCAGCGCCCGCCTGCCACCGTGCCAACTGGCGGACGCTGCCCGAGGGAACCCAGCCGCACATCACCTCCAGCGGGCCGAGCGGCCCCTCCCCGAGCCGGGTCAGCCGGTACGCCGGCCGCTCGCGGTGTACCGCTCGTCCCGGCTGACCAACGCGTCCCGCCCCAGGGCGCGCGACGACGCGGTGAGGCCGTTGGGGTCACCCGGTGCGGCGGCACGCGCGGTGCGGAGAGGCGGCGCGCACCGTCCGCCAGGCACGGGACGATCAGGGCCGCCCACGGGTCTCGCCGTACCGGATCGGGCGCGGCGAGGTGGGGCAGACCCCGTCGAACAGGTCGGCGCGCGGAGGCTCCCTCGTGCCGGGGCACCCTCGTCGGTATCCGACCGGTAACCAGGGGCTCGGCTAGCTTCGGGCCGACCGGCCGGGGCGAGGCGACTCCGGCCCAGCAGTGAGGAGTTCACCGATGCGGATCGTCATCTTCGGCGCGGGCGGCCGGGCCGGCCGGGCCGCCGTCGCCGAGGCCCGCCGGCGGGGCCACCAGGTCACCGCCGTGGTGCGGGACCCGGCCCGACACACCGGGCTGACGGCGGACGCCCGAGTGGTGGCCGGCGACGTCACCGGCGCGACGGACGTGGCCGAGGCCGCGGCGGACGCGGACGCGGCGATCAGCGCCGCCGCCGACCCGCGGGTCCCGGCGCACGTGTTCTTCACCGGGTCCGTGCGGGCGCTCGCCACCGGGCTCGCCTCGGCTGGCGTCCAGCGGCTGCTGGTGGTCGGTCTGGCGCCGGTGCTGCCGGGTGCCTCCGGCATCCCGCTGATGGACGAACCCGGCTACCCGGACGCGTTCCGCGCGTTCTGCGAGGGCCACGCGGCCGGCCTGGCCGCGCTCCGGGAAACGCTCCTGGACTGGGCGTATGTGGCCCCGGTCGGGGACTTCGACCGGACGGCCGGGCGCACCGGGCGCTACCGGGTCGGCACCCACACCGATCTGGCGGAGCGGATCAGCTACCCGGACCTCGCGGTCGCGCTGCTCGACGAGATCGAGCGACCCGTCCACCGCCGCGAGGCGTTCGCCGTCGGCGCGGTCTGAACCCGAGCCGCGTGCCGGCCAGGCGCGGCCGGAGCGGAGCCGGGCCGCCCTGGCCGGTCCGGCCTCGGGGACGATGTCGCCCCGCGTCCCACGCGGGGGTGAACGGGGTGGCGAAGCGGCCCGGCCGGTGGCCGACGCTGCCATCCTGGCCGGGTGACCGCCTATGTGATCGCGCAGGCCGAGCACCGGGACGGCCCCGAGGTGCGCCGCTACCGGGAGTTGGCCCAGGAGTCCGTCGCCCGCTACGGCGGCCGGTATCTGGCGCGGGGCGCGCTGCCCGAGCCGCTGGAGGGCGACTGGCCGGCGGACCGGCGGCTGACCGTGCTCGCCTTTCCCAGCCGGGAGCACGCCAGGCGCTGGTACGCGTCGCCGGAGTACGCGGCGGCCCGCGCCACCCGCTCCGACCTGGCCGGCCGGCAACTGCTCTGCGTGGCCGACCTCGACGAGGCGGCCGAGACGCCCGACCCACCGGAGGCCGGACCGGCCGAATGAGGTCCGGGCCGTCATCCCGTGGGCGCCGGCCCCTCGTTCGGCCCCTCGTCCGATCCCGCGTCGCGGTCCAGCACCGCGTCCATCGTGCGGCGACCGATCCGGGCCATCAGCGGGCTGTCGGCCGAGTGCGCCAGAAAGACCAGGGCCAGCGCGAGGGCCCAGCCCCTGGCCCGCACCCAGGTCGCGTCGTCGGCGCGGCCGTACGCGTCCCGGAACTCCGCTCGGTACGGCGCGGGCAGCAGCATCCAGGCCACCGCCAGGTCGGTGGCCGGGTCCCCGGCGGTGAGGTCGCCGAAGTCGAGCACGGCACTGAGCCGGCCCTGGTCGACCAGCAGGTTCGCCGGGTGCAGGTCGCCGTGCAGCCAGCCGGGCGGTCCGGCCCAGGCGGGCGCCGCGGTGGCGTACTCCCAGAGCCGCAGCGCGGCCGCCCGCTCCACCGGGTCGGCCAGGGTGGGCAGTTGGGCCATCAGCCGGGCGGTCCTGCCGGCCAGCGGAATCCCCCGGGCCGGATGCCCCGGCGCGTCGGACGGCGCCGGCCGGTGCAGCTCGGCCAGGAATTCCCCGAGGGCGCGCGCCGCCGCGCCCGGATCGGCCGGCGGCGTGCGGGCGGCGATCTCCCCTGGCAGGAACGGCACCACGCTCCAGGACCACGGATAGCCCCGACCGGGCCGCCCGACCCGGACCGGTGCCGGGACCGGCAGCGGCAGGTGGGCGGCGAGTTCGGGCAGCCAGCGCTGCTCGTTCACCACCAGGACGGCGGAAGCGGCCCGCCGGGGCAGCCGCACCAGGTGGTCCCGGCCCAGCCGGCAGACCACGTTGTCCCAACCGTTGGCCAGCACCACGATGTCCAGCCCTGCCAGGTCGGGGTGTTGATCGGTCAGCAACTCCCGTACCAGCCTCGGGGAGACCGACACCTCAGCGGCCGGCACACGGTGCACACTCACCGCGCCATCGTAGGTCCGGTGCTCGGCGGCGCCCGCGACGCGAGCCCAGCACGGCGGTACCTCCATGGTGATCGTGTGACGTATTCGTGCTGTCCGGTCGCTACGTTCACCCCATGATCAGAGGAATAGTGCTCGGCTCCCTGGCCCTGGCGACCGCCGTCGCCTGCGTGGCGGTGTTGCGGCACGAACACCTGGAGGACCGCCGGCGGGATGCCGAGCGGCAGCGGCTCCTCGACGCGGGAGCCCTGCCGGTGGAGTACCGGGTGACGGGCAACGCGGGCATCGCGGCGGTGAGCCGGGAGGACATCGACGTGGTCGGCCTGCCCCAGGGCCGGCGGCGCCTCCCGGTGCACGACGCCGCACTGCTGCTGCCGAACCAGCGCGTGTACCTCTACGCGGCCGGCCACGGGCGTCTGACCTGCGAGATCGTGGTCGACGGCGAGGTCGTCGCGGAGTCCACCCGGGACGCGGGGGAGGACACCGCCGAGGTGGAGGTGGAGTGCGAGGCCAGGGTCCCCGGAGCGGACCGGGGATGACCGGCGCTGCTTCGGGGGCGGCTGCCCGTCAGCTGGCGTAGAGCCAGGTGACCTCCCATTCCCGCAACGCCCGGTGGTCGGCCGCCAGCACCGCCGGGTCGTCGTGGCTGAGGTAGACCGTGCCGGGGCAGGTCGCCATGTCCACCGTGCGGGTGAGCCGGCTGCCGGCCGGGGCGTTGAGCACCAGCTCGGCGAACGAGGGCAGCTCCCGCACCGGCTGCCAGCCGGCGTCCGCCGGCACCCGACCGGCGCGCGGCGAGATCAGGTTGACGCAGCGCAGCCGGCTCTTGAGCTGGTAGGGGGCCTCCGCCTCGGCGAGGAAGCCGGCCGGCTCGGCGATCGCGTAGGCCAGGCTGTTGACCTGGTCGGCGCCAACGCAGCGGGTGAGCAGCGCGGGCGTCTGGCCGCCACCGAGCCGCGCGCCGCACTCGATCAGCACCGGGCCGGCGGCAGTGCGCATCACCTCGGTGTGCGCGGCACCCTCCCGGATGCCCAACGCGTCCAGCACGGCGCGCACATAGTCGACCAGCTCCCGCACCCCCGGCTCGTCCAGGGCGAGCAGGTCCTCGTAATCGTAGACGGAGCGGCCGTCCACCAGCCGCTTGTGGTACCGCCACACCTCGACGACCCGGTGCCGGCCGTCGTGACTGACGGTGTTCACATAGTGTTCGGTGCCGACCAGGAACTCCTGGGCCAGCACCACCTCGTTGCGCTCCCCGTAGCGGTTGACCGCCGCCATGATCCGGGTGTGGGCGTCGGCGACCTCGGTCAGCGAGTGGCAGACGAAGACGTGGTCGGCGCCGGCACTGCGGGACGGCTTCAGCACCACCGGCCAACGCCCGTGCGCCCGCGCCCAGTCGAGGCTCTCGCGGAGCGCGCTGCCGCACCGGCTGGCGGCCGTGGCCAGGCCGGCGGCCCGGACCGCCTCGCGCATCGCGAACTTGTCCCGGCGAGCCGGGGAGCGCACCAGGTCGTTGCCCGGCACGCCGAGCGCCGCGGCCAGCTGGTCGGCCAGCCGCACCCCGGACTCGGCGGCGGCGACCACCCCGGTCACCCCCAGGGCGCGCAGCTCCCGGCAGGTCGCGGCGAGGTCGCCGCCGTACCTGAGGTCGACCGCGAAGTCCTCCGGCCGGTAGGCGAGTCGGGTGTCCGGGCGGGCGGAGCGGACATGGACGGCCTCGACCCCGCGCGAGCGCAGCGCCTCGGGCAGCAGCCGGCCGGCGCCGTAGGCGTCGACGATGGCGATGGTCACGACGGGGCTCCTTCGCGTGGCTCTTCCCTCGGTTGGCGACCGACCGGCGCGCCCGGGGGCGGCACCGGGCCCGGTGTGGCGGTCAGCGCGGCGACCGGCTCGGGCGCCGCCAGCGGTGGCGGGGCGGGCGTGCTGCGGTCTCTGACCAGCACGCCGACCGCGACGAGGGCGACGACACCGAGCACCCCGCCGAGGGTGAGCGGCGAGAACGCCAGGCGGCCGTCGGCCAGTTGGAGCGCCAGGGCGAAGAGCGGGGAGAGGCAGATCAGCAGGGAGGTGGTGATGGGCTCGGTGTGCCGGACCCCGACCTGGAGGACGTAGATCGGCAGGCCGACGCCGATCACCGCCACCACGGCGCCGGGCAGCAGGGCCGCACCGAGCCGGGCGTCGTCCGCCAGGGCCACCAGCCCCCAGGACAGCGCGCCGATCAGCAGGAAACGGGTGGCGAGGACCGTGCCGGGGGCGCAGCCGGCGTCGTCCAGCCGCTTCATGTAGATGATGTTGACGGCGGAGCCGGCGGCGCAGGCCAGGGTCCAGGCCAGGCCGAGCGCCGCGGCGCCGGTGCTCAGCTCGCCCAGCCCGCTCCGGCCGCTGAACGAGCCCCACATCAGCAGCCCGAGCAGCCCGCAGATGGCGACCGAGACCAGGACCTCGGCGGCCAGCACCCGGCTGTGCCGGCGCAGCAGCGGGCCGGCGAGCGCGGTCACCACCGGCCCGAGGGCGAGGCCGACCACGTTGACGATGGCCGGCTCCAGGTGTTCCAGGGCGTAGAAGGTGCTGAGCCAGGTCAGCGCGGTGGTGATGTTGATGGCCAGCAGGTCCCGGCGGTGGGTGGTGAGGGCGCCGGGCCCGGCGGGGGCGGGGCCGCGGGCCACTCGCCGGCCGGCTTCGACGGCGGCGAAGAAGGCGACCACCAGGGTGAAGGAGACGGCGGCGAGGGCCGCCGGGCTGATCACCTCGAAGCGGTTGCCGGCGTAGACGTCCATGGCGGCGGTCAACACGGCGAAGGCCAGCAGCGGCACCACCCCGCGGCGGAGCGCGGTCCCGGCGGGGCTCATCCGGCCGCTCCGGTGCACGCGGCGGGGCGGCCGGCTGGGCCGTGGGCGGCGGCAGCAGCCGCGGGTGCGGGACTCACGGGGCGCACGGGCATCTCAGGCTCCACCGTCGCCGTGGAAGGTGGCGGTGATCCCGTGTTCGGCCAGGAAGGCCAGCCAGCGGGGCACCGCTTCGGGGTCGTCGGTGGCCTGGTGGAGCCCGGGCGGCACCCGGCCGGCCGCGACCTCCAGCACGCCGCCGGCCAGCGGCACGGAGACCAGGCGGGACGTGGCGCTCTCCCGGGCGTCCCCCACCGCGTCGATGGTCCACTCCCCCGCCCACGGCTGGCCGTCGTCGGTGCGCAGCTCCAACCGCACGGCCATCACCACCCGGTCGCGGTCACCCTCGGCGGTCGGGTGCTGGGCGACCAGCCGCTCGGCCAGCGCGGTGACGCCCGCCTCGTCGGCCTCGGCCAGCTCGGCGAAGACCGGCTTCCAGGCCTCGTGCCAGCCGTCGAGACGGAGCGTGCCGCGCACGAAGCTCTCCAGCCGCCAGGTCGCCGGCAGGCCGTAGGTGGCGATGAAGGGCAGGCTGTCGCGGTTGGGATAGACCTCGAAGGTCTCGCCGGCGACGGTGTGGCTGGTGACCGCCTCCCAGGCGCGGTCGACCGTCCGAGGGACACCGTCCTCGATCAGCCGGGCCGGGGTGAGCAGCGCGGTGAGCACCCCGCGGGGCGCCCAACTGAACCGGTAGCGGAAGTCGTTGGGCACCGCGGGGTTGCTGCCGCAGTAGGAGCCGAAGCGGACCGAGGCGGGGCGGTCACCGGTGACCTGCCGGGCGGCGCGCACCAGTTGGTGGGCCAGCAGGTGGTCGATGCCCGGGTCGAGGCCGGTCTCGGTGAGCAGCACGGTGCCCAGCTCGGCCGCCCGCTTGCCGTGAGCCGCCAGGGCCGGGCTGACGTAGCTGGAGCAGACCAGGTGCGCGGAACCGGCCAGAGCCAGCTCGGCGAGCGCGGGGTGCTCGCCGGCCGGCAGCATGGAGACCAGCACGTCGCCCGGGGCGAGTTCGCCGGCGAGCGCGGCGGGCGTGAAGGCGCGGGGCTCGGCGCGGCCGAGCAGGTCGAGGCGGCGCAGGCAGGACTCGGCGCGGTCAACGGTCCGGCCCCACAGGACGGTGCTGGCGCCGTCGCAGACGAGCCCCAGGCCGCTGCCGGTGGAGCGGCCGGTCCCGACCCAGTGCACGCGGCCGGTCGGTGGAATCAGGTCAGCCATCGGTCCTCACTCACGGGTGGTCGGTGGTGGCCAGGGCGTGCCGGAAGGCCGCCGCGGCCCGCTCCCAGACGGGGCTGCCGCCCGGGAGCGCGGCCAGGTGCGGCAGCAGGCCGGCGGAGAAGGCGGTGCTGGACTCGCGGGGCAGCAGGGAGGGCAGGTTGTCGACCGCGATCACGTCCAGCGGGGGGTCGCCCCGGAGGCGGCGCGCGGGCCGCGCCCAGTCGGTGACCCGGTCGTTGACGGGGAGGCGGTTGCGGTCGGAGGTCACGTCGCAGGTGACATCGGCGACCACGGTCAGGGCGCGGTCGGCGCGCTCGGCGTCGCCAGCGGTGAGGAAGGGCGGGCCGGGGGCGGCCGGTGCGACCGCGTTCACCAGCAGGTCGTGGGCGAGCAGCGCCGGCCGGTCCAGCTGTTGGGTCTCTGCCTGGTCCCAGGCGGTGGCGGGCACGCCGGCCACCGCCAGGGCCCGGAGCGCGCCACGGCCGGAGCGGCCGAGCGCGCCGATCACCAGGGCACGCGCCCCGCCCTGGCGGGCGCGGAGCGCGGCGTCCAGCCGCTCGGCGGTGGTGGCGGTCAACGGGGCCGTCAGCTCGCCGCGTTGCTGGAGCACGGCGAGCGCGGCGCCCACGTAGCCGGCGAAGTAGCCGAAGGCGGTGACCCGGCGGCCGTCGGCGTCGGTGAGGTACTCCAGGTCCAGGAGGGTCCCGCCGCCGTCGGTGAAACGGCGCAGCAGGGCCGGCCCACCGCGCTGGTCCCGGTAGGCATGGCCGAAGAAGACGTGCTGGTGGGTCAGCGCGGCGGGCGGGCTGACCGGCTCCTTGAGGCCGAGCACGGTCTGCTCCGGGTCGGCCTCCGGCCAGCTGTTGGCGGGCACGACACGGCAGCCGGCCCGGGCGTACTGGGCGGCGGGGAAGGCCCGTTGCGGGGCGTCCTCGACGGTGACGGGGACGCCGGCGGCGACCAGCTCGGCCGCGTCGGCGGGGACGAGGGGGGTGCGCCGCTCGTCCGGCGCGGCCTCGGCGCGCAGCCAGATCCCGGTGGTGCGTGGCATGGGGTGGTGCTCCTGGGCTAGGACGGGGCGGGTCGGCGGAGACAGTGCCGGTGGGGGGTGTCTCAGCGGGGCGTCTCAGTGGATGGGGCGGGTGGTGGACTCCCCGCTCAGCGCGGCTTGCCAGACCGGCACCGGGGGTGGCACGGCGTGGTGCTCCGGCACCAGGGCGTGGATCAGCGACGGCCCGTCGCGCCGTGCGGCGGCCTCCTCGGCGAGCGTGGCGAACTGGTCGAGGGTGTGGGCGCGCGCGCCGGCTATCCCGGTGCCGAGGCCGAGCCGCACCGGGTCCAGCGGGCCCGGGTCGACGGCGAAGTAGCGGCCTCCGGCGTAGAGGTGCTGGATCATCTTGATCCAGGCCATCGAGGTGTTGTCGAGCACCACGTAGGTGATCGGGAGGCCCAGCCGGTAGGCCGTCTCCCATTCGCCGACGGACATCGCGACGCTGTTCTCCGTGGTCAGGCAGAGCACCCGGGCGCCGGGGTGGCCGGCGGCGATGCCGACGGAGGCGGGCACCGCGTAGCCCATCGGGCCGTGGCCCCGGGGGATGACGACCCGCCAGCCGTCGCCGGGCGCCGACCAGTAGCAGGCGAGGTAGGGCGTCGGGGTGCCGGCGTCGGCTACCACCCAGGTGTCCCGACCGAACGCGGCGGCCAGCGCCCGGACCAGCTCCCGGGGCGGCAGCACCCCGTCCGGGAGCGCGGCCGGCGGGCCCTCGGTGGCGGACCAGGCGGCGCGGGCGGCGGCCAACTCTGCGGCGCGGCGGGCGTATTTGTCCGGGGGCGCGCCCGGCACGGCGGCGTCCAGCGCGGCGAGGGTGGCGCGCGCGTCACCGACCAGGGGCAGCGCGCCGGGGTAGTTGCGGCCGGCGCGGGCGGCGTCGGTGTCGAGGTGCAGCACGGCGGTGTCCCTCGGCGGGACGGTGAAGCCGAGGGTGTCGGTGGCGTTGGCCCTGGTGCCCACGAAGAGGACCAGGTCGCTGGCGGCGACCCAGGTGTTGGCGTACTCGCGGGCGCCGTTGCCGCCGACCACGCCGAGGGCCAGGGGGTGGGCCTCGTCGATGGCGCCCTTGCCGTGGATGGTGGTGGCGACGGGCAGCGCGAGCCGCTCGGCGAGGCGGGTCAACTCGGGGCCGGCGGCGGAGAGCTGGGCACCGCCGCCGGCGACCAGCACGGGGCGCTGGGCGGCGCCGAGCCGGGCGGCGGCCTGCCGCACCGCCGGCTCGGGGGCGGCGCGGCGCGGGCCGGGGGCCCGGGCCGGGGCGGCTGGCGGGCCGGCGGCCAGGGCGGGGGCCACGGCCGCCTCCAGCACGTCCTCGGGGATGATCAACACGGCCGGCCCCGGCCGGCCCTCGACGGCGGCGGCGACGGCCCGCCGAACCAGGGCCGGCAGCTCGGCCGCGTCCTCGGCGGTGCGCCGCCACTTGGTGCAGGCGGCGAAGAGCTGGTCCTGGTCCACCTCGCTGATCGGGTGGGTGCCGTGGCTGCGGCGGTTGTTGTCGGTGGTGATGGCGAGCAGCGGGACGCTGGCGGCGCGCGCCTCGGCGAGACCGCTGGCGAGGTAGACGGCGCCGGCGCCGCTGGACGCCTCGCACACGCCCAGCCGGCGGGTGGTACGGGTGTAGGCGTCGGCCATGAAGCCGGCGTGCCGCTCGTCCCTGGTCAGGATGTGGCGGATGCGCGAGGACTGCCCGCGCAGCGCGTCGTAGAAGGCGATGCTGGTGTCGCCCGGATAGCCGAAGACGGTGTCGACCCCGTGCTGGATCAGCGCCTCGACCAGCAGCTCCGCGCCCCGGGTCACGCCGTCGCCTCCCGCGCGCCGGGCAGCCGGGGACGGTCCTGGGCCTGGGCGGTGAGCACGGCGCGGACACGTTCCCCCGAGAGCGGGCGCCGGTAGCGGAACTCCTCGGTGTGCGCGGCGGCGAAGCCGGCGCGGAGCGTCTCCTCACGCAGGTATCCCGTGGCGAGCCAGTGGAAGCCGTGCACGCCGGGCGCCGGTTGGGCCGGGGCGCCGTTGTTCGGCGCGTCGTTGGAGGCGATGAGGACGCCGTCGGGGGTCAGCCAGGAGCGGAGGCGTCGCAGCACCGGCGTCAGGCCGTGGTCCGGGTCGTGCAGGTGGCCGAGCACGCCGTCGAGGTAGATGACGGACCAGAGCTCCGGTGGGGTCCAGGTGTGGATGTCGGCCTGGAGCGTGTCCAGGCCCTTGCGCCGGGCCAGGGCCACGGCCTCGGGCAGCGCGTCGACGGCGAGCACCCGGGCGCCCCGCCCGGCCACCTCGGCCTCGACGGTCGCGTTGCCGCAGCCGAGGCTGAGCAGCCCGCCACCGGTGGCGACCACCGCCGCGTGCAGCTTCTCGGTCATCCAGCCGCGGTAGGCCTCGCTGTATGTGGCGGGCGTGACCGAGTCCCCCCGGCTGCCACCGGCCTCCCAGATCTCGAACAGATTTGATCGGGTGTCGTCTTCGGCCGTATAGAAACTGACGAGGTCGTCGTGGTTTTTCGCCCGCTGTTGGGCATCCCGGCTATTCATCGCTACGCATCCCCATTCCCCCTGGTACTCCCCCTCGCGATGCGTGCGGGTGGGCGCGGCGCACCGGCGTCCAGCCGGCGCGCGCCCGGCACGCGGTGCGCTGACTGCGCCCCCTTTCTGTGGGGCGCGCGGCATTCGATGCGGCAATTCCGCGCTCCTGGCGCGGAATTGCCGGGCGCCGCAGCTCAACCAGTAGGCGGCGCTGCGGAATTCCCCTGATTCCACGTCCAGGTAACGCGCGCCGATCCACCGGATCAGACCTTTGGCAGGATGCCGCTCAGCACGAAGAGGTGTCAAGGAATAGCAGAGACAGCAGAGGCCGGAGGGAATGAGAATGACAGAGCATGACCATCTGCGAGCGCCGCATTAATACGGGAGACCGATAACTCGATCACGGACCCATGGATTTCGACCACAAAGCCAAGAAAGGCGAGACCTTCGCTGTGATCTGGACCACAAGTCGAACGAGGTCCGCGGCGAACGGAACCGCAGGGACAGGCGATGGCGCCACAGTCGACAACGAACGGCACCGGCACCCCCGCCCGTTCAGTTCCGAAAACACCGGAAACCGAACGATCCTTCCCGATCCCCCCATGCGAAGGGCCCGTCGGGCGGGAGACAGTGCTCCCATCCGACGGGCCCGGGACTGCTCGCCCGGCCGGGCGACTCAGCCGGCGGCGGCCGGCGCGGGCTCGCCGCCCGACTCGCCGTCACCGTCCCGGCCACGGCCGCGCAACTCGCGCCAGACGGCCAGCGCGACGAGCACGGCCGCCACGGCGGCCAGCCCCAGCGGGATGGCCATCCGCACCAACCAGAGCATCTGGGCGTTGGAGTCCGCGTCGTCCGCCCGCTCCTTGGTGCCCTCCTCCGTGCCGGCCACGTCCAGGACGCTGACCGGGGCCAGGTTGACCGGCCCTTCAGGCCCCTGGATCTGGGCCACCACGCTCTGCTCCAGCGTGCCGTTGAGGACCGCGCCGGTCTCCGAGTCGACCCAGGCAACCCGCGTAGCGCTGGCGGCGTAGGTGAGCGGCACCTCCTCCGGCAGCTGGGCCAGCAGCGCCGGGTCGGGCTGCTGTTCCGCGGGCAGGCCCTGGGCGATGCCGGCCAGCACGTCTCTGGGCAGTGCCACCGGGAAGCGCTCCAGCATGGCCGGGTCGGCCAACGCGCCGGCGGCCTCGATCACATAGACATAGGCGGTGCGACCCTCGACCTCTTCGGTCCGGTCGTAGACGGCCGGCGCCTCGGTCGCGGTGGTGGCGTCCCAGAGCGTGTAGTCCTGCTCCTTCGGGTCCAGCGGCCAGGAGATCACCAGCCCCTGGTGCTCCTCCGCCTCCGACCCCTCGGGCGCCGGAACGTCGCCGAGGTTCTCCCGGTCGACGGCCCACCGGTGGCTGGTGGCGGACAGTTCGGTGCCGTCCGCCCCGGTCACCACCACGTCGTCGGTGACGACGGCGGTGGAACCGTCGGTCTCCACGACCTTGACGTGCCGGTCGAGGGTGATGGGGATGTCGGTGAGGAAGGCGTTGGCCAGGTCCCCCGACTCCACGGCTGCGGCGTTGAGCAGCGTCGCCGTGCCGGTGTACTCGAACGTGGTGTCCGTGTCCTCAGGTATCTGGTGGACGGACGGGTAGACCACGAGTCGGGTCACCACCGAGGCGGCCACCAGCACGGCGGCCGATCCGGACAGGACCCAGGTGCTTCTGCGCATGGCATCTCCCGGTTACGCGCACACGACATTGTGCGACGGCTGGGTCAACCTATGGTCGGCATCCGCCCGGGTCAATAAACTTCCGACAACAGGTGAACGTCTGTTCACGCGGGCACCTACCGGCGAGTCACCCCGGCCCACCAGGAGCCGCCGAAAGCGGGGCAACCGGTGCGCGGCGAGGGGCCCGAGGCTCCGGCGGGGGCGCGCGTCAACGACGCCAGTAGCCGAGCGCGTGCACCCGCCGGCGCGGGAGGCCGACCTGCCGGCGCAGGAAGCCGCCCAGCGCGCGGGTGGTGGCGGTGTCGCAGGTGACCCAGGCGTAGACCCGCTCCGGGTCGTCCACCAGCGCGGGCAGCTCGGCGCGCACCCGCTCCACCAACTGGTCGCCCGACGGACCGGGTTCGACCAACCGCAGGTCGTGCCGCGCCGGGTCGGTCCCGAACGGCAGCGCGCGGTCCTCGGGGTGCGGCACCTCGAACCAGAGGGTCGCCGGGGTCTCCGGGTGCGCCGCCAGCAGCGAGTTGATCGCCGGCAGGGCGGCGGGGTCGCCGACCACCAGCAGCCGACCGGGGGCCGGCTCCGGCGGCTCGAAGCCGGAGCCCTGGAGGGTGGCGTCGATGGTGTCCCCGGGCACCGCGGCGCGCGCCCAGGCGCTGGCGGCGCCCGAATGCAACGCGAACTCCAGGCCGAACGTGCCAGTGGCCGGGTCGGGGTCGACGAGGGTGAAGGCGCGCTGGTGCGGCCGGCCGTCGCGGTCGAACCAGAGCCGGACCCACATGGCCGGGTGCGGGGGTGCGGCGGCGAGCAGTCCGCCGTCGGTGACCCGCACCCGGCGGTACCGGTCGGTGACCTGCTCCACATCGGTGACGGTGAAGCGGAAGTCCCTACCGCGCATCAACCTGAGGACCGCGCCCTCCCAGCCGTGTCCCATCCGTCCACCCCTTCTCCCGCGCCGAAGTGCCGCGCCCTGCGCGACCGTTAAGGTAAGGCTAAGCTAACTTACCCTGCTCTCGACGGGCCGTCGCCCGCCCGAGCGGCTCCGGTCGGCGCCCGTGGTCACGGCTCCGGCTGGTCGGCCTCCAGGGTCAGCGCCCGGCAGGTGGCGGCCAACACGGCCGGCCGCCGCAGCAGGTCGGTGTTGTCCGTCCACTGGTCCACGGCGCCGGTCAATGGCAGCGCCCGCAGCGTCGGATCGGTGAGCGTCGCGGCCAGCGCCTGGGCGAACCGTTCCGCGTGCAGCACCTGGAAGGGCCGGGTGTGGTAGCGCCGCGTCGCCGGATCGAGCGGAGGCGCGAGCCCGGACTCGTTCTGGAGCACCGCCACCCCGCTCAGCGCCTGCCCCAACCACCGTTCCCGCGCCGGGTAGTCGGTGGCCGCCACCGCGCCGCGCAGCGCCGGGAGCAACGCCTCGGCCGCCGGCAACTGCCGGAAGGCGCTGCCCAGCCACTTGCCGTAGGGCGCGTAACGGCGGGCCAGCAGCAGGCACAGGCGCATCAGGTCGCGGGTCAGCCGGCCGGCCACCAGCGCGGAGCCGAGGTCGTCGCCGACCTCGGCGCAGCGGCCCACGAACGCCTCCTCCTGGGAGATCCGCTGCCACTGACAGGCCAACAGATAGCGCCATACCTCGTCCGGATACCAGGCGAACCGCCGGCGGGCGGCGGTCAACGCGCCGAGCCCGTCGTGGAAGACGGCACCCCCGGTCAGTTCGGCGAGCCGCTGCTGGGGCAGCGCCAGCCAGTCCAGCGGCGTCCGGAGCCGGGCGGCGGCCGGGCCCAGCCGCTCCGCCAGCCAGCCGTCCACGGTGCGCACCGCGACCCGGTGGTTGACCGGGCCCGCGGTCGGCGTCATCAGGCCGATCGGGACGTCCGGGTCCGGCTGGTGGAAGTGGGTGGGCCAGCCCCGGATCTCCCGGGGCAGCCGCCGGGCGAGGAACTCGGTCAGCCAGGGGCCGAGTTCGGCGGCGTCCTCGGGCCCGAGGAAGAGGTCGAGGCGGGGGCCCCACTCGTGGTCGGCCGAGCGGGCGGTATCGAACCCGAGCACCTCCGAACCGCCGTCCACCCGGGCGGCGGTGTGCACCAGCCCGGGGCGGACCTCCGCCAGCAGGGGCTCGACCGCCTCCCGGTAGAGCAGGCGGGACAGTTCGAGGCCGGGGATGAACTCCGGTGGTGGGGTCGTCATGCGGCGCATTCTGACCACCCAGCGGGCCGGCGGCCACCGCTTTCCGCCCGCCGGCGGGGCGTGGTGACAACCGGCCCGCGGGGCAAGGGCGTCGCCAGGGGTCAGCCGCCCTCGACGACCCGCTTGCCCTCGGCGTCCCGCTCGATGGTGAACGAGTCCACCACGGTGCCGTCCTGGGTGCTGGCGCGGTAGCTGAGCGAGTCGGCGGTGACGTCCACGACCTGGTAGGTCTGAGTGTCACCGAGCTGGACCCGGGGCTCGGCCTCGGCGGCGGCCCAGTCGGCAGGGGACGGCTCGTACATCTTGGGGCCGGTGACGGAGACCACGTAGACCGGGCCGGTGGTGACGTCCGGGTCGTCGGTGCGGCGGTCCAGCAGGTTGCCCCGGCCGTAGGAGTGGTCGTGGCCCTGGAGCACCAGGTCCACGTCGTGTTCCTCCAGCACGTCCAGCCAGGCGTTCCGCACCAGCAGGCCGGTGCGGCCCTCGCTGTTGGCCATCACGGGCTGGTGGAAGGTGACGACGGTCCAGGGGTTGGGGTTCTCGCTGAGCACCCGGTCCAGCCAGACCTCCTGGTCCTCCAGCCAGTCCACCACGTCGAACCACGGCGCGTTGGTGTAGTTGCTGTTGAGCGAGACGAACCGCACGCCCTGGTAGTCGGTGTAGTAGGCGGTGCCGTCCAGGTCCTCGTCGTCGGGGCCGTTGCCGGCGCCGGGGAACTGCCGGGTCCAGTGGCCGGACAGCTCCCAGCCGTCGTACTCGTGGTTGCCGGGGGTGGCGATCTGGTTGCTGGTGGCGGTGTGGTCGGCGCCGAAGGCGTCGAACCACTCGGCCCACTCGTCGTCCGCGTTGGCGTTGTTGACCAGGTCGCCGGCGTGCACGGTGAGTTCGGCGTGCGGCGCGGCGGCCTGGGCGGCGCGGACCACCGGGGCGGCGCCGCTGGTGATGTCGTTCTGGATGTCGCCGATGTAGAGGAAGGAGAACGGGTCGCCGGCCGCGCCCGCGGTGCGGAAGGTGATCCAGTCACCCCAGGCGGCGCCGTCGCCGATCCGGTAGCGGTACGCCGTGTCGGGGGTGAGGCCGGTGAGGTCGGCGCGGTGGTAGTGGCCGCCGGCGACCTCGCCGGTCGCGGTGCCCGTGGCGGTCCGGGACGGGCCACCGTCGGTCGGCTGGTACTCGACGACGGGGGAAGGGGAGGCGGTGGCGGCGCGCCAGGTGACGGTCTGCGAGGTGGCGGGGGTGGCGGTCGGGGAGAGGACGACGCGGTCGAAGGACGCGGCCAGGGCGTCGCCCCGCGCCTGGGCCGGCGCCCCGGTCAGGCCGGCGACCAGCAGGCCCGCCGTGGCGGGCAGCAGGAGCCGGGTGGCGCGGCGGGGAACGAGGCGTGGCCGTGCGGTCGTTGACATGCGGACTCCTCGGTGGGCGAACGACCAGGAAGCCGGCCCCCGAGGGCCGGGCGCGCGACGCGCACCGTCACCCTGCCCCGTCGAACTGGCATGAACATGAACGGCGGACCAACGTGACGGGGCCCTACCGGACCACCGCCCGGGCGGTGGTCCGGTAGGGCCGGCGGCTACCCGGCCGGGGCCAACAGGCCCGCCAACGCGGCGGCCGCCGCCGGGTGTTCGGCCAACAGCGAACCGGCGGGACCGGCCCCGGCGGCGGTGGGAGCAACGTGACCCCACTCCCCCACCAGGCCGAGCAGCGCGGCCACCGCGTCACAGCCGGCCGGGTGCGCGGCCAGCAGCGCGCCGGCCGCGCCGGCCGCCGGCGGCACCGGGGCCACGGCCGGCGCCGCCGCCAGTGACCAGGGCGGCACGAAACCGTCGACCGCCCCCAGGGCGGCGGGGAAGGTCCGCCCCGCCTCCCGCACCAGCACCGGCAGCAGCTCGGCGGCCTCCTTCCGCAGCGTCATGATCAACCGGGGCAGCCACGGCAGCAGCACCGCGTCCGGCAGCCGGGCGAACGCCCCGGACAGCTGCTCCACCACGAACGGGGTCAGCGTCGGCACCGGATCGAGCGCCTGCACGAAGCCGCTCACATAGCGCGGGAACGCCGGCACCACCAGCGGGTTGTCCAGCAGCGCCGCGCACCTGTCCCGCAGCTCGGCCATCGGCAGCAGGCCCAGCCGGTGCTCGGCCGCCCACAACAGCGCCTTCTTGTCCGGCTCCGTGGGATGCGACTGCCGCACCGCCAGCTCCAGTTGGGCCCGGTCGCAGCCGAGGGAGAGCGCGAAGCCCTCCAACCCGAAGAGGAAGCCCAACATCGCGCCCAACTGCCGGCCACCGGCCGCCTCGTCGGTGAACGCGATCGGCAGCAGCGTGCAGTACTGCGCGTACCCCGCGACCACGAAGGTCTGGGCCCAACGCGGCGGGCCGGCCTCCGTCGTCCGGTAGTAGGCCAACAGCCGGCGGATCCGGCGCAGCACCAGCGGCGCGTCGTCCACCGTGCGCTCGGCGGCCAGCAGCTCCACCGCGCGGGCGCCCAGATCGTCCACCAGCCGACCGCCGCCGAGGTAGCGGATGGCCTCCTCGACGGCCTTGAGCGCGGTCGCCGCCGTGGCGTCCGGCCCCCGGACCGCGCGGCGCAGCCGCTGCTCCAGCACCTGCTCGATGGTCACGCCCTCGTAGCCCAGCTGGACCAGCGCCTGCTGGTGGCGACCGAGCGCCACGTCCCAGCTCTCCTGGATGCCGACCTCGCCCAGCGCGCGGGACCCCATCACGGGGCGGACCACGTCACCCAGCAGGTGGCGCAGCATCCACAGCACGTCGGAACAGGGGCGCAGCTGCGGCTGGTTGGCCAGGTCGAGGAGGGCGCGCCGCTGGGTGCGGGCGGTGAGGTCGAACCCCAGCGGCGCCAGCCGGTCCAGAACGTCCCGGGCCAGCGGTGGCAGCGCGTCATAGCCGACCGTGCCGATCCGGTCCCCGCCGAGCAGGATGGCGCACAGCCGCCGCACGTCCCGACGTCCCGGCACGGAGTCCTTCTCGATGCAGGTGACCGCGGCGTCCTCGAAGTCGTACGGCGTCGGCCTGGCCCGGCCACGCAGACCGGCCAGCAGCACCGAGGTCTCGAAGACCGCGATGGCGTCCGCGGTACTGGCCAGGTATCCGTTGCGGCGGGCCAGCCGGACGATGTCCACGCACCACCCGCGGAGTTCGGCCTCGTCGAGGGCGTGCGGCACCGGCGGCCGGGCCAGGAAACCGGTCAGCCGGTCGTCGTCCGTGGCAGCGGCGGCGCCCGCTTCGCCGACCGTCCGCCGGACGGCGCGCTTCGCACCGGACTTCTTGCCGCCGCGCTGGCCGGCCAGCCGGAACGGGGTCAGCCGCTCCCGGGTCAGGGTGCGTGCCCAGGTGGCCGCGGCCACCGAG
This sequence comes from Streptomyces chisholmiae, assembly GCF_031845445.1. Lineage (NCBI taxonomy): Bacteria > Bacillati > Actinomycetota > Actinomycetes > Kitasatosporales > Streptomycetaceae > Streptomyces > Streptomyces chisholmiae. The sequence goes on along the minus strand of NZ_JAVREO010000011.1, from coordinate 199,574 downwards.
ACCGCGCCGGGGGCCAACCCGAACTGCGCCTCGATCGCCGAGTGACTGGAGGGGATCAGCCCGTACCGCCACCGGGTGGCGGTACGCGGCGGGACGGCGTAGGGCTCGGCCTCGGCGGCCAGCCCGAACTGCTCGACGCGGCTGGCCGCGTGGGCCGCTCCGCAGACGTAGAGGCAGTCGTCCGGGTCGGTGCCGGAGGCGGCCAGATGCTCCCGCATCCGGGTCCACATGTACCGCTCGCGGTCCTCGTCGACCGCGAGCCGGCCCGGCCGCTCGGGGCGCAGCCGCCGGAAGAGGCTGCCGATCATCACCATGACCTGGCGGTAGGTCTGGTAGTCGGCGCCGGCCAGCGGCTGCTCCACGTACTGGTCCCACCACTCGGACCAGTGCCGGACCTTGCCGTGGTGCAGGAAGTGCGCCTCCAGCTCGGCGAACCGCGGCCGCAGCTCGCCGATGCCGACCCCGAGGGCGTCCCCGTGCAGCGCCGACTCCTCCGCGTCCTCGGCCGTCCCCGACCCGCCCTCGGTCTCCCCCGCCTCGGCCGCGGGCCGCTGCTCCGGGCCGTCCTCCCGGTCGCGCCACTGGAAGACGTGGTCGGCCGAGCGGTCCACCAGCACCAGCTCGACGTCCGGGGTGTCCAGGGCGTAGGCGATGGCCTGGTACTCGGCGGAGGCCTCGGTGATGGGCGCCACCACGTTCAGCGGGGCGTCCGCGGCCGGGAAGCCGTCCAGCTCGGTGGCGAACGCCTGGAGCGCCACCGGGAGTTGGCAGTTGCGCAGCTCGTCGAGGAGCGGCCGGAGGTCCTCGCAGAGCTCCAGGTAGACGACCCGGGGCCGCTTCTCCTTCAGGCGGCGCGCCATGGCCAGCGCCGAGGCCGGCGAGTGGTGGCAGACCGGGAAGATCTCCAACCGCTCGGCCAGCGCCCGGTCCACGTCCTCGACCATGCCGGCGAGGATGCCGGGCAACGCGTCGCCCGGGCCGGCGAAGGCCTCGGCCGCCTCCCGCAGCCGCTCGCGCAGGGCGACCAGGCCGTCGCCGGCGCCCACCTCCGGTGGGCTCAGGGTGGCTTCGCTCATGACAGGGTCGCGATCGCCTCGCGGCCGCCGTCGAGGAAGTCCCGCCAGGGCCCGCCGGCCTCGCCCTCGCTGCGGGGCTCGATGACGCCGTGCCAGAACTTGTTGAGGATCGCCAGGTCCTCCGGGCTGCGCCGGGCGAGCGAGCCGACCAGCGAACTGGCGAGGGTGTGCGCGCCCAACTCCCGCTCGCCGAAGAACTGGCTGTGCAGCACCGCGTCCTCCAGGACCCCGATCTGCTCGGCGGTGGAGAGCGCGGACTCCAGCTTCTCGTCGTCGCTGGTGGCGTTGGCCGCCGCCGCCCGCAGGTCGGCGAAGCTCTGCAGCAGGATGTCCAGCAAGGTGGGCGGCACCTCCACCTCGATCTGGTGCCGGCGAAGCAGCTCGCTGGTGCGGAAGCGGACGATCTCCGCCTCGCTGCGCTTGTTGGTGACCACCGGGACGCGGACGAAGTTGAACCGCCGCTTCAGCGCGGAGGAGAGGTCGTTGACGCCCCGGTCCCGGCTGTTGGCGGTGGCGATGATGGAGAACCCGGGCTGGGCGAAGACGATGTTCTCGCCGTCGGCGCCGTCGAGTTCGGGGATGGAGACGTACTTCTCGGAGAGGATGGAGATCAGCGCGTCCTGCACGTCGCTGGTGGACCGGGTCAGCTCCTCGAAGCGGCCGATCACGCCGCGCTCCATCGCCGTCATGATGGGCGAGGGGATCATCGAGTCCCGGGACTGCCCCTGGGCGATGACCTGGGAGACGTTCCACGAGTACTTGATCTGGTCCTCGGTGGTGCCCGCGGTGCCCTGGACCACCAGGGTGGAGTTCCGGCAGATCGCCGCGGACAGCAGCTCAGCCAGCCAGCTCTTGCCGGTGCCCGGGTCGCCGATCAGCAGCAGCCCGCGGTCCGAGGCCAGGGTGACGATGCCGCGTTCCACGAAGCTGCGGTCGCCGAACCACTTCTGGGAGATCTCGCGGTCCAGTCCGTCGGCGCGTTCCGAACCGAGGATGAACAGGCGCACCATCTTGGGGCTGAGCCGCCAGGAGAAGGGCTTGGGGCCGTCGTCGATGGACTCCAGCCAGTCCAGCTCCTCGGCGTACTTCACCTCGGCGGGGGCGCGCAGCAGGTTGTCCGTCATGGTCATTCTCCTAGGCGAGGAAGTTCTTAAGTTCGAAGACGAGCTTGCGGATGTGGCCGGAGATCACCGGGGTGCCCAGCTCCTTGAGCTGTCTGCGGAACGTCGGATTGACGCTGCCGCGACCTGAGCTGGTCACCGAGCCGACCGGGATGAGCCTGATCCCCGTGCGGTGCACCGCGCGGAAGTCGTTCATCAGGGCCGGGACCTCGTAGAAGTCGGAGATCCACACCATGACCGTGTTGTCCGGGTCGGTGACCATCTGGCGGGCCATCGCCATGGCGACCGGGCCGTTGTTGCCGCCGCCCAGGCGGGTCCGCAGCAGCACCTCGAAGGGGTCGTGCACCCAGGGCGTCAGGTCCAGCGCCCGGGTGTCGTAGGCCACCAGGTGCACGTCGATCTTGGGCAGGCCGGCGAAGATCGAGGCCAGGACGGCGCAGTTGACCATCGAGTCCACCATCGACCCCGACTGGTCGACCACCACGATCAGCCGGCCCGGCGTGGTGCGGCGGGCGGTGTGCCGGTAGAAGAGCCGGTCCACGTAGAGCCGCTGGTCGTCCGGGTTCCAGTTGGTGAGGTTCTTCCAGATGGTGCGCTGGACGTCGAGGTTGCGGAAGACCCGCTTGGGCGGCACGGAACGGTCGATCGCGCCGACGCTCGTCTTCTCCACCTCGGTGCGCAGCACCTCGGCGACCTCGTCTACAAAGCGACGGATCAGCGCCTTGGCGTTGGCCAGCGCGACACCCGAGAGGTTGTCCTTGTCGTGGAGGAGCTGCTCGATCAGCGACATGCTGGGCGTGAGCTGCCGGGCGCGAGCGGGGTCGGCCAGCACCTCGCGCAGCTGCATCCGGCTGACCAGGTCGCCCTCCAGCGAGGCGAAGACGCCGGCCAGCTCTCCTGGCCCCTGGGCGCCGAGCGCCTGCCGGCACCACTGGGCGTCCCGTTGCCAGTCGCCGAGCTGGGCGGCCGTGACCTGGCCGCTGCCGGTGGCGAAGGTGTTGAGCAGCAGCTTGGTGATCAACGCGGCCCGGCGGACGGCGTCCTCCGGGTCGTCGGTCCGCGCGGCCTCGGGTTCCCCGGGCTCCCTCCCCACGGCACTGGCCGCGGGCAGCACCGGCTCCTTCGGGGCCAACGCGCGGAACTCGTCGCCCAGTTCGGGGAAACGCTGGACCAGGTTGTCCACCGAGATCCCCGGGTCGAGGACGGCGGGCGGCAGCCCTAGGTCCTCGGTGATGGCCACGGAGGCGCTCTCCAGCGTGGCCTGCTCCTCGCCGTCGAAGAGCCGGGCCAGCAGCCGCCAGTAGAGGATCTGCCGGCGGTTCTCCGCGGCGCGGTCGGCCTCGGCGCCGGCCGGGGCGCCCGGACCGGAGGACGCCACCGCGTCGGGGGCGCCGGCCGGGCCCGTTGTCTCGTGCTCGGTCGTCGTCATGAGCGCAGCAGCCGTCCCGCCCGCTCGCGGAGCACGCCCACGGCGTCGCCCCACTTCGCCTCGGCCTTCGCCACCTTGGGGTCGGTGGGGCCCTGGGCCCAGTCGCCGGTGTGGGCGTCGACCTCCTCCTTGCGGACGACCGCCCGCACCCCCAGCGGCCGGAGCGACCAGCCGCCGGCCTCCCAGCGGAGCAGCCCGAGGCAGGCCGTGGAGGCCTTCACCAGCTGGGGCGTCAGCGGTCCACCGGCCGGCAGCTGGTCCAGCTCCAGCGGCAGCACGTGACCGTCCAGCGTCAGCGCGCCGTCCTTGACCCGGTACCCCTCCAGCAGCACCGGCTCGGCGAGCTGCACCGGGTGCCGCCGCAGCGGCGGCACCGCGGCGGCGCGGGCGCCGGCGAGGTGGGTCCTGGCGGTGACGAACGGATCGGCCGGCTCGGCGAGCGCCGCCCCCGACTCGTCCCACCGCAGGTCGCCGCCGGCCAGCAGCGACAGCCCCGAGACGGTCACCGCCCGGCGCTCGGCCAACGCCCGCAACAGCACCGGATACCCGGTCAGCAGCTGCCAGACGGTCGGGCCGCTGATCGTCTCGACCTTGGCCGCGCCGACCGCTACCCGCACTAGCCGGGCCGGCTCGTCGCCGCCCGTCTCCAACAGGGCGTGCACCACCAGCTGGACGGCGGTGTCGTGCTCGTGCAGCTCCGTGCCCAGCGGCAGCAGCCGGCCGGTGACCTCGGCCAGCGGCTCGCCTGCCGCCAGCCGGGCGCCCGGCTGGCTCAGCAGCAGGGCGCCGGCCCACAGGTCGGCCCAGCGCCGGACCGGGAGTCGCTCCCATGTGGCCAGCGGGGCGCAGGCGCGCAGCTCGGCGGCGAGGCCGTCCAGCAGCACCGCCAGCCGGCGGGCCGCCGGCTCCGCCCACAGCGCGGCCAGCGCCTGGTCCACGCCGCGCAGTGAGTCGTCGTCGAGGCCGCGCCAGCCGACCAGCGCCAGCTCTCGGAGCCACGAGCGGCTGCCGTCCAGCAGCCGGTCGGCGACCGGCTCGGCCGGCGGCGGCTCCGCCCACGGCTCCCGATCCCGCCCCAACGCACTGTCAAGGGCGGCCAGTTGGGCGTCGTGCACGGCGCCCAGCAGGGCACCGCGGGCGCCGGCGACGGCGGCCAGCCGCTCGTCGGTGACCGAGCCGGCCACCAGCTTCTCGGCCGCCTCGCCGACACCTGGCCCCAGCGGGGAGGCGGCGACGGCCCCTGCCAGGCCGGTCAGCGCGGCGGCGTGCTCCGGGGTCAGCCGGCCCAGGCCCGAGACCAGGGCCGCGTCGAAGCCGGCCACCAGGTCGAGCGCCTCCGGAACCCCGGCCGGCGGGTCGCCGAGCAGCTCGGCGAGTTGTACCGCGAACATCAGCGCACCGCCCCCGTCGCGGGGAACCAGCTCAGCTCCGGCACATACGACGGGCTCTCCGGCACCTCCAGATAGGCGAGATGGCGCAGGAAGCGGCTGAACACCTCGGCCGCCGGCGTCGCCGCCCGGGAGCCGCCGCCAAGCCGGCCGGCCAGCTCCCCCTCGCCCGGCTCGACCCGCAGGTAGCGCGCCACCCGCTCCTCCCCGTACTGGAGGACGGCCTCCTTGACCAGTGCCTGGAGGTGCTTGCAGGACGTGCCACGCAACCCGCCGCAGGGCCGGTTGTTGTTCGTACTGCAACTCACGTCGTGGCTGCCGGCCTCGATGGAGGACACGTACACCCGGGCGATGTCGGAGCCGCTGGAGACCACCCCCTGCAACCGCCCGTCGGCCAGCTCGACGAACGGCACCTTCGCCAACTTGCGGGGCCTGGCCCCCGGAACCACGCGCACGGTAGCGCGCACTTCCCACGCGGTCGTCTCCACGCTCACCACTCGACCTCCCCGTCACTGCCTGTCTGTCCCGGCGTCCGCGACCGCCCCGCGCTCAGCCCTCAGGGCAGCGGGAACCACACGAAACGCCCAGCCCGGGGGCCCCGAAGGACCCGCCGCGGCGATCTGTGGGACAGCATGGACCACCCCACTGACAACGCGCCCGGCGGCCGGTCGGCCAGCGCTCGGAAGCGGGCGCGAGCACGCCGGGGCGGGCCGGCGAAACCGCCTTGGCGCCGCCGTGCGGGGCTTGCTAGGTTTCCGCGAGTGAACGACAACTCCCCGCGGATGACAGACCGGTTGATCAGTGCGGCGACGGAGGTGCTGCACCCCCACCGCGTCGGCGACCGCCTCTTCGGCAACGTGGGGTCCGCGCTGCTGACCGGCAGCGGCACCCTGCACACCGGGGTGTGCATCGACACCGGCTCGGGCACCGGCTTCTGCGCCGAACACGCGGCCATCGCCGCGATGGTGACCGCCCGGGAGTACCGGATCGCCCGCATCGTCGCCGTCTGGCGGAGCGACGAGGGCGTGCTGCACGTGCTCCCGCCGTGCGGCCGGTGCCGCGAGTTCATCCGGCAGGTCGACCCGGGCAACCTCGACACCGAGGTCGTCCTGGGCCGCGCCACGGTGGCCCCGCTGCGGGAGCTGCTGCCGGCCCACGCCTGGCCGGACCCGCTCGACTGACCCGCTCGCGCGGCCCGTTGGGCGGCGTCGCAACGGCCCCGCCGGGGCTGCGCGGCTTCGGGCGGGGCCGTACGGGTGTGCCCCGCCGAGGGCGGGGCACCGCGCTGGGGCGGGCTAGGCCGCGTCGAGCGGCAGCGACATGAGCACCCCCGTCTCGGCGAACCCGAGCGAGGTGTACAGCTTCCGGGCCACCGTGTTGCTGCCGAAGACGTGCAGGCCCACCGAGTTCGCCCCGTGCTCGCGCGCCGCCGTGGCGCAGGCCAGCATCGCCGCCCGGCCGTAGCCCCGCCCCCTGAACGGCTCGTGCACGACGATGTTGTAGAGGTACGCCTCCCGGCGCCCGGGCTCGCCGCGCAGGGCGAACCAGAGCCATCCGACGGCCTCCCCCTTCCCCTCCGCCGCGTCCTCAGCCGCGTCACGGACGGTGAACAGGTGGTTGTCGGGCGAGGTCACACCGGCCGGCAGCAGTTGGGCGAACGTCGCCCGCGCCCGGTCGAGCGCCTCCTCCCGGGGCCAGGTCCCCGCCCTCACCTTCTCGTCGGCGTAGTCCGGTATGGCGATCGCCGTGAACTGCTGGTACTCGGTCTCGCTCATCCGATCGAGCCGTATCCGTGCCGCCGTCATGTCCCAGAAAATACCCTGCGGTTCGCTCCCGGGCACACCCCGGCGCGGAATCACGGCGCCACGCGGCCTCCGCGCGCTCCGAACGCCCCGCCCGCGAAGCCCCTACGGCCGCAGGACGAGCCGGCCGAACACCTCGCCGGCGGCCATCATCCGGTGCGCCAGCACGGCCTCGGCCAGCGGCAGCGACGCGTGTACCACCGCGCGCAGTTCACCGCGATTCGCGGCGGCGAACTGTGCGCCCCGGGTTGATCGCCGCTCGGCCGCGGTCAGGGTGTCGGCGCTGAAGGTGGCGAACGACAGCGACCGGCGGAACGCCGCAACCAGCGTCGCGCCGAAGTCCGCCGGCGGTAGGCCGCCGACCACGCCGACCGTCACCAGCCGCCCGTTAAGCCGCAGCTGGTCGAGGAAGCGGGGCAGGTCGGCGCCGCCCACCACGTCGATGATGACGTCGTAGCCGGCCGGCGCCTCCTCGGCGCCCGCGCCCGAGCGGTCCAGCACCCGGGTCGCGCCCAGCGCGCGCAACCGCGCGCCCCGCTCGGCCGACGAGGTGGTGACCGTCACCGCGCCCGCGCCGGCGCGGGCCGCCAGTTGGACCGCCATGACGCCGATGCCGCCGGCCGCGCCACGCACCAGCACCGTCTCGCCGGGGGCCAGGTGGGCCCGGGCCAGGGCGTGTTGGGCCACCACGCCCGAGGTGCCGAGGGTCACCGCGTCGGCCGCTGACAGCCCCTCGGGCAGCGGGACGACCTCCGCCACCGCGACCGCGACCAGCTCCGCGTAGCCGCCGCTCTCGCCGGTGAACGCCGACACCCGCCGGCCGAGCCAGGAGGCGTCGACCCCGTCCCCGAGCGCGGTGACAGTGCCCGCCACCTCGCCACCCGGGACGTGTCCCGGCCGGAAGCCGAAGGCGGCGAGCGCACCGCTCCTGATCATGGTGTCGACGCCGCCGACCCCGATCGCCTCGGTGGCGACCAGCACCTGCCCCGCGGCCGGCTTCGGATCGTCGATGTCGACGACCGCCAGCCCCTCGGGTTCCCCGAACGTCCGGATCGCGACTGCCCGCACGGTGGTCTCCTCGTGTTCTCGTCTGCCAGGCGGCTCGCCTCGATCCGCCGTCCGGAACGTAACGGACACCCCCGTCCGGTTACCTAAAGTGGGAGCGGTGACCGACCCTTTGCCTCACTCCCTGCGCTCCGACGCCCGCGACAACCGGGCCCGTCTCCTTGAGGCGGCCCGCGCGCTGTTCGCCGCGGAGGGGCTGGACGTGCCGATGCGCGAGGTCGCCCGGCGCGCCGGGGTCGGCGCCGCCACTCTGTACCGGCGCTTCCCGACCAAGGAGTCGTTGGTCACCGAGGCGTTCGCGGACCAGATGCGGGCCTGCCAGGTGATCGCCGACGAGGGGCTCGCCGACCCGGACCCGTGGCGCGGCTTCTGTCATGTGATCGAGCGGATCTTCGAAGTGCACGCCCTCGACCGAGGCTTCACCGAGGCCTTCGTCTCGGCCTACCCGAAGGCGATGGACTTCCGCGCGGACCGGGAGCGCACCCTGCGCGCGGTCACCGAACTGACCCGACGCGCCAAGGCCACCGGCCAGCTGCGCCAGGACGTCTCCCTGGACGACCTGCTGCTGGTCCTCCAGGCCAACCGGGGACTCCAGGCGCCGTCATCGGCCGCCAGGGTGGCGGCCTCCCGACGGTTCGCCGGTTTCGTGCTCCAGGCGTTCCGGGACGACCGCGCCCCGGCGCGGTGATCCGCCTGGCTCCGGGGCCGCGGCGGCCCCGGAGCGGCGAGGATCAGGCCGCCTGGGGACGTTCGAGTCCACGCAGCAGCAGCTCCACCAGCCGGCGCGGGTCGTATCGGGGGTCGCTGTCCCGCCCGATGCAGAGATTGCCGATGCCGCGCATCAGCTCGTAGGGCTGGACGCCGGGCTCGATCTCCTCGGCCGCCACCGCGGCGTCGAGCAGCTGCTCGCAGACGGGCACCAGCCGGTCAAGGAAGTAGGCGTGCAGGGCGTCGAAGCCGCTGCTGTCCGACTGCATCGCGGTGGCGAGGCCGTGCTTGGTGACCAGGAAGTCGACAAAGAGGTCCACCCATCCCCGGAGCGCGGCGAGCGGGGTGGTGGCGTCGGCCAGCAACCGGGGGCCGGTCTCCGCGCACGCCTCGACCTGGTGCCGGTAGACGGCCACCACCAGGTCGGCACGGGCCGGGAAGTGCCGGTAGATGGTGCCCACGCCCACGCCGGCGCGGGCCGCGATCGTGCGGATCGGCGCGTCGACGCCGGAACTGACGAACACCTCGGCGGCGGCGGCGAGCAGGGCTCGCTCGTTGCGCGCGGCGTCGGCCCGCTTGCCGCGGGACGTCGTCTTTCCGGGGTCACTGGCGGCGGGCATCGCACGTTCCTTCCATCGGGCCGTTGACTAACCGGAACGTTGTTCCGTATATTAAGCGGAACAAGGCTCCGCTTGCAGCGTAGCCGAGTTCACCCATCTCGCCCGTCCCCCGCCCCTGCCCCTGCCCTCGTGTGCAGGCGTCGCCGTCCGCAAGACCGGAACGGCTCCGCACACGACCGACCGTGGGGCACCATCCGATCGAAAGCGCACCCACCATGACCGCGACCGCCCCGCGCCCCGACGTCCCCGACGTCCCGGCCGCCCCCGCCCCCGTCCTCTCCGTCAGCCCCGTGGCGCTGCCGGCGCCCGACCGGCCGGTGGACCTGACGATCCGGGTCTCCGCCCCGGTGACCGGCCAGCGGCTGCCGCTGCTCCTGCTCTCGCACGGCCAGGGGTACTCCCACCACCTGTCCTCGCTGAACGGCTACGCGCCCCTCGCCAACTACTGGGCAGCGCACGGCTTCGTCGTCATCCAGCCCACCCACCTCAGCTCGCGGAGCCTGCGGCTGGCGCCCGACACCCCGGGGGCGCCGATGTTCTGGCGGTCGCGCGCCGAGGACATGCGACACGTCCTGGACCGCCTCGACGAGGTGACGGCCGCCGTGCCGCAGCTCGCCGGCCGCCTGGACCCGAGTCGGGTCGCGGTGGCCGGGCACTCGATGGGTGGGCACACCGCCAGCCTCCTGCTGGGCGCCCGCGCCACCGACCCGGAGGACGGCACGGAGATCGACCTGCGCGAGCCGCGGATCACGGCGGGCGTCCTGCTCGCGGCCCCCGGCACCGGCAGCGACACCCTCACGCCGGCCACCGCCGAGAGCTACCCCTTCCTGGGCACCACGGACTTCACCACGATGACCACGCCCACCCTGGTGGTGGCCGGCGACCGGGACGACCCAGCCCACCTGTCGACCCGCGGCCCCAGCTGGCACACCGACCCCTACACCCTCTCCCCCGGCACGGCGACGCTCCTCACCCTCTTCGGCGCGGAGCACGGCCTCGGCGGCGTCGCCGGGTACGACGTCGCCGAGACGACGGACGAGAGCCCCGACCGGGTGGCGGCGGTCCAGCACCTCACCTGGGCCTACCTCCGCGGCCAGCTCTACCCCGGTGACCCCGCCTGGCCGGCGGCCCGCGACGCGCTGGCCGCCGCCCCCGCGCCGCTCGGCCGGATAGAGACCAGGTAGACGGGCGCGCCCCGCCGGGCGCCCTCGGGGGAGCCGGCCAGGGCGTCGAGCCGGCCCCGACCGGCCCGGTCCCGGGGCGCCGGGACGCGCGGACCGCTACGCCGCGCGGCCGTGTGCCATCCGGGAGCGGCGGGCGACCGAGTCGAGCATCACGGCCAGGGCCAGGACGAGGCCGGTGATGATGAACCGGAAGGAGGAGTCCAGGTCGAGCAGGGTCAGCCCGTTGGAGATCGACTGGATCACCAGGATGCCCAGCAACGCGGAGAAGGCGCTGCCCCGGCCGCCGAAGAGACTGGTGCCGCCGATCACCGCCGCCGCGATGGCGTTCAGGTTGACGTCCCCCGCGCCGGTGGCCTGGTTGGCCGCCGCCAGCCGCGCCGCGGCGATGATCCCGCCGAGCGCGGCCAGCGTGGAGCAGAGCACGAACACCGAGGTGTAGACCCGGCGCACGTTGATCCCGGCCCGCCGGGCGGCCTCCGCGTTGCCGCCGACCGCGAACACCGAACGGCCCCAGCCGGTGCGGGTGAGGGCGTAGTGCAGGACCAGGACGAGCGCCACGAAGCTGACGAAGAGCCAGCCGATGCCGCGCGCCCGGTTGAGATACCAGACGGCGAAGCCGAGGCCGAGCAGCACGGCCAGGCTCCGCGCCACCAGGAGGGTGGTGGAGCGGGCGGAGAGGCCGGCCGCGCGGCGGGTCCTGGCCAGGCCGTAGCCGGTGGCGAACAGCCAGCCGGCCGCGACCGCCACCAACAGGTAGGACAACCACTCGGGCACGAAGGCGAGTTGCGCGAAGTGCACCAGATCGGAGTCGAATGGCAGGTTGATCGCCCCGGTGTCCCCCAGCAGGTACAGCTGGACGCCCTGGAAGCTGAGCAGCCCGGCGAGGGTGGCAACGAAGCTGGGCACGCCGAGCCGGGTGACCAGTTGCGCGTAGACCGCCCCGATCAGCGCCCCGGAGGCCAGCGCGGCGGACAGCGCGAACAGCAGGGGCCAGCCGTGGGTGACGAAGGTGATGGCGGTGAGCGCGGCCGAGAGGCCGCTGACCGAACCGACCGAGAGGTCGATCTGGCCGACCAGCAGCACGCAGACCACACCCAGCGCGATGATGCCGACGGTGGCGCTCTCCATCAGCAGGTTGACCAGGTTGGCGCTGGAGAGGAAGACCGAGTTGAGCGACTGGAAGACGGTCCAGATCACCACTAGGCCGAGCACGATCGGCAGCGCGCCCAAGTCGCCGGAGCGCACCCGCTCCCAGAGCGCGGTCAGCACCTGGCGCGGCCCGCCGCCGTGTCGCAGCCGTTCGTCCAGCAGGTCGAGCGGCGCCGACGCCTCGGCCGCCTTGACGTCAGTCATCGCTCTTCTCCTCTCGGTCGGCTCGCGCCGCGGCGCGGCGGGAGACCACGTTGTCGGTGGCGCCGATCATGGCGGCGACGATCTCCTCGGCGGGCGCGTCGGCGGCGAAGACCCCGTTGTTACGGCCCAGGCGCAGCACCGCCACGCGGTCCGCGACGGCCCGGACATCCGCCATGTTGTGGCTGATCATGAGCACGCCGAGGCCGCGTTCCCTGAGGCGCTCGATCAGGTTGAGCACCTCGGCGGTCTGGGCCACGCCCAGCGCCGCGGTGGGCTCGTCCAGGATGATCACCCTGGGGTCGCCCAGCAGCGAGCGGGCGATGGCCACCGTCTGGCGCTGCCCACCGGAGAGCGAGGCGACCGGCACCCGGACGGTGGGGATCTTCGCCGACAGCTGGCGCAGCAGCTCCCAGGACCTGATCTCCATGGTGACCTCGTCCAGCCGGCCGGGCCGCAACTCCCGTCCCAGGAAGAGGTTCTGGATGACGTTGAGGTTCTCGCAGAGCGCCAGGTCCTGGAAGACGGTGGCGATGCCGAGGGCGTGCGCCGCGGCCGGGCTGGCGATGGTCACCTCGCGGTCCGCGAAGGTCACCGTCCCGGTGTCCGCGCGGTGCACCCCGGAGAGCACCTTGACCAGGGTGGACTTGCCGGCGCCGTTGTCGCCGACGATGGCGACCACCTCGCCGGCCGCGATGTCGAGGTCCACCTCGGTGAGGGCGGCGACGGCGCCGAAGTTCTTGCTGACGCCGCGCAGCGACAGGATGGGCCGGTCACTCGCCGGCCCGACGGCGGCCTCGGCAGGCGCGGTCATCTCACTGCTCCCACTCGATGCCGGCCGCGGCGCACGCCTCGGCGTACTCAGCGGTGCAGACGTCGGCCGCGGTCACCTGGGTGGACTCGGCGAGCACCGCCGGGAGGTTCTCCAGGGTGACCACGGTCGGCTCGAACAGTTGGGACGGGGTGTCGAACAGCTCGACCTCGCCCTCGGGGGTCTCACCCTGGCTGAACTGGTAGGCCACGTCGGCGGCGGCGGTGGCGACGATCTCGATCGGCTTGGAGATGGTGTTGTACTGCTGACCGGCGACGATGCGTTGGGCCGCGGCGACCTCGAAGTCGTTGCCGGTGACCGGCGGGATCTCCTCGCCCGCGGCCTGGAACGCGGCGACGGCGGCGCCGCCGGTGCCGTCGTTGGCCGCGACCACGCCGGCTATCTGGCCGTTGAAGCGGTTGATCTGGCCGGCGACCCAGTCCTGCGCCTCGGCCGGCTGCCAGCCCGGGGTGTCGAACTCGGCGAGCAGCTCGTAGCCGCTGTCGTCGATGGCGTTGTGGATGCCCTGTTTGATCAGCCCGGCGGCGGCGTCCGTCGGCGAGCCGTTGACCTGGAGCAGGCCGCCCTCGGCGCCGGTCGCGTCGAGGTGGTCGACCAGCGACTGGCCGATGGTCTCGCCGATCGCCTCGTTGTCAAAGGATATGTAGTAGTCGGCCGGGGTGCTGGAGATCGGCCGGTCGTAGGCGATGACCGGGACGCCCTGGGAGCGGGAGGTGTTGACGATGCTGGCCGCGGCGTCGGAGTCGACCGGGTCGATGACCAGCACGTCCGCGCCCTGGGCCAGCGCGGAGTTGGCCTGCTCCTGCTGCCGGGAGGCGTCGGCGTTGGCGTTCTGGTAGAGGACGGTGCAGTCCGGGCACAGCTCCTCGATGCGGTCCTCGAAGAAGGGCGCGTCCCAGAGTTCGTAGCGGGGGGAGGCGATGTCCGGCATCAGGAAGGCGATCGTGGCGCTGTCGCCACCGCCGGCGCCGTCGTTGGTGTCCTCCTCGGAAGCGCAGGCGGTCGCCGTGGCGAGGGCGAACGCGGCGGTCAGGGCGAGTGCGGTGGTGCGTCGGCTCACGGGTCGTTCCTTTCAGACCGGCAGGATGCGGTTCAGCGACAGCAGGGAGGCCGGGTGGGACGGGTCGGCGGGCAACCGGACTTCGGTGACCGCGACGTTGTCCAGCCGGGGGAAGATCCGCCGGTAGTGGGCTACCGGCAGACCCAGCAGGGCACACAGCGCCAGGCGGAGCGCGGTGCTGTGCCCGACGACCAACACGGTGTGCCCGGGCAGGCGTGCGCCGACGGCGCGGAGCGCGCCGGCGACCCGGGCGGCGGCCTCGGCGGGAGGTTCGGCGCCGGGGAACGGGTGGGCGACCGGGTCGGCGACGAAGCGCCGCACCAGCTCGGGGTCGGCCTCGGCCCTGGTACGTCCCTCCAGCTCACCGAAGTCCACCTCCCGCAGCTCCGGCACCCGCTGGAGTGGGACGCCGAGCGCCTCGGCGGTCGGGGTGGCGGTCCGCACGGCGCGGCGCAGCGCGGAGCTGACCACGGCGTCGACGCCGGCGGCGAGCGCGCCCCTGGCCAGGTCCTGGACCTGGCGCAGCCCGGTCTCGGTCAGGTCGGGGTCGCTGCGGGAGCCGGCGTAGCGGTTCTCCGCGTGCCAGACGGTCTCGGCGTGCCGGGCGAGCAGCAGGCGGCCGGCCGGCGCGCCGCCGGTGCGGCCGGTCATGACGCCGCCAGCACGGCCGGGTTGGCGCAGTGCCGTGGGGGTTCGCCGCGCAGCCAGCGGGCGGCCTCGGCGGCGACCAGGGTGGCGGCGCGGCGGGCGGTGGCCCGGCTGGCGCCGGCCAGGTGCGGGGTGAGCACCACGTTGGGGGCCGAGCGCAGCGGGTGGTCGGGGGCCAGCGGCTCGTTGTCGTAGACGTCGAGGCCGGCGGCGAAGAGGTGCCCCTCGCGCAGCGCGGTGGCCAGCGCCGGGTAGTCGACCAGGCCGCCCCTGGCGCAGTTGACCAGCACGGAGCCCGGGGGCATGGCGGCGAGTTCGGCGGCGCCGATCAGGCCGCGGGTCTCCTCGGTGAGCCGGGCGTGCAGCGAGACCACGGCCGAGGAGGCGAGCAGTTCGGGCAGCGCCACCAGGCGGGTGCCGTCGGGGAGCGTGGCCGGGTCGGCGTAGGGGTCGGCGATCAGCACCTCGGCGCCGAGGGCGACCAGGGCGCGGGCGACACGGCCGCCGATGGCGCCGGCGCCGACCAGACCGACGGTGCTGCCGGCGATCTCCAGGCCGGTGGCCTGGTAGGCGAAGAGGCGGCTGTCCCAGCGGCCGGCCCGCATGCTGTCGTGCGCCTGGGGCACCCGGCGCATCGCGGCGAGCATCAGGGCCAGGGTGTGTTCCGCGGTGGACTCGGCGTTCCGGCCGGGGGCGTAGGTGACGCGGACGCCGTGCGCGGTGGCGGCGGCGAGGTTGGCGTTGACCGGGCCGCCCCGGGAGACGGCGAACAGCTCCAGGTCGGGGCAGGCGGCCAGGACGCGTTCGGTGAGCGGGGCCATCTGGGTCAGGCAGACGCGGACGCCGGCCAGTGCATCGATCATCGCCTCCTCCGATCCGGACGCCTCGTCCACTTCGGCGATCCGGCCGAACGGCGTGTGGGGCCAGGGCAGTTCGAGCTCGCGCGGCTGCCAGGACGACGCGTCGCTCGCCGCGTGCAGGGCCTCGATCAGCAGCCGGTTGAGCACGAAGTCGTCGCCGGCGGCCAGCACGGGGATCGGTTGGTTCACGGTCGGTTCGCTTCCTTTCGGCCCGCCGTCGGGCCTGGCGCGGGTGCTTTTCGGGGACGGGCTCACGGGGTCGGCGGCGGGCTCACCTGGTCGGCATCAGGTGCTCCGCTCGGTCAGGCGGGGGTCGAGCCAGCCGCGGCCGGCCAGTTCGGCGACGAAGGCGCGGTAGCCGGGGAGCAGCGCCTCGGTGCGGGCCGGGTCGGGGATCAGGGCGCGGCGGAGGCGAACCAGCCGGCGGGCGGCGGCCGGGATGTCGCCGCCGACGGCGCCGGCGGCCAGCACGGCCATGCCGAGCCCGGGCTCCGGGTTCTCCGGCAGCCGGACGGGCACCCCGAGCAGGTCGCAACGGAGCTGGTTCCACCAGTCGTTGCGGGCGGCACCGCCGGTGAAGGCGACCGGGCCGCCGACGTCGCAGCCGGCGGCGGCGAGCAGCTCGAAGGAGAGCCGTTCCACGTGGGCGACCCCGGTGCAGACGGCGGCGAAGCGGGTCGGGTCGTCGTGCTCAGAAGCCCGCCCCTCGTCGGCGAGCAGCGGCCCGGCGCCGAGGAAGCCGCGGGCCAGCGGCGCGACGAACGGGAAGCGTTCGCCCTGCCCGACCAGCGGGTAGCACAGCGGGACTTCGGTGACCCGGGCGGCGGCCGCGGTCAGGGCGGCCAGCGCGGGCTGGTCGGCGTCGGGGAAGAGCGCGCGGATGGCGCCGGCGCCGGTGCTGGACGCGCCGCCGGGCAGCCAGCGGTCGGCGTGCGGGGCGCGGTGCGAGTAGACGGCGCCGGTCGGGTCCTGGGGCAGCCGCCGGCTGACGCCCTTGACCGCGAGGGTGGTGCCCAGCACGGTGTTCCACTGGCCGATGTCCAGTGCGCCGGCGGCGAGTTGGGCGGCGCAGCCGTCCGTCATACCGGCCACCACGGGGGTGCCGACGGGCAGTCCTGTGGTGCGGGCGGCGGCCGGGCGCACCGTGCCCAGCACGGTGCCGGGGCGGACCACCTGGGGCAGCATGGCCGGGTCCAGACGCAGCCGGCGCAGGATCGGCTCGGGCCAGCGGTCGGCGACCAGGTCGTAGCCGGTCTTCAGGACGTGGCTGGTGTCGCTGGCCACCGGGTGGCCGACCAGGGCCGCGGTGATCACGTCGGGTTGGTGGGCGAGCCGCGCGTCGCCGGTCAGCAGGCCCTGGTCGCGCCACCACAGCAGCTTGGGCAGCGCCCAGGCCGGCTGCATCCGGTAGCCGAGGGTGGCCCAGAGGTCGGCGCCGGCTTCCTGGGCCTGGGCGGCGAGGTCGCCGGCGCGGGTGTCGTCGTACATCAGGCCCGGGGTGCGGGGGGTGCCGTCCGGGTCGGTGAGGAGCACGGTGCCCGAGGTGGCGCAGACGGCGAGGGCGCCGACCGGACGGCCGGTCAGCCGTTCGGTGACGGCGGCCAGCGCCTCCTCGGTGGCCGCCCACCAGTGGGCCGGGTCCTGTTCGTGGCGGGGCCCGTCCCGGTGACCGGTCAACGGGCGGGCGGCGGCGGCGACCTGCCGGCCGGTGCCGTCCACGGCCAGCGCCCGGACGCTCTGGGTGCCTAGGTCGACCCCGAGCCACACCGGCTCAGCCATGGTCCCGCCACTCGGCCCAGCGGGTCGCCGCCAGCTCCCTGGTGGCGAGGAACTCGGCGTGCCCGGCGTCGTGCAGCTCGCGGGTGGTGACGTCGGGTTCGTATCTGGCGCGGGGTCTGACCAGCGCCGCGGCGGCCGACTTCAGGTCGGGGTGGTGGCCGAGCCGGGTGTGGGCGAAGAGCAGCGCGCCCTTGGCCCCGACCTGGCTGTCCTCGGTGCACACGGTGGGCACGCCGGTGATGTCGGCGATCAGCTGGCACCACAGTTCGCTGGCCGCCCCGCCGCCGCACAGGCCCAGTTCGACGGGGCGGTGCGGGGCGGCGGCGAGGCAGTCCCTGATCACCTGGGCGAGCCCTTCGAGGACGGCCCGGGCGAGGTGTTCCCTGCCGTGGGTGAAGAGCATGCCGGTGACCAGCCCGCTGGCCGCCGGGTCGAGGAACGGCGCCCGCTCGCCGGCCGGCGACAGGTAGGGCAGCACCCGCAGGCCCTCGGCACCGGGCGCGACCCGGGCGGCGAGTTCGGTCAGCTCCCGGTGGTCGCGCAGGCCCAGCAGCTCGACCAGCCAGTCGAGCACGCCGGTGCCGGCCAGGGTGGGGAAGGCCCGCACGAGCCGGCCCGGCACGCCGAAGTCCAGGGTGAGTCCGCCGGGTTGCCCGTCGGTGCGCGGGGTGTCGATCAGTACCTCGGTGCAGAGCGTGGTGCCCAGCACGCAGGCCGCCTGGCCGGGGCTGGTGGCGCCGACGCCGAGCGCGGTGGCGACGATGTCGTAGGGAGCGAGCACCACGGGCGTACCGGCGGGCAGGCCGAGG
The DNA here is from genome assembly GCF_031845445.1 of Streptomyces chisholmiae. NCBI lineage: Bacteria > Bacillati > Actinomycetota > Actinomycetes > Kitasatosporales > Streptomycetaceae > Streptomyces > Streptomyces chisholmiae. The sequence continues at coordinate 181,843 of NZ_JAVREO010000011.1, read as the reverse complement.
CGGGCGGCGGCGTCGGGGGTGACCTCGGCGACCTGCCGGTCGCCGGTGAGCAGGGGGGGCAGCAGCCGCTGGTACTCGGTCAGGCCGTAGGTGGCCAGGAGTTCCTCGGAGTAGTCGCCGGTGTGGATGTCCAGCCAGGGCGCGGACGCCTCGGACGGGTCGATGCCGAGCACGCCGGTCAGCCGGAGGAAGAGCCAGCCGCCGCAGGTGAGGACGGAGTGGGCGGCGGCCAGGGCCGCCGGCTCCTCGGCGGCGAGGTGGCTCAGCACGGCGTTGGGCAGGCCGGCGTTGGTGAGCGAGGCGTTGCGGCGGAAGGCGCGGTCCAGCACGCCGTCGGCGGCCCACCGGCGGACGGTGCCGGCGGCCCGGCCGTCGTTCCACAGCACGGCCGGGCGGACCGGCCGGTGGTCCTGGTCGACGAGCCAGGCGCCGTCCCCCTGGGCCGTCAACGCCAGGAAACTGACCGGGCGTGCCACACGTTCGACCGCTTCGCGCACAGTGTCGACCACCGCTTGCCAGACCTCGTCCATGTCCTGTTCGGCGCGGTTCCGCTGGGGGTGGTGAACGGCGGTCTCCCGCCGGGTCACCACCCGTTCACGCCCTTCGGCGTCGAACACCACCGCCTTGATCACGGTGGTACCGGCGTCCACGCACACCGCGACCGGTCCGTCCGCTGTCACCTGGCGCGCTCCTCTCTGACCAGCCGCCTGGTCGAGCCCGAAGTGAGGCGTATTACAGGCAGGGCGGCCAGAATTTCGCAACTTTTAACATTGATCTTGGTCGCGAGTCGTCGCCCGATCGACAAATACCCAGGTGGAAAGGCATGTTGAAAGGTGTACCCCGGTCAGCCGACCGGATTAACTTCACATGACTTAGCAGTGTCAGGCGGCGCGCACCACGTCGACCCGGGCGCCACGGGCGCGCAGGCCACGCACCGTCAGGCTGGGGGTGGCGTCGTCCACCACCACCCGGTCGAGGTCGGCTATGCCCACCAGCCGGTGCTGCGCCCGGCGGTCGAACTTGGTGTGGTCGATCAGCGCCACGGTCCGCGCGGCCGAGGCGATCAGCGCCCGGCGGGTGATCATCGTGCCCAGGGACTGGAGGTAGCAGTAGCCGTCGGCGACCGCCGTGGTGGACAGGAACAGCACGTCGGGCCGCAGCTCCGAGGCCGCCTCCGCGGTGGCCCGCCCCAGGAAGGAGTCGTAGGACGCGTCGTACCGGCCGCCGAGCCCGATCAGCTCGATGCCCGGCTGGGCGGCCAACGCGCGGATCACCGGCAGGAAGTGGGTCACCACGGTCAGCGGCGCCCGCTGCGGCAGCAGCCGGGCCAGCACCAGCGAGGTGGTGCTGTCGTCCAGTGCTATCACCTGCCCGGACTCCACCTCGGTGGCCAACACCTCCTCGGCGATCGCCGACTTGGCCTCCACCTGTGCCTGCATCCGGTGCTCCAGGTCGCCGTGGAAGGTGGTGGTCGGCGCGCTGGTCGCGCCGCCGCGCACCTTGTGCAGGAAGCCGCGTTTCTCCAACTCCCCCAGATCGCGGTGCACGGTCATGATGCTGACCCCGAACTCCCTGGCCAACTCGTCCACCCGGACGAACCCGGCCTCGGCGACCCGGCGGCGCATCGCCACCCGGCGCAGCTCGGGATTACGACGCGCCCCCTCGGCGACCACGGGATCACTCACCACCGCTCCAGCATCGCACGCCACGACCTGACACCCGCCCACCAGCACACCGACACCCTGAGTGACAGTGCGATGACTTATGGTTACCCCGCAACGTCAACTACCGGATTGCAGGGGGCAGCATGCGTGCCGTGGTCATGGAGAGGTTCGGCGGTCCCGAGGTGCTGCGGATGACCCGCGTGCCGGAGCCGGAGCCGGGGCCCACCCAAGAGCTGGTCGAGGTCAGTCGCGCCGGAGTGAACTGGGCGGACGTCCACGCCCGCACCAACTCCGCACTCGCGCCGGTGGAGTTGCCGCACGTGCCGGGCAGCGAGGTGATCGGCCGGACGGCCGACGGGCGCCGGGTGCTCGGCCTGACCGCCAGCGGGGGCTACGCGGAGCGGGCGCTGATCGAGCGGCGGATGGCCTGGGAGGTGCCGGAGGACATCAGCGACGACGAGGCGGTGCCGCTCGCCGTGCAGGGCCAGGCCGCCTGGCACCTGCTCTTCACGATGGCCCGAGTGCGCCCGGGGCAGCGCGTGTTGGTACCGGCCGCGGCCGGCTCGCTGGGCTCGATCGCCGTGCAGCTGGCCGCCGAGGCGGGCGCCCGGGTGATCGGGCTGGCCAGCACGGAGCAGCGGCGGCAGCTGGTCCGCTCGCTGGGGGCCGAGGCCGCGGTGGACTCCTCGCCGGACGGCCTGGCGGAGCGGGTCCGGGAGGCGGCCGGTGGGCCGGTGGAGGTGGCGCTGGAGATGACGGGCGGCGCGGTGCTGACCGAGACCATCTCCGCGCTGGCGCCGCGCGGCCGGCTGGTCATCTACGGCAGCGCCGACGGGCGGCCGGGGGAGCTGCCGATCCGGGTGCTGATGGAGCGCTCGATCACGGTCTCCACGTTCTGGCTGCCCCATCTGCTGTCGGCCGGCGCCGGCCCGCCGGCCAGCCTGGTGGCGCTCTTCGACGCGGTGCGCCGCGGCACGCTGCGGCCGATGACCGGCGGGGTCTATCCACTGGCCGAGGCCGGCGCGGCCCACCGGGCGCTGGCTGCCCGCACCCACCTGGGCAAGTTGTCGCTGTCGCCGTCCCGTTGAGACCGTCGGCCGGGCCGGTCGCCGCTGCCGGCCCCCTGGGGCGAACGCCCGAAAGCGGCTATCCCTGAGGGGAGAAGGTCTTTTCCCCCACACCGAAAGGACCGACATGCGCAGTATGAGAGTCGTGACGGTGGGAGTGATCGCGGCGCTGTTGGCGCTGCTGTCGCTCTCCCCCGCCGCCGGAACGTCGTCTCCGCCGCCCGAGGAGGAGGTGTCGGCCCGTGCGGTGCCGCCCCGCCTGGTCATCGACGACGACTTCCCCGACCCCGAGGTGATAGTGGTGGGCGACACCCACCACGCCTACTCCACCAGCTCCCGGCACGGCCGGGTCCCCCACGCGACCGCGCCGGGCCCCGACGGGCCGTGGACGATCCACGGCGACGCGCTCCCCGACCGGCCCGCCTGGACGGGCGACGGCGGCTTCTGGGCGCCCGACATCTCCCAACGGGCCGACGGCCGCTACCTGATGTACTTCACCGGCCCGGACACCGCCTCGGGCCGGATGTGCCTGGGCGCCGCGCTCGCCGACCGACCCGAAGGCCCGTTCCAGGCCACCTCGGACCGACCGCTGGTCTGCGACCCGGGCGAGGGCGGCGACATCGACCCGTCGAGCTTCGTCGACACCGACGGCACCCGCTACCTGCTCTACAAGAACGACGGCAACGCGATCGGCCAGCCGACCGTGATCTGGCTCCAGCGCGTCGAGGCCGACGGGCTGACCTTCGCCGGCCCCCGGGTCGAGCTGCTGCGCAACAACCTGCCAGCGGAGGACGGCGTCATCGAGGCGCCGGTCCTGGTCAAGCGCGCTTCCCAGTACGTGCTGTTCTACTCGGCCGGGGTGTACAGCACGCCCAACTACCAGACCAGCTACGCCGTCTCGGGCTCCCTCACCGGGCCCTACACCCGCGCCTACCGGCCGCTGATGACCACGGCCAGCCTGGACGGGGCGGTCAGCGGGCCGGGCGGGGCCGACATCGGCGACGGCCGGATCTTCTTCCACGGCGCCCTCCCGGCCGGCGGCCGCGGGCTGTACGTCGCCGACCTCGGCTGGGACAACGACTACCCGGTGGTGCGCGGCAGCCGGGTGCGGCACGAGGCGGAGCGCGGCACGCTCAGCAACGCCAGCGTGCGGGCGGCCGGCGGCGCCTCCCAGGGCGCGGTGGCCGCCGGCATCGACCACGCCGACAGCTGGGTCGACCTGCGGGTCTTCGCGGCGAGCGCCGGCCCGCACACGCTGCACATCGGCTATGCGGCCGGCTACGGGGAGGCCCAGCACGCCCTCTCCGTCAACGGCCGGCCGGCGGGCGCCGTGACCTACCCGGACCGTGGCTGGGAGAACTGGACGGAGGTGGCCGTCGATGTCGAGCTGACGGCCGGGGTCAACACGATACGTCTGGGCCACCTCAGCCGCTGGGCGGAGCTGGACTACGTGGAGGTCTCCTGAGCCGGGGCGCGCCGCCTGGCGCGGCCCCCCGGCGGGCGCCGGTCAGCCCTTGCCCTCAACCCTTGCCCTCAGCCCTTGATCGTGAAGCCGGCGCGCAGCAGCGCCTCGTCCCGGGACGAGGGACCGACCAGCAGCTCGAACGCGCCGGGCTCCACCACCCGGCGGCCGGCGGCGTCCACCAGGGTGCAGTCGGCGGCGGCCAGTTCGAGGGTGACGGTGGTCGACTCGCCGGGGGCCAGCCGGACCTGCCGGTAGCCCTTCAGCTCCTTCGTCGCCCAGGTGACCGAGGTGACGGTGTCGCTGACGTACAGCTGGACGGTCTCCAGCGCCGGCCGCCGGCCGGTGTTGCGCAGGGTCACCCTGGCCCGCACGGTGTCGGTGGCCGACAGGACGGGGGTGAGCACCTCCAGGTCCCGGTACTCGACGGTGGTGTAGCTCAGCCCCTCGCCGAAGGCGAACGGCTGGCGCTGGGTCAGGTCTGCGTAACGGGTGCCGTGCTGGCCGCGGATCTGGTTGTAGTAGGTGGGCTGCTGGCCGGCGTGCCGGGCGAAGGACAGCGGCAGCCGGCCGCTGGGCTCGATCAGGCCGAGCGCCAGCTCGGCCAGCGCCCGCCCGCCCCGCATCCCCGGGTTGAACGCGTAGACCAGGGCGGCGGCCTCCAGCACCGTCTCCGGCAGCACCAGCGGCTTGGAGCTGACCAGCACGACGACCAGCGGCTTGCCGGTGGCGGCCAGCGCCTCCAGCAACGCGACCTGTCCGCCGATGAGTTCCAGGGTGGCGGTGGAACGGCCCTCGCCGACCAGCTCGATCCGGTCACCCACCACCGCCACCACGTGGTCGGCGGCCTCGGCGGCGGCCACCGCCTCGGCGATCAGCGCCGCGTCCGGCTCCGCCGGGATGACCACGTCGGGCCTCGGCTGCCCGTCGGGGAAGAACGCGCCCTCCGGGTCGCGGCCCACGGTGAGGATCTCGGCACCCCTGGCGTGGGTGACCGTCCACCCCTCGGGCACCACGGCGCGGAAGCCGTCCAGCACGGTCTCGGTCTGCTGCCGCGGGTGGCCCTGCGCCATCCACGGGGTCTGCCCCGACGCGCCGGCCCAGTCGCCGAGTTGGGTGTGCTGGTCGTCGGCGTTCGGGCCGATCAGCGCGATCGTGCGGGCGCCGGCGCCGGCCGGCGCGGTGGCACGCCCATCGGGTCCGGCGGTGAGCCCGCCGGCCAGCGGCAGGGTGCCGTCGTTGCGCAGCAGCACCAGGGAGCGCCGGGCCACCTCGAGGTTCAGCTCCGTGTGTGCGGCGGAGCCGATCACGGCGGTCTGCCGCGCGGCGTCGGGGTGCCGCGGATTCTCGAAGAGGCCCAGTTCGAACTTGAGGGTGAGGATGCGGGCGACGGCCGCGTCGAGGTCGGCCTCCGCCAGGGTGCCGGCGGCCACCGCGGCCTGCGCCCCCTCGAAGAACTGCGGCGTGGTCATCACCATGTCGTTGCCGGCGCGGACCGCCGCCGCGGCGGCCTCGGTGTGGTCGGCGCAGATCAGCTGCTCCCAGACCATCCGGCCGACGTTGTCCCAGTCGGTGACCAGCGTGCCGGTGTAGCCCCACTCGCCGCGCAGCACGTCGTTGAGGAGCCAGTCGTTGACGGTGATCGGCACCCCGTCGATGGACTGGTAGCCCAGCATGAAGGTGCGGCAGCCCTCGCGGGCGACCCGTTCGAAGGGCGGCAGAAACCAGGAGCGCAGCTTGCGCCGGCTCAGGTCGGCCTCGGTGGCGTCCCGCCCGCCCTGCGTCTCGGAGTAGCCGGCGAAGTGCTTGGCGCAGGCCAGGATGGCGGTCGGGTCGGCCAGGCCGTCGCCCTGGTAGCCGCGGACCATCGCGGAGGCGAACTCGCCGATCAGGAACGGGTCCTCGCCGAAGGTCTCGCTGACCCGCCCCCAGCGCAGGTCGCGGGTGATGCACAGGACCGGCGAGAAGGTCCAGTGGATGCCGGTCGCGGCCACCTCGACCGCGGTCGCCCTGGCCACCCGCTCCACCAGCTCCGGGTCCCAGGTGGCGGCCATCCCCAGCTGGGTCGGGTAGATGGTGGCGCCCTCCCAGAAGGAGTGGCCGTGGATGCAGTCCTCGGCGATCAGCAGCGGGATGCCCAGCCTGGTCCGGGCGACCAGGGCATGGGCCTCCAGGACCCGTTCGGGGGAGGTGTGCAGGATCGAGCCCACGTGCAGGTCCCGGACGAGGTGCTCGACGCCCTCGGTCCCGGAGAGCTGCATCATCTGCCCGACCTTTTCCGGCAGGGTCATCCGGCCGATGAGGTCGGCGACGCGCTCGGTGACGGGCAGCGCGGGGTCGAGGTAGGGCAGAGGGGAGTTCACGGGGTTCCTTTCCCGAGGGGGAACGGGTGGGTCGGCCGGCCCTTCGGACGGGGGCCGCCCGCGGTGCGGTGGGCAGCGGCCACGAGGGCTCCGGTTCGGCTCGGCGGGACGGCTTCGCTGGTGGGACGACGACCTGGCTGGTGAGACGCCGGGTACGACGCTAGCACTGAAAACATCCGGATGGAGGTTTTGCTGGTTCCGGGACAACTCCCGGTACTACTGTGCCCCCCATGACGAAGCCCCCCGTGTCCACCGAGGGATCGCCGCGTCGCGGCCCGTACGCCAAGGGGATCGAGCGCCGCCGGGAGATCCTGGAGCGGGCGATCGGGGTGTTCGCCGAACGCGGCGCGGAGCGCACCTCGTTGCGGGCGATCGGCGACGCGATCGGGGTCTCGCACGCCGCGCTGCGGCACTACTTCGCCTCCCGCGAGGAACTCCTACTGGAGGTCTACCGGTTCGCCGAGGAACGGTCGGCCGAGCACGACCCGGAACCACCCGGTGGCTCGGTGGTGGACATGATGACGCACGCGGCCCGGCGGAACCGGGGCGTGCCCGGACTGGTGCAGCTGTACTCGACGTTGCTGGCCGGCGCGTTGGAGGAGGACCACGAGGAGTCCCGGGCGTTCTTCGCCACCCGCTTCGAGCACCTGCGGGAGACCCTGGCGCGCCGGGTCGAGTCGGGCCAACTGCGCGGCGACATCCGCGCCGACCTGCCGCCGGAGGCGGTGGCCGCCCTGGTGATCGCGGCATCGGACGGGCTGCAGAACCAGTGGTTGCTCGATCCGGAGATCGACATCGAGCGGGTGCTCGGCCTGCTGGAGGACCTGCTCACCCCCGCGGACGGCGGCTGACCCGCGCGCGAACGGTGGGCGGGCCGGCTCGCGCGGGCCCTGAGCGGTGTCGGCGGGATGATCTACCATGCGCGCATGGCCGTCCCCATCGACGTTCCCGACGTTCCCGACGCCCTCGAAGACGCGGGCGGGCAGCCGTGAGCCCGGCGCCCGCCCCACCGGACCCGGAGCGTTACGCCGAAGGCGTGCTCGCCGGCTCCCGAGCCTGGATCGCGCGCGCCGTCACCCTGTTGGAGTCCCGCCGCCCCGACCACCAACAACGCGCCCAGGAGCTGCTGTTGCGGCTGCTGCCACACGCCGGGCGGGCCCACCGGATCGGCATCACCGGAGTGCCGGGAGTCGGTAAGTCGACCTTTATCGACGCCTTCGGCACCCTGTTGACCGGGACCGGGCACCGGGTCGCCGTGCTGGCCGTCGACCCCTCGTCCACCCGCACCGGGGGCTCCATCCTCGGCGACAAGACCCGGATGGAGCGGCTGGCCACCGACCCGAACGCCTTTGTCCGCCCCTCCCCCAGCGCCGGCACCCTCGGCGGGGTGGCCAAGGCCACCCGGGAGGCGGTGGTGGTGATGGAGGCGGCCGGGCACGACGTGGTGCTGATCGAGACGGTGGGCGTGGGCCAGTCCGAGACCACGGTGGCCGAGATGGTGGACACCTTCCTGGTCCTCGCGCTGGCCAGGACGGGCGACCAGCTCCAGGGCATCAAGAAGGGCGTACTTGAGCTGGCCGACCTGATCACCGTCAACAAGGCCGACGGCCCGCACGAGCGGGAGGCGCGGAACGCGGCGCGCGAACTGCGGGGCGCGCTGCGGATGATGCGGCCCACCGACCCCGACTGGACACCGCCGGTGCTCACCTGTAGCGCCCGGGAGGGCAGCGGCCTGGACCAGGTCTGGGAGCAGGTGCGGCGGCACCGGCAGGTGTTGGAGACCTCGGGCCGGCTGCGGCAGCGGCGGGACGACCAGCAGGTGCGCTGGACCTGGCACATGGTCACCGACCATGTGCTGTCCCAGCTGCACCGGCACCCGGGGGTGCGGGCGCTGGCCCCGGAGGTGGAGGCCGGGGTGCGGGCCGGCACGCTGACCGCGGCGCTGGCCGCGCAGCGGCTGGTGGCGGCGTTCTCCGAGCCGCCGGCCGAAGCGCCGGCCGAAGCACCGGCCGGACCTTCCGGACCGGGGGCGGCGGACGCCCCGGCCGGCGAGGGTGGCCGGCCGGGCCCGACGGCCTGACGCCAGGGCCGGGACCTGGACCTGGACCTGGACCTGGACCTGGACCTGCGGACGGATAACACCCCGTCGGGCCTGCTCCCGGCGGCGGGGTGGGCCGGCATGCGGCCGCCGAACCGCCGTCGCCCCAGCGGCGGTTCGGAGCAGCGGCGGTTCGGAGCAGCGATCAGCGGGTCAGCGGGCGGTCAGGGTGTAGGCACGTCCGGCGGCGGCCGGGATCTCCACGGTGTCCGCCGAGACCGCGCGGACGGCGACCCCGCCGTCCCGGTCGGTGACCCGACAGCCGGCGGCGACCAGCCCGCCGCGCACCAGGACCGGACCGTCCCGGCCGGCCGTCAGCGTGGCGCGGGTCGCCCGGCCGGCGGCCCAGTCGAGGTCGACGGTCAGGTCACCGGCCGCGCGCAGCCCGCTGACCGAGCCGGCCGGCCAGACGCCGGGCAGCGCCGGCAGCAGTTCCACCACGTCGTGCTGGCTCTGCACCAGCATCTCGGCGATGCCGGCGGTGGCCCCGAAGTTGCCGTCCAGCTGGAACGGCGGGTGGTTGTCCCACAGGTTGGGCAGCGTGGAGTCGCGCAGCTGCTGGGCCAGCATGGTGTGCGCGCGGTCGCCGTCGCGCAACCGCGCCCAGAAGTTGATCTTCCAGGCCTTGCTCCAGCCGGTGCCACCGTCGCCGCGCGCTGTCAACGAGACGGCGGCGGCCAGCGCCTCGGGGCCGCCCGGCACGATCTGGGCGCCCGGGTGCAGCGCGTAGAGGTGGGAGACGTGCCGGTGCCGGCTCTCCTGGTCGTCGAGATCCGCCTTCCACTCCTGGAGCTGCCCCCAGGACCCGATCCGCAGCCCGGGGTCCAACCGCTCCAGGACGGCGGCCAGTTCCGCGCGCAGCTCCGGGTCGGTGTCCAGGATCTCGGCGGCGGCCAGCGCGGTGCCGACGGCCTCCCGGACGATCTGCTGGGACATCGCCGCCCCGGCCGTGAAGTCGCCGTGCTCCGGGGAGTAGCTCGGGCTGACCACCAACAGCCCGTCGCGCGGGTCGGGGTGCAGGTTGTCGAGCCAGAACTCGGCGACCTCCCGGAGCACCGGGTAGGCGCTGGTGGCGAGGAAGTCGGCGTCCCGGGTGTAGCGGTAGTGCTCCCAGAGGTGCCGGGCCAGCCAGGCGCCGGCCTCGGGGAACCAGAACGCGGTGGGCCAGTCGTGGACCCCGGTGAAGCCGAAGGGATTGGTCTCGTTGCCCACCACCCACCCCCGGGCGTCGAAGATCCGGCGGGCGGAGACCCGGCCGGGGGCGCGCAGCGCGTGGATGAACGCGTGCAGCGGCTCGGTGGTCTCGGCCAGGTTGGTGCTGTGCGCCGGCCAGTAGTTCATCTGGAGGTTGATGTTGACGTGGTAGTCGCCCGCCCACGGCGGGGTGGTCGAGGCGTTCCAGACGCCCTGCAGGTTGGCCGGCAGGGAGCCGGGGCGGGAGGAGGCGATCAGCAGGTAGCGGCCGTAGGCGAAGGTCAGTGCCTCCAGGGCCCGGTCGGCCGGGCCGCCCCCGCCGTAGCCGGCCAGCAGCGCGTCGGTCGGCACCCCGGCCGGCATCCGCTGGCCCAGGTCGAGCCGGACCCGGTCGAAGAGCGCCCGGTGGTCGGCCTGGTGGGCGGCGAGCAACGCCCGGTGGCCCTGCCGGGCGGCGGCGTCCACTGCGGCGGTGACCTTGGGGTGCGGGTCCGCGCCTCGGTACTTTGGATGGCGGTCGGCGTAGTCGGTACCGGCGGACAGCACGAACCAGGCCGCGTCCGCGCCGGTGACGGTCACCGCGTTCCCCGTGGCGCTTCGGGTGCCGCCCTCGGTGAGCACCTGGACCTGCGCCTCGTGGACCAGCCCGTTGTCGGCGAGCGCGCCGCGCACGGTCAGCCGCCCGTCGGCCGCGACCACCTCGGTGCCCGGGTGGGGCCCGGTGTGGCGCAGGGTGAAGGACACCCGTCCCGGCCGGTCGGCGGAGAACCGGCCGACGATCACCCCGGCCGGGTGGGAGGCGAAGTACTCCCGCAGGTAGCCCACACCGCCGGCCCGGTAGCTGACCCGCGCGACGGCCTCAGCAAGGCTCAACTCGCGCCGATAGTCGTCGACTTCGACCGGCGTGTCGGACTCCTGGGGAAACTCGACGGTCAGCTCTCCGAACGTCTGGTAGGCGCCGTAGCCGGTCTTGGGATGGCCGAGGCGCCCGGCCACCTCCTCCGGCGTGGCACGACCGCGCGCGTCCAGCGTGGCGCGCACCTCGGCGAGCGCGCCCGGCCTGGGCTCGGGCCAGTTGCCGAAGTCGTAGCCGGGCGAGCCCGGCCCGCCGGTCCACAGGGTCTTCTCGTTGAACTGGACGCGTTCGGTGGCGACCGTGCCGTAGATCGTGGCGCCCAGCGCGCCGTTGCCGATGGGCAGGGTCTCGCTCTCCCAGTCGCGCGCCGGCCTGGCGTACCAGAGCGTCAGCTCCGGCGACGGCCCGGCCGGCGGCCTCGCTCCCTCGGTCATGCCCGCCGCACCTCCCTGGCTGCTCCCTCGGACGGCCGGGGCGGGCCGTCCGGCGCGGCGCCCCGCGGCCGGGGCGTCGACGCCGAGCCAGGCTAGACATCCCATCGCACACCGACAAGAGGCGGCGAGCGTACCGGTTGAAACCACCTGGAACCGGCAACCAGCCGCTCGGGCCCGTCCATTACATGGGATGACCGAGCCCGTGAGCGGCGGGCGGCTCCACGGGAAGGATCAGGCGGCGACCAGCCGGGTCGCCGTGCGCGCCCCTGGGCTGGCCTCGACCAGGCCACGCACCAGCGCGTCGCCCGCCGCCGCCAGCGCCGCGTCGTCCATCGCGCCGAGCGCGTCCAGCACGAAGAACGCGCGGGTGGTGCTGAGGGTCAGCTGGGTGCGGGTGCACTGGCGCCAGTTCCAGCGGCGGCAGGTGACACCCAGGTCATCGCGCCAGACCGGCTCGCCGGGCTCGGGCGACTCCACCACCGGCTCGCCGCCGGCGGTGGTGACGAACTCCTCGTCACCGACGGCGCGGGCCAGCCGGGGCACGCCCCGGTAGTGGTCGAGGTCCTCGCCGCCGAGCGGCACCGCGTGGGCGATGGAGACCGCGTTGTAGATGTCGGTGAGCCGGTTGATCCGCGGCAGCCCGGCCGGCACCCGGCGGAGCAGCGCGTCGGCGCTGGGCCGGGTCCGCTTGGGCTTCATGCCCGCCGCCTTGAACGCGTCCCGCCAGGCGAGCACATGCGGGTCGTCCTCGTATGAGCCCTCGGCGTACCGCTCGGTGACGGTCCGCTCCGCGCCGGCCAACAGCCGTTCGCTCACCTCGTCGGAGGGCCCGGGGACCAGCCCCTCGGCCACGATCAGCAGGGCCCGGTAGTCCGGGCGGAGCGCCGTGATCTCCGGCGCCACGGTGGCCTGGGCCAGCCAGTCTTCGAGGGTGGTACCGGGGTGGGAGGCAGAGGTGGACACATCGCTCCAGGTAACGGTGGGTGACGGCGGCCAGTGTAACGGCGACCGCTGACACCCCGGTCCGGGTCACCGCGCGATGGACCGGCCACCGAACCGACGGTCCCGCCGTGTATCCCGTGGGACCGGGCCGGCCCCGGTCTCGCTCGGATCCTCCGGCGGCCCGCCCGCCGATCACCGGCTCGGCCCGCCGAACCGGTGCGCACCCGCTCGTCGGGCGGCGACACCGGGGCGGGCGACTACGGGCCGCCGGTGTGGCGGTGGCTCCGGGACGGCCCCGGCCCGACGGCCGGGCTCGGCCACTCCGCCAAGGGCTGGCCGAGCGGGGTGGCCTGAGGGCCCCGACGACTCGGGGCCCAGGCCATCGGCGGGTCAGCGGCGGCCACCCCGGGCCACCCGCACCACCACGGCCGGTCGCTGTGGCGACCTGCCGCTTCGGCACGGTGTGGGCGGCCTGGCGCTCGGCGTGCGCCGGCGCACGCCGAGCGACCACCGGGGTATGTCGGGACGCCGAAGGCCGGTTCCGGGCCAGGGGGTTCGCCCCGCCCATGGCCGGCCACGGGTGGCCCCGCCAGGTCAGCCGCCCGGCCAGACCATGGGGAAGAGCCGTCGGCGGGCGGCCCGCCAGAGGTAGTCGGCGCCCTCGGAGCCGGCCGTGCCCGGAGCGTCCCCCAGGAACCGTTCGGCCAGCGCGGCGTGCCGGCCCCGCCAGGTCACCACGGCCTCGTCGAAGCCGAGCAGCGCGGCGTGCACCCGGTCCAGCGCGGCGGCCGGCGGCCCGGCGGCGCGGTAGCGCGCCAGGGAGTCGGCGACCGAGGGCGCCGCCAGCCTGGCCCGGAGCCGCTCCCGGTCGGCCTCGGTCAACCCGTGTGTGAGCAGCAGCCGTTCGTCGCGCAGGCCGCAGAGGAACTCGATCTCGCGCCACTGCACGGACTGGAAGCCGCTGGTGTTGCCCAGCCTCGCCCGGACCCGGGCGAAGGCCTCGGGGGTGAGCGTGGAGAGCGCGTCGAACTGGTCGTTGAGCACCCGCATCATCTGCGGCAACGCCTCGACGCGGTGTGCCGCCACCGTGCCGTCGCCCGCGCGCAACGCGCGTCCGGCGGCCTCCAGATGGCACAACACGATGGCGAACCAGATCTCGCACGACTGGTGGGTGGCGAGGAACAGCGTCCAGTCCGGGTCCTCCTCGTGCACCCTGGCCACCGGAAGCAGCTGGTCAAGGCGGAGCAGTTGCCCGTAGCTGAGCGGGGGTGGGTCGGGATTGCCGACCTCCTCCGCCAGTTCGTTGACAGTCATGCCCCCAGCATCGCAGCCGGGCCGGTGGATGACGCCGGGCCGTCCCCGCGCGGCCCGGGAGACGACGGGGCCCGTGGTGCGCGGGTCAACCCGTGTGACGGGCGGGGCGGTTGGGGTGAGTTACGGGCCGCCTCGGGGCGGCCGGCGAACGATTGGGGAGCGGTCAGCGGACCGTGGACACCGGTCAACGGACGTCGGTCAGCGGACCAGCGGGAGGAAAATGGTGTCGACGATCTCCTCGATCACCTCGGGGGCGACCGGCCGCAGCGTCATCATCGCCTCGCTGCGCAGCAGTTCGAAGGGGAGCGAGGCGATCCGGGGCGTGAGCTTGGCGGGATCGATCTCGCCGCGCTCGATGGCACGCCCCATGATCTCGTCGCGCCCGGAGCGGCGGCCGGCGAGGACCGCCTCCCGCAGCTCGGCGAAGCTGGACTCGGTCTCGGCGAAGTAACCGGCGAGCAGCATGCTGAGCTGGGCGAGGAACGGGCCCCGCTTCTCATTCATCTCGGTGAGGGTGGCGATCAGGTCGCCGCGCAGCGACCCGGTGTCGGCCGGGGCGACCAGCTGGATGACGTTGCGGCGGACGACCGCCGCCTCGACCAGCCGCTGCTTGTCCGGCCAGCGCCGGTAGAGCACCGGCTTGCTGGTGCCGGCCCGCCGGGCGACGGAGTCCACGGTCAGGTTCGCGTAGCCCCGTTCGCTCAACTCGTCCCAGGCCGCCTCAAGGATCGCCGCCTCAAGCGCTTCGCCGCGCCGTCGCCCCACAAACACTCCTTAGAAACTTTGACGTTCCTTATCGCCGTACTCTACTCTGTCAAATAAGAAACGTGTGCGTATCTAATGGCGGGTGGGGGACCGGCGGAGCGTCACGCCGGGACGTACGCGAGCCCGCGGTGAGGAGACCTGGATGGAACCGAGCAACACCGAAAGCCGGGCACCCCGGTTACACACCGGCTGGAACGGACGGCTCATCGGCCTGGTGGCCCTCCTGGCCATGGTGAACTTCGTGGTCGACTCGGCCATCACCGCGCCACTGCTGGTCCTCCCCGAGATGCTCGACCACTTCGACACCGACCAGGCGGCCTGGCTGAACGCCACCGCGATGCTGGCGGGCGTGATGTGGGCGCCCCTGCTCGGGAAGAGCGCCGACATCCACGGCAAGCGCGCGATGCTGGTACTGACCCTCCTCCTCAGCTGCGCGGGCGCCCTGCTGTGCGCGGTGGCCCCCGGTATCTGGCTGTTCGTGCCGGGACGGATGCTGCAGGGGGCTTCGCTGGCGGTCGTGTTCCTCTCCGTCGCCATCGTCCGAGGGATCTGCGCGCCCCGCGTCGCGATGGTCGTCGTGGGCATCGTGACCTCCGGCTCCGCGGTGCTCAACATCGCGTCGCGCTTCCTCGTCGAAGACCTGGCCAGGGAGTTCGGCTTCCAGGTCCTGTTCCTGCTGTCGGCCTGCGTCGCGGCCGCGATGGCGGTCTGGGTACGCGCGGCGCTGCCCGAGTCCCCGGTCAGGACACCGGGCCGGCTCGACGTCGCCGGCGCCGTCCTCCTCGGCGGCGGACTCGCCGGGGTGCTCGGCTACGTCAGCCTGGGCCCGGACCTCGGCTGGCTCGCCGGCGGGCCGCTGGCGCTCCTCGTCGGCGGGGCCGCGGCCCTCGCCAGGTGGTTCCTGGGCGCGCGCCGCAAGCCGGACCCGCTGATCGACCTCCGGGACCTCGGTGGCCCGCTGGCGCTCATGCTGCTCGTCGTCTTCCTCGGAGCCGGCTCCTACCAGAGCATGCTGCAGCTCATCCCGCTCATCGGCGATGTCCCCGCCGACCAGGGACTCGGGTACGGACTGGCCGACGAGGGGTCCGTAGCCCTGCTGCTCGCGGCGCCGGGCGTCGGGGTCACGCTCGGCGGCCCGGCCGCCGGCTGGCTCGCCGCCCGCGTCGGACCGGCCTCCACGCTGGCCTGGTCGGTCCTGCTCGGGACCACGGCGACGCTCGGCATGTTCCTCGGGGCCTCCCGGCTCCCCGCCGCGCTCTGCTTCGCGTTCCTGTTGGGCGTCACGGTCGGGGCGCTCGGCACGTCCGGCTTCAACATGGCGGCCAGCCTGGCCGCCCCCGAACGGCAGGGCATCGTGTCCAGCCTCGTCATGGTCATGGTCTCGATCGGGTCCGTGGTGCTCAACTTCGTGGGCGCGGCCGTGCTCAGCTCGACCACCGTGGTCATCGACGGCGAGACGACGAACTCGGCCACGGGCATCTTCGGCTGCGTCGCCATCGCCTCCGCCGCGTTCGCCCTCGCCGGGGTGCTGGTCGTCCTGCTGGTGCGCGGCACCCGCGGCGTCCACCAGGCGCCGCCGCTCGTACTGGAGCGGAACCCGGGCTGAGCGCCCCCGACCCGGCCGACGGAAACCGACGGCTCCCTCGGGCACCGGGGCAGCCGCGTCGCACCTCCCACCTTCCCAGCGCAACCAAGGAGTTGACACATGAACCGCAGTCCCGCACCGAAAGGCCGGGTCCTGGTCTCCGGCGCGAGCATCGCGGGCCCGGCCGCGGCGTTCTGGCTACACCGCTACGGATTCGCCGTGACGGTGGTGGAGAAGTCCCCCACGCTCCGGAGCGGCGGCTATCCGATCGACGTGCGCGGCACCGCCGTGGAGGTGGCCCGCCGGATGGGCGTGCTGCCACGGCTCCGCGACGCGCATATCGACGCGCGCCGCCTCACCTTCCTGCACGCCGACGGAAGCACCGCCGCGGTGGTGCGCCCCCAGGCGGTGGCCGGCGGCGTCGAGGGGCACGACGTCGAGGTGCCACGCGGGGAGCTGGCGGACATCCTGTACGACACCGTCCGCGACGAGGTGGAGTTCGTGTTCGACGACTCCATCGCCGCGCTCACCGAACACGAGCACGGTGTCGACGTGACCTTCCGCAGCGGCGTCCAGCGCGACTTCGACCTGGTCGTGGGCGCGGACGGGCTGCACTCGCACACCCGGGAACTGATCCTCGGACCCGAGCGGCGGTTCCGCCGCCACCTCGGGTACCGCTTCGCGGTCTTCTCCGTACCCAACACCCTCGGGCTCTCCCATGAGGCGGTCATCTGGAACACCCCCGGCCGGGCCGCCGCGCTCTACGCGGTCAGGGACAGCGCACAGCTCCACGCCTTCCTCACCTTCGTCCACCAGGAGTCCCCCGGTGCCGCGCCGCGCGACACCGAGGCGCGACGCGACCTCGTCGCCGCCGTCTTCGCCCGGGACGGGTGGGAGATACCGACGCTGGTCGGCGCCCTGCGCGCGGCGCGTGACCCGTTCCTCGACACCGTGAGCCAGATCCACCTGCCCCGCTGGTCCCACGGCCGGGTCGCGTTCGTCGGCGACGCCGCCTACGCTCCGTCGTTCCTGACCGGCCAGGGGTCCAGCCTCGCCCTCATCGGCGCCTACGTGCTCGCCACGTCGTTGGCCGCCCAGCGCGACCACACGGCGGCCTTCGCCGCCTACGAACGCGCCATCCGGGCCTTCGTCGAACGCAACCAGGCACAGGCGGGACAGGGCGAGGCGGCCCTCTTCCCCACCACCACCGAGGCCCTTGACCAGCGCAACGCCAGACTTCGCGACCTGGCCGCCGCGCCACCGGCCACCGGGCGGCCGGACCACACCACGCTCACCCTGCCCGAGCCCCCTCCCGGCCACCGGATCACCGCCGCGGCCCCCTCCACCGGCGGCACCGGTTAACCGGGAGCCTCGGACGGGCTGGGGGCGCGGCGGGCGGGGCGGCTCAGGCCGGCCCGCCCCGGCCCTCGGCCAGCGCGTGCTCGACGTTGCGCGCCATGGTGGCCAGCGTCCGGACGGTGTCGCTGTACTGGTCGGGGGTCACCCCGTTCAACACCAGCACCCGGGTGCGCTGCACCTCGCGGGTCAGCTCCCGGTGGACCGCCCGGCCCTGCTCGGTGAGGGAGACCAGCTCCGCGCCGCGCGCCCGGCTGATCCAGCCCCGCCCGGTCAGCTCGTCGAGCAGCGGCTCGACCGCCAGCTCGCCCGGGCGCCAGAACGGGGCCAGGGCCTGGGCCAACTCCCCGCCCGTCCGGGGCCGCTGGGCCAACGAGTGCAGCACCTGCCACTGCCGGCGCACCAGCCCGTGGCCGGCCAGCGTGCCCTCCAGCTGCGCCTCCAACAGGTTGTCCAGATGTCTCAGCCAGTATCCGATCGGCCGCTCCGGCTCCATGTCGCCCCTCTCTCCCCCGGCTGGTCCGCCCCCGCGTCTTCCCCGGCACCACCCGCCGCCGGTGCGCCCCGGCGGCATGCATGTTCCTTTACATGTAACTCTACATGCGACCGGGCACGCTATCCTCTCCGGGCCGGGGCGGCCGGGAACAGACGGGACACAGCGATGCGGCGGAAACGATGACGCCTGAGGGACCGGCGGCCGGAACGGACGCCGCCGACCGGGACGTGGCGGCGATCGAGCGCGCCATGGTGGCGATCACGAGGGCCCGCGCCCGGCGCGCGCTCGCGCGGCTGAGCCGGCGCAGGAGCGCGCCACCGGGCCGGACGCCGGCCCTGCCGGACGCCGTCTTCGAACTGCTGGACGCCGTGGCCGCGGCGAACGGCCGCGGCGAACAGCCCACGGTTGGCGAGTTGGCGCCGACGCTCGGCGTGGACCAGCCGCGGGCCAGCCGCCTGGTGGGCCAGGCCGTCGAGGCCCGGCTGCTGCGCCGCGGCACCGACCGGCGGGACGCGCGGCGGGCGCCGGTGGTACTGACCGCGGAGGGGCGCCGGACACTGGACGCCGTCAGCGCCTTCCGTCGGCGGGTGCTCGGCGAGGCCCTCGCCGCCTGGCCGGCGGCCGACCGTGCGGCGCTGGCCCGGCTGCTGCCCCGACTGGTGCGGGACCTGGCGGCGGTGACCGAGGGGAGCCTGCCGGGGCCGCCCCCGGCGGGCTGAGCCACGCACTGGCGCACGCCCGGGGCGTGCGGACCAGCCTCGCGCGCCAACGGCGAGATGACCGGAAGCCGACGCCGGCCCCGCCGCCCCCGCACCGCTGGCGCCCGGGCCGGACCGGAACACCCCGGCGCCGACCGGGCGGCGGTTGGCCGAAGCAACGGGCGAATTTCGGGCGCGCGTGCGGGAGTTTCCCGCCACCCCGGCGCCCGCGCTTTCCGATCGCACAGCGTGAGAGGGGAGCCGCCCGGCTCGGCCGAGGAGGCACGGTAACCGGCCATCCAGGCGGAGCCCGGCGGCGAAATGGTCCGGACGACTGTCAGACCCCAGCCCTAAGGTAGCCGGCAGATCACCCAGGGTGACGGCGTGGGGTCGTGCCGCCGCGCCGTCAGCCCGCTGGTCCCAGCCGAAAGAGGCGATGCCGTGCGACCGTTCCCCCTCCCCCAGACGTCCGAGTCCCCCCACGCCCCCGGGGCCCGTCCCGCCCGGCGGTGGCCCCGATGAGCGGCCGCCGGGGCGCCGCCCGCGGTGCCGAGCCGACCGATCCCGACTCCCCGGAGGAAGTGTCCGAGTCCGAACGCGAGTTGTTCGGCGGCCAGCTGGTGTACGACACATCCTGGGCCCAACACGAGTCCGACCGCTACCAGTTGAACCTGCGTGCCATGCTCCGTGCCCTGCCCCGACTGGTCGGCGGCGCCGTCGGCCTGGCCTGGCGCGCCGACCGGGCGGCCACCACCCGGGTGGCGGTCGCCGAGCTGCTGCGCGGCGTCTGTCAGGCGCTCGGCCTGCTCGGCGTCAACTGGCTGCTGACCAGACTGCTGGCCGGCGGCGAGATCACCGACCGGCTGCGGGACGCACTGCCGGTGGCGGTGCTGCTGGGGCTGGTCGCCGGGCTCGGCGCGGTCTGCGGAGCACTCTCCACGCTGGCGGCCGGGCCGCTGGAGCCGAAGGTCGAGCGCGTGGCCAGAGAGCGCTACCTGGAGCGGGCCTACCAGGTGGAGATGGCGGCGATGGAGGACGACGACTTCCACCGGCTGCTGGAGTCCGCCCAGTACGGCGCTTCCTCGGCGCGCCGCATGATCCCCCACAGCGTCGCGGTGGTCGGCTCGCTGCTCTCCCTGGTGGCGGCGGGCGCGGTGCTGACCGCGCTCCATCCGGTGCTGCTGCCGATGCTGGTGGCCATCGTGCTGCCCCGCGCCTGGGCCACCCTCAGCGTGTCCAGGCGGCGCTACCGCAGCTTCCACCGCTGGGTCCAACACAGCCGGGGCGCGGCGATGTTGAGCCGGCTGATGACCGACACCGACGCCGCGCCCGAGATCCGGGTGCACGGGATCGGCCCCTACATCCTGCGGCACTTCCGTGGCATGTCGGTCAGCCAGGAGGCCGAGCAGGCACGCCTGGCCCGGCTGGCGGCCCGCACCGAGCTGCTGGCCGCGGTCTGCACCGGCCTGTTCACGCTGGCCACCTACCTGCTGCTGGCCGGGCTGCTGTGGTCGGGCGTGATGGCGCTGGCCGCCGCCGGCACGGCCGTGCTGGCCATCCGCACCGGCACGGGGAACCTGGACGGTCTGGTCCGGCAGCTCAACTACCTGCACGAGGAGTCGCTCTACGTGGGCGACCTGGACCGGCTGCTCGCGGAGTCGGAGGACCGCCGCATCCCCCGTGGCGGGCGCCGGCTGCCTGACCCGGTGCGGTGCGTCGAGTTCGACCGGGTCTCCTTCGCCTACCCGGGTGGGGACGGCGAGCCGGTCCTCCGGGAGGTCTCGCTCCGGCTGCCGACGGACCGCGGCGCGGTGGTGGCGCTGGTCGGGGAGAACGGCTCGGGCAAGAGCACCCTGGCGAAGCTGCTGTGCGGGCTCTACCTCCCGGACGGCGGGACCATCAGGTGGGACGGCGTCGAGGTGACGGAGCTGGACCGGCAGGAGATCTTCGACTACTGCGCGATCGTGCACCAGGACCACTACCGCTGGCCGATGACGGCCCGGGTGAACACCACCATCTCGCGCACCGACCGGCCGGTGGACGAGCGGCGGTTGGCCGGCGCCGCCGCGCACGCGGGCATCGAGCGGCTGGTCGCCGAGCTGCCGAAGGGCTGGGCCACCCTGCTCTCCCGCACCTTCCGGGGCGGCCACCAGCTCTCCGGCGGCCAGTGGCAGCGGATCGGCATCGCCAGGGCGCACTACCGGGACGCGCCGCTGCTGGTGGTGGACGAGCCGACGGCGGCGCTGGACGCCAAGGCGGAGGCGCGGGTCTTCGACCAGATCAGGGCGCTGGCCGACCGGGGGCAGACCATCGTGTTGATCACCCACCGGATGGCCTCGGTACGCCACGCCGACCAGGTGCACGTGCTGCATCAAGGACGGTTGGTGGAGTCCGGCTCCCCGGAGGAGCTGCTGGCTGACGAGGACGGCCACTACCGGGCGCTCCACGATCTCCAGGCGGCGCAGTTCCGGCCGGTGCCGGCGCCGCGCCCGGCCGACGGCGGGCCGACCGCCGGGGACGAGGCGGCGGCGCCGGTGGACTCCGGCCGCCAGGAAAGCGGGGGCGGGGGTGAGTTGACGGGCGCCGGCGCGGGCTGACCGGCGGCCGGCCCGGCGGTGGCCCCGAGCGGGCCGGGGCCACCAGCCAGCCGCCGGGCCGGACCGTGGCGAGCGGGGCTGGCAGGGCGGGCGGGACGGTTCCGGGGGCGGGGCGCGCCTCGCGCGGGCTAGATCCCGAGCAGGTCCACCAAGTCGTCGGCGTGCTCTTCCTCCTCCTCCAGGATGGACTCCAACAGCCGCCGGGTGGTGGGGTCGTCGTTGCCGAGCCAGCGGATGATCTCCTGATAGGTGGAGATCACGATCCGCTCCGCGAGCAGGTTGTCCTTGAGCATCCCCTTGAGGTCGCCGTCCTTGGGGGTGGTGTAGTCGGTGGTGGCCCGCTGGGCCAGGGTGGCGGGGTCGAAGTCCGGGTCGCCACCCAGCTGGGAGATGCGCTCCGCCGCGCGGAGCGCGTGGTCCAGCTCCTCCTTGGCGTGCTCGGTGAACTCGGCGGAGACCTGGGCGCGGTCGATGCCCGTGGCGGCGATGGCGTGCCGGGTGTAGCGCAGCCAGCACACCACCTCCGTGGCGACCACGTCGTTGAGCACCCCGATGACCCGGTCGTGGTTGAGGCCGTAGGTGTCGGTCACCGGCCCCGCCTCCATCCGCTTCCTGGCCTCGTCGCGAATCCGGGTCACATCGAGGACGAAGTCGTCGGTCATGCGGGGTCTCCTTCGTGCGGGGGTGGGCGGCGCCTTCGGCGGTCCGGGCGCCCCGGTTCCGGACAGTAGGCAGCCGTCAGCGGCCCGCCGACCGGCACACGCGGAGGCGCCGCCGGCCGGTACCCCAATGGCGCAGTCCGCGCGACGCGGCCGGTGCCCCGGCCGCGTCGGGGGTCAGCCGGCGGGGGCCGGCTGGTCGCGCGGGCACCACACGGTGCCCCGCCCGGCGATCCGGCCGTGGGCCAGCGCGTGACCGCAGCGGGGGCAGGTGCCGCCCGGCTCGTCGCGGTGCCCGGTCAGCCAGGACCCGCGGGGCGGCACCCGGCCGGCTCGGACGGAGATCCGCAGCACCTGCTTCAACGACCGGCTGATCCGACCGGTGGCCGCGCGGTCGAGCCGGTCGGTGCGGTGGGCCGGGTGCAGCCGGGCGTGCCAGAGGACCTCGTCGGTCAGCAGGTTGCCCAGCCCGGCGATCCGGGACTGGTCGAGCAGCGCGGCCTTCAGCTGCCGGGGGCGCCCGCCGAGCGCCGCGTCCAGTTGCTCGCGGGTCAGCGAGAGCGCGTCCGGGCCCTGGTCGGCGAGGAGCCGGTCCACCTCCCCCGGGGTGGGGGCGAGCCAGAGCCCCTTCAGCTTGCGCTGGTCCCGGAAGCGCAGCTGCCGGCCGTCGTCAAGGGTGAACAGCACCCGGTCGTGGGCGGCGGGCCGCTCGTCGGCCGGGGCGCTGACCAGCTGTCCGGTCATCCCGAAGTGGAGGAGGACAGCCGGCCCCCCGGTGTGCAGGACGAGCCACTTGCCGTGCCGCTCCGGCCGCCCGATGCGGGCTCCGGTCAGCGCGTCCCGCAGCCGACGGGCGCGCAGCCCGCCGCGCAGCACCCCCGCGTCGGTGACCTCGACCCGCGTCACCCGGTGGCCCCGGCCGCACCGGTCGAGCACCCGCCGGTACTCCTCGACGTCCGCCAGCTCCGGCATGGGGCGACTCCTGGCTCCCGGGTGGGTCGGCTGGGTGGGCTGCTGACCGGTCCAGTCGGGGCGTGGCCGGCGGCACCGGCCGGCCCGCGTCGGCCGGCACGCCGGAACGGCGCCACCCCGCTCCCCCAGGGTGCGCGCCGCCCGAGGCGCCGGCAACTCGGCGCCCAGGGGAGCAGGCGCCGCCCGGCCGGCCGCCGGTCCCCCGGATATTCGGGTGGGACGGCGGCGCCACGGGACGCAGGATGGGCGGATGGATGACGACGGCTACCACGACCTGATCGCCGAAGGACTCAACGCCCCGTTCGAGGGATGGGACTTCGGCCGCTGGCAGGGCCGCCTGACCGACCCGGAGGCGGCCCTGCCGTGGAGCTACCGAAGGCTGGTGAGCGAACGGCTGCCGGCCGTCGGCTCGCTGCTCGACCTGGGCACCGGCGGCGGCGAGTTCCTCTCCACGCTGACCCCGCTGCCCGCCCGCACGGCCGCGACCGAGGACTACCCGCCCAACGTGCCGGTGGCCCGGCGCCGGCTGGCACCGCTGGGCGTGCGGGTGGTGGAGCCGACAGCGGACGGGCGGCTGCCCTTCCCGGACGGCACCTTCGAGCTGGTGACCAGCCGGCACAACGCCTACCACCCGGACGAACTGCGCCGGGTGCTCACCGACGACGGCGTGCTGGTCACCCAGCAGGTGGGCGGCCGGGACCTGGAAGAGCTCAACGCCGCGTTGGGTGCCCCGGCGCACGGCTACCGCGACCTCTGCCTCGACTCGGCGGTCGCCGAGCTGCGCGCCGCCGGGTGGCGGGTGAGCTGGCAGGCGGAGGCGCGGGTCCCCGAGCGGCTGCCGGACATCGGGGCGCTGGTCCTCTTCCTGCGGATCACCCCCTGGCAGGTGCCGGACTTCACGGTGGAGCGCTATACGACGGCGCTCCGGAGGCTGCACCGGGAGATGCGGGCCGGCCGGCCGCTGGAGGTGAGTTGCCACCGTTTCGCGCTGGTCGCCCGACCGGGTCGATCCGCCGGAAACGCCCACCCCGCCATCCCGGAGCCGCTATCCTGAGCAGAACCCGCCTCCGTCGGGGCTGGCCCAGCCAGCCCGGATGGTGCCAACGCGGGCCATCTTCGGGCCCGGCCCACCAACCGGGTCACTACCGGGCCGCACGGCGCCCAACTCGTCCCTATTGTCCGCCAACTCCTCGGGTTGGTAGACAACTGCCGATCAGTGGTGGCGAAGTAGCGGACTGGTCCACCAGCTTGGCTGCGGCACCCCGCGTACCGTCGGCGGGACGAGCGGCACGGGCGGCCGTGCCCACCGGTCCCCGGGCCCCGTGCCCCGCGGGTCCCGCTGGGTACGGACGCGAGACGCCGGCACCGAACGCCGACACGGGACGGACGATGGCACGGGACAGCACACGCCACCTCAAGGAGGCCCTCAGCGCCTGGCAACAGGCCCGCGACCTGCGGGCGAGCGGCCGGACCATCCGGTCGGGGCTGGCCTACCAACGCGGCGTCAACGCCCTGCTGCTGTACCGGACGCAGCCGGCGCGGACGGCGTCCGAGGCGGGCCGAACCGCGCGGGCCGACTTCGGGCCGGTGTTCCACGCGCTGGGCGCGCTCACCCGCGAGGGCGTCCCGGTGATGGCGGACGCCAGGTCCCGCCGGTTCGCCTCGCTGCACGCCAGGACCGGGCTGGCCGCCGCGCACCTGGCCGACCCCAGCCGGGGTGTGCCCGAGGCCATCGGCCCGACGCTCTCCACCACGTCGGAGTCGCTGACGCGGATCGCGCCCGGCGACGAGGCGCCGGTGCCGCCCGACGAACGGATCGCCGGGGCCGCCGCCTCGCGCCTGCTGATGGCCCGGCTGATGGCCGACTACCCGGCGGTGCTGGCGCGGGAGCGGCGGCGCTGGACGGTGGTGGACTCGGAGCCGCTGACGTTCGTCCGGGAGCGCCGCCGGTTCCGCGCCGCGGTGCTGCCGGACTGTGTCGGGCTGGACTTCCGGGCCGAGGTCCGCCGGCTGGCCGGGGACGGCGAGCGGATCTACACGGAGCTGACGCGGGCCCTGCCCCACTACCGGGAGGCGCTGGAGCGGGCGCGCGAGGAGCGGGCGGCGATCCTGGCGCTGGTCGGCGACTGAAGCCGACCCCGCCCACCGCCCACCGGCCACTCCACCCCCAACGGCCGCCTCGTCGGCGGCGGCGAACCCGCGCCTGGCCCGGGGAACCGGGCGCCGGCCGTTCGGCGTCCACCAGGTGTTGTTCCCCTCGA
Organism: Streptomyces chisholmiae; assembly: GCF_031845445.1. Classification (NCBI taxonomy): domain Bacteria; kingdom Bacillati; phylum Actinomycetota; class Actinomycetes; order Kitasatosporales; family Streptomycetaceae; genus Streptomyces; species Streptomyces chisholmiae. The sequence continues at coordinate 157,060 of NZ_JAVREO010000011.1, read as the reverse complement.
TCCGGCGGCGGCCGGATCGAGGGGAGCCTTCTCACTCCGCCGAACCCGCCCGCCCGGGGGCCGGTCCGGCGCTCAGCTGGCGCCCTCGTCCAGCACCCGCTGCAGCTCGCCGCTCGGGTGCACCTGCCGGTAGCTGCCGTCGAGCAGCCCCACCGCCTCGGCCTCGGTCCGATCGACGGCACGCAGCGCACCCGCGGCGGTCTCGGCCGCGCCGCCCTCCCCGCGCACGGTGCCGGGCGGCAGCATGTCCGGCCGGTGGTAGATCTCCGGCTCGCTGGGGAACGGCGTGCACAGCGACGCGTCGTGGTCGACCACCCGCCAGACGCCTGCGGCGATCAACTGCTCGTCGGTGTACAGCGGATGGGGCCTGGCCGGGGGCGGCGCCGGTCCGCCGATCCGGGGCAGCGGGAAGGTTCCGCGGAAGACGCCGAGCGCCGTGCCGAAGCGGTCACGGGCCAGGACCACCGCCAGATGGTGCCCGCCGGTGGCGGCCGGGATGGCCAGCAGGTCGCCGACCACCGGTTTGGGCACCCGCTTCGGCGGGGCGCTCAGGCTGATCCGCACCGGCTCCTCGGCCGGCACGTCGGCGAAGGCGACGGCCGCCGAGGAGCGCACGGCCGACAACAGCGCGGTCAGTTCGGCGAGCGTGACCGGGCGGCCGTGCCCGGCGGCACCCCCCTCGGCGAGGAGCGCCAGCAGGTCGGTCGCCTCGGTGAACGCCGCGTCCGGCAGCTCCCCGACCCGGGACGCCCCGGCCGGCCGGTACCGCCGCCCGCGCCCCAGGTGCGCCCGGAGCCCGACCGGCAGCGCGACGCTGTCGGCCAGCGCGGCGTCGCCGGTGGGCACCGCCCAGCCGAGCACGTCGAGGAACTCCGCGAGCGTCGGCGGCCCGGCCAGCCACTCGGCGAGTTGGGCGACGACCGCGGCGCAGCGCTTGGCTGCGGCTTCGTGGAGGTCGGGCGAGAGGGGTGTGTCGCTCACGGTGAGGATCCCTGGGTGCTCTGGCTGTTGGTCGGGGGCTGCTGGTTCGGCGGGGCCGGCTGGGCCGGCGGTGGCTGTGGCGGTTGCTGCGGCGGTGGCTGTGCTGGCGGCTGGGCCGGTGGCTGTTGCGGCTGAGCCGGGGGTTGCTGTTGCTGGGGCAGCGGTTGCGGCGCGCCGGGCTGCGGCGGGTTCTGGGGCGGGTTCTGCGGTGGGTTGGCGTTGCCCTGCTGGGCCTGTTGCAGCTGGTTCTGGTAGGCGTCGTACTCGGGTCGGCTGCTCGCGGAGAGCGGCTGTTGCCGGTTGCCACGGTAGTTGTTGCCGACCTGCCCGATCACCGTGTTGTGGGTGGTGGCGTTCTGCTGTTCCAGCAGCCGGGCCTCGCCGTAGGTGCGGTCGCCCGGCACGACCTCCATCCGGTCGCCGTTGGCGGGGTTGAACCGGTTGCGGTTGGCCGCGTGCCGGGCCTGGGTCGAGGCGGCGGTGGAGCTCCCGCCGAACATGCCGGAGTAGTAGACGTTGCCGTTGGCGTCCCGCAGCACGTAGTTCTTGTACCCCGTCCGGCTCAGATGGCCCTGCCGGATCTGCCCGTTGTAGGGGACGAGCCCCAGTGGGTCGGCCCACAGGTGCGGGTTGTGCGGGTAGGTGTACGCGTTGGGCGCGGGGGCCAGGCCGAGCGGGTCCAGGCTGGCGTAGCGGCCGGTCGCCGGGTCGTAGTGCCGGTAGAGGTTGTAGTGCCAGCCGGTCTCCTCGTCGGCGTACTGCCCCGGGAAGCGGAGCGGGGTGTCGGTGGTGCTCTCCGGGGTGGCGACGGTGGCGCCCCACAGCGCGGCGCGGGCCTCCCAGACGATCTCCCCGGCGGTGCTGACCAGATGGGTCGGGGTGCCCACCAGGTCGGTGACGATCGCGTGGAACCGCTCGTCCACCTCGGCCTGGTCGAGAGCGGTGCCGAGAAGCGGGGCGGGAACCGGGGCGGGAACCGGCCCCGCCGGGCGCCGGTGCGGGACCCGCTCGGTCTGGGCGACCGGGTGCAGCCCGAGGTGGTCCCAGGTGAGGGTGGCGGGACGGGCCGGCCCGGTCGCGTCGGCGACCCCGCCGCTGGTCTGTTCGACCAGGGTCAGCAGGCACCAGGTGAAGTCGACGCGCTCCGCGACGGTGACGCCGTCGGCGGCCAGGCGTTCCTTGGCCACCCGCCGGCCGAACGGATCGTGCTGGTAGCGCCAGACGCTGCCGTCCGCCGTGGTGACGGAGGTGAGCCGGTCCTCGGCGTCCCAGGTGTAGCGCCAGGTGTCCGGGCCGTCGGTGCCGTGCTCGCGCTGCCGCAGGGTGACCCGCCCGGCGGCGTCGTGCTGGTAGCGGAAGGATCCGGCGCGGGTGAGCCGGGTCCCGGCGTAGGACCGGTCGCCGGCGGCGTCCCTGTCGGGCCCCGGCACGTTCCAGTGGGCGGTGGTCTGGTTGCCACTGGCGTCGTAGGCGTAGGTCTCGGCCCAGCCGGGTGCCTGGACGGCGGTGACCCGCCCCCGGGGGTCCAGGGTGTAGTGGGTGGTGCCGGTGGGATCGGTGAGCGAGGTGAGGTAGCCGTCCGCGCGGTAGCCGTAACCGCGCCGGTGGACCTCCCGGTTGGCCGGCTCGGGGTGGTCGGTGGCCACGGTCTGGGCGGTGAGCCGGTCGATCGGGTCCCAGTCGTGTGTGACGGTCAGCCCGTCGTCGAACCGGCGTCCGGTCTCCCGGCCGAGGGCGTCGAACGAGAAGGAGACGGCGCGCCCGCCGGTCACCAGGCGGGCCGGCTGACCCAGCGGGTCGTAGGTCCAGGTGCTGACGTGCCCGCTGGGGGTGGTGCGGGAGCTGAGGCGGCCCAGGGAGTCGTAGCCGAGGGTGAGGGTGCGGCCGTTGACGGTCTCGGTCCGCAGGTTGCCCAGGGCGTCGAACGAACGGGTCAGCGTCACGCCGGGCGAAGTCGCCTCGACGACCCGGCCCAGCGCGTCCAGCACATAGCTGGTGGTGTCGCCGGCGTCGGTGGTCCAACCGGTCAGCTCGCCGCGTTGGTCGCGCCGGTAGGTGACCGTCTGGCCAGCCGCGTTGGTCCGGGTGGCGAGCCGGCCGGCGGCGTCGTGGGTGTAGCGGGTGGTGCGGCCGTCGAAGTCGGTCTCCGACCGCAGGCGGCCGGCCGCGTCGTAGCTGTAGCGCCAGCTGCGGCCGGCCGGGTCGGTGACGGCGGTGAGGTTGAGTTCGGTGTCCCGGCTGAAGGTGTAGCGGACGCCGTCCGGGCCGGTCTGGGAGGTCGGCAGGTCGAAGGGGCCGTAGGTGTAGCGGATGCCGTCGCCGGTCAGCGAGTCGTGGTGCAGGAGGTTCTCCTCGCCGTCCCACTCCCAGGTCTCCCGGTACCCCAGGGCGTCCGTGCGGCTGTCCGGGAGGCCGTCGGCGGTCCAGGTGAGGCGGGTCTCGCCGCCGAGTGGGTCGACGAGCCGGACGGGGCGGCCGAACGCGTCCCGGTGGACCCGGGTGACCTCGCCGAGCGGGCTGACGACGGCGACCGGCAGGCCGGCCGGGTCGGTCCGGATCCAGGTGGTGTGGCCCTCCTGGTCGGTGACAAAGGCCAACGCGCCCCGCTCGTCGTAGCCGAACCGGGTGCGGTGGCCGGCCGGATCGAGCAGCGCGGTGCGGTTGCCGGCCCCGTCGTAGGACTGCTGCCAGCGGGAGCCGTCCGCCGTCACGATGGTCTCGGGCAGCCCCAGCTCGTTCAGCTCGGCCCGCAGCCGCGCCCCGTCGGGGTGGGCCACCTCAGTGAGGCGGTCGGCGGGCCCGTAGCGGTAGGTGGTGGTGTGCCCCAGCGGGTCGGTGACGGACAGCAGGCGGTCGTAGCGGTCCCAGGTGCGCCGGGTGGTGTTGCCCAGCGGGTCGGTCTCGGCGACCAGTTGGAAGCAGTCGTTGAAGTCGTAGCGGGTGCTGTTGCCCAGCGAGTCGAGCACCGTGGTGCGGCGCTGGTCCGGGTGGTAGGTGTAGCTCCACTCCAGCGCGCGGTCGGTGCCGGTGGCGAAGACGCACCGGCCGGCGTCGTCGTAGTCGTACCGGTACCAGGTGCCGTTGCGGTCCTCCCAGCGCGTCAGGCGGTCCCGCGCGTCGTACCCGAAGCGCTGGGGCCGGCCGGCGGCGTCGCGGACCTCGGTGAGCCGGCCGGCTCCGTCGTAGCCGAAGCCACGCAGCACCGGCCGGTCCGGGGCGCTGAGCAGGGCCAGTTCGGTGATCCGGCCGTTCGCGGTGGCGATCCCGACCCGATAGCCGCCGGAGTGCGCCAGTTCCCTGGGCGCGCCGCTCGCGTCGTGCCGGACATCGACCCGGTTGCCGTTGCGGTCGGTCACGGCGGCGAGCGGCAGAATCCCGCCGGCGCCGCCGGGGAGTGGGGCGAAGTGCAGGGTGTGCCCGGTCTCCGGCTGGCTGACCGTCAGGGGCGCGCCGCCGTCGCCGTTCCAGGACAGTCCCCAGCGGGGGCCTTCGACGGGCAGCACCCGCTGCTCCGGGTCGGCCAGCGGGACCGGGTACTCCAGGGTCATGCCGTCGGCGGTGTGGAACCGCACGCCGTACTCGCCCAGCACCAGCCGCTGGTCCAGGGTGGAGGCCCAGGAGCGGCCGAACCAGCGGCCGTCGCGGTAGTCGGAGACGTGGTACCGCTCCAGCAGCAGCGTGAGGACGCCGGGCAGTTCGACGTCGGTGGCGGGCAGCACGACCACGCCGGTGGCCAGGTCGACCGGGTCGTCGGACAGGCTCCGGCTGCCGAACGCGACGCCTCGTTCCCGCACCTGCGGCCCCTGCCGGCGGGCGCCCTGCGCCACCCCGCGCACCCCCGTCCTGGCCGCGCCGCGTGCCCCGGCGGCGAGCGCGCCCACGCTGGTGAGGCCTTTGAGTCCCGGGATACAGTCCAGGGCGGCGAAGGCGACGTCGAGCAGGGAGCCCTGGCCTCTGGCGTACTTGATCAGGGTGTCGGCGAGGACGACGACGGCGGCGGCGACCACGACCCAGGCGAGCGGGCCGCCGATGATCATCACCACCACGCCGAGGACGGCGACGATCACCTTGCAGATCTCGACGAGGGTGTCCCAGGCGTCGCTGAGCCACTCGATGAGCTTCTGCCACCACTTCTTGTTCTGGATGCCGGCGTCGGACGCCTCCTCGATGCCCCGCGCGCACTCCCGGGCCGCGTCCTCTCGTAACTCCTGTGCGTCCAGGGCGAGTTGGCGGGCGGCGGCGAGTCGTTCCTCGGCGTCGGCGACCCGGGCCTGGGCGGCGCCGAGCGCGGCACCGGCGGCCTGCGAGTCCCGGGTCGCCGCCCGCACCTCGGCCTCGTCCGGCGGCTCGGCGTCCGCCCGCTCGCCCTCCCGCTGGAGCCGCTCGGCCTCCTCACCGGCCCGGCCCACCCAGTCCTCGGCATCGCCCAACGCGCCCTGCGCACCGGCCAGATCGGCCTGCGCGGCGACCGCCCGGTCCAGCGCCCGGTCGGCCATCCCCTGCGCGGTCTGCAACCGCGGCCAGTACGTCTGGAGTGCCTGCGAGCAGAGGGCGTAACTCTCCTCCAGCTTGGTCAGGTTGTCCGGCACCCCGTCGAACTCGGCACGGAAGGTGTCCGCCGACCGACCGGCCCAGTCCAGGATGGCCCGCTCGGACGCCAACCCCCGGATCTTGCCCAGCGCCTCACCGACATCGTCGGCGAACTCCTGTAACTCGTCCGCCAACTCCCGTACGTCGTCGGGGCTTCCTGGTGTGGGATCGGAGTCCAGGTCCAGCGGGCTCCAGTCCGACGGCCGAGCCATCGCAACCCCCGTGAGTGAGCAGCCGACTACGCCGCATGACAATAGGGGCGTCGTCGGCGCCGCTCAACCGGCCCGAACGCCCTGGCCGGGGGCGCGAATCGCGTCCCGCCCGCCCGCGTTGACGGAAGGCCAGGTCAACCCGAGCCGGAAAGGGGCGTGCGCGGGGGGCGCGTGGCAGCGGGCGTGCACCCGGTGGGGTCGGAGCCCGGCGGTCACCCGCGGGTCGCAGTCGCTCCAGCCGGGGTCGGGGTCGGCGACGCGTCGGCACGAGGTCGGGCGCAGCCCGTTGGGGCGGCCGGGGCAGGTGCCCCGGGGGAAGCGGGAGACCATGTCGAGGGCGAGCGCGCCGCCCCCGCCGGCGCCCCCCTCGACCGGCCGCCTTCGGCCCCACCGGCGCCGGGGGGGGTCGGCGCCGGTGGGGCCGAAGGCCCGGGCGCCCCGAACAGACCGCGGGACGCCCCGAAAGAGCGTCAACACCCCGCGTCAACCACCGCCAGCGCGCTCCCGCGCCGCCCGTCGACGCGCCCGCCACTCACCGGCACCACGCCCCCCAGCCGCCCCGCCGGCCACGGTCCGCGAGCGCCCCACCCGACCGCGTGACCACCGACGGCTTCGCTGCCAGGCATTAAAGAAGCGTTAAGATTGCCGGGTTCTGGCAATGCGGGAGCACCCTTCCGGCTGTCATCATCAATTCACCAGCAGGAAGCGGTGGCAACGGGAGCGAGGCTCCCGGGGGTGGTTGCCTGATGCCGGCATGACGGTGTCCTGGCAACCAACCGCGACGGGATCTCCCGGTGGGGTGTGCGGCGGCGACGTCGCCTCCGGGAGGCGTCGTCGGCCACCGCGGTCCCGGGCCGCGCTGGGGGGCCGGTCCGGGACGGACGCTGGTGCCGCCGGGGGTGGGGCGGCGGGGGATGGACGCGGCCCCTTGGGGGGCGGCCTGGCCGGGTCGGATGCCCAGCGTGACCGGACCGAGGCCGACGGGTGAGCGAGGGGAGCCACGCCCGACGGCCGAGGGGGGTCCCGGTGACGCGGGTAGCCGACGGCGGCGCTGCGGCGGGGGGCCGAGCGCCGCCGGCCGGGCCAGGGGCCGCGTCAGCATGTCGCGGCGGGGCGGGAGTTGAGCGGCCTCCGCCCCGCCGCGGCATGCCGGGGGGCGGCTGGCCGGACTCAGAGTTCCTGGTCCGGCCAGCCCAACAGCCGGGCGCCGATCACCGCCGTCTGAAGCGTGTAGCGCTGGAACGAGTCGGACGGATCGGCCCCGGTCAGCTGCTCGATCCGCTTCAGCCGGTAGGTGAAGGCCCGCACGCTCAGCGACAGGCGGCGCGCCGCCTCGGCCGCGACGCAGCCGGAGTCGAAGTAGGCGTCCAGGGTGCGGACCAGCTCCCGGGGGCCGCCCCTGGCGCCCCGCAACGGGCCGAGCACCGTGCTGACCAGGTCCGCCATGGCGTGCCTGTCCCGGTTGAGCACCGGGAAGACCAGCAGCTCCGCGGCGCGCAGCACCACCGGTTGCAGGCGCAGCTTGTCCGCCAGCTCCAGCGCGGTCAGCGCCTCCTCGTAGGACTGCACCACCCCGCCGGGGCCGGGATGCGCCCGACCGATGGCGACCCGGACGTCCCGCTCGCTGGTGCGCTCCATCGCCAGCGCCACCCGGGCCTGCTCGGCGAAGTACTCCACCACGTCCGGCTGGTGGCCCGGGGCGACGCAGACCAGCCGGGCGTCCTTGGTGGTCAGCAGCACACGGCGCGGCCCGAACCTGGTGGTCAGCGCGGTCTCCACGCGCCGGGTCAGCGGGTCGGTGTCGTCGTGCGGCTGGTCCCCCCAGGCCACCGCGACGGTGTGGGTGTGGGCCAGCTGGAGCCCGAAGCGCTCCGCCCTGGCGGAGAGTTCGCCCAGGTCGCTGCGGCCGTGCAGCAGGTCGTCGATGAACTCGCGGCGGGCCGCCTCGTCCCGGCGCACCGCCACCAGCTGAGCCCGTTCGTACCCCTCGGCCAGCGCGTCCACGGCCTGCTCGGTGGCCGCCAGCACACAGCCGGCGGCCGAGCTGATCTGACGGGTGCCGGCGGCCCCGGTCACCCCGGGCAGCTCGGGCCAGGCCTCCCGGGCGGCCGCCAGGTGGGCCCGGATCAACTCGCGCAGGCCGAGACCCGCACGCGCCGCGCGCTCCCCCAACTCCCGGCGCTGATCCACCTCCTGGCGGAACAGCCGCCGCCCGGTGACCGAGACGTCGGCCAGAATCTCGGCATATCCGTCCAGATAGTGAACCGGTATCGCTCGGTGTGGCACGGGATGTTCGCCCTTCCTGGGCGGTTCGCTGCTGGGGCACGCTGGCGCGCCCAGCCTACGCAACGACACCCGTTGGGCTACTCCAGGGGCCTGACCGGCGCGCGCCCCCCGGCGCGCGCCCTACTGCACTCCGGGTGAGCGGCCCGACACTCGACCGGGGCGGGCCGCCGAGCCAGCCGGGTCCGGGCCCGACCAGTGCCCGAGCGGAGCGGAAAGGCAGGGAGATGCGCGTGCGCAGGGACAGCCACGGGGACGAGCGACACAGCGACGGGCGACACACGGAACACCAAGGGAAGCACGGACCACACCCGGGTGCGCCGGACGCGCCCCCCGCGGCTGCCGGGGGCGCGCTCTGGGCCTGGGCCCGCGCCTGGGCGCGCGCGGCCCACCCGGTGCCGGTGCTGGTGGTCACCGGACTGACCGCCTGCCTGGCGGTCAGCCTGGGGCACTCGGCCGCCTCCACCATGCTGCTGGTCCTGGCCGTGCTGACCGGGCAGCTCTCGGTCGGCTGGCTCAACGACCTGGTGGACGCCGGCCGGGACGCGCGGGCCGGCCGGGTGACCAAGCCGGTCGCCCAGGGCCGGCTGGCGCCCGCAGCGGTGACCGCGATGGTGGTCGGCTCGGCCCTGGCGGCGATAGCGCTCTCCCTGGCCTGCGGCTGGCCGGCCGCCCTGGCCCACCTGGTGGCCCTGGTCTCGGCCTGGGTCTACGACCTGGGAGCCAAGGCGACGGCCTGGTCGGTACTGCCCTACCTGGTCTCCTTCGGGCTGCTGCCGGCCTTCGTCAGCCTCGCCCTGCCGGGTGGCCCGCTGCCGCCGCTGTGGCTGGTGGCCTCCGGAGCGCTGCTCGGCGGCGCGGCCCACTTCGTGAACACCCTGCCCGACCTGGCCGACGACGCCCGGGTCGGGGTGCGCGGCCTGCCGCACCGGCTGGGCGCGGTGGGCAGCCGGGTGGCGGCGGCCGTGGCGCTGCTCGGCTCCGCGCTGCTGCTGGTCGGGCCGCCGGGACTCGGCGGCGACCTGCGGTTGCTGGCGCTGCTGGTGGCGGCGGGCACGGCGTTCGTCGGGCTGCTGCACCGGGACCGGCGACGCGGCGACGCCCGGCTGGCCTTTCAGACCGTGCTGCTGGTGGCGGCCCTGGACATGGGCCTGCTGCTGACCGCCGGGCTGTCGGCGGGCACGGCCGGCTGACCGGGCCCGCCGACGCTCCGAAGGTCGGCGCGCGGCGCTCAGCCCTTGACCGCGCCCTGCATGATGCCGCCCACGATCTGCCGACCGAAGACCACGAACATCACCAGCAGTGGCAACGTGCCCAGCAGGGCCCCCGCCATGATCACCGACTGGTCGCGCACATAGCCGGCGCTGAGCCGGGTGAGCGCGACCGGGACGGTGAGGTTGGCGTCGTCCAACGCGATGTAGGGCCAGAAGAAGTCGTTCCACGCGTGCACGAAGGTGATCATGAACAGCACCGCCATCGCCGGCCTGGCCACCGGCAGCACCACGCTCCAGAAGATCCGCAGCGAGTGCGCCCCGTCCACCCGGGCCGCCTCCACCAACTCGTCGGGCAGCGCGTCGGCCAGGTACTGCCGCATGAAGAACACGCCGACGGCCGAGACCAGGGTCGGGAAGATCACCGACGGCAGCGAGCCGCCCAGGCCGAGGTCGCTCATCAGCATGAACAGCGGCACCACGCCGAGTTGGGGCGGCACCATCATGGTGCCGATCACCAGCAGCAGCAGGATGTTCCGGCCGCGGAAGCGCAGCTTGGCGAAGGCGAAGCCGGCCAGCGTCGCGAAGAGCACGGTGGTCAGCGCGATCACGCCGGCCACCACCAGGCTGTTGGCCATCGCCGCGCCCAACCCGGCGTCCTGCCAGGCGGTCTTGAGGTTGGTGAACAGGTTGGGCCCGGGCAGGAACGGCGGCGGGCTCTGGGTGACCCTGGTGTTGTCAGTGGAGGCTGCCACCATGGTCCAGTAGAGCGGGAACAGGGAGAGCAGCGCGGCCAGCCCCAGCAGCACGTAGGCGAGCGGCCCGCCGTGGTGTTGCCGGCCCGCGCCGGGGCGGAAGCGGCGGCCCCGGCGGCCGCCGGCCGGGGTGGTCTCGTGGTCCATCTCGGTGGTCATCGACATCGACGGCTCCTGGTCAGGCCCGGCGGGACAGTACTCGCCGCAGCACCCGGTGCAGCACGAAGAGGAGGATCAACAGCAGGAACATCGCCCAGGCCACCGTCGCGGCCCGGCCCATCTGGTAGTTGCGCCACCCCTCCTCGTAGAGGAGCAGGCCCAGCGTCTGGTACTGGTTGTCGGCCCCGCCGGTGATGCCGTTGACCCCCTGGCCGAAGATCAGTGGCTCGCCGAAGAGTTGGGTGGCCCCGATGGTGGAGAGCACGATGGTGAAGACGATGGTGGGCCGGATACCGGGGATGGTGACCCGCAGGAACTGCTGCCAGCGGGAGGCCCCGTCGATCGCCGCGGCCTCGTAGCGCTCCCGGGGGATCGCCTGCATCGCGGCCAGGTAGAGCAGCGCGTTGTAGCCGGTCCAGCGCCAGATCACCATGGTGGAGATGGCGAACTGGGCGGGCCACTTCTGACTCTCCCAGTCCACGTGGTCGAAGCCGAAGAGGCTGAGACCCCAGTTGATCATGCCGAAGTCGCGCTCGAAGAGCATGGTGAAGACCAGCGCCGCCGCACCGACCGAGGTGGCGTACGGGGTCAGCGCGGCGACCCGGAAGAACGCCGAGCCGCGCAGCCGGTAGTTGAGCAGGTGGGCCAGGCCGAGGGCCATCAGCAGCTGGGGGACGGTGGAGAGCACGCCGATGGTGAAGGTGTTGCCCAGCGCGTTCCAGAAGCGGTCGTCGTTCCACAGCGCGGTGTAGTTGTCGAGGGCGAGCCACTCCATCGAGTCCATGGTGGCCAGCTCGACCCGGTGCAGGGAGACCCAGAGGGTGTAGATGAGGGGGTAGGCGCTGAAGGCGGCGAAGATGACGAAGAACGGGGCGATGAAGGCGTAGGGCGCGACGCCGAGGTCGAGGCGGTGCGGCAGGTCGCGCCAGCGCCGGCGTCCCTCCGCTCCGGACGCCGGAGAGCGGGTGGCCACGGCTGGCATTCCTTTCTCGATGTCCCCGGGGGCCGGGACGACAGGACGACGAAGGAGGCGGGAGGGGGGCCGTGGCGGCCACGGCCCCCCGGTGACGGGGCGGGCGCTCTACTCGACGGCCCGGGCGATGTTCTCCTCGGTGGCCCGCCAGGCCTCGTCCGGGGTGTCGCCCTGCGACTCGATCCGCTGGAGCCCCTGTCCGAAGGCGTCCTTGATGGTGCCGTCCTTGCGTCCGAGCACCTGCTCGTCGGGGATCTCTTGGGCGGCGGCGCCGAAGATCTCACCGATCGGGGCGTCGTTGAAGTACGCCGACGAGGTGCTGGTCACCGCCTCCGACTCGATGGCCTCGGTGGAGGACGGGAAGTTGCCCAACTGCTCGAAGATGTACTGCTGCTGCTCGGGCGCGGTGAGCCAGGCCACCAGGTCCATGGCCTCGTCCCGCACCGGGCTCTCCTCGACCACGGAGAGGAAGGAGCCGCCCCAGTTGGCGCCCTGCGGGGCCCGCGCGATGTCCCAGTTGCCGGCGTTGGCCTCACCGGCCTTCTCGCTGATGTGGGCCAGCATCCAGGCGGGGCAGACGGCGGTGGCGAAGGTGCTGTTGGCCAGCCCCGGGTCCCACTCGGGCTGGTACTGCCGCAGCGCCGCCGTCATCCCGGAGCCGGCGGCCTCGGCGGCCAGCTCCCAGGCCTCCAGGACGACCGGGTTCTCCTGGTAGATCAGCTCGCCCTCGGCGTCGTAGAACTGCTCGGAGCTGCCGTAGACCATGGCGTTGAAGAGCCCGGTCGAGCTGTCCATGTAGGACAGGTCGGGGTCCGGGGAGTTGGCCATGAACTCCTCGCCGACCTCGACGTAGGCGCCCCAGTCGCCCTCCCAGAGAGCGGCGACCTCCTCCCGGTCGGTGGGGAGCCCCGCCGCCTCGAACATGTCCCGGCGGTAGCAGACCGCCATCGGCCCGATGTCGGTGCCCAGGCCGAGCACCTGACCGTCCGGAGTGGACAGCTGGTTGAGCTTCCAGGGCAGGAAGTGGTCGGTCCCCGGGGTCTGGGAGAAGTCGGCGAACGCCTCGGCCTGGGTGTCGACGATCTCCTTGGCCCGGCCGATCTCGATGCCCTGGATGTCCTTCAGGCCGCTGCCGGCGGCCAGATGGGTCTGGAGCGCGGTGTAGTAGGTCTGCTCGTCACCGGCGACCTCGGCCTCGATCCGGATGCCGGGGTTCTCCTCCTCGTACCTCTCCAGCAGGTCGGTCTCCTCGAAGCCCATCACCCCGAAGAGACCCATGGTGATGGTGACCGTGCCGTCGTCGGCGCGACCACCACCGGTACTGCCGCCGGTGGAGCAGCTGGCGAGCATCACCAGCGGCAGGGCCGCCGCGACGGCGGCGCCCCGGCGGGAACGAAACAGCTTCCGGATTGTGCCCATGCGATCCTCCACCGCGCCGGGGCCTTCGCCCCGGACGCCACGACAGAACCTTGCTCGGGTGGTGCGGAGTGCTGCGCGATGGCACCGAGCCCACCCGGAGTGGGAGCGGTTCCATAGCGCTCGCAGCCTTGCTTCCGTACTCGGAACTGTCAAGAAGTGAAGACCGAACTCGCTGTGAACGTACAAGATTTGAACGCAACGCTTGACAAGCCGTCAGCTTCTGAAAAGCTGACGCCGCCGGCTCACTCCTCGTCCAGCACCGGCTCCCCGGCCGGCCGGGTGGCCAGCCCACGGGCCATGTACTCCTCGGTGGCGACGTCCATCCCGACGTCCCGCTGCGCCCGCTCGGAGAGGGTGAGCCGCAGCTCCAGCAGCTCGTGGTAGATCTGCGCGGTGTCGATGCCGCCGCGCAGCTCCAGCGGCACCCGGCGGACGGTGGGCCGGAAGACGTCGCGCACCCAGCGGTGGGCCAGCACCTCGGGGCGGGCGCCCAACGGGTCACCCGGGGCGTAGTCGTCCTGGCCGGCCATCCAGGTCTCCAGGTCGTTCAACAGACTGCGGGCCTGGTTCTCCTCCGCGTCCAGACCGGTCAGCCGCAGCAGCTGCCGCTGGTGGTGGCCGGCGTCCACCACCTTGGGCAGGAAGGTGACCGAGTCCCCGTCGGGCGAGCGCTGGATCTGCATCTCGGCCACGTCGAAGCCCAGCTCGTTCAGCCGCCTGATGCGGCGGTCGATGTAGTGCTTCTTGTGCCTGGGGTAGACCGAGGTGCGGGTCAGCTCGTGCCACAGCTCGCCGTACCGGGTGACGATCTCCTCGCCGAAGAGGACCGGGTCGACGGACGGGTGCAGCGAGCCGCCGGCCTCCAGGTCCATCAGCTCGCCGGCGATGTTGACCCGGGCGACCTCCAGGTCGTACTCCCGCTGCCCGCGGCTCAGCCGTGGCTGGATCTGGCCGGTCTCGGCGTCCACCAGGTAGGCGGCGTAGGCGCCGGCGTCCCGGCGGAAGAGGGTGTTGGAGAGCGAGCAGTCGCCCCAGGCGAAGCCGTCCAGATGGAGCCGGACCAACAGCACGGCCAGCGCGTCCAACAGCCGCTTGATGGTGGTCGGCCGCATGGTCGTCTCGAACATCGAGCGGTAGGGCAGCGAGCCCTTGAGCTGCCGGGTGATCAGCACCGGCTCCAGCGGCCCGCCCAGCGCGTCCGTCCGGCCGGTCACCACCGCGACCGGGTCGACCGCGGGCACCGCCAGCCGGTCCAGGTCCCGGAGCAGCCCGTACTCGCGGACGGCCGCCCACTCGCCCACCTCCTTGACCGCGAACACCTCGCCGCCGGCCCGGGCGAAGCGGACGACGTGGCGGGAGATACCGCGCGGCAGCGAGACCAGGTGTTCCTCTGGCCAGTCCACCAGCGGAACGTCCCACGGCAGGTCGAGCAGCGTCGTGGGGTGCTCCGGGTCGGTGGCGGTGATCTGGAGTTCCATGCCCCCAGTCTGCGCCATCGACCCGGAGCCGGGCGGCGGGCCCCGGTGTGCGCGCCGGGTGTTACCAGATCTCGGCGACCCACTCCGGGTGGTCGATGAACGGGTTCCGGTTGTGCTGGTAGTTCTCGAAGATCACGTCGTTGCGACGCTGCTCGGCGGCGCTGACCGGGTCCTGCTCGTGCCATTCGAGCAGCACGCTCAGCCGACCGTGGTAGGGGGCGGAGCCGTTGTTGGTCGCGTCGTTCAGCTCCAGGTCGGCGAAGCCCTCGTCGCCCTCCCAGCGGACCGCCATGTAGAAGAGCATCCGGGCTATGTCGCCCTTGAACTCGTCGGCGGGCTCGAAGGAGTCGCTGTCGCGGTAGTTGCCCGGGGCGCCGGAGACCTCGCTGCCGCCCTCGTCGAAGTCCAGGTTGCCGCGGCTGCTGTTCACCTGGACGTCGGTGGGCCGCAGGTGGTGGACGTCGGTGCCGGGGCCGCGCGAGGTGCCGAAGTCGCCGTGCGACTTGGCCCAGACGTGCTCCCGGTTCCAGTCGCCGACGTTGCCGCCGTTGGCGTCGGCCGAGCGGGACTCGCCGGTGTAGAGGAGGATCACGCTGCCGGGGTCGGCCGGGTCCTGGTCGGCGTCCTTGAGCGCGTCCCAGACCTCGGAGTACGACAGGGTGGTGACGTCGGTGCTGATGATCTCGTGCAGCGCCTGCTTGAGCGGCTCGCCGGTGAGCCCCTCGGCGTCGGCGTAGTAGGCGTCGTCGAAGTAGGGGGCGTCCACGCTGGTGGCGTCGGTGGCCGGGGCGGCCGGGGCGGCGGCCCCGAGCAGCGGCACGGCGAGCGCGACGGACAGGGTGGAGACGGCCAGGGCGCGGCCGGCCTTGGTGGGGCGCATGTGGGGGGACCCTTCCTAGTCTGGTACGCCGCGGCGATGCAACGTTTCTGCACGCGGCGGGAGTTGGACAAGGGGAGTCTTCCCCGCCCACGCGGTTTACGCGCGTCACGGCCACTTCGTCATGCTCCTGTCACCAATCGGCCGTCCGCCGTTGGGCTCCCGGCACGCCGGCCCTGGCTACCGCCGTTCAGCCCGTCGGCGGGATAGGCAGGCGGCATGGCGGAGATCTTGTTGGCCGGATTCTGGGGCCTGGTGGCCGGCTCGGCGCTGCTGTTGGGCGCGGCACTGGGCTACGCGGTACGGGTGCCGCGCTGGCTGACCGCGGCCGTGATGGCCTTCGGCTCCGGGGTGCTGCTCTCGGCGGTCGCCTTCGAGCTGCTGGGCGAGGCGAACGCCCGCGCCGGGCTGTCGCCCGCGGTGGTCGGCACCCTGCTGGGCGCCGGCGCCTACACCCTGGGCAACGTCCTGCTCGCCCGGCACGGCGCCCGGCACCGCAAGCGGTCGGGCGACCACCCGGAACAGCGCCAGCCGTCCGAGTCCCAACAGGCGGGGTCCGGGCTGGCGCTGGCGCTGGGCGCGCTGCTGGACGGCGTGCCAGAGACGGCCGCGATCGGGGTCAGCCTGCTGGACGGCGGGGCGGTGAGCACGGTGACGGTGGTCGCGGTCTTCCTCAGCAACGTGCCCGAGGGGCTCTCCAGCGCGGCCGGGATGCGCGGCGCCGGCCGCGGCCCGGCCTACGTCTTCGGGGTGTGGGGGGCGATCGCGGCGGCCAGCGCCGTCTCGGCGCTGCTCGGGTACGCGGTGCTGGGCGGCCTGTCCGACGCGGTGATCGCGGCGGCCACCGCGGCGGCCGCCGGCGCGATCCTGGCCATGGTCGCCGACACCATGGTGCCGGAGGCGTTCGCGGATGCCCGGCTGGCCAGTGGACTCGTCCTGGTCTGCGGCTTCCTGGTGTCGTTCGGGCTCTCGCACGCCTGACGGGCGCCCCGGGGCATGGCGCGTCCCGGTCGGCCGCCCCGCGCTGGCTACCCTGACGGGACGTCGGCGCCCGGGGCGCGGACCTGACCAGGTCGCCACCGCGGGCGGTCCGAACCTGGCGCCGGCGCCGCCGATCGACAAGCCTGGCAGACAGCGCGGACCCGGCCGGGGTCCGATCGAGGAGGAGCAGTGCCAACCGCCCCCCGTCACACCCTCAACGACGACCGCACCCTGCCCCCCGTGGGCTTCGGCACCTACCCGCTGGACGACGCCGAGGCGGAACGCTCGGTCGCCGACGCCGTCCGGCAGGGCTACCGCCTGATCGACACGGCGGTGAACTACCGCAACGAGGCCGGCGTGGGCCGCGGCCTGGCGGCCGCCGGGCTGCCCCGGGAGGAGCTGGTGCTGACCACCAAGCTGCCCGGTCGGCACCACGGGTACGAGGAGACGCTCGCCTCGTTCGAGGAGTCCAGGGCCCGGCTGGGCGTGGAGTACGTCGACCTCTACCTCATCCACTGGCCCAACCCCAGCGTGGATCGCTATGTCGACTCCTGGCGGGCCATGGTGAAGCTCAGGGACGAGGGGCTGGTGCGCTCCGTCGGGGTCTCCAACTTCACCCCGGCGCAGCTGACCCGGCTGCGGGAGGAGACCGGCGTGCTGCCGGCGGTCAACCAGATCGAGCTGCACCCGCTCTTCCCGCAGGAGGAGGCCAGGGCCTTCCACGCCCGCCACGGCATCGTCACCGAGAGCTGGAGCCCGCTGGGCCGCGGCAGCACGCTGCTGGCCGACGAGCGGATCGGCGAGCTGGCCAGGACGCACGGGGTCACGCCGGCCCAGGTGATCCTGCGCTGGCACCTCCAGCTGGCCGCCGTGCCGATTCCGAAGTCCGCCGACCCGGAGCGCCGGCGGACCAACCTCGACATCTTCGGATTCTCCCTCAGCGCCGAGGAGATGGCCGTCGTCGCCGACCGCCCGCACCGGCGGCTGGGCGGCGATCCCGAGTACCACGAGGAGATGTGAGCCACCCGGCGCTCGCCGGCGCCGCGCGTCGCCGGGCGTCGTCGCCCCGGCCGGGCCCATCCGGCCGCGGACCTTTCCACTACGGGAGTTGATTGCAGATGGCTGGGCAGGCCCAGATCGGGGTCACGGGGCTGGCGGTGATGGGCCGCAACCTCGCCCGGAACCTCGCGCGCCGTGGCCACACGGTCGCCGTGCACAACCGGACCGCCACCAGGACACGGGAGTTGGTCGAGCGGTTCGGCCAGGAGGGGACCTTCGTGCCGGCCGAGTCGGCGGCCGACTTCGTCGCCGCGCTGGAGCGGCCACGCCGGATCGTGGTGATGGTGAAGGCGGGCGCCGCGACCGACGCCGTGATCGACGAGTTCGCGCCGCTGCTGGAGCCCGGCGACATGATCATGGACGGCGGCAACGCGCACTACGCCGACACCCGCCGCCGGGAGGCGGCGCTGCGCGAGCGCGGGCTGCACTTCGTGGGCTGCGGCATCTCCGGCGGGGAGGAGGGCGCGCTGCACGGACCGAGCATCATGCCGGGCGGCTCCCCCGAGTCCTACGCGGCGCTCGGCCCGCTGTTGGAGAGCATCGCCGCCGAGGTGGACGGCGAGCCCTGCTGCACGCACATCGGCCCGGACGGTGCCGGGCACTTCGTCAAGATGGTGCACAACGGCATCGAGTACGCCGACATGCAGCTGATCGCGGAGGCCTACGACCTGCTGCGCCGGGTGGCCGGCTACGAGCCGGAGCGGATCGCGGAGATCTTCCGCGGCTGGAACGAGGGCCGGCTGGACTCCTACCTGATCGAGATCACCGCCCAGGTGCTGGCCCACCGGGACGCCGAGACCGGGCGGCCGTTCGTGGACGTGGTGCTGGACCAGGCGGAGCAGAAGGGCACCGGGCGGTGGACCGTGCAGACCGCCCTCGACCTGGGGGTGCCGGTCTCCGGGATCGCCGAGGCGGTGTTCGCCCGCGGGCTGTCCGGGCACGCCGAACTACGCGCGGCGGCCAGGTCGCTGCCCGGCCCGACCCGCCCGACGCTGCACCCGGACGACGCGGCGCGCTTCGCCGACCAGGTCGAACAGGCGCTGTACGCCTCGAAGATCGTGGCCTACGCCCAGGGCTGGCAGCTGATCCAGGCCGGCAGCGAGGAGTACGGCTGGAACATCGACCTGGCCGCGGTGGCCGCGATCTGGCGCGGCGGCTGCATCATCCGGGCGCGGTTCCTCAACGGCATCCGCCGGGCCTTCGGCGGGGCCGAGCCGCCGGTGACGCTGCTGACCGACGAGCTGTTCGCCGGCGACCTGGCGGCGGCGCAGAACCCGTGGCGCCATGTGGTGTCCAGGGCGACGGAGTTGGGGGTGCCGGCGCCCGGCTTCTCGGCGGCGCTCGCCTACTACGACGCGCTGCGCGCGGAGCGGCTGCCGGCCGCGCTGATCCAGGGACAGCGGGACTTCTTCGGGGCCCACACCTACCAGCGGGTGGACCGGGAGGGCGGCTTCCACACGCTCTGGGGCGGGGACCGGACCGAGGAACGCGCCTGACCCGGCCGGCGGGGGCGGTCGCCCGCCCCCGCCGGTCCCTCACTCCCCCCTGGTCAGCCGCACGGTGTCCCGGTACCAGGCACCGCTGTCCTTGACGGTCCGCCGCTGGGTGTCGTAGTCGACCCGGACGATGCCGAACCGCTTGTCGTAGCCGTAGGCCCACTCGAAGTTGTCGAAGAGCGACCAGGCGAAGTAGCCGCGCACGTCCGCGCCGGCCGCCCTGGCCCGGGCGACGGCCGCCAGGTGGCCGGCCAGGTAGGCGGTGCGGTCGGCGTCCGGCACGGTGCCGTCCGGAGCGACCCGGTCGTCGAAGGCGGCGCCGTTCTCGGTGATCACCATCGGCAGGCCGTACTCCCGCTGAAGCCGCAGCAGCAGTTCGGTGAGACCGCTGGGGACGATCTCCCAGTCCATCGCGGTGCGCGGCCGGCCGAACGGCACCATGCGCACCACCGGCAGGCCGTGCTCGTCGGTCTCCGCGCCGTGCTCGTCGGTGCCGGCGAACCGGTGGCTGGTGTAGTAGTTGACGCCCAGCAGGTCCAGCGGGGCGGCGATGGTGGCCAGGTCCCCGTCCCGCACCGGCAGGGTGACGCCCCGCCGGGGGAGTTCGGCCAGCAGGTCGGCCGGGTAGCGGCCGTGCACCAGGGCGTCCAGGTAGAGCCGGGTGCCCAGGCCGTCGGCCCGGCGGGCCGCCGCCAGGTCCGCCGGGCTGTCGCTGGCCGGGCTGCCGTGGCCGAGGTTGAGCACGATGCCCAGGCTCAGCTGCCGCGCGTCCTCGGCGGCCGCGGCCCGCATCCGCTCGGCGGCCAGCCCGTGGCCGAGCAGCAGGTGGTGGACGGCGTGCAGGGCGTCGCCGAAGTCCCGCCGGCCGGGCGCGTGTACGCCCTCGTGGTAGCCCAGCATGGCCGAGCACCAGGGCTCGTTGAGGGTGGTCCAGTGGGTGACCCGGTCGCCCAGCGCCCGGTAGGTCAGCTCGGCGTACTCGGCGAAGCGGTAGGCGGTGTCCCTGGCCGGCCAGCCGCCGGCGTCCTCCAGCTCCTGCGGCAGATCCCAGTGGTAGAGGGTGGCCCAGGGGGTGATCCCCCGGGCCAGCAGGGTGTCCACCAGCCGGTCGTAGAAGGCCAGGCCCCGGGCGTTGGCCGGGCCCCGGCCGCCGGGCTGGATGCGGGGCCAGGCCAGCGAGAAGCGGTAGGCGTCGACGCCGAGGCCGGCGATCAGCTCGACGTCCTCGGGCATCCGACGGTAGTGCTCGCAGGCGGTGTCGCCGTTCTCCGCGTTGGCCACCGCGCCCGGGACCCGGCAGAAGGTGTCCCAGATGGACGGGGTGCGGCCGTCCGCTTCGGTGGCGCCCTCGATCTGGTAGGCGGAGGTCGCGACGCCCCAGGTGAAGTTCTCCGCCAGCTCGGGGATGGCGCGGGCCGGGCCGGCCTCGGTGGTCGTGATGGGGGAGGTCATGGTGTGCGGTCGCTCCTGTCAGTGGTCGGCGTGCAGCCAGCAGGCGACGGTCCGGCCGTCGTCCGCCGGGACGGGCCCCAGCGTGGGCACCCGCTGGGCACAGGGCTCGAACGCCTTGGGGCAGCGGGGGTGGAAGGCGCAGCCGCTGGGCATCGCCGTCAGGTCGGGCGGCGAGCCGGGGATGCCGGTCAGCTCCCGGCGCGGGCCGTGCAGCGCCGGGAAGGAGTGCAACAGGCCGTGGCTGTAGGGGTGGTGGGCGGTCCGGTAGATCTCCCTGGCCGCCGCCTCCTCGACCACCCGGCCGCCGTACATGATGGCGATCCGGTCGGAGAACTCGATCAGCAGCGAGATGTCGTGGGTGATGAAGACGACCGAGAAGTCCAGCTCGTTGCGCAGCCGGACCAGCTGCTTGAGGATCTGCCGCTGCATCACCACGTCCAGCGCGGTGGTGGGCTCGTCCAGGATGACGATCTCCGGGTCGAGGGCGAGCGCCATGGCGATCATCACCCGCTGCCGCATCCCGCCGGAGAGCTGGTGCGGGTAGCTGCCCAGCCGGTCCGCGGAGATCCCGACCAGGGCGAGCAACTCGGCGGCCCGGTCCTGGCGTTGGGCGCCGGTCAGGTCCGGCCGGTGTGCCTTGAGCACGTCGGTGAGCTGGGAGCGCACGGTGTGCACGGGGTTGAGCGAGTTCATCGCGCCCTGGAAGACCAGCGAGATCTCCGACCAGCGGAAGGCTCGCAGCCCCTCGGGGTCCAGGTCCAGGATGTCGATGGGCTGGCCGGTCCTGGGGTGGTAGCGGACCTCGCCGCCGGTGATCACGCCGGGCGGCGGCAGCAGCCGGGTGACGGCGTAGGCGAGCGTGGACTTGCCGGAGCCGGACTCGCCGGCCAGGCCGAGCACCTCGCCGCGGTGCAGGGTGAGGTCGATGTCGCGCACCGCGTGCACGGCCTTGGCGCCCAGCCCGTAGTTGACGTTCAGTCCGCTGATCTCCAGGACGGGTGGGGTGCTGGTCATGCCGGGTCGTCCTTCCGGGTGGGGCCGTCCGACGCCGCCGCCGGCTCGGGAGGCTCGGCCGGCGCGGGCACGGTGGCGACGGGCGCGGCGGCGGACGCGGTTGCGGACGCGGTGGCCGCGGCGCGTTCGGCGCGCAGCACGGGCGTAAAGCCGACCCGCATGCGCACCGCGCGGTCCGCCTTGTCGTTCCGCAGCCGGGGGTTGATGAACTCGTCGATGCCGAAGTTGATCAGCGCGAGGGCGGTGCCCAGCAGCGCGATGCACAGCCCGGCCGGTACGAACCACCACCAGGCGTCCTGGGCCAGCGCCTGGTTGCTCTGCGCCCAGAACAGCACGGTGCCCCAGTTCCACTCGGAGATGTCGGCGATCCCTATGAAGGCCAGGGTGATGTTGGAGAGCACCGCGAAGATCACCGTGCCGATGAAGCCGGAGGCGATCACCGGGGTGAGGTTGGGCAGCAGCTCGAAGACGATGATCCGCCAGGTGGACTCGCCGGTGGCGCGCGCCGCCTGCACGTAGTCCCGGTTCCGCAGCGAGAGGGTCTGCGCGCGCAGCACCCTGGCACCCCAGGCCCAGGAGGTCAGGCCGATCACCGCCGCTATGGTCAGGTCGCTGGTCTCCGGCAGGAAGCTGGTGATGATGATGATCAGCGGCAGCCCGGGAATGACCAGGAAGATGTTGCTCAGCGAGGAGAGCGCGTCGTCCCCGAAGCCGCCCAGGTAGCCGGCGGTCACCCCGATCAGCACCCCCAGCACGGTGGCCAGCACGGCGGCGACGAAGCCGACCACCAACACCCCCCGGGTGCCGACCAGGATCTGGGAGAAGATGTCCTGCCCGGTCTGGGTGGTGCCGAAGGGGTGGTCCCAGGAGGGCGAGGCCATCAGCTGGTCGCCCCGGGCCGAGGGGTCGTAGGGCGCGAGCAACTCGCCGAAGATGCCCAGCAGGACGAAGACGCCCAGGATGGCGAGCCCCACCAGGGTCTTGCCGTTGCGCAGGAAGCGCAGCCGGTCGCGGCGCGGGGCCGCCTCGGTGTCGGCGGCCGCGACGGCCGCCTCGGTGGCCTGGAGTGCCATGGCCGTTACGCCTCCCTTCGGGTTCGCGGGTCGAGCAGCAGGTAGATGAGGTCGGCCACCAGGTTGGCGGCCAGCACCGCGAGGGTGATGATCAGGAAGACGCCCTGCATCAGCGGGTAGTCCTTGGCGCCGACGCCCTGGAAGAGGATGTAGCCGATGCCGGGATAGGAGAAGACCATCTCCACCAGCAGGGTGCCGCCGACGATGAAGCCCAGCGAGAGCGCGAAGTTGGAGATGCTGGGCAGGATCGCGTTGCGGGCCGCGTAGGAGAACATCACCCGCCGCTCGGGCAGCCCCTTCGCCTGCGCGACCAGCACGTAGTCCTCGGCGGTGACCGAGACCATCATGTTCCGCATGCCGAGGATCCAGCCCGCTATGGCGCTCACCACGATGGTCAGGGCGGGCAGCGTGCCGTGGTAGATGGTGCTGGAGATGAACGGCCAGTCGAAGGCCGGCACCAGGCTGTTGTCGTAGCCGCCGGAGGCCGGGAAGACCGACCACTGCACGGCGAACAGCGCGATCGCGATCAGCCCCAGCCAGAAGTAGGGGATGGCCGAGAGGAACGTGGTGACCGGCAGCATGTTGTCCAGCCAGGAGCCGCGCCGCCAGCCGGCGTAGATCCCGATGCCGGTGCCCAGCAGGAAGCTGATGACGGTGGTCAGGCCCATCAGGCCCAGGGTCCACGGCAGGCTCTGCCCGATGATGTCGGAGACCCCGGTCGGGAAGTAGGTGAACGAGGTGCCCAGGTCGCCGCGGAACAGGTTGCCCCAGTAGTCGAGGTACTGGACCCAGATGGAGGACTCGTTGTCCAGGCCGAAGAGGGTGCGCAGCGAGTCGATCGCCTTGCTGTCCAACTGGCCCTGGTAGCGGGTGATCAGCGCCTGGACCGGGTCGCCCGGCATCAGCCGGGGGATGAAGAAGTTGATGGTGATGGCGGCCCAGGCGGTGAAGAGGTAGAAGCCCAGCCGCTGGAGGAGGTATCTCACGCCGACGCCTCCCGGGCCGCGGGCCGTTCGGCCGGCTCGGGGGCGTAGAGCCAGCAGGCCGCCCACTGGCCGTCCGCCAGGTCGAAGCGCGGCGGGCTCTCGGTGCGGCAGCGGGCCATCGCCTTGGGGCAGCGCGGGTGGAACCGGCAGCCGCTGGGCGGCGAGATCAGGCTCGGCGGCTCGCCCGCGGTCTCGTTCTCCCGCTCCTCGGCGACCACCTCACCACCGGCCGGGTCGGTGGCCGGGGTCGGGTCGCCGGCGACGATCCGGTCCGGGTCGGGCGCGGAGGAGGTCAGCAGCTGGGTGTAGGGGTGGGCGGGCCGCTGGGTGACGGTCTCGCTGTCGCCGCCCTCGACGAGCCGCCCGGCGTACATCACCAGCGTCTCGTCGGCGAAGTAGCGGGCCGAGGCGATGTCGTGGGTGATGTAGAGGATGGCGAGGTTCAGGCGTTCCTTCAGGTCCCGCAGCAGGTTGAGGATGCCCAGCCGGATGGAGACGTCCAGCATCGAGACCGGCTCGTCGGCCAGCAGCACCGCGGGGTCGGCGGCCATGGCGCGGGCGATGGCGACCCGCTGCCGCTGCCCGCCGGAGAGCTGGTGCGGGAAGGAGTCCAGGTAGCGCTCCGGCGGACTGAGGTGGACCCGGCCCAGCAGCTCGGCGAGGGCCTGCTCCAGCTCCGCCGGCCCCTGCCCGGCCCGGCCGTGGATGCGCAGCGCCCTGGTCAGGTGGTAGCGCACGGTGTGGGTGGGGTTGAGGGAGCCGAACGGGTCCTGGAAGATCAGCTGGACCTGCCGGCAGTAGGCGCGGAACGCGCGGCCCCGGCCGACCCGGGTCGGCCGGCCGTGCAGCAGCAGCTCGCCCGAGGTGGTCGGGTAGAGCTGGGCCAGCAGGCGGGCGATGGTGGACTTCCCGGAGCCGGACTCGCCGACGACGGCGGTGACGGAGCCCCGGCGGAGGGTGAGGGAGACGTCGTCCACCGCGTGCACGACGGGCCGCGCGCGGTCGGCGAAGTGGCGCAGGGTGCGGCGGACCGCGAAGTGCTTGCTGACGTTGCGCGCCTCCAGGACCACTTCGCCGGCGGGGGGCGGGCCGGCCTCGGCGGGGGGCGGATCGGGGGTGTGGGACATGGCGGTGGGCTTCCTGTCGTACGTCGGCGGAGGCGCCCGCCCCGCCGCCTGGGGCGAGTTGGCGACGCGGCGGGGCGGGCGGGCTGGGTGGCCGCTCGGCGGCCGTGACCTCTCGACGGCCGGCTCAGCCGTCGGCCGGCTCCAGGTTGAGCACGATCTGGAGGGCGTTGCGCTGGGTGGGCTGCGGCGGGGCGTACGGGTCCTCCTCGGTCGGCCAGCCGACCCAGTTGCGGGTGGAGAACTCGGCGCCGATGGGCGAGGCCACGGTGGGGATCATCGGCACCTCCTCGACGAAGACCCGCTGGAGTTCGTTCATCGCCTCGGTGCGGGCGGCGTCGTCGGTGGCGTTGGCGTACTCCTGGAGCGCCGCGTCGGCGACCTCGCTCTGGAAGCGGCCGAAGTTGCCGCCGGCGGAGGCCTCGCCGATCGGCTTGTAGAGGGTGCCGTCCATCACGTGCTGGTAGCTGTCGTAGGGGGTGGCGCCGCCGTTGGTCCAGTGCAGGGTGGCGTCGAAGCCGCCGGCGTCCACGGTGTTGCGCCAGCCGTCGACGGTGGCGGTCTCGACGGCGGCCTCGATGCCGATCTCGGCGAGGTTGTCGGAGATGACCGACAGCGAGGTCAGGTAGTCGGACCAGCCGGCCGGGTCGACCAGGGTCATGGTGACCGGCTCGCCCTCCGGCGTCAGCAGGGTGTCGCCCTCGTAGCCGTAGCCGTTCTCCTCCAGCAGTGCCCGCGCCGCCTCGACGTCCCGCTCGACGGTGACGCCCTGGTACTCGGGGGCCAGGAAGCTGTCGCCGGCGGGCAGCGGCAGGCCGGTGGGGCTCTCCACCACCGGGAAGGCGCCGGCGTGCCCCTGCTCGTGGATGGCCTGCCGGTCCACCGCGAGGTTCATCGCCTGCCGCAGCACGACGTCGTCGAAGGGCTCGCGCTCGGTGTTGATCCACAGGCCGTGGATGCCGAGGCCGGTGGGGAACCAGAGGTTGAAGTGCTCGGGGTCGTGCGAGAGGTAGACGTCCTCGTAGTTCGGGATGAAGACGTAGGACCACTCCAGCTCGCCGTTGGACAGCGCGGTGGTGGCCGCGTTGTTGTCGTTGTAGCTGGTGTAGCGCAGCTCCTCGACCTCGGGCAGCTCCTGCCAGTAGCTGTCCCGGCGGGTGAGGGTGACGGTCTGGGGGGTGAAGGTCTTCAACGTGTAGGGGCCGGTGCCGACCGGCTCCTGGTCCTCGTAGGTCTCCGGGTTATCGACCTGCGACCATATGTGCTCGGGAACGATAAAGGTCTGGTAGATCTTGACCTGGTTGACGAACTGCGAGGAGCCGAAGGTCAGTCGGACCTGGTTGCCGTCCTGGCTGATCTCCTCGAACGGGATGGCCCCCGTGTTCAACCCCGGGTGGTCCTTGAGCAGTTGGAAGGTGAAGGCGACGTCCTCGGCGTCGAAGGCCTCGCCGTCCGACCAGGTCGGCCCCTCCCGGACGGTGAGCACCAGCTCGGTGAACTCCTCGTTCCAGGACCACTCCTCGGCCAACCAGGGGGTGCCCTCCTGCTCGGGCGCGATGCCGTTGGTCATCACCAGCGGTTCGTAGACCACGGCGCGGTAGCCGAGCGAGGCGCCGGCCGAGGTCTCCAGCAGCGGGTTGCTGTTGTTGGCCTGCGGACCGTTGGGCATCCCCACGTTCAGCACGCCGTCGCCGCCGCCACCGTTGTTGCCCGAGCGGTTGCTGTTCGCGTCGGAACACGCCGCCAACAGCGAGAACGACAGCGCCACTCCGGTCGCCAGGGCGATGGTTCTACGGGATCGCGATTGGACTCTCACGGTTCTGCTCCCAGGTGATCTGTACGGGTGGTGAAATCTGGCCGGCACGGGCTTGGGCAGTCGGTCAGCCCGGCGCGGAGGACCTGATGACCAGTTCGGTGGGCAGCACGACGGCGTCCCGGCGCAGCGGGGTGACCCCGCGCAGGTGGTCGAGCATCCGCCGGGCCGCCGCCTCGCCCATGGCCTGCATGGGCTGGCGCACGGTGGTCAGCGACGGCTCGGTGTAGGCGGCGCTGGGGATGTCGTCGAAGCCGATGACGGCCACGTCGTCGGGCACCCGGCGGCCGGCGGCCCGCAGCGCCTGGAGGACGCCGGTGGCGCTGAGGTCGTTGTGGCAGAAGACGGAGTCGAAGGGCAGCCGCTCGGCGAGCGCGTGGTCGATGACCCGCTGACCGCAGCGGACCGTGAAGTCGCCCTCGAAGACGTGGGAGTCGGGCCGCGCCGCGCCGTGCTCGGCGAACACCCTGGCGAAGCCGTGCAGCCGGTCCTGGACACAGCCGAACTGGGCCGGCCCGGTGACCACCAGCGGCGCCCGGCGCCCGGCGGCGATCAGGTGCTGCGCGGCCGAGGCGGCGCCCTCCCGGTTGGTGGTGGCCACCGAGGGGAACGTGCCGCCCTGGCCACGATCGTCGACCAGCACCAGCGGCAGCCCCTGGTGGTGCAGCGCGGCGATGGCGCCCCTGGTGTTCTCCGGCTCGATCGCCAGCACCCCGTCGAAGGCACGGGCCGAGACCTGGCTGGTGAACTGGGCCATCGACTCCTCCCCACGGTTGCAGGTGAAGAGCAGCAGCCCGTAGCCGGCGGCCTCCAGGGTGTCGGCCACCCCCTGCAGCACCTCGCCCACCCAGGGCCAGGTGAGCGAGGGCACCAGCATGGCCAGGGTGCGGCTGTTGCCCCTGGCCAGGCCGACGGCCCGGGAGGAGGGCACGTAGCCCAGCTCGGCGATCACGGCGCGGACGCGCTCCGCGGTCTCGGCGTCCACCTCGCCCTTGCCGTTGAGCACGCGCGAGACGGTGGTCTTGCTGACCGCCGCGTTTCGGGCGACATCGGCGATGGTGACACGCATGGGGGAAGCTCCTCGGCACGCTGAGCGAAGGCTGCCGCAGGCATGCGGCGGCAGCGCCGACACCGGTCCCGGAACCGGTTCCGGCGATGTTGCGTGGGAGTTAATCGTCTAGACCAAGTGGCGTCAATACGTCGCGCCAAGGTCTTTTGACGCGCGATCAAGGCCGGTTATCCCTTCAAGAGTTGAAGGGGGAAATCGATACACCAGCCCTGACCTGGCGGTGCGGTGTCATGGTCACATATCCAGGACGCGCCCACCGGGTCGGCCATTTGACGGACTCGGAGGCGGCCGGCGGCCCCGCCAACCCGCGCCCGCCCCCGGACGCTGGCAGCGTGCCGACGGGGGACACGTCCGCCGGGCCGAGGGAGCGCGCGATGCAGATTGGTTACAAGCTGGCGGCGGAGGCCTTCGGCCCCGCCGAGCTGGTGCGGCAGGCGGAGCTGGCCGAACGGGCCGGCTTCGACTTCGTGGAGATCAGCGACCACTTCCACCCCTGGCTGGACGTGCAGGGCCACTCCCCGTTCGCCTGGGCCGTGCTCGGCACCATCGCCGCCCGCACCGAGCGCATCGAGCTGGCCACCGGCGTCACCTGCCCCACCGTGCGCTACCACCCGGCCGTGATCGCCCAGGCCGCCGCCACCCTGGCGCTGCTCTCGGACGGCCGCTTCACCCTCGGCGTTGGCTCGGGCGAGCGGCTCAACGAGCACGTGGTCGGGCTGGAGTTCCCCGACTCGGTGCAGGTCCGGCAGCAGTTGCTGCGGGAGGCGCTGGAGATCATCGGGCTGCTCTGGCAGGGCGGCTACCGCTCCTACGAGGGCCAGCACCTGCGCCTTGAGGACGCCCGGATCTTCGACCTGCCGCCCACGCCGCCACGGCTGGCGGTGGCGGCCGGCGGCGCCGACGCGGCCCGGATCGCCGCCGAGTTGGGCAGCGCGCTGTTCGCCACCGAGCCGCGCGGCGAGCTGGTCGACGCCTACCGGGAGGCCGGCGGCGACGGGCCGCGCTACGTCGAGATGTCCGTCTCCTACGCCGTGGACGAGGCGGAGGCGGTGCGCACCGCGCTGACCAACAACCGCTGGGCGGTGACCGGTTGGAAGGTGATGAGCGAGCTGCCCAACCCGGTCAACTTCGACGCGGCCACCACCACCGTCCGGGAGAGCGACATCCGCGAGCAGTTCGCCTGCGGCGCGGACCTCGACCGCTACCTGGCGGTGGCACAGCCGTTCGTGGACGCCGGCTTCGACCGACTGGTGCTGATGAACGCCGGGCCCGACCCGGACGCCTTCATCGACTTCTACCAGCGGGAGCTGGACGGCCCGTTGCGCGCGCTGACCCCCGGCGGGCGCTGACCCGCGCGGCCGGCGCCCGCCGCCCCGGGCGCCGGCGCCGCTCAGCGCGCGGTCTCCGTGTGCCACAGCACCGTGCCGTCGGCCGCCCGGACCGCCACGTCGCCGTCGGCGCCGACCACCAGCACCGCCCCCGGGTTCCCCTCGGTCGGCGTCGCCCAGACCGCGTTGTTCTCCGCGTCCACCAGGACCAGCCGCCCGTCCGCCCAGAACTCGGCCCGGCCGGCGACCCCACCGGTGTAGCCCGCCTCCCAGCGGACCTCCTCCCGCTCGTCGCGGACCCTGAGGTCGCCGTCCACCTCGAACCTGAGCCGGGCCGAGCCTGAGCTGACCACCTCGCCCCGACGCAGCACCAACGGCGCCGCCAGCACCCGGTCCACCGGCTCCCCGCCGACCGGCACCTCCCCGGCCGCCAGCATCCGCAGCGCGCTCAGCGAGGGCGCGAAGGCGTAGAGCGCGCCCTCGGTCCGCACGAACTGCCGCAGCGCCAACCGCACCGTGCTGTCCGGCGAGCCGTGCACCGGATAGGCGATCTCGCCGTCCCGCCCGATGACCCCGTCCCGGCCCACCGGCTCGGCCCGCTCGGGGAAGTCGTCCGCGTCGATCCAGGAGCGCTGGATGAACTCGAACTGGGCCACCAGATCGCCCTGGTAGGCGACGAAGACCAGGCCGCGGGGCGCGTCGGGGCCGTTCTCCGCGCCACCCGTCGGGTCGAAGCGCTCCCCGAACGGCACCCCGCGGCGGATGATCCGCCGACCGTCCAACGCGCCCTGGAGCGCGACCGGTTCGCCGTCCTCCAGCCGCGCCAGCAGGCCGTCGCGCGGATTGGTCTTGCGCAGGTGGGCGCAGAGCGGCACCACCCGGCCCAACTGGTCGTCGCCGTAGGCGATGTCGTTGTCCGCGTCGGTCTCCGGGTCAGCGTGCGGGTCCGCGTCGGGATGCTTGGCCACCGGCGCGCCCGAGCGCCACCGGCCCATCAGCCGGGCGGCCAACCACTCGCTGGTCGCCTCCGCCGGCACCGCCCCTCGCTCGCGCAGCTCGGCCACCGCGTCGCCCAGCTGCGCCCACCAGCCGGGCACGTCCTGCCCGAGCCGGCGCACCACCTGGAAGGAGCCGTCCCGCATCCACTCCGGCAGCCAGTCGGGCAGCCGGTGGTCCTTGGGGTGGCCGACCAGGAACTCGCCGGGCGCGATGATCCGGGTGCCGGGCTTGCCGAGCTGCTGGTCCGGGTGGTCCGGGTCCGGCTCGTCGAAGTCCCGCACGCCGGGCTGGCTGATGCCGTCCTTGAAGCCGAAGTGCTCCCGGCCCCGCAGGCTGCCGGCCAGCGTGCCGGCCGGCTGCTCGAAGGTGACGGTCAGCCCGTGCTTCTCGGCCGCCGACCGCTCCTCGGCGAGCGCCCCGGCCAGCTCCTCGGCGCGGTCCGCCGCCAGGGTCAGCACCGCGTGCACCGTCGGCTGCCCCGGCCCGCCGAAGAGCCACCGGTCGGGGGCGCTGGGCCCGGTGTCGCCGAGCAGCTCGGCGCGCTCGGCCGGGCCCTGCCGGAACGCCTCCTGGGTGGTGCCCCGGGGCACGTCCGGGTAGGGCTCGCCGCCGACCAGCTCGCCCAGCCCGGCGTGGGTGAAGCTCAGCGCCCGCCAGGTGGCGTGCGCACGAGCCGGGTCGACGCCGGAGCGGGCCCGCCTGGCGCGGCTGAAGTCCCGGTTGAACTCGGCGACGTCCCGGGTGTTCGCCACCCGGCGGCGCACCTGGTTCAGCCAGCTCCTGGCCTGGTCACGGCCGGGGAAGGTGAGCAGCAGCAGATGGACGTGGTCCTTCTTGAAGCCGGCCAGGACGTCGCCCTGGATCTCGGTGCTGCGACGCAGCGGCAGACCGTCGGGCTCCGGCCCCGGCTCCGGCTCCCGGCCCTGGGCGGGCAGCAGGCCGGCGGCGGCCGGGGCGTGGGATGGATCGGTCGAGTGCGGCATGGGCTCTCCGGAAGTGGGCACGGTTGGCGGTCCCTGGCAGGCGGAGGCGTCCCCCCGCGCCCTGGGAAGCTACCGACGGGCACACCGGAATAGACCGTTCCGCCACGGAGACCACCCCTTCGGGGAGAGCCGCGTTGACGCGCCGGTCAACCGGGGCGTGACGGCTCGGCGCGAAGCGGCCGGGCGGCCGGGGTTTTCCGCCGCCGGCACCGGTTACTCGGGGCGCGTGTCGGACGCCTGGCGCCTGCCGGGCCGACCCGGCCACGCACAGCGCCACGAGCAGCCGAGCGACGGAAAGAACGGTGGACCAGGACATGCGTATCGCGTTTCTCACCGCGCACGAGGGCGTCGAGCAGGTGGAGCTGACGGAGCCGTGGCGCGCGGTGGCGGCCACCGGCGAGACCCCGCAGCTGATCTCCACCCGCGCCGGGACCGTGCAGGCGTTCAACCACCTGGACAAGGCCGACACGTTCCCGGTGGACGGCACCGTGGCGGACGTCTCCCCTGAGGAGTTCGACGCCCTGGTGCTGCCCGGCGGCGTGGCCAACCCGGACGCCCTGCGCACCGACCCGCGGGCGGTGGCGTTCGCCCGGGCGTTCTTCGACGCCGACAAGCCGGTCGCGGCCATCTGTCACGCCCCGTGGACGCTGATCGAGGCGGACGTGGTGCGCGACCGGACACTGACCTCCTGGCCGTCCCTCCAGACCGACCTGCGGAACGCGGGCGCCCACTGGGTGGACGAGCCGGTGCAGGTGTGCCTGGCCGACAGCGGGCCGCTGGTCACCAGCCGCAAACCGGACGACCTGCCGTACTTCAACGAGGCGATGCTGCGCGAGTTCGGCCGGATCGCCGCCTGACCGCCGTACGGTCGCGACCACGCCGGAGGACGTCATGAATCTCGGATTTCTCACCCCCCTGCTGCACCAGCCCGGCCCCTGGGCCTCGGTGTACTTCAACACCTCGGAGATCGCCGAGGACGCGGTGCCGCAGCTGGCGCTCCAGGCCCGGGCCGCCGCCGACCAGCTCGCCGCGCAGGGCGCCGACCAGGAGACCTGCCGGGCGGTCCACACGGCGCTGACCGACCTGGACCGGTACGAGGCCGGGCACGCCCTGTTCGCCACCGACGGCCGGGTGGTGCTGGACATCCCGCTGACCGCTCCCCCGCCGTCGCCGCCGCTGACCGAGTGGGGCCCGCTGCCCAGGCTGGGGCCGATCCTCGACTTCGGGGAGCGGCGCCCGCCCACGCTGGTCGCGTTCGTCGACCGGAAGGGGGCGGACCTCCAGTACCGCGGCACGCACGGCCGGCCACGCCCGCTGGACGAGGTGCGGGGCCGGGAGTGGCCGATCCACCGCACCGGCCGGATCGACTGGTCGGAGCGCCACTTCGAGCTGGCGGTGGAGAACACCTGGGAGGAGAACGCCCGGCTGATCGCCCAGACGCTCGCCGAGGACGCGGCCCGCACCGGCGCCGAGCTGCTGGTGCTGGCCGGCGACGCCCGCGAGCGGCGGGCCGTCTTCGACCAGCTGCCGGAGCCGCTGCGGGCCATCACCGTGGAGAGCGAGTACGGCGGCCGGGCCGCCGGGGCCCGCCCCGAACGGCTGGAGACGGAGGTCGCCGAGGCCAGGACGGCACGGGACACCCGGCGGGCGGCCGAGCTGTACGACCGCTTCCTGGCCGGGCGGGTGCCGACGGAGGAGCGCCGGGTGGACGCCGTGGAGGGCGTGCCGGCGCTGCTGGCGGCGGCCAGGGAGCACCGGATCGACACCCTGCTCGTCCGGCTGGACGGCCCCGACCTGCACCGGGACGTGTGGATCGGCGAGGAGCCCGACCAACTGGCGGTGCGCCGCTCGGAGTCGCAGTACCTGGGCGAGCCGGACCCGCTGGCGGCCCGCGCGGACGACGCGCTGCTGCGTTCGGTGGCGGCCACCGACGCGGACGTGATCGTGGTGGCCGGGAGCAGCCCGGAGGACGGGCCGGTGGTGGCCACCGAAGGACTGCCGGCCGGCGGCCTGGGCGCGCTGCTGCGCTGGCCGTACCGGGACGGGGTGCCGGACGGCGGGCACCGCGCGCCCGGCTGACCACGCGCGACACGGGCCGGCGCACCCGCCGGTTAGGCCGCCCGCGTCCGGGTACCCGGGCGCGGGCGGCCCGACGCGCGGGCCCGAGCAGACAGCCGCCGACCGCGGGAGGCAGGGGCAGATGACATCCGCAGACCTAGACCTGGCCGAGCTGGGGCAGCAGCTCCGGGTGGACGCGGTCCGCGCCACCTCGTCCGCCCACTCGGGGCACGCCACCTCGTCCATGTCGGCCGCCGACCTGATGGCGGTGCTGCTGGCCAGGCACCTGTCGTACGACTTCGACTGGCCGGAACACCCGGGCAACGACCGGCTGATCCTTTCCAAGGGGCATGCCTCACCGCTGCTGTACGCCGCCTACCGGGCGGCGGGCGTGGTCAGCGAGGAGGAGCTGATGTCGTTCCGCACCCTGGGCAGCCGGCTTGAGGGGCACCCGACCCCGCGGCTGCCGTGGGTGGACGTCGCCACCGGCTCACTCGGGCAGGGCCTGCCGATCGGCGTCGGCGTGGCGCTGGCCGGGGAACGGCTGGGCGAGTCGGAATCCCGGGTGTGGGTGCTGTGCGGGGACAGCGAGCTGGCCGAGGGCTCGGTGTGGGAGGCGTTCGAGCACGCCGGCTACGAGCGGCTGGCCAGCCTGACCGCGATCCTGGACATCAACCGGCTGGGCCAGCGCGGCCCGACCCGGCACGAGTGGGACCTGGACGCTTACGCGCGCCGCATCCGCGCCTTCGACTGGCACACCGTCGAGGTGGACGGGCACGACCCGGCGGCGGTCGACGCGGCCTACGCGGAGGCGAAGCGGGTCACCGACCGGCCCACCGCGATCCTGGCCCGCACCCGCAAGGGGCGCGGGGTCAAGGCGGTGGAGGACCTGGAGGGGCACCACGGCAAGCCGGTGCCGGACGAGGCCGAGGCGGTGGCCGAGCTGGGCGGGGTGCGCGACCTGCGGGTCGAGGTGGCCCGACCGGCGGCGACCACGGTGCCGCGCCCGCCGGGCGGGCCGCGGATCGAGCTGCCCGCGTACACCGTCGGCGACCGGGTGGCCACCCGGGACGCCTACGGCGAGGCGCTGGCCGCGCTCGGCTCGGCGCGGCCCGAGGTGGTGGCGCTGGACGGCGAGGTGGGCGACTCCACCCGGGCCGAGTTCTTCGCCAAGCGCCATCCGGACCGGTACTTCGAGTGCTACATCGCGGAACAGGAGCTGGTGGCCGCCTCGGTCGGGATGGCGGTGCGCGGCTGGCTGCCGTTCGCCTCGACCTTCGCCGCGTTCTTCACCCGCGCCCACGACTTCCTGCGGATGGCCGCGGTGAGCGGGGTCGGGCTGTGTCTGGCCGGCTCGCACGCCGGGGTGGCGATCGGCGAGGACGGGCCGTCCCAGATGGGCCTGGAGGACCTGGCGATGTTCCGCGCGCTGTACGGCGCCACGGTGCTCTACCCCTGCGACGCCAACCAGACCGCGCAGCTGGTCGCGGAGCTGGTCGGCGAGAGCGGGCTGCGCTACCTGCGCACCTCGCGCGGCGCCGACCCGGTGCTCTACGGCCCTGACGAACGGTTCCCGATTGGCGGCAGCAAACTGCTGCGCTCCTCCCAGGACGACCGGCTGACCGTGGTCGCCGCCGGGGTGACCGTGCACGAGGCGCTGCGCGCCGCCGACGAGTTGGCCGAGGAGGGCGTGCCGGTGCGGGTGATCGACCTGTACTCGGTCCGGCCGGTGGACGCGGCGGGGCTGCGGGAGGCGGCCGAGGCGACCGGCTGCCTGCTGACCGTGGAGGACCACCGGCACGCCGGCGGCCTGGGGGACGCGGTGCTTGAGGCGTTCTCGGACGGCCGGCCGGTGCCCCGGCTGCTGCGGCTGGCGGTGGACTCGATGCCCGGCTCGGCCACGCCGGAGCAGCAGCTGCGGGCCGCCGGCATCAACGCGGGCGCCATCGCCACCGCGGCCCGCCAGTACCTCGCCGGCTACGGCGGCTGAGCTGCGGCGGCCCCCGGGGAAAGTCGGTGGAACGGTCGAGGCGCGCGGGTCTATAGTCGCCGGGCTACTGATCCATCCGGGTGAACGAGGTGTATTGATGACGGTCCGCGCAGCGGCCGCCGACTCCGGTCGGCGCGCCCCCACGAACGCCATGACCTCAGCAACCCTAAGGATCACCTCTCGTGGATCTGCCACGTATCTTCACCATTCGCGAAAGTAGCCACCGCATCCACAACCCGTTCACCCCCGGCAAGCTCGCCGCCCTGGGCCAGGCACTGCACCTGCCGCCCGGGACCCGGGTGCTCGACCTGGCCAGTGGATCGGGCGAGATGCTGTGCACCTGGGCCCGTGACCACGGCTTCACCGGGACCGGGGTGGACATCAGCAGCAGGGGCGTCGAGAAGGCGCGGGCCCGCGCCGCCGAGCTCGACGTCGCCGACCGGGTCACCTTCGTACACGACGACGCCGCCGGCTTCGTCGCGGACGAGCCCGTCGATCTCGCCGCCTGCGTCGGCGCCACCTGGATCGGGGGCGGTGTCGCCGGCACCGTCGAGCTGCTGGCCAGGAGCCTGCGGCCCGGCGGCCTGATGCTGATCGGCGAGCCGTACTGGCGCCGGGAGGTGCCCGACGAGGCGACCGCCCGGGCCTGCCACGCCACCGCCAGGGCCGACTTCCTGCCGCTGCCGGGGTTGGTCGAGCAGTTCGGCGCTCTCGGGTACGACGTCGTGGAGATGATGCTGGCCTCGCAGGACAGCTGGGACCGTTACCAGGCGGCCCAGTGGCTCAACCTGCGGCGCTGGCTCGACGCGCATCCCGACGACGAACTGGCCGAGGAGGTGCGGGCCGAGCTGACCACCGAGCCCGTGCGGTACACGCGCTACCAGCGCGAGTACCTCGGCTGGGGAGTCTTCGCCCTGATGGGCCGCTGACGGCCCGATGAGCGCGGGTCCGGGCGACACACCGCCCGGGCCCGCGCTTTCCCCTTGCCGGAGGGGCGGGGGCAGCGGTGCGGGCGGGGCCGGCTACCCGAGGGGCCGCGCGGACCTGGTGGCAGCGGGCACGGTGGACGCGGCGGGCACGGTGGACGCGGCGAGCAGGCGCTCGGCGGTCTCGGTCAGCTCCGGCAGCCGGCCCAGGGTGCGCCGGGCGCGGGCCGCCAGGTCCTCGGTGGTGTGGATGCCGAGGTCGGCCAGCAGCGCGGTGAACCCGGGGGCGTGCGCGGCCCGCTGGTCCGGCGTGCCGTCGGCGGCCAACACCAGCTGGCAGCGGGCGTAGGAGGCGACCAGCCAGAACAGCACCTCGCGGTGGTGCCCGGCACGGACCAGCTCCCGGGTGCCGTCGACCGCGATGGGCCGGGCCGCCGGGCTGACGTCGGAGCGGAACGGGAACGGGGTGCGGGCGACACCGGCCGCCGTGTCGAACGCGTCGGCCAGCGCCGCCAGATGGACCTCGGCCCGCTCGGCGGTCAGCTCGGCGCAGCCGAGATCGGCCAGCAGCGGCGGATAGGCGGCCAGCAGGCCGTGTTCGGCGAGCAGCTCCCTGGTCCGCAGGTAGCGCAGCCGCACGGTCGGATTGCGCAGCCCGGCGGCCAGCAGCACATGGGTGCTCACCCCGGTGGGGAAGAGCCAGCCGATGACCAGCTCCGGCCAGGGGGCGGCCGGGTCAAGATCG
Source organism: Streptomyces chisholmiae (assembly GCF_031845445.1). Taxonomy (NCBI): domain Bacteria; kingdom Bacillati; phylum Actinomycetota; class Actinomycetes; order Kitasatosporales; family Streptomycetaceae; genus Streptomyces; species Streptomyces chisholmiae. The sequence goes on along the minus strand of NZ_JAVREO010000011.1, from coordinate 121,026 downwards.
CCCCGGTCGTACCGGGTCAGCCCGTTACGCACCCGGGCCAGGGCGTGCTGGTAACGGCGGCGCGCCCAGTCCGGCTCGGCGAACCGCTCGGCCACGTCCCGCTGGAGCCGGCCGAGGCGGCCGGTGGGGTCGGCGATCAGCGTGTCGGTGCGGAAGGCCCCGGCCAGGTGGTAGTCGGCGAGCACCTCGTCCGCCGAGGCGAGGACCGCCTCGGGCACCAGGCTTACCTCGACCAGCGCGCCCCGGTGGGTGAACTTCCCCGGCTTGGTGGGGGGATCCGGGTCGGCGGTGACCACCATGACGTCCGTGTCGGAGCCGAGCGGCACCTCGGCCGCGTCCGGCAGCCCCACCGTCGACCCACTGAAGTAGGCGCCGACGAACCAGGGCTGTCCGGACACGTGCTCGCGCACCCAGTCCCGCGCGGCCGCGCGCGCTTCCTTGATCAACATTCGGCCAGGATGGCGTCGATCAGGGCTGTTCGCCAAACCGGGCGCGGGCCAGGTAGTCCGGCTTGGGGTCGAGGGCCGCGGCCAGCCGGAAGTGGCGCAGCGCCTCCTCGCCACGCGCCGCTCGTTGCAGCGTGCGCGCCAGCGCGAAGTGCGCGTAGGCGTTGTCCGGCTCGCGCTCCAGGACCAGCATGAACTCCTGCTCGGCGCTGCGCAGTTGCGCGCCGAGGAAGAAGGCGCGGGCGCGCAGCAGCCGGGCGGAGGTGTTCTCCGGGTAGGCGCTGACCAGCGGGTCGAGCAGCGTCAGCGCGCCGCGCGGGTCCCCCGAGTCCAGCAGCCGCTCGGCGGCCCGGTAGGCGATGACATGGGTGGCGGGTGACGTCTGGGACACGGTGCCCTCCGATCGTGACCTGGCGGCCGGGCGGCGTCGGCGCGAAGCCTGGTGTGCCGGTCAGAACACGGCCGGGCCGCCGGGTATTCCCCCACCGCCCGAATACCGCGCCCACCACTCGTGCGGGGGGCCTGGTCGCGGAGTCCACGTGCGATCGACGCCGTGCGGCTACGCTCAGTGGCCGTGGAAGAGACCGAGACCCTGCCCCGCCATCGCCGTCTCCTGATCCTCGCCATCTGCTGCATGAGCCTGCTGATCGTCAGCCTGGACGTGACCGCCCTCAACGTGGCCCTGCCCGATCTTGGCCGGGAGCTGAACGCCGATGTCTCCGGACTCCAGTGGACGGTGGACGTCTACACCGTGGTGCTGGCCTCCTTCCTGATGCTGTCGGGGTCGATGGCCGACCGGCTGGGCCGGCGCCGGGTGTTCCGGGTGGGGCTGGTCGTCTTCACCGCCGGCTCGGTGGCGTGTGCGCTCGCCCCCGGGCTCGGCTGGCTGATCGTCTTCCGGGCCGCGCAGGCCGTGGGCGGCTCGATGCTCAACCCGGTGGCCATGTCGATCATCACCAACACCTTCACCGACCGGCGGGAGTTGGCCCGGGCGATCGGCGCCTGGGGCGGGGTGGTGGGGATCTCCATGGCGATCGGGCCGATCGTGGGCGGCGCCCTGGTGCACTCCTTCGGCTGGCGGGCGATCTTCTGGCTCAACCTCCCGATCGGACTGGCCGCGCTGCTGCTGACCACGCTCTACGTCCCGGAGTCCCGGGCGCCCAGGCCACGGCGGCTCGACCCGGTGGGGCAGCTGCTGGTGATCACCCTGCTGGGGTCGCTGACCTTCGGGATCATCGAGGGGGGACGGTCCGGCTGGGGCTCTCCTCTGCTGTTGACGGGGGTCGGGGTGGCCGCCCTCGCGCTGGTCGGACTGCTGGTGTACGAGCCGCGGCGCGAGGAGCCGCTGCTGGAGCTGGACTTCTTCCGGAGCGTGCCGTTCAGCGGGGCCTTCGTGATCGCGGTGGCCGCCTTCGCCGCGCTGGCCGGCTTCCTCTTCCTCAACACGCTCTACCTGCAGGACACCCGGGGGCTCAGCCCGTTGGAGGCCGGGCTCTACCTGCTGCCGATGGCGGCGACCACACTGGTCTTCTCGCCGCTGTCGGGGCAGTTGCTCGGGCTGATCGGACCGCGCGGCCCGCTGGTGGTGGCCGGGGTGGCGATCACCTTCAGCGGGGCGCTGCTCTCGGGCACCGACACCACCACCTCGGTGGCCATACTCTTCACCGGCTATGTGATCTTCGGCGTGGGCTTCGGGCTGGTGAACGCGCCCATCACCCACACCGCGGTGACCGGGATGCCCAAGGCCCAGGCGGGGGTCGCCGCCGGCGTCGCCTCCACCGGGCGGCAGGTCGGCTCGGCGCTCGGCGTCGCCGTGGTCGGCACCGTGCTGGCGGCCGGCTCGCGCACCGCCGGCTGGTGGGTGATCAGCGGCTGTGGCGCGCTGGTGCTGATCCTGGGCGCGCTGACCACCGGGGCCAGGGCCCGCCGCACGGCGGAGCGGATCGACACCGGCGGCCAGGGCCCGAAGGGCTGAGCCCCGCCCCGCCACCTCAGTCGGCTATGAACCCCCGCGCCACGTCCTCCAGTCGTGCCCGGTACGCCACCCACCAGGCGGCGTCCTCGGCCGGCACGTTGTCCCCCGGGGTGCGCAGCCCCACCGCGCCGTCCGTCAACTCCCGCACGATGTCCGCGTGTCCCGCGTGTCGGTTCAGGTCGCCGGTCACATGGACCACGATCCGGTGCAGCGTCACCCGCGACCGCTCGGGGGCCCACCAGGGCACCCGGCCCGGCGTCTCCAGCGGCAGCTCGGCGATCAGGGCGTCGGCCCGCTCGGCGACCCGCCGGTACTCCTCGACCAGCGCCTCCCGGGACTGCTCGGCGGTGGCCCACATGTCGATGTTGGGCACGCTCTCGTCGAACTCCCAGCTGAGCGGCGGCATCGGCCGGTCGAAGACCTCACCGAAGTAACCGTGCTCGACCATGGTGGCGTGCTTGACCAGGCCCAGCAGATTGGTGCCGGTGGGGGTGAGGGGGCGGCGGACCTCGTACTCCGGGAGGCCGTCGAGCTTCCACACCAGGGCGTCCCGCGCCTCCCGCAGGTACTTCAGGAGGAAGGCCCTGACATCGGTGAGGTCAGTGGTGCTGTCAGTCATACCGCCACTCTGACACGCACCACTGACACTCCACCCGGACCGCCGAACGCCGGGCGCCGAACGCCGGGCGCCGGCCGCGGCTCAGCCGGCGAACGGCGCCGTCGAGCCCCGGGCGACGAACCTCGGCGCCGGGGACCAACGGGGCGTCACCGGGCGGCCGTCGATCAGCTCCAGCACCGACTCGGCCACCGAGACGCCGAACTGGTAGACGTCCACGCTCATGGTGGACAGCGGCGGCGAGGCCAGCCGGCACATCGTCGAGTCGTCCCAGGCGAGCAGCGACAGCTCGGTCGGGACCTCGATCCGGGCCGCCTTGGCCGCGCCGAGGCCGGCGATCGCCATCACGTCGTTGTCGTAGATGATCGCGGTCGGCCGGTCCCGGCGGCGCAGCAGTCTCTCGGTCAGCTCGGCCCCCGCCTCGGCCGAGTAGTCGCCCTCCACCATCACCGGCTCGATCCCGGCGGCCTGGCACCCCGCCACCAGGGCCGCCGTCCTGGCCCTGGTGTGGACCAGGTCGCCCGGCCCGGTGACCCGGGCGATCCGGCGGTGGCCCAGCTCCAGCAGCCGGGCCAGCGCCTCCCGGATCGGGCCGGTGCTGTCGGTGACCACGGCCGGGACGTCGGGCTCGCCGTCCCAGGCGCCCACCATCATGGCGGGCAGCCCGAGCCCGGCGAGCACGTCGGGGCGCCGGTCACCGACGGTCAGGTTGACCACGATGACGGCCTCGACCAGGTCACGCTCGGCCCAGCGCCGGTGGGTGGCGATCTCCTCCTCGTGGGTCCCGACGACATGGAGCAGCACGGACAGGCCGCGCTCCGCCAGCTTCTCCTCGATGCCGGCGATGAACTCCATGAAGAACGGCTCGACCCCGAGCAGTCTCGCCGGCCTGGCCAGGACCAGGCCGACGGCTTCTGACCGACCCACTCAGCCCTGCACCACCGCGTGGAGGGAGTTGACGCCACGGAGCACCAGCGGGCCGGTCAGCGCCGCGGCGTCCAGCTCGGCGGTGGTCCGCACGGTGAAGGTGTGCCGCTCCCCGGCGAGCAGGGTGACGAGCGCGTCGTCCGCCACCGCGTCCGGCGCGGCCCGGTCGGCGAGCAGCGTCACGTCCCGGGCGAAGGAGGCGGCGCGCACCTCGACCTGGTAGCCGTCGGCCACCCTGGTCACCTCGGCGGTCAGCGCCGCCGGGTCGTAGGCCAGGTCGCGGTCCTCCTCGAACAGGTGGAAGGAGCGGGTCTCGCCCACCGTCGCCACCAGAACCTCCCGTCGCGCGTCAGCCGGCTTCAACAGAGAGTCGGCCAGGTCGAGTTCGGCGGTCGAACGGGCCGCCACCTCGAAGGGCATGGTAGCGGTCTCCCGCACCTCGCCGTCGAACGAGACGCGTTCCAGGCGGAGTTCACCGGTCCAGGCGTCGGCGGTGTCGTTCACCGCGACCAGCGCGGTCCGGCCGGCCCGCGGCTGGAAGGTGAGCAGTCGGGGCGCGTAGGCGTGCTTCAGGCCGTACCACAGCGGCTTGGGGCGCTCCTCGCTGTCCACGGCCGCCCAGGAGGTCACCGGCCAGCAGTCGTTGAGCTGCCAGACCAGCGAACCGGCGGTGCGCGGCCAGTACGACCGGTAGTGCTCGATACCGAAGGCGACGGCCCTGGCCTGGTTGAGCTGGGTGGCCCAGTGCCAGTCCTCGAAGGTGCTGGTCTCGGGGAGGTGCGGGGCCATGCCGCGGTCCAGCTTGCCGTTCCCGTCCTCGGCCTTCTGGTGCAGCATGAAGGCCGGCGACGACTTCTCCAGCGGGCGCTCGGTCACCCAGTCGGTGAGGGTCGTCCAGGTGGGCGGGCCCTGGAAGCCGAACTCCGAGCAGAACCGCGGGATGTAGTCGCGGTAGGTGGTGTAGTCGACGCGGTTCCACACCTCCCACTCGTGCCGAGTGCCGTGGTCCTGCTCGTTGGGGTGCACCTCGGTGATGTCGAAGCCGGGGCTGTACGGGCTGCCCGCGGAGTAGGGGCGGTCCGGGTCGAGTTCGGCGACGATCCGCGGGAAGAGGTCGGTGTAGTAGCCCAGGCCCCAGGTGCGGCCGTCGAGTTCCTCGGGCCAGCCCCAGTCCCGGAAGCCCCAGAGGTTCTCGTTGCCGCCGTTCCACAGCGCGAGCGAGGGGTGCGGGGTGAGCCGGGCGACGTTCTCCCGCGCCTCCGCCTCGAACTCGGACCACAGTTCGGGCTCCTCGCCGTAGGCGGCGCAGGCCAGCAGGAAGTCCTGCCAGACCAGCACGCCGCGCTCGTCGCACAGCTCGTAGAAGTCCTCGGTCTCGTAGATGCCGCCGCCCCAGATGCGCAGCATGTTCATGTGGGCGTCCAGCGCCTGGTCGATCCGGCGGGACAGCCGCTCCCGGGTGATCCGGGTCAGGAAGTGGTCGTCCGGGATCCAGTTGGCGCCCTTGGCGAAGATCCGCTCGCCGTTGACCACGAAGGTGAAGGGGGTGCCCCGCTCGTCCGGAGTGGTGTCCACGGTCAGCGTGCGGAAGCCGATCCGCCGCTCGTAGCCGTCCAGTTCCTCGTCGCCGGCGCCCAGCGTCACCCGCAGGTCGTACAGCGGCTGGGCGCCGTAGCCCACCGGCCACCACAGCTCGGCGTCCGGCACCTCGACGGTGACGGTGCCGATGGCGGCCCCGGCGGGCACGGTGACCCGGGCGCTGTGGCCGGCGACGGTCGCGGTGAGCGTGAGGTCGCCGTCCTCGCCCAGACCGGAACGCTCGATGTCGGCGTGCACCTCGACCCGCCCGGCGCCCTGCTCGGTGACGCCGACCAGCGGGCGCACCGTGGCCAGCCGGGCGATCCGCCAACGCTCCAGCCGGACCGGCTTCCAGATGCCGGCGGTCTGCAGGTCCGGGCCCCAGTCCCAGCCGAAGCTGCAGGCCATCTTGCGGATGGCGTTCATCGGGTGCGGGTAGGCGCGCGGCCGGTAGCCGATGCGGGCCTCCGCCTCCTCGGCGAAGGCGAGCGCGGAGCGGAAGGTGACGGACAGCTCGGCCGGGCCGCCGTCGAGCAGCTCCCGCACGTCGAAGCGGTAGCTCCGGAACATGTTGGCGGTGGAGCCGAGGGTCCGGCCGGCCCACTCGACGGTGGCGACGGTGTCCAGGCCGTCGAAGACCAGGTCGACCCGCTCGTCGGCGGCGGCGGCCGGGGCGGCCACGGTGGTGGCGTAGCGCCAGTCGGTGCGGTGCGCCCAGACCAGCTCCTCCTCGGCGCGGTCCAGGTAGGGCTCGCCGATGAGGCCGGCGGCCAACAGGTCCAGGTGCGCGCTGCCCGGCACTTCGGCGGGCACGGTGCGCCCGGCGATGTGCTCCGGCACCGGACCGGCGACCGCCGTCAGCTGCCAACCGTCATGCAGGGCATGGCGAATCATGGTGATTACTCCCAGGTGATGTTGGGCTCAGGCCGAAATGATTGTTATGGAGCCGAATTAAGTAAGTCAACAGGTCAATCGACCCCCTCCTGCCGCAATCAGACGGTATTGCCCGGGTTTTGGCCGTTCGGCCGCCGATTCCACGCCACTCGAGCGTGAGCCAGGTCACGTCCGGCCGGGCAAGTGCTGCTCGTCCACGCTCACTTCGAGCCGCCCGGCGACCGCGGGGTACGACCCGGCGGGGGACGGCGGCGCAAGCCACCGTCCCCCGCCCTGGTCGTTCGTCACCCGCTCAGGAGGGGCTGACCTCCGGTCCCGCGCCCTGCGCCGGGACCGAGACCGGCCGGTCGAACTCGTACCACTCCCCCGTGACGTGGTCGTAGCCACGTGCGAGGTCGGCGCGGCTGATCGCGCCCGGCGAGTCGGCCAGCGAACGGCCCCGCTCGTCCGGGTTGGGCGCCGCGGCGGCCAGCAACTGGGTGTAGGAGTGTCGCGGGTTGAGGATCACCTCGTCGGCCGGCCCCCGCTCCACCACCCGTCCCCGGTACATCACCAGGATGTCGTCGGAGAAGTGCCGCGCGGTGGCGAGGTCGTGGGTGATGTAGAGCACCGCCAGGTTGTCCTCGCGCTGGAGCCTGGCCAGCAGGTTCAGCACCCCCAGCCGGATCGAGACGTCCAGCATGGAGACCGGCTCGTCGGCGATCACCACCTGCGCCCCGGGCGCCAGCGCCCGGGCGATGGCCACCCGCTGGCGCTGTCCACCGGACAGCTCGTGCGGCCGGCGCGGCGCCATGTCGGCCGCCGGCGTCAGGTTGACCCGCTCCAGGAGCTGCTCCACCCGCTCCCTGGTCTCCGCGCTCCCCTTGGTCTTGCCGTGCAGCTTCAGCGGCCTGGCCAGGTGGTGCTCGATGCTGTGGAACGGGTTGAGCGAGGCGAACGGGTCCTGGAAGACCATCTGCACGTGGTCGCGGTACTCCCGGTTGCCGACCCGGGTGCCGTCGTCCTTGGTGGCGATGATCTCCCCGCCGGTCGGCCGCTCCAGCCGGGCGATGGTCTTGGCGACCGTCGACTTGCCGGACCCCGACTCCCCCACCAGGGCCACGGTGCGGCCCGGCTTGAGGGTGAAGGAGACGTGGTTGACCGCGCGCAGCGTGGACCGGCGGAGCCCGGAGCGGATCGGGTAGTCCTTGACCAGGTCGCGGACCTCAAGTGCGGTCATCGCTGCGCCCTTTCGTTCGCGCTGGCCGCCGGAGGGTCGGCCCGTCGGGTGGACTCGCCGGTGCGGATGAAGGAGCCACGCTCCCCGGTCAGGCTGGGGAAGGACTCCAGCAACCGGCGGGTGTACTCGTGCCGCGGGCGGGTGTAGATCTCCTCCGACGGGGCGTACTCGACGATCTCGCCGGACTTCATCACCGCGATGCGGTCGGTGAGTTCCAGCAGCAACGGCAGGTCGTGCGTGATGAAGATGACCGCGAAGCCCAGCTCGTCGCGGAGCCGGATGATCTCCCGGAGGATGCCCCGCTGGACCACCACATCGAGCGCCGTGGTGGGCTCGTCCATGATCATCACCTGCGGGTCGAGCAGCATGGCCATGGCGATCATGACCCGCTGCCGCATCCCGCCGGACAGCTCGTGCGGGAAGGAGTCGAGCCGCACCGGGTCCACCCCGACCAGGGTGAGCACCTCGGCGCACCGCTCCCGCCTGGCCTCCTTGGACATCTCCGGCTTGTGCGTGGTGAGCACGTCGTCCAGCTGCTCGTGGATGGTGATCACCGGGTTGAGCGAGTTCATCGCGCCCTGGAACACCATCGACAGCTTGGACCAGCGGAAGGTCCGCAGCTCCTCGTTCTCCAGGGCGAGCAGGTCGATGTCCGTCCCGGAGCGGTCGTGGAAGGTGACGGTGCCCTCGGTGACCTCGGCCGGCGGCCGGTGCAACCGGTTGATGGCGTAGGCCAGGGTCGTCTTGCCGCAGCCGGACTCGCCGGCCAGGCCGAGGATCTCGCCGCGCCGCAGGGTGAGCGAGACGTCCTTGACGGCGTGCACCGGCTTGGCGGTCTGGTAGACCACGTTGAGCCCGCGCACGGTCAGCACCACGTCCTCGCGCGACTCCTCGGCCGACGCGGTGGTCGAGGCCGCCGACTCGGCGACCGCGGTCTTGGCGACGTCGCCGACCGCCTTCACCTTGGTGGCGGTGCGCAGCTTGGGGTTGATGATCTCGTCGATGCTGAAGTTGATCAACGCAAGACCGCAGCCGAAGAGCGCGATCAGCAACCCGGGTGGCACGAACCACCACCACGCCTCGTACTGGAGCGCGAAGCCGTTCTGGGCGAAGTACAGCATGGTGCCCAGGGTGTGGCTGTTGGAGGCGCCGAGCCCCAGGAAGGACAGGCCGGCCTCGGCCAGGATCGCGGCGATCACCGCGAAGACGAACTGCGAGGCCAGCAGCGGCAGCAGGTTGGGCAGGATCTCCACGGAGACGATCCGCCACGGCTTCTCGCCGGCCACCCGGGCCGCCGCGACATAGTCGCGGTTGCGGATGGACAGCGTCTGGGCGCGGAGCACCCGGGCCGCCGCGGCCCAGCCGGTGAGGGCCAGCACCAGGGCGACCGTCCACCAACCGCGGTCCTCGGCCGGCACGAAGCCGGCGACCACGATCACCAGCGGCAGGCCGGGGATCACCAGCATGATGTTGGTCAGCAGGGAGAAGCCCTCGTCCACCGCGCCGCCGAGGTAGCCCCCGACGATGCCGAAGATCGCGGACAACAGCGTCGCCAACACCCCGACGAGCAGGCCGATCTGGAGCGAACCCCGGGTGGAGTGCGCCAGTTGGGCCAGCACGTCCTGGCCGGTCTGGGTGGTGCCCAGCAGGTAGTCGCCGCTGGGCTCGGTCATGCCGATCGGGTCGATGGCGTTGGGGTTCGGGAAGAACGGCGGTCCGACGATGCCGAACAGCGCCACGCCGAGCACCAGGAAGAGGCCGATGCCGAGTCTGGCGGACCAGCTCGGAAGCAGCGCGCGCAGACCGCTCTTGCTGCGGCGAGGCGCCGCGGCGATCGGGTCCGTCGTGCCCCCTGCGGGCGGCGCGCTCTCGTCGGCGCCGCCGGGGAGCGGACTGATATTGGTCACAATGCCGCTCCTGATCAGTTCTCGACTCGGGTACGTGGGTCGATGGCGCCGTACAGGAGGTCAACCACCAGGTTCGCGCCCAGTACCGCCAGCGTGATCACCAGGAAGATCCCCTGCATCAGGGCGTAGTCGCTGTTCTGCACGGCCTGCAGGAGCTGCGAGCCGATACCCGGGTAGGAGAAGACCTGCTCGGTCACGATGGAGCCGGAGACGACGAAGCCCAGGGAGATGGCGAATCCGGCCACCGAGGGCAGGACCGCGTTCCGTGCCGCGTACCTGGTCATGATCCGGCGGTCGCGCAGCCCCTTGGCCTGCGCGGTGAGGATGTAGTCCTCGGAGATGGTGGAGACCATCATGTTCCGCATGCCCAGCAGCCAGCCGCCCACCGAGGAGACCACGATGGTCAGCGCGGGCAGCGTGCCGTGCTCGATCACCGAGCTGATGAACTCCCAGTTCCAGCCCGTCGGCAGGGCCACGTCGTAACCCAGGTTGAGCGGGAACCAACCGAGGTTGGAGGAGAAGACCAGCACGAAGATCAGGGCGAGCCAGAAGTAGGGCACCGCGGAGAGCACGGTGGTGGCCGGAACCAACGAGTCAAGCCAGGAACCTCGCCGCCAGCCCACCACCGCGCCAAGCACTACGCCCAGCACGAACGACAGCAGGGTGGCGATACCCACCAGCCCGATGGTCCAGGGAAGGGACTGGCCGATCACGTCGGTGACCTCGGCCGGGAAGGCACTGGTGGCAACGCCGAGATCACCCCGGAACAGGTTCCCCAGGTAGGAGAAGTACTGGTTCCACAGCGGCTCTCCGTCGTTGGTGCCGAGCAGCACCTCGTAGGACTCGCGCACTTCGGGGCCGATCTGGCCGCCGCGCTGCTGGAGCTTGCCCAGCAACGCGTCGACCGGGTTCCCCGGCATCATTCGCGGGATAAAGAAGTTCAGGGTCAACGCCGCCCAGAGGGCGACGAGGTAGAACCCGAGCTTCCGGACGTAGTACCTCATGGGGCAGCGTCACTCACCAGCGGGCTTCAGGTTGGCGAAGATCTGCGACTGGTCGGGACGCGACCACACCGCCGGGAAGGCGTACAGGTTCACGTCGGTCGGCCAGCCGGTGAACTTACCGGAGTTGAACTGGCTGGTGGTGCCGCCGACCAGGATCGGGATGTACGGCATGTCCTGCTCGATGTTGGCCTGGATGGTGTCGTAGAACGGCTGACGCACGTCCTGACCGGCATCCGGGTCGAGCTGGGACAGCTCCTCAAGCGCCTCGTCGACCTCGTCGTTGGCGTAGCGGGCCCAGTTCGGGTTGGCGCTCTCACCGACCGGCTTGGTGCTCTGGCTGTGGAAGAACTGGTAGTAGACGTAGTACGGGTCGGGCGAGGCGCCGGGGTAGAGCGAGTCGATCGCCAGCTGGAAGTTGCCGGAGTTGCGGGCGTCGGTGGTCTCGTTCCAGGAGGCCTGGTTGACGTTCAGCTTGATGCCGGCCTCGTTCAGCTGCTCGGCCATGGTGTTGACGGCGGTGATGTAGTCGGTCCAGCCGGTCACCACCCGGACGCTCAGCTCCAGCTTGACGCCGTCCTTGGCGTAGATGCCGTCGCTGCCGCGCTGGTAGCCGGCGGCCTCCAGGATCTCCTCCGACTGGGCGGTGTCGGCGGAGCCGTTGGCGACCCGGTTCTCCAGCTGCGCGGAGACGTAGGCGGCGTCCCGCTCGGGCAGCGCGAATCCGGGGGAGATCTCGCTCGCGGTGTCCTGGAAGGCCAGCGAGTTGAGGACGTCCCGGTCCATCGCGTGGAAGATCGCGTGGCGCACGGCCGGGTCGGTCTGCGGCCCCTCACAGCCCAGCTCGACGTTGGAGCAGGTGGCCAGCACCATCTGGTTCATCGGGATGGTGATCGACTTGTAACCCTCGTGGTTACGCTCGAAGTTGGCGATGTCCGGCACCGGGCCGGTCTGCCAGTCGATCTCGCCGGCGGCCAGCGCGTCGGCACCCGCCTGGTTGCCGGAGAGCGCGACGTAGCGGACGTTCTTCAGGTCGGGCTCGCCGTCCCAGTAGTCCGGGTTCGCCTCCAGGGTGAACGCCTGCGGCTCGAAGTTGCCGAGGCGGAACGGGCCGGTCCCGATCGGGTCCGCCATGATGTCGGTCTCCGGCTCTTCTATGCCGGACCAGATGTGCTCGGGGACCACGTAGGTCTTGCCGAGGAGCTGGGGCGCGTCCATGTAGGACGGCTCCTCGAAGGAGACGAGCACGTTGTTGGCGTCCACGACCTCGGTGGAGCCGTCGAACCCGAAGCTGTTGAAGGCCGGGGTGTCCCGGATCATGTCGAAGGTGAAGGCGACGTCCTCCGCGTCGAACGCCTCACCGTCGGACCAGGTGACTCCCTCACGCAGGGTGATGGCCAGCTCGGTGCCGTCGTCGTTCCACGCGAACTCGGTGCCCAGCCGGCTGGTCGGCTCGTCCTGGCGCGCGATGTTGAAGAAGAACAGCGGCTCGTAGATGCTGCCGATCCCCTCGATCGACTCCGGCGAGTAGGGGTTGTAGTTGCGCTGCCACTGGCCGGCGAGACCGGTGTAGACGATCAACGTGTCCGGGTCGGTGGAGGAACCACCGCTCGACCCGCCGCATCCAGTCGCCAGCAGACCGATCGTGACCGTCCCGATCGCCGCCGCTCGCGCGCGCCGCCACCTTGCGTGCAAGGACATTCTTGTTCCTCTCTTAACCTGCCCCGTCGTTGGGGCATGGGCGGAGTCACCCAGGGGTATGTGATTGTTAAGCCGCCGAATTAACAAAGTCAACCCTCCAATGACACGAACAGACAACGACACGTGCGCAGTTGGGTGGACACGGTCGGTCGCGCACACATCACCGTGCGCCATGATCACCGGAGATTCACCTCCCGAACCCCCCGGCACTGGCCAAAAGCTTCGTCAGCCAAATAAACTAAGAGTCGCACAGTGTCACCAGCGCGAAGCGCAACGAAGCGGTGAACTCCCGTGCGGGGTGCGGAGGGTGAGGATTCAGTGAGCGGACCAGCCGGAGCGACGCCACATGCCAGCAGCCGGGCGGCGGTGCTCGACGTGATCCGGGCGGCGGGCACGATCAGCCGGGTCGGGCTCGTCAGGGCCACGGGGTTCACCGGCGCCACCATCTCCACCGTGGTCCGGCGACTGATCGACGACGGTCTGGTGTTGGAGTCCGGGCGGGCGGAGTCCACCGGCGGCAAGCGCCGCGTGCTGCTCCAGCTCAACCAGTCCTCCCGCTTCGCCGTCGGGGTGCATCTGGACCATGCCGGTCTCACCTACGTGCTGACCAACCTGGGTGGTTCCGTGGTCGCCCGGATGTCCCGGGCGGGCATAGGCACCGAGGAGCCCCCGGTGATCATGGATCGCATGGCCACCGAGGTCGACGCCCTGATCGACGGCGCCGGTGTCGACCGCAGCAGGATACTGGGCCTCGGCCTGGTCGCCCCCGGCCCCATGAACCAGAGCAGCGGCATGCGGCTGAGCCCACCGACGATGCGGCACTGGGAAGACTACCCACTGGCGAGCACGCTGGAGGCGGCCACCCGCCTCCCGGTGGTGCTGGACAACGACGCGACCGCCGCCGCGCTGGGCGAGCACTGGTCGGGCGACGTGGGCGGCACCTCGACCTTCGCCGCCATCTACATGGGCACCGGCATCGGCTCCGGCATGATGGTCAACGGCATCACCTACCGCGGCGCCAGCGGGAACGCCGGCGAGATCGGCCACATCTGTCTCGATGTCAACGGTCCCGAGTGCTGGTGCGGCGCCCGCGGCTGCACCGAGATCCTGGCCGGCCCCGGCGCAGTGGTCGCCGCCGCCCGCGCCGACACCGCGCTGGCCCGCTCCGCCGGGCTGCCCGAGGCCCCCGAGCGGCCGCGCTGGCTGGCCGACTTCGCCGCCATCACCCGGGCCGCGCTCCGCGGCGACGTGCCGGCCAGGCGGCTGCTGGAGGACTCGGCCCGGCACTTGGCCGTCGCCGCCCGCACCCTGGCCAACGTGATGGACCTGGAGCAGCTGGTGCTGACCGGGCCCAGCCTGGCCATCGCCGGCTCCTTCTACCTGCCGGTGGTGCGCGAGGAGCTGGACCGCTCGTTCTTCTCCCGGGCGACGCACTCCGTCACGGTGCGGCTCTCCCGGTCCGCGGCGACCGCGCCGGCCATCGGCGCCGCCGCCCTGGTGCTCCAGTCCGAACTGGTCCCGCTGCGCGAGGGTTTGCGCCTGCCGGACAATCTGGGAGACGCTGAGCCCACCGGGCAGCCGGCGAGCCGTTGACACCCCACACGCGCGGGGGTGCGCGCCGCGTGCCCCCGCGATCTCCGGGGAACGCACTACCCAAAGTGAAGAAATATCGCGGTATCTCTCCTCTAACGGGTTAATTCCGCCCTGGTGACACATGACGGCCGGGCCGGACGGGGACAGAACGTTTCGTCCAGGCGATCCCCGACGAACTGGAGCGCCTCCGTTGGCTACCTCCGACGCCGTCCACCACTGCCCCTTCGACTTCGCCGAAGGGCTCGACTTCGACCCCACGCTCAGACAACTGATGACCGAGGCGCCGGTCGCGCGCATCACCATGTCCTATGGTGAGGGCACGGCCTGGCTGGTCACCCGCTACGAGGATGTTCGACTGGTCACCACCGACCGCCGGTTCAGCCGGGCGGCCGTGACCGGGCGGGACTTCCCCCGGATGACACCCGCGCCCATCGTCCAGTCCGAATCGATCAACCTGCTCGACCCGCCGGCCAGCAGCCGGCTGCGCCGCCTCGTCGCCCAGGCGTTCACCGCGCCCAAGGTGGAGCGGATGAAGCCGGCCACCCAGCGGATCGTGGACCGGCTGCTGGACGAGATGGCCGACCACGGCCCGCCGGCCGACCTGGTCCACCACCTCTCCAGCCAGCTGCCGCTGACCACCATCTGCGAGGTCCTCGACATCCCCGAGGCCGACCGCCCCGAGCTGCGCCGCCGGGCGATGGCCATGATGGCCACCGGGCCCGCCACCAAGGAGGCCGCGGTCCAGGCCAAGGCCGAGCTGCGCGACTACTTCGCCGAGCTGACCGCCGCCCGCCGGGCGAACCCAGGCGAGGACCTGATCAGCTCCCTGGCCACGGCCAGGGACGGCGAGGAACGGCTCGGCACGGACGAGCTGACCGTGATGGCCATGGTCCTGATGATGACCGGCCACGACACCAGCACCTACCAGCTGAGCAACATCACCTACACGCTGCTCACCCACCCCGAGCAGCTGGCCAAGCTGCGGGCCAGGCCGGAGAAGCTGCCGGACGCGCTGGAGGAGCTGCTGCGGTACATCCCGTTCCGCAAGGGGGTGGGCATCCCCAGGATCGCCCTGGAGGACGTCACCATCGGCGACGTCACCATCCGCGCCAACGACACGGTGCACGTCTCCTACCTGGCGGCGAACCGCGACCCGGCACGCTTCACCGAGCCCGACGAGCTGGACCTGGACCGGCCGCCGGCGCCCCACATGACCTTCGGCTGGGGGGCCCACCACTGCATCGGCTCGCCGCTGGCCGTGATGGAACTCCAGCTGGCCATCGGCACGTTGCTGAGCCGCTTTCCCGACCTGCGGCTGGCGGTGCCGGCCGAGGATGTGCGGTGGAACGACGAGTCGATCTGGCGCTACCCGTATGAGCTCCCGGTCACTTGGTGACCGGCACCACCACTGAGACTGCCATCGATGCCGCGCGGGGCGCACCCGGCCCCGCCCGCGGCAAGGGGAGGGGATCATGGCCATTCTGTGCAGACCAGCGATCGCGGTACCGGACAACATTCTCACCCTGGAGGAGACCCTGGAGTTGGCGCGCGTCATGCACGCCGACCACCCACAGCTCCCCCTGGCCCTGAGGCTGATCGAGAACACCGGGGTGCGCACCCGGCATATCGTGCGCCCCATCGAGGAGACCCTCCAGCACCCGGGCTTCGAGGCCCGGAACCAGGTGTACGAGGCGGAGGCCAAGCGCCGGGTGCCCGAGGTGGTCTACCGGGCACTGGACCACGCCGGCCTCGGCGTGCGGGACATCGACCTGATCGTCTACGTCTCCTGCACGGGCTTCATGATGCCGTCGTTGACCGCCTGGCTGATCAACGCGCTCGACTTCCGGCCGGAGACCCGCCAGCTGCCGATCGCGCAGCTCGGCTGCGCCGCCGGCGGCGCGGCGATCAACCGGGCGCACGACTTCTGCCGTGCCTACCCGCAGGCCAACGCGCTCATCGTGGCCTGTGAGTTCTGCTCGCTCTGCTACCAGCCGACCGACCTGGGCGTGGGGCAGTTGCTCTCCAACGGCCTCTTCGGCGACGCGGTGGCGGCGGCCGTGGTGCGCGGCCAGGGCGGCAGCGGGGTCCGGCTGGAACGCAACGGCTCCCACCTGGTGCCGGACACCGAGGACTGGATCTCCTACGCGGTACGGGCCACCGGCTTCCACTTCCAGCTGGACAAGCGGGTGCCCACCACGATGAAGATGCTGGCGCCGGCGCTGCGCACGCTGGCCACCGAGCACGAGTGGGACGTCTCAGGACTGGACTTCCACATCGTGCACGCCGGGGGGCCCCGCATCCTGGACGACCTGTGCCACTTCCTGGACGTGGAGCCGGAGATGTTCCGGTTCAGCCGGGCCACGCTCACCGAGCGGGGGAACATCGCCAGCTGTGTCGTCTTCGACGCGCTGGAGCGGCTGTTCGCCACCGGAGGGCCACCGGAGGAGGCGAGAGGGCAGATCGCCGGCTTCGGCCCGGGCATCACCGCCGAGATGGCGCTGGGCAGTTGGGTCACCGACAGCGGGCCGGTGCTGGGCGCTCAGGCCACGCGCGCCAAACCGCGGGCGGGGGTGGCCTGACCCACCAGCTCAGCCGGCGCCGGCCAGGTAGTCGGCCAGCACGTCGGTGTGGGAGGGGAACGCGAGGGGCGCCGGGCGGGTGAGCACCAGCCACTCGGTCGCCTCCGGAGTGGGGCGGGACGGCGGCAGCGTGGCCGCGTCCCGGGGCGGCAGCAACGCGAAGACGTTCAGGTTCCGCTCGGTGCTGCGCACGTCGTGCAGCGTGATCCCCTCCACCGGGGCGGTGAGACCCGTCTCCTCCCACAGCTCCCGGGCGGCGGCCTGCCGCCAGTCCTCACCGATCTCCATGTAACCGCCGGGCAGTGCCAGTTCACCACGGCACGGCTCGATGTCCCGACGGACCACCACCAGGCCACGGCCGCCGTCCGCCGTCCGCACCGGCAACAGGGCGACGGCCACCGGCAGCGGGTTGGCCCAGAGCGTCTCGCCACAGCGCGGGCAGTCCCTGGGCCAGCCCGCGACGGCCGCGTAGTCGGCTCCGCAGTAGGGGCAGTGCGTCACGGTGCGGCCGTAGGTGTACGCCATGGAGGTCGCCTCGCCTTTCCAGTCTCGACCATTCGACAGGTCCGCCGACCGGGCCGCCCCGGCGTGCGCGGTCGGCCCAGCGTCCCGCGGTCGAACTGCGGCGGAACCTTTCCGCGAGGTTACCGGCGCAGGTCAGGCTTACGGCCCACGCCGCCGACGATCTCCAGGTCGAGGCGGCCGGCGGCCGGGCCCCCGGCGAGCGGGCGCCAGCGCGGGCAGCAGACGACGCCCGGCTCCACCAGCTCCAGGCCGTCGAAGAACCCGGCGATCTCCGCCGGGGTGCGGAGGTGGTAGGGCACCGCGCCGCTGTGGTTGTAGTGCCGCTGGGCCTCGGCGAAGCCGGGGTGACCGGTGGCGCCGTCGCTGGCGGCGAGGTGGCTGCCGGCCGGCAGCGCCGCCAGCAGGCTCCGGACGATCTCCCTGGCCTCCGGGTAGTCGGGCACGTGGCCGAGCACGCCGCTCAGGATCAGCCCCACCGGCCGGTCGGGATCGAGCAGCGGGGCGATGGCGGCCGTGGTGCCGGCCGGATCACGCAGGTCGGCGCGGAGGTAGTCGGTCGCGCCCTTGGGGCCGCTGGGCAACAGCGCCCGGGCGTGGGCCAGCACCAACGGATCGTTGTCCACGTAGACGATCCGGGCGTCGGGGTGGACGCCCTGGGCGATCTGGTGGGTGTTCTCGTCCTGCGGCAGACCGGTGCCGATGTCCACGAACTGCGTGATACCGACCTCGCCCGCCAGGTAGCGGACGGCGCGCCCCAGGAAGGCGCGGGAGACCCGGGCCACCTGCGGCATCTCGGGGAAGATCCGGCAGTAGTGGTCGCCGGCCACCCGGTCCACCTCGTAGTGGTCGCGCCCGCCGAGCCAGTAGTTCCAGATCCGAGCCGAGTGCGGCACCGTCGTGTCGATCGTGGGTGCGTCATCGGTCACGGCGTGTCTCTCCTGTGGTGCGGTGTGGTGCGGTGGTCGGGGCGCTTCGCGGCCGGCGGGCGGGAGCGCGGGCGGGAGGCGGCCGGTGCGAGCGTGGCGCCGCCGCTCGCCCCCCCGGCTCAGCGGCCCCGGCCGGGGCGGCCGCGCGCGCTGACGCGGCCCGTGCCGGTGGACGAGGAGGCCGGTGGCGTGCGGAGATACATAACAGCAACGCATCTTAGAGGTGCTCTGTCGATGCGTCGATAAAACGTCCGCGGCCGAGGAACCGTCACACCGCGCGCCGGCCGGCCCGTTCGCCGACCGTCGGGCCGGGCCGGTCAGTCGCCCGGCGCGGGGAGCACCTCGGCGAGGTCGTAGCCGACCGGCTCCGCCAGCTGCGCGTAGGTGCACTCCGCCGGCTCCCGGTCCGGCCGCCAGCGGCGGAACCTGGTGGTGTGCCGGAAGCGGTCGCCCTGCATGTGGTCGTAGGCCACCTCGCAGACCCGCTCCGGACGCAGCGGCAGCCAGCTCAGGTCCTTCCCGCCACTCCACCGGCTGGGGCCGCCGGGCAGCCGGTCCCGCTCGTGCGCCTCCTCGCGGGCCCAGTCGGCCCACGGGTGGCCCTCGACCGAGTCCATCAGCAGCGGGGTCAGCTCCGCCATCAGCTCGGCGCGCCGCTTGGCGGTGAACGAGGCGCAGACGCCCACGTGTTGCAGGCGGCCCTCGGCGTTGTAGAGGCCGAGCAGCAGGGAGCCGACCACCGGGCCGCTCTTGTGGTGCCGCAGGCCGGCCAGCACGCAGTCGGCCGTCCGCTCGTGCTTGACCTTGACCATGGTGCGCTCGTTCGGCGTGTAGGGCTGGTCGAGCCGCTTGGCCACCACCCCGTCAAGACCGGCGCCCTCGTACCGCTCGTACCACTCCTGCGCGAGGTCGAGGTCGGTGGTGGCCGGGGCCAGGAAGAGCGGAGGACCGGCCTGGGCCAGCGCATCGCCCAGCAACCGCCGCCGCTCGGCGAGCGGCTCGGCCAGCAGCGCGCGCTCCCCCAGGGCCAGCAGGTCGAAGGCGACAAAACCGGCCGGGTGCCGCTCGGCGAGCATCCGCACCCGGGAGTCGGCCGGGTGGATGCGCTCCAGCAGCGCGTCGAAGTCGAGCCGGCCCTCCCTGGCGATGACGATCTCGCCGTCCAGCACGCAGCGCTCGGGCAGCCGGGCCAGCAGCGCCTCGGCCAGCTCGGGGAAGTACCGGGTGAGCGGCTTCCCCGAGCGGCTGCCGAACTCGATCTCCGGGCCGTCCCGGAAGACGATCGCCCGGAAGCCGTCCCACTTGGCCTCGTAGTGCAGGCCGGGCGGGATGCGCGCGGCCGACCGCGCCAGCATGGGCTTGACGGGGGGCATCACAGGCAGCTCCATGCTGCGGATTGTCCCGGCACCCCGCGCGCACCGCCCGGCGGCCGCCGCCGTTCGAGCGGCGGGCCGGCCTAGCGCGCGACGTACTGGGTGAGTATCGCCTGGACCTCGTAGATGTCCACGCCCTTGGTGAAGGTCTTCTCGATCGGCGTGGTGCTGCTGGAGAGCCAGATCTTCAGCTCGGCGTCCAGATCGAAGTGGCCGGCCGTCTCCACCGCGAAGTGGCTGATGCTCTTGTACGGGATCGAGTGGTACTCGACCTTCTTCCCCGTGATGCCCTGCTTGTCGACCATGATCAGCCGGCGGTCGGTGAGCAGCACGGTGTCCCGGATCAGCCGGTAGGCCGCCAGCACCCGCTCCCCCTGCCCGAAGAGCTTGGCGTACTCCTGGTACGCCTGCTGCGGATCGATGGTGTGCGCGTTCCCGAACAGCGCCATGACGCCCCCCACGGTGCGAAAGTATCTGTCTGGACAGTACCCCGCCGCACTGACAGCACGCCGTTCCACCCTGCGGCGGGCGGCTTGCGGGCCTACCGTGGCAGGTATGGGCGACGCGGTGGAGGTCACGGTCGGCGAGCGGCGGGTGCGGGTCTCCCACCCGGACAAGGTCTACTTCCCGGAGCGCGGCTTCACCAAGCTGGACGTGGTCCGTTACTACCAGGCGGTGGCGGACGGGGCGCTGCGCGCGCTGCGGGACCGGCCGACCACACTCCAGCGGTTCCCCGAGGGGGTGACCGGCGAGTCGTTCTTCCAGAAGCGGGCGCCGAAGAACCTGCCGGAGTGGATCCCGACCGGCCGGATCTCCTTCCCCAGCGGCCGGTACGCGGACGAGATCGCGCCCAGCGAGCCGGCCGCCCTGGTCTGGGCCGCCAACCTGGGCTGTCTCACCTTCCACCCGTGGCCCGTGCGGCGCGCCGACACCGAGCACCCGGACGAGCTGCGGATCGACCTCGACCCGCAGCCCGGCACCGACTACGCGGACGCCGTCCGGGCCGCGTTGGACCTGCGGGAGCTGCTCACCGAGCTGGGGCTGCGCGGCTGGCCGAAGACCTCGGGTGGCCGGGGGCTGCACGTGTTCGTGCCGATCGAGCCGGAGTGGACCTTCCCGCAGGTGCGGCGGGCGGCCATCGCGATCGGCCGGGAGCTGGCGCGGCGGGCGCCGGAGCGGATCACCACGGCCTGGTGGAAGGAGGAGCGCGGCGAGCGGATCTTCGTGGACTACAACCAGATGGCCAGGGACCGGACCATCGCCAGCGCCTACTCCGTCCGCCCGCGGCCGCGGGCGACGGTGTCGGCGCCGCTGGACTGGGAGGAGGTGCCGGACGCCAGGCCCGAGGACTTCGACCTGGCGACCATGCCGGACCGCTACGCCGAAGTGGGCGACCGGCACGCGGAGATGGCCGACCACCCCAGCCGTCTGGAGGCGGTGCTGGAGCTGGCCGAGCGGGACGAGCGGGAGCACGGCCTGGGCGATCTGCCCTACCCGCCCGACCACCCCAAGGTGGCCGGCGAGCCCAAGCGGGTGCAGCCGAGCCGGGCCCGCAAGGAGCGCTGACCCGCGGCGCCGGCGCCGCGGAGCGGTGCGTGACCGGGGGGTGCGTGACCGGGGGTGCGTGACCGGGGGTGCGTGACCCGGTGGTGCGGGGCCGGCGCGGTCAGGGCTTGCGGCCCACGCCCCCCGCCTGTCCGACCTCCCGCCGGCCGTGGCCGGCCGAGGCCAGGTCGGGGCGCCAGCGCGGCACCGACACCACTCCGGGATCGACCAGCTCCAGCCCCTCGAAGTAACCCCTGATCTCGTCCATGGTGCGCAGCCGGTAGGGGATGGCGCCCGAGTCGTTGTAGACGGCCTGGGCGGCGCAGTAGGCCGGATCGGTGTCGGTGCCCTCGTTGAGCGAGAGGTGGCTGCCGGGGGCCACGCCGTCCAGCAGCCGGCGGACGAGGGCGTGCGCCTCCTGGTACGTGTCCACGTGCCCGAGGATGCCGCTGAGGATGAGCCCGACCGGCTGGTCGAGGTCCAGGTGGTCGGCCGCGGCGGCCAGGATCCGCTCCGGTTCGTGCAACTCGGCCGCCAGGTAGGCGGTGTGCCCCTCGTCGGTGGAGGTGAGCAGCGCGTTGGCGTGCAGCAGGACCAGCGGGTCGTGGTCCACGTAGACGATGCGCGCCTCGGGGTTGATCCGCTGGGCGACCTGGTGGGTGTTGTCGACGGTGGGCAGCCCGGTGCCGACGTCGAGGAACTGTCGGACGCCGGCGTCGCGGGCCAGGTAGCGGATGGAGCGGACCAGGAACTGCCGGGAGGCACGGGCGACGTCCACGATCCCGGGGAAGGCCTCCCGGTACTGGTCGCCGGCGATCCGGTCCACCTCGTAGTTGTCGGAGCCGCCCAGCCAGTAGTTCCAGATCCGGGCGGAGTGCGGCACCGAGGTGTCGATCTTGGACACCGTACGGTCACGGGCGGTTGACGGGTCGTCGGTCATCACGGCCTACTCCTGCGGTGCGTCCCTCTCCGGCTCTGCCCAACGTAGCCGCCCGGCGCGGCCAGCCGGGCCAGGCACACCCCAGGGACACCCCACGGGCGGCGGGTCGCGGCGGTGCGCGGCCCGGACCCGGCCCGGGTGGGCGGTGCCCACGGGCCGGCGGCCGACCAGGACGGGCGGCGGTGGTGCCTCCCCGGCTGGGACCTCGCCATCGGCGCGCCGCACCCGCCGTCCCGGTCGCCGGTTCCGAACCTGGCGGCGCGCGCGGCCCGTTGCCGGAGACCGGCCGGGTCAGCCGCGCCGGCCGACCGGACGCGGCGCGCGCGGTCGCCGGCTGACGGGCGGCCCTGGCCCGGCCCGGAGACCGGCGCGCCCCGCTTCCCCGGGAGGCGCTGGATCGTCCCAACCCTGGTCCGGCCCGGGAGGGGCGCTCCCGGGCCGGACCAGCCGGCCGGCACAGCGCCGGCCGGGTCAGGTCAGGAGGTACCCGCCTCGTCGAGGCCGAAGAAGGCGATGGTCCGCGCGGCCATCCCGCCGCCCGGCAGCGAGTGGCCCACACCCACGAGGCTGATCGCCTCGACCGGCGCCCGCTCCCCCGCGTCCCCGTAGCGGGTCAGGTTCCAGTTGGGCTGCGGGCTGTCGCTGTGCACCGGCGTCTGGCTCACGCCCAGCACGTCGGTCCACTGCTTGACCTCCTCGCCGAGGTTGTTGTGGTGCAGGGTGGTGTCCTCGGTGCCGTGCCACAGCTGCATCCGCGGCCGGGGGCCGGCGTAGCCGGGGTAGGCGGCGCGGACCGCGTCGCCCCACTCCTGCGGGCTCCGGATCAACTGCCCGTTCGCGCAGGCGCTGTTCCACTCCGAGCCGTCGTTGGTCGCGAAGCAGCCGAACGGCACCCCCATGTAGGCGGCGCCGGCGGCGAAGACGTCGGGGTAGACGCCGAGCAGCACGTTGGTCATCATGGCGCCGGACGAGGCCCCGGTGACGAAGATCCGGTCCGGGTCGGCGTTGTGGTGGGTCTCCACGTAGCCGACCATCGAGCGGATGCCGACCGGGTCGCTGCCGCCGCCGCGGGTCAGCGCCTGTGGCGACGAGACGTCGAAGCACTGGCCGGCGCGGGTCGCCGAGGGGTAGACGACGATGAAGCCGTACCGGTCGGCCAGCGACGCGAACTCGGTGCCGGAGTGGAACGCCGGCCCCGAGCCGGTGCAGTAGTGCACCGCGACCAGCACCGCCGGCTGTTCGCCCACGCCGTCCGGGACGTAGAGGTGCATGCCCAGGTTGCTGGGGTTCTCGCCGAAGTCCCTGATCTCGGTGAGGGTCGCGGCGTGCGCGGGGGGAGCGCTGACCAACAGCGCGGCCAGCACGGGGAGTACGCCGCTCAGGAGCGCGACGCAGACCGCGCGGAGGCGGCTGCGTGGCGATGGGGGTGTCGCGGCTCTGGTGAACATGTTTCCGCCCTTTCTAGACTGCGGATCGTGAAGGGTCTGTTGCAGCGGTTGACCGCGCTGGACGCCGACGCCGCCGCGGCCGTCCGGGTCATCGCCCACTACCAGGCGCTGTTGGCCGGTGGCACGGTCGACCCGGTGACGCTGGTGCGTTCAACGGCCGGGCTGGTGCGGTGCCCCGCCGGCCTGGAGCTGGTCGACGGCCGGCGGGTGCGGTTCGGGCCCGACGGGCGGGCCCTGCCCGGGGTGCCAGGACACGTCTCGGCGAGCGTGGAGCTGCGCCCCGCCGGGCGCGTCTGGCTCGAACGGGACGGCGCGGCCGAGCCGTTCGACGCGCTGGTCCTGGAGTGGATGGCGCTGGCCGCCCGGGTCGGCCCCGGCCGGCCCTGGCCCGCGCCGCGGGCGGCCGACCCCGCCCTGGTCGAGCGGGTGCTCTCCGAGCGGGAGGGCATCGAGGACCGGACGCGCGCGGTCCGGCTGTTGGGTCTGCACCCGGGCGTCCCGCTGCGGGTGCTGGCCGTGGCGGCCGACGCCGCCGACGACGCCGGGGTCGTGGCGGTGACCCTGCTGGCGAGGTCCGGGCTGGCCGCGCTGGTCCGGGTCGCCACGGTGGGCCCGCTGGCCGCGGCGATCGTGCAGCCCGAGGAGGGCGCCGAGGCGCCGGCGGCGGCGCTGCGCGCCGTGCTGGCCGAACGCGGTCGGGAGCGGCTGCCCGGCGGGGCGCGGTCGCGGGGCATCAGGTTCGGGGTGGGCGGCGCGGTGCCGGCGGCCCAGGCGGCCGGCTCCTGGGCGCAGGCCACCACGGCGCTGCGGTTCGCCGGCGGGGGCGGCCCGGAGGAGGCCGTGGTGGACCACGACGCGCTGGGTCCGCTGGCGCTGTTGGCCGAGGTGCCGGTGGCCAGGCTGCGGGCCGAGCCCGGGGTGCGGGCGCTGGCGGAGCTGGTCGAGCGGGACGGCGGCGCGCTCGGCCTGGCGGCGCTGGCCGCGTTCTGCCGCACCGGGTCGCTCCGCCAGGCAGCGGCCACGCTGCACCTGCACCACAGCTCGGTCGCGGCCAGGCTGGCCGTGGTGGAGAGCGCGCTGGGCTGGCGGCTGCACCAGCCCGAGGACCGTTTCAAGGCGCAACTGGCCCTGCACGCCTGGCGCTTGTCGGCCTCGACGGGCACCTGACCGGGGCCGGTCACCGGCTCAGCCCGACCCGCAGGGCGGCCAGGCCGTCCGCGTTGATCCGCTGCCCGACGCCGGCGTGGCCGATCGCCGCGCAGCCGTGGAAGGTGCCCGGGTAGCGTCGCACCTCGGTGGGCACCCCGGCGGCCCGGAGCGCCGCGGCGAAGGCCAACGCCTCGTCGCGCAGCGGGTCGAACTCCATGACCGCGACGAACGTCGGTGGCAGCCCGGTGAGTTGGCCGGCCCGGGCGGGCGCCGCGTAGGCCGGGACGGCCGCGCCGCCGGGCACCCCCGCACCCAGGTAGGCGGCCCAACTGAGCGCCGCGTTACGGCGGTTCCAGACCGGCGTGTCAGTGAAGCGGCGGGCGCTCGCGGTGGCCAGCCGGTCGTCCAGCGCCGGGCTGTGCAGGTGCAGGTGGCGCGGCGGCGGCGCGCCCAGGTCGCGCAGCAGCAGCGCCACCCCGGCCGCCAGGCCGGCGCCAGCGCTGTCCCCCCACAGGGCGATCCGGCCCTGGTCCACGTCGAGGTGGGCCGTGTGCCGGGTCAGCCAGGTCAGCCCGGCGAACACGTCGTCCAGCGGCGCCGGATAGGGGTGTTCGGGGGCCAGCCGGTAGTCCACCGCGACCACCACGGCGGGCAGTTCGCGGGCGAACCGCAGGTTGAGGTCGTGGTCCACGTCGAGGGAGCCGAGCACGAAGCCACCGCCGTGCACGCTGTAGACGGCGGGGAGCCGGCCGGTGGCGTCGGCCGGTCGGTAGATCCGCAGCGGCACCTCGGGGTCACCTGGCGCGCGGCCCGGCACCCGCACCTCCCGCACCAGCACGCCCCGTTCGTCGGCCTCGGCCATCGCGGCGGCCAGCTCGGCGGCCTGCGCGGCCCGCGCGGCGGCCAGGTCGGAGATGTCGAGGTCGGCCAACATAACGGCGGCGGCGGCCAGTTCGGGATCAAAGGGGTAGCCCATGCCGCCTCGCCTCTCGCTCGTTCCCGGCGGCCGGGTGCCGCGCCCTACGAACGTGTCACGCCCGGCGCCTCGGGGACAGCAGACGTGTGTCGGGGAATTGGGCCCGCCGGCCCGACAGCCGTGCGCCGCCCCGCCGACGGTCGCTGACGGTCCATCAGCCACGGCGGCGCTGGCCGGCCGACCAACCACCGCCGCACGGCGGTCAGTTGCCGTCGGCTCCGGGCCGTCGCAGCCGGTGCGGGATGCCTTGACGGGCCACCGCCGGCGTTCCTACTGTCACCGCGCCGCCGCCCGTCGGGCCGGCCGTCCGCTCCATCGCTCCGCACCGCCGCATCGAAGGAGTCACCCCGCGCATGAAGACCCCCCACCGCCTCGCCCGGCTGGCCGCCCTGGCGGCGCTCCCCCTGACGCTGCTCGCCGGCCCGGCGGCCACCGGCGCCGGCGCCGCGCAGGCCCCGGCGCCGCCGGCCCGGCCCACGGCGGCCGACGACGACGCGGGCTACCGCTGGGTCGGCAGCTGGACGGCGATGCCCCAACTGACCGAGCCGGCCAACCTGCCGCCGCCCCCGTTCACCGGGGACACCGGGGTGCTGGCCGACGCGACGCTGCGGCAGACGGTGCGGATCACCTCCGGCGGCGAGCGGTTCCGGCTGGCGTTCTCCAACGAGTTCGGCGGCGCGCCGCTGCCGTTGACCGAGGTCACGGTGGCGCTGCCGCGCGACGGGCGGGCCGGGGTGGCCGAGATCGAGCCGGGCAGCGGGCGGCCGGTGACCTTCAGCGGCGGCCGGCCGTCTGTCACCGTGCCGGTCGGCGCGCGCTACGTCTCCGACCCGATCGACGTGCCGCTGCTGCCCGGCAGCAACCTGACGGTGAGCGTCTACCTGGCCACCGGCCAGGCCTCGCTCGACGTCACCTCGCACCCGGGCTCCCGCACCACCTCACACCTGGTGGCCGGAAACCACGCCGCCGCCGGGGAGTTGCCGGGGGCGACGCCGACCGACCACTGGTACTTCCTCAGCGGCGTGGAGGCCTGGTCGCCACCGGGCAGCAGCGCGACCGCCATCCTGGGTGACTCGCTGACCGACGGCCGGGGCTCCACGACCAACGGCAACGACCGTTGGCCCGACCGGCTCTTCGACCGGCTGGCGGCCGAGCCGGCGACCGCCCGGGTCGCCCTGCTCAACCAGGCGGCGGGCGGCAACCGGGTGCTCAACGACGGCCTGGGCCCCAGCGTGTTGGCCCGACTGGACCGGGACGTGATCGCGCAGAGCGGGGTGGACCGGCTGATCCTCTTCGAGGGGCTCAACGACATCGGCACCGCCGAGGCCACCGAGGCCGCCCAACTGGCCGTCACCGACGAGCTGATCACCGCCTACGACCAGATCGTCAGCCGGGCGCACGCGCATGACATCGAGGTGGTCGGTGCCACCCTGCTGCCGTTCGGCGACAACGAGATGTACGACGACCCGGACGGCTGGCGGGCCTCGGCCCGGGCCGAGGTCAACGCCTGGATCCGGGACAGCGGCCGGTTCGACGCCGTGCTCGACTTCGACGCGGTCGCCCGCGACCCGGAGCGACCGGACCGGCTGCGGCCCGACATCCACGTCGGCGACTGGCTCCACCTGAACCCGACCGGCTACCGGCTGCTGGCCGACTCCGTGCCGCTCGACCTGCTGGACTGACCGGCCAGCGCCCCCGTACCGGGTCGGGCCGGCGGCCCGCGCGTGGTTTCGGAGCGTCCACGGACGCTCCCAGCCCCCACCGCGCGCACCGCCGGCCCGGCCCTCCACGGGACCGGCGCAGTGACGTGCGGCACTGGTCCGAACGAATGCCCGAGGGTGTCTTGTGCGGCGCCCGGGGACGTGCCTAGGATTCCCGGCAAGCATTGATCGAATCGATTCGACGAAACGATTCGACCGGGTGGACAGCACCCACCTCGACGAGCCAACGACGGCACGAAGGGAGGCCGCGAGATGGTCACCATCAAGGACGTGGCCCGGCGCGCCGGCGTCGCGCCGAGCACCGTCTCCTACGTGCTCAGCGGCTCCCGGAAGATCTCCGAGGAGACCCGCGCCACCGTCCGCGCCGCCATCGAGGAGCTTGGCTACCACCCGCGGGCCTCCGCCCGCACCCTGCGACGGGCCCGCAGCGAGGTGCTGGTGCTGGCGGTCCCCAGGGAGCCGGGGAAGTACCGCTCGGTGGACGGCAGGTTCGCCATCGACATCGGCGACATGGCCCGCGAGCACGGCTACGACCTGCTGCTGATGACCGAGCGGGACGGCGTGCGCGGGCTGGTCCGGCTGGCCAGGAGCGGCCTGGCGGACGGCGCCATGCTGATGGCGGTGCGCGAGCGTGACCCGCGGGTCGAGGCGTTGCGCGCGCTGGGCTTCCCGACCGCGCTGCTCGGCCACGGCGCCCCGGACGAGGGCGACGACCCGCCCTGGGTGGACCTGGACTGGGCGGCCGCGGTCTCCCTCGCGGTGCGCGAGACGGTGGCCGCCGGCCACCGGCGGATCCTCTTCTGGGCCTCGGCCGACCACGAGTTCGCGGCCCGCAACGGCTTCGCCCTGCACGGGCTGGCCGGCGCCGAGGCCGCCGCTCGGGAGTCCGGGGCCGAGGTGCTGGTGCGCCGTTCGACCGTCGACCCGGTGGAGCTGCGGGCCCGGCTGCGCGCGGTGCTGACCGCCACGCCACGCCCCACCGCCCTGCTGGTGCAGCACCTGATCCCGCTGCCGCTGCTGCTGGACGAGATCGCCGCGCTGGGCCTGCGGGTGCCGGAGGACCTGGCGGTGGTGCTGGTGGGCAGCCTGCCGGACGAGGCGGTGCCGCGGCCGCTGCCGCGCATCGACCTGCCGGTGGGGCGGATGGCCGAGGCCGTGGTGCGGCTGGTGGTGGCGGCGATCGAGGCGCCCGACCGGAGCGGCGGGCCCGGGCCTCCGGAGTTGATCGCGCCACGGCTGGCCGACGGGCCGCCCGTGGCACCCCCGGGCGGCTGAGCCCGAACCAGAAGGACAGCGGCGCGCACGAGGACGGTGCGCCCCGAGCCGTGGAGACGAAACGCGAGGGACCATGCCAGGTAGCAAAGGAAGGCACCGCCGCCCGGCGGTGGCCCTGGCCATGGCGACGGTCACGCTGACCGCCGGCCTGGCTGGCTGCGCCGCCGAGCCCGACCCGGGCACCGTGACGGTGCTCAACTCGGCCACCGACACCACCGAACACGAGGCGAACCAGGACTTCTTCGACCGCTGCGCCGAGCCGCTCGGTTTGCGCGTCGAGCAGATCAGCGTGCCGGCCGACCAGGTGGCCACCAAGGCGCTGCGGATGGCCTCGTCCGACTCGCTGCCGGACATCCTGGAGCTGGACGGCTCCGAGCTGCCACAGTTCGCCGAGACCGACGGGCTGCGGCCGATCGCGGACACCGGCGTGGAGACCGACCAACTCTCCGACAGCTCGGTGTCGTTGGGCTCGTTCGACGGCGTCCAGTACGGGGTGGCGCGGTCGGTGAACTCGCTGGCGCTGATCTACAACACCGAGCTGCTGGCCGAGGCCGGTCTTGAGCCGCCCACCACCTGGGACGAGCTGCGGACCGCGGCCGCCGCGCTGACCGGCGGCGACACCTACGGGATGGCGTTCAGCGCCAGCCCCAACGCGGACGGCGTCTACCAGTTCCTGCCGTTCTTCTGGTCGGCCGGCGGCGACGAGACCGCGCTGGCCGAGGGCACCGGCGGAGCCGCCGCGCTCCAGCTCTGGAAGGACCTGGTGGACGAGGGTTCGGCCTCCCGCTCGGTGGTCAACTGGAACCAGCAGGACGTCAACGACCAGTTCCTGGCCGGCCGGGCGGCCATGATGATCAACGGGCCCTGGCAGGTGCCGGCGCTCGACGGCCAGGACGCCGTGGACTGGGCGGTGGCCAGCATCCCGGTGCCGGAGGCCGGCCAGGACCCGGTGCCCCCGATCGGCGGCACCGTGATGACGGTCCCGAAGAACGACGACCAGGAGCGGGAGCGCAACGCCGGCCGCGTGCTGACCTGCCTCAACTCCGAGGAGAACCAGCTGGCCTGGGGCGAGCGGGTGAACAACGTGCCGACCGACGCCGGGGCCGCGGCCACCTACCGCGAGCAGAACCCGCGGCTGGCCCCGTTCGCCGACCTGGTGCTGACCGCGCGCTCGCGCACCGAGCAGGTTGGCACCGGCTGGCCGGTGGTCGGGGACGCGCTGGCCGGCGCGTTCCAGTCGGTGCTCACCGGGCGCGCCAGCCCGGAGGAGGCGCTGCGCACGGCCCAGCAGCAGGCGGGAGACGCCCGATGAGCACGATAACGAAGAGTCCGGAGACGCCGCGGTCCGACGGGACGAAGCCCCAGACATCGCCGGGGCGCCGGAAGTTGTACCAGTGGCTGTTCGTACTGCCGGCGCTGCTCTACCTGTTGGCCTTCTTCGGCTACCCGCTGGTGCGGAACCTGCTGATGAGCTTTCAGGAGTTCACGCCCCGCACCTACTTCACCGGTGAGGCGCCGTTCAACGGGCTGGAGAACTGGCGCGCGGTCTTCGACGACCCGCTGCTGTCGGACGCCGTCTGGCAGACCGTGCTCTTCACCGTGGGCTCGCTGGTCGGCCAGTTCACCATCGGGCTGGCGCTGGCGGTGTTCTTCGCCCGCCGCTTCCGGCTGGCCGGGCCGATCCGGGCGGTGCTGCTGCTGCCGTGGCTGGTGCCGATGGTGGTCTCGGCGGTGGTCTGGCGCCGGATCATGGACGAGGACCACGGGGTGCTCAACAGCTTCCTGGAGCTGGTCGGCCTCTCCGCCGACGGGGTGCCCTGGCTGACCGACCCGAGCGTGGCCCTGCTGTCGGTGATCCTGGTGAACATCTGGATCGGCATCCCGTTCAACATGGTGATCCTCTACGGCGGGCTCAAGGAGATCCCCGAGGAGCTGTACGAGGCGGCGGCGCTGGACGGCGCCGGCCCGTGGCGGACGTTCTGGCGGATCACCCTGCCGATGCTGCGGCCGGTGGTCACCGTGGTGCTGGTGCTGGGCTTCATGTCGACCATCAAGGTCCTGGACCTGGTGCTGGCGCTGACCGGCGGCGGGCCGGCCGACTCCACCCAGACCCTGGGCACGTTCACCTACCAACTCTCCTTCATGCGCCTGGACTTCGGGCAGGGCGCGGTGGTGGGCAACATCCTGATCCTGATCAGCGCGGTGTTCGCCGTGCTGTACCTGCGGGCCAACCGGGCCGACCTGGGCCCGGGGAAGTGAGGTGACCATGCGCTCTCGGGTGAGCCGCTCCCCCGCGTCCCGCTGGGGCAGCACCGTGCTGGCGCTGCTGATCCTGGCCGTGATGCTGTTCCCGGTCTACTGGATGGTCAGCACGGCGCTCCAGCCGCACTCCACGGTCGCCTCGGCCGACCTGATCCCGACCTCGCCGAGCCTGGACAACTTCCGGGCCGCGCTGGAGACCCAGGGCGGGTCGCTGGTGACCAGCCTGGTGGTGGCGCTGGGCGCGGTGGTGGTCTGCCTGGCGCTGGCCGCGCCGGCCGCCTACGGGCTGGCGCAGTTCGGGCTGCGCGGCGGCCGGGGCATCGTCTTCGGCACCCTGATCACCCAGATGGTGCCGGGGATCGTGGTGGCCAACGCGCTCTACAGCGCCTACGCGGAGCTGGGCCTGGTCAACTCCTACCTGGGGCTGATCCTGGCGGACGCCTCGCTGGGACTGCCGTTCGCGATCGTGCTGCTGCGGGCGTTCATGGTCTCCATCCCCACCGAGGTGGTGGAGGCCGCGATGGTGGACGGCGCCAACCGGTTCACCGCCTTCGTCCGGATCGTGCTGCCGATGAGCCGGAACGCGCTGATCACCTCCGGGTTGTTCGCGTTCCTGTTCGCCTGGGCGGACTTCATCTTCGCCCTCACCCTCAACACCACGGACGACGTCAAGCCGGTCACCTTGGGGCTCTACCAGTTCATCGGGGCCCATGTGAGCGACTGGGGCGCGGTGATGGCCACCGCGGTGCTCTCCGCCATTCCCGCGGCGATCCTGCTGGTGGTGGCGCAGAAGTACATCGCCGCCGGCATCGCCGGGGGCTCCATCAAGTGAGCCGGCCGGCGCCGGGCGCGCGCCGGCCGGCTCGCGGGGCGGTCGCGGGCCCCGGGCAGGACGACCGCGACGGTGCGACGTCGCACCGCCGAGTGACAGACGAGTGACAAGGGTCAACAGCACTGATGAGTACCAGCGATTCGACCGGGGCCACCACCGCGGCGCCGGCCGCCGGGTTCCCCGAGTTCCCGCCGGGCTTCGCCTTCGGCGCCGCCACCGCCAGCTACCAGATCGAGGGCGCCCACGACGTGGGCGGGCGCGGCCCGTCCATCTGGGACACCTACTGCCGCCAGCCGGGCAAGGTCGCCGGCGGCGCCACGGGCGACGTGGCCTGCGACCACTACCACCGGTACCGGGAGGACGTGGCGCTGCTGCGTGACCTCGGGGTCGACGACTACCGGTTCTCCATCGCCTGGCCGCGGATCCAGCCGACCGGCTCCGGCCCGGCCAACGCGGAGGGGCTGGCCTTCTACGACCGGCTGGTGGACGAGCTGCTGGCGGCCGGGGTGCGGCCGGCGGCCACCCTCTACCACTGGGACCTGCCGCAGGCCCTGGAGGACCGGGGCGGCTGGCGGGTGCGGGAGACCGCCGAGCGGTTCGCCGAGTACACGGCCATCGTGGCCGACCGGCTGGGCGACCGGATCAAGCGGTGGATCACCCTCAACGAGCCGTTCTGCGCGGCCTTCGTGGGCTACGCCATCGGCCGGCACGCGCCGGGC
Organism: Streptomyces chisholmiae; assembly: GCF_031845445.1. NCBI lineage: Bacteria > Bacillati > Actinomycetota > Actinomycetes > Kitasatosporales > Streptomycetaceae > Streptomyces > Streptomyces chisholmiae. The sequence goes on along the minus strand of NZ_JAVREO010000011.1, from coordinate 88,899 downwards.
GCCAAGGAGGGCACCGGCGCGCTGGCCGCCGCCCACCACCTGCTGGTCGGGCACGGCCTGGCGGTGCGGGCGCTGCGCGCGGCGGGCGACTGCGAGGTGGGCGTCACCCTCAACCCGGACCGGCTGCTGCCGGCCACCGACTCGGCGGCCGACCTGGCGGCGGTGCGCCGCGCCGACACGCTGCACAACGCGGTCTGGTTCGACCCGATCTTCGCCGGCCGCTACCCCGAGCACGAGGCCGAGACCTGGGGCCCGCTGGCCGACGGCAGCTACCGCAGGGACGGCGACCTGGCGCTGATCGGCGCCCCGTTGGACTTCGTCGGCGTCAACTACTACCGGCCGATCACCATCGCGGCGGCGCCACACCGCGAGCCGGACCCGGCCGCCAGGACCGCCGTGGACATCGGCGCGGCCGAGAGCTGGCGGGACGACGTGCGGCACACCACCATGGGCTGGCCCGTGGTGCCGGAGGCGTTCACCGAGCTGCTGCTCGACCTGGACGCCCGCTACCCGAACCTGCCGCCGCTGTACATCACGGAGAACGGCTCCGCCGAGGCGGACACCGTGGCGGCGGACGGGCAGGTGCACGACGCCGACCGGGTGGCGTACCTGCGCGACCACCTGGCGGCGCTGGCCGAGGCCGTGCGGGCCGGCGTCGACGTCCGGGGCTACTACGTCTGGTCGTTGCTGGACAACTTCGAGTGGGCCTTCGGCTACGACAAGCGGTTCGGCATCGTGCGGGTGGACTACGACACCCTCGAACGCCTGCCCAAGGACAGCTACCGCTGGTACCAGGACATGATCCGCGCGCACCGGCTCCGCCACGAGCGGCCGGCCGCCACCGACCACCGACAGGACTGAGGGAGACCCGAACACCGTGAAGTTCACCGACGGTTACTGGCTGATGAGAGACGGCGTGGCGGCCACCTTCGCCAACCGGGTCGCCGACGCCCGGGTCGAGGAGAACCGACTGACCCTCTACGGGTCCACCGGTCGGGCGCGGGGCCGGGGCCAGACGCTCAACAGCCCGCTGTTGACCGTGGAGTGCTTCTCCCCCGCCGAGGGCGTCATCGGGGTGCGCTCCACCCACCACGGCGGCCGGCTGGACCCTGGCCCGCACTTCGGGCTGACGCCGGAGGCGGGGCACACCGCCAAGACCCGGGTCAACGACCAGGTGGTGGAGCTGGAGAGCGGGCCGCTGTCGGTCCGGATCGACGCGGACGCGCTCTGGCAGCTGGACTTCGTCGCCGACGGCCGCGTCCTCACCTCGGCCGGCAAGCGCGGCACCGGCTTCGCCACCGCCGAGGGCCGGCACCACATGGTCAACCAGCTGTCGCTGGGGGTCGGCGAGCTGGTCTACGGGCTGGGCGAGCGGTTCACCCCGTTCACCAAGAACGGCCAGACGGTGGACGTCTGGCAGGCGGACGGCGGCACGGCCAGCGAACAGGCCTACAAGAACGTGCCGTTCTACCTCACCAACCGGGGCTACGGCGTCTTCGTCAACCACCCGGGGCTGGTCTCCTACGAGATCGGCTCGGAGGCGGTCGGGCAGGTCCAGTTCAGCGTCGAGGACCAGTCGGTCGAGTACTACGTGATCTACGGGCCGACGCCCAAGGAGATCCTGGACCGGTACACCGCGCTGACCGGACGCCCGGCGCTGCCGCCGGCCTGGTCCTTCGGACTGTGGCTGTCCACGTCGTTCACCACCGACTACGACGAGGCGACGGTCAACAGCTTCGTGCAGGGCATGGCGGACCGCGAGATCCCGCTGAGCGTCTTCCACTTCGACTGCTTCTGGATGAAGGCGTACCAGTGGTGCGACTTCACCTGGGACCCGGACGTCTTCCCGGACCCGGAGGGGATGCTGGCCCGGCTGCGCGAGCGCGGGCTGCGGATCTCGGCGTGGATCAACCCCTACATCGGCCAGAAGTCGCCGCTCTTCGAGGAGGGGAAGCGGCTGGGCCACCTGGTGCGCACCCCCGAGGGGCACGTCTGGCAGTGGGACCTGTGGCAGGCCGGGATGGCGCTGGTCGACTTCACCAGTCCGGCCGCCAGGGAGTGGTACGCGGAGAAGCTGCGGACGCTGCTGCGGCAGGGCGTGGACTGCTTCAAGACGGACTTCGGCGAGCGGGTGCCGACCGACGTGGTCTGGCACGACGGCTCCGACCCGGAGCGGATGCACAACTACTACGCCCAGCTCTACAACGACACCGTCTTCCAGGTGCTCACCGAGGAGCGGGGGCCGGGCGAGGCGGTGCTGTTCGCCCGGTCGGCGACCGCCGGCGGGCAGCAGTTCCCGGTGCACTGGGGCGGCGACTGCGAGTCCACCTTCGCGGCGATGGCCGAGTCGCTGCGCGGCGGGCTGTCGTTGGGGCTGAGCGGCTTCGGGTTCTGGAGCCACGACATCGGCGGCTTCGAGGGCACGCCGACGCCGGCAGTCTTCAAGCGGTGGGTGCAGTTCGGCCTGCTCTCCTCGCACAGCCGGCTGCACGGCTCCGGCTCCTACCGGGTGCCGTGGAACTACGACGAGGAGTCGGTGACCGTCACCCGGGACTTCGCCCGGCTGAAGAACCGTCTGGCGCCCTACCTGCTGCGGGCCGGTGAGCAGGCCAGGGACCAGGGCACGCCGGTGATGCGGGCGATGGTGCTGGAGTTCCCCGACGACCCGTCGTGCCACCCGCTGGACCGCCAGTACATGCTCGGCGACGACCTGCTGGTGGCGCCGGTGTTCACCGAGGACGGCGAGGTCGAGTACTACGTGCCGGCCGGCGAGTGGACCCACCTGCTGTCCGGGGAACGCGTCTCGGGCCCTGGCTGGCGCCGCGAGCGGTTCGGCTTCGACAGCCTGCCGCTGCTGGCCAGGCCGGGTTCGGTGATCCCGTTCGGGGCCCGGGACGACAGCCCCGAGTACGCCTGGGCCGAGTCGGTCACCCTGCGGGTGCACGCCCCGGTGGACGGCGCCGAGGTGGTGACCCGGGTGCCGGCGCCGGACGGGGGCCGGCCGACGGTCTTCCGCACCCGGCGGGTCGGCGGCGAGGTCACGGTGACCGCCGAGGGGGCGCCCGGCCCCTGGTCGGTGGTGCTGGCCGGGCCGACCGGCTACGGCGAGCCGGTGCCGGTGGCCGCCGGCACCGACACGGTGACCCTGCCGGTCGCCGACTGACGGCCGACGCCGCGTCGCCCGCCTCCCCGCCGGGGGCGGGCGACGCGGCGTCCCCGGCCCGAACGGCCGCCGGGCGGGCCGGCGTTGCCGGCGCCGGGCCGGGCGGTCGGGCCCGGGCAGGTACGTGCTGGTCAGGCGGCGATGTCAGTGGTGCCGACTAGGGTCGAACGCAGACCGTGCACCGACCAGCCAGACCACGAGGAACGGGGCCGCCGCCATGACCACGCTCGCCGATCGCCCGCACACCGCGCTGCTCGTCATCGACGTCCAGAACGACGTGGTGCGTGGCGCGCACCGCAGGGACGCCGTGATCGCCAACATCAACACCCTGCTGGCCCGGGCCAGAGCCGAGGACGTGCCGGTGCTCTGGGTGCAGCACTCCGACGCCGACCTGCCGCTGGACAGCGAGGGTTGGCGCTTCGTGCCGGAGCTGACGCGCCGCGCCGACGAGCCGCTGGTGCACAAGCTCTACGGGGACTCCTTCGAGGACACCGAGTTGGAGGCGCTGCTCGCGGAGCGCGGCGTGGGCCGGCTGGTGGTGACCGGCGCGCAGACCGACGCCTGCGTCCGCTCCACCCTGCACGGCGGGCTGACCCGCGGCTACGACGTCACCCTGGTCGGCGACGCGCACACCACGGAGGACCTCTCGGCGTACGGCGCCCCCTCGCCCGAGCTGGTGATAGCCCACACCAACCTGTACTGGCAGCACCAGAGCGCGCCCGGCCGGCGCGGCGGCACGGTGGAGACGGCGGCGGTGTCCTTCGGGCCGGCCGAGGCTTCCTGACGCCGCAGGTCGGGACGGGTGCGGCGTCCGTCCCCACGCCACGGGGCGGCAGGCTCCGGGGGCGGGGCGCCCGCCGGCGAGGCTCGGCTGCCAGGGGCGGGTCGGCCGCCCGGCGCGTGCGGCCCGCCGCTCGGGGCGGGCCCTCGGGGGCGATGCCCCGGCCGGGTTCGGGTCAGGCGCTCGGGTCCGCGTCACCCGCCGACGTCGGTTCGCGGGCGGGCCGGTGCGCGGTGGCGGCGTCGATGCGGGCCAGCAGCGGCGGTGTCCAGTGCCGGCCGTAGGCGGCCCGCAGCTCGGGTCGGCGCCAGTCCAGGCCGGTGGCCCGGCCCCGGCAGCGGTCCGCGCCGCACCGGCAGTCCAGCGCCCAGTCGTCCACCGCGGTGAGGGTGGCGTAGTCGAGGGTCAGCTCCTCGCCGGCGGCGATGTCCCGGCGGGCCACCACGGTCAGCGCGTCCCGGTGCCAGAGCGTGGGATCGCAGGAGTGGTTGCCGAACCGCACCGGGTGGTCGGGGGCGAGCAGCAGGTGCAGGTCCTCTCCCACCGACAGGCTGTCGTGCCGGGTGAGGCCGGCCAGGGTGGCGCCGTCGATCAGCCGGCCGCCGAGGCGTTCGACGACGGTGTCGGCGGCCAGCGGGGCGCGGGCGAAGAGGCCGCGGCCGGCGATGGGTGAGGGCCGGACCTCGGCGTCCGGGTGCAGCCAACAGGCGGCCGGCACGGGGCCGAGCCCGTCCGGCGCGGCTACCGTGGTCGGCCGGCTGGCTGGGTGGTCGTGCGACATCGCTCGTTTCCTTCCCTCGCTGACCCGGTGGGTGCGGCTCGGGGGCTACCCGCCGGAGTGGCCACCCGAAACGCCGGCGCCGCGCCGGTTTCACGGGGGTCTCCGGCGGGTTCCCGATGGGTGGGTTTCAGCCATGCGGCACCGGGAACCCGCCGCGGGCGAGGTGATAGGACATGCCGGAATCCACCGAGCCGCCCCTGGCCCCAGCCCCCCGTCCCCACCACGACCCCCGGAGCGGCCAGGAGTGGCGGCTGCTGCTGGAGGAACGCGCCGCCGAGCGCGCCATCGGCTCCGTGCCGGAACGGGCCGTCTTCCGCGAGCAGCTGCCCGAGACCGACTGACCAGCCACGAGGTGAACTTCGATGACCGCGAGGACCGAGCGCACCGCCCGGGCCCTGATCGACCGGTGCGGCGAGACGTACGCGGCCCAGGCCGGTATCCGGCTGCGGGACACGCCAGCCCCGCTCTACCAGACGCTGGTGCTGGCCCACCTGCTGTCGGCCCGGATCAAGGCCGACGTGTCGGTGGGCGCCGCCCGGGCGCTCTTCGACGCCGGGCTGCGCACCCCACGGGCCATGGCCGAAGCCACCTGGCAGCAGCGGGTGGACGCCCTCGGCGTCGGCCACTACCGCCGCTACGACGAGCGGACCGCGACCCAGCTGGGGGACGGCGCCCGCATGCTGCTGGAGCGGTACGGCGGCGACCTGCGGCGGATCCGCGACGAGGCGCCGGAGCGGCTGCGGGAGTACCCGGGGATCGGCCCGACCGGCGTGGACATCTTCCTGCGCGAGGTGCAGGCGGTGTGGCCGGAGTACGCCCCCTACATCGACGAGCGGGCCAAGGAGGGCGCCAGCCGGCTGGGCCTGCCGCGCTCCCCGCGCGGCCTGACCGGCCTGGTGCGGGACCGGGACGTCCCCCGGCTGACCGCCGGGCTGGTCCGGGTCTCGCTGGACCGGAAGCTGGCCGCCGACGTGACCGAGCTGGCCCGCGCCTGAACAACCGAGCACGACCGAGCCCAACGGCTCAGGAGGCGGATGATGACCGACGCCGAGGCATTCGAGATGGACGCGCTGTGGTCGGACTTCCACAACGCGGTGAACATGACCTCGCAGGAGCTGGCGGCCTGGCTCCGGGTGAGCGGCGCGGGCGAGGAGGCCGAGCGGTTCCCCGAGCACTCCGGCCCGGAACGCGGCCGGGGCGTCCTCGCCATCCTGCGGAAGCGCCAGATGGACCTCACCGACGCCGACATCGACCTGATGCGCGAGGTGGTGGACACCGTCAGCACCGAGCGGGAGGCCGGGCCCCGGGAGGCGCGCCCGGAGCCGGACTGGCGCTACCAGCTGATGTCGCTGGGCCACGACCCGCTGCGCGCCGGCTGACCCGCCGGCCCGGCCCCCGTCACCCCTCGGCCGGCCGGGCGCCGGCCGAGGGCCGGGAGGCCCGGGCCGCCGGCGCCGGCCGGGCCACCGCCCGCCACCAGGGGTCGGACGTCGGCGGCGCGGCCGGCTCGAACGAGCCGCCCGGCCGGGGCGTGGCCACCGGCACGCCGGCCCGCTCGGCGGCGGCCAGCGTCAGCTCGATCGGCTCGTCCCAGGGGTGCGGGCCCAGGTTGAACGTCCCCCAGTGGATGGGCAGCAGCAGCCCGGGCGGGCCGTCGGCGGCCAGGTCGAGGTGGGCGCGGACCCCCTGCTCGGGCGTCATGTGGATGTCCGGCCAGAAGCGCTCGCTGTAGGCGCCGATCTGGATCATGGTGGCGTCGAACGGGCCGTGCGCCGCGCCCGTCTTGGCGAAGCCGGGGAAGTATCCGGTGTCCCCGCTGTGGTAGATCCGATGCTCGGGGCCCGCCACCACCCAGGACGCCCAGAGCGTGCGCCAGCGGTCCAGCAGGCCGCGGCCGCAGAAGTGCTGCCCCGGCTCGGCGGTCAGGATGAGCCCGCCGACGGTGGCCGACTCGTGCCAGTCCAGCTCGACGATCCGGGCGGCCGGCACACCCCAGTGCTCCAGGTGCGCGCCGACGCCGAGCGGGACGGCGAAGACGGCCCGGCCGGCGCCCAGCGCGCGGATGCTGGGCATGTCCAGGTGGTCGTAGTGGTCGTGCGAGATCACCACCACGTCGATCTCGCCCAGCTCGGCCGGCTCGGCCGGCAGTGGGTGCAGCCGGCGCGGGCCGGCGAAGGAGAACGGCGAGCAGCGCTCGCCGAAGACCGGGTCGAAGAGCACCCGGTGCCCGTCGATCTCGGCCAGCACGCTGGCGTGCCCGAGCCAGGTCAGCCGCAGCCCGGAGGCCGGCGGGGCGTCCGAGTCCAGCCAGGCGGGGCGGGCCAGCGGCGGCTGGCTGGCCGGGGAGCGCCGCCGCCTGAGGTCCCGCCGGGCCAGCTCGCGCAGCATGCCGGGTATCTGCCCGATGCCACCGAGGCGCACCGGCCCGTCGTTGCGGAAGGCGCCGTCGCGGAACTGCGGGGAACTCCGGAGCCTGGCCAGCCGCTCACCGCTGGGCGGCGCCCCGAGGCCGGCCGGGCGGAGCCGGCCGAGCGTGCCCGCCACCCGGGAGCGACCGGGCCCGGCGGGGCTGGCTGGCGTGGACGACTCGGGTGACTCGGGCAACGGAACCTCCGCGACGGCTACCCCCAACGGGTATCCCCGCCAGCCTAGTTGATCGCACCGACAAACCCCCGGGCGCGGCCGGCCCGACCGCTGGTCGGACGGCGGTTGCCCGGGCCGGCGCGGGCAACCGATAGTGGGGGCATGGCTTACTCCACCGTGGTTGTGATGGGTGTGTCGGGCGTGGGAAAGACCACGGTGGCGCGGCCCCTGGCCGAGCGGCTCGGCGTGCCCTTCGCCGAGGCCGACGACTTCCACTCGCCGGCCAACATCGCCAAGATGTCGGCCGGCACCCCGCTGACCGACGAGGACCGGCAGCCCTGGCTGGAAGCGATCGGCGGCTGGCTACGGGAGCGCCGGGCGGACGGCGACGGCGCCGTGGTGACCTGCTCCGCGCTGCGCCGCCGCTACCGGGACACGCTGCGCGCGGAGGCCGGCGGCGACGTCTTCTTCGTGCACCTGACGGGCTCCCCCGCGCTGGTCGGCGAGCGCATCGGGCAGCGCACCGACCACTTCATGCCGCCGGCCCTGCTGGACAGCCAACTCGCCACCCTGGAGCCGCTGGAGGAGGACGAGCTGGGGACGGCGCTGGACGTCCACCCCGGCCCCGACCGACTGGTCGAGGCGGCCCTCGCGGCGCTACGCGCCGACGGCTGACCGCGGGCCGGGCCGATCACCGACCCGTCGGCGGAAGTCCGGGCTGGGCCCCGGGCCGGCGCGGCCGGCACGGGCCCGCCGGTCGCGGCCTGGGCGCCGCGCCACCGACCCGGCGCCGCGCCCCCCGTCGGTCGAAACCCGTCCGCGCGAGACACATCCGTCGAGACACGTCTGGCGCGACACGTCCGCGCGACGCGGCCCCGGGTGCAGCGGGGCGCGCGCCGCGCGGACGGCTGGTGGGGCCGCGGTCAGTCGCCGCCGCCGAAGGCCGCGTCGAACGAGGCGGTGGGCGGCGGGTAGTCGTAGGCGCGCAGCCGGGCCAACGCCTCCGGCGCCCCGGCCAGCCGGTCCATGCCGGCGTCCTCCCACTCCACCGAGATCGGCCCCTGGTAGTCGATGGACCGCAGCATCCGGAAGACGTCCTCCCAGGCCACGTCGCCGTGGCCGGCGGAGACGAAGTCCCAGCCGCGCCGCGGGTCACCCCACGGCAGGTGCGAACCGAGGCGGCCGTTGCGCCCGTCGAGCCGGCGGCGGGCCTCCTTGCAGTCCACGTGGTAGATGCGGTCCCGGAAGTCGTAGAGGAAGCCGACCGGGTCGAGGTCCTGCCAGACGAAGTGGCTCGGGTCGAAGTTCAGCCCGAACGCCGGCCGGTGGTCGATCGCTTCCAGAGCCTGCTTGGTCGTCCAGTAGTCATACGCGATCTCGCCGGGGTGCACCTCGTGCGCGAACCGGACCCCCTCGGCGTCGAAGACGTCCAGGATGGGGTTCCAGCGGGCGGCGAAGTCCTCGTAGCCGCGCTCGATCATGCCGGGCGGGACCGGCGGGAACATGGCGACCAGGTGCCAGATCGAGGAGCCGGTGAAGCCGATGACCGTGTTCACGCCGAGCGCGGCGGCGGCCCTGGCGGTGTCGGCGATCTCCTGGGCCGCCCGGGTGCGCACCCCCTCGGGCTCCCCGTCGCCCCAGATCCGCTCCGGCAGGATGCCCTGGTGCCGCTCGTCGATGGGGTGGTCGCAGACGGCCTGCCCCACCAGGTGGTTGGAGATGGCGAAGCACTCCAGGCCGTACTTCTCCAGCAGGGCCCGGCGGCCGGCCACGTAGTCGGGCTCCTTCAGCGCCCGGTCCACCTCGAAGTGGTCGCCCCAGCAGGCGAGTTCCAGCCCGTCGTAGCCGAAGTCGCGGGCCAGCCGACAGACCTCCTCCAGCGGGAGGTCCGCCCACTGCCCGGTGAACAGGGTGAACTTGCGGGACATGGTGTGCCTTTCCTTCCGTCGCGCGCTGCTTCCCGGTCGCGCCGTGTCGTGCAGAGCCGTGTCGTTCGAGGCCGCGTCGTTCGGTCCCCTGTCAGGCGGGGCCGTGTGCCGCGAGCCGTGTCACTGGGCGCCGTGCACGGGGGTGTGCACGGCGTTCTTCTCCGCGCTCTCCTCGATGGCGGCGAGCACCCGCTGCACCTGGAGACCGTCGGCGAACGACGGGGCCGGCTGCTCGCCCGCGTCGATGGCGTGCACCAGATCCCGCGCCTGGTGGGCGAAGGTGTGCTCGTAGCCAAGCCCGTGGCCGGCCGGCCACCAGCCCTCCAGGTAGGGGTGGTCCGGCTCGGTCACCAGGATCCGCCGGAAGCCGGCCCGGCTGGCCGGCTCGGTGCCGTCGTAGAACTCCAGCTCGTTGAGGCGCTCCAGGTCGAAGGCCAACGAGCCGTCGGAGCCGTTGAGTTCGATGCGCAGCGCGTTCTTCCGGCCGGTGGCGAACCGGCTGACCTCGAAGGAAGCCAGCGCCCCCGAGGCCAGCCGGCCGGTGAAGAGGGCCGCGTCGTCCACGGTGACCTCGCCCACCCCGCTGCCGTCCGGCAGCGGCCGTTCCTTGACGAAGGTCTCGGTGTGCGCCGAGACCCCGGTGATCAGCTCGCCGGTGAGGTGCTGCGCCAGGTCGACGACGTGCGCGCCCAGGTCGCCGAGCGCGCCGGAGCCGGCCAGCTCCTTGCGCAGCCGCCAGACCAGCTTGAGCTCCGGGTCGGCGCCCCAGTCCTGGAGGTAGACGGCGCGCACGTGCCGCAGCGTGCCGATCCGCCCCTCGGCGACCAGTCGGCGGGCCAGTGCCAGTGCCGGCACCCGGCGGTAGTTGAAGCCGACCATCGCCAACTGGCCGCGCCCCGCGGCGGCTTCCGCGGCGGCGACCATGGCCTCCGCCTCGGCCACGGTGTTGGCCAGCGGCTTCTCGCACAGCACGTGCTTCCCGGCCGCCAGGGCGGCGATGGCGATCTCCGCGTGGCTGTCGCCCGGCGAGCAGATGTCGACCAGCTGGACGTCGTCCCTGGCGATCAGCGCGCGCCAGTCGGTCTCGGCCGCCGCCCAGCCCAGGCGGTCGGCCGCGGCGTCGACCCGCGCCCGGTCCCGGCCGCAGATCGCGGCCATGACCGGCGTGCGAGGTAGGTCGAAGGCCCGGCCGACGGTGCGCCACCCCTGCGAGTGGGCGGCGCCCATGAAGGCGTAGCCGACCATGCCCACGCCGAGCGTCGGGCTTGTGGTGGAGATAGGCATGTGGGTCCCTGTCAGTTGAATCCGGTCGGCAGGTACTGCTCGACGTTGTCCTTGGTCACGACGGCCGAGTAGAGCTGGATGAACGAGGGGATCTCGAACTCGGCCAGCCCGCCTATCCCCTTGGCCTGGCCGACGGCCCTGGCCAGGTCGATCGCCGAGGCGGCCATCGTCGGCGGGTAGAGCACGGTGGCCTTGAGCACGGTGTTGTCGGCCTGGATGGCCTCCATCACGTGCCGCGAGCCGGCGCCGCCGACCATGAAGAACTCGTCCCGGCCGGCCTGGTCGATGGCCCGCTCGGCGCCCACGCCCTGGTCGTCGTCGTGGTTCCACAGGGCGTGGAACTCCGGGACGGCCTGGAGCAGCCCGGACATCACGTCCTGGCCCGACTCGACGGTGAAGTCGGCGGCCTGCCGGGCGACCTTCTCGATGTTGGGGTAGTTGGCCAGCGCGTCGTCGAAGCCCTGGGTGCGCTGGACGGTGAGTTCGAGGTTGTCGGGGCCGGAGAGTTCGACAACCCTGGCACCCTCCACGTCCCGCAGCTGCTCGCCGATGTAGTGACCGGCGTTCAGCCCCATACCGTAGTTGTCGCCGCCGACCCAACAGCGGTACGCCTGCGGTGTGTCGAAGACCCGGTCCAGGTTGATCACCGGGATGCCGGCGTTCATCGCGGAGAGCGCTGCCTGGGTGAGCGAGCGTCCGTCGGCCGGCAGGATCACCAGCACGTCGACCTGGCTGTTGATCAGGCTCTCGATCTGGCCGATCTGCTGCGCGGTGTCGTTGGAGCCCTCGGTGATCTCCAGGGTGACGTCCGCGTACTCCTCGGCCCGGCTCCTGGCGTGCTCGTTGATGGCGTTCAGCCAGCCGTGGTCAGCCTGCGGGCCGGCGAAGCCGATGGTGACCGCCGGGCCCTCCTCGTCGGTGTTGGCGGCGGCCTGGCTCTGCGCGCCGTCGTCGTCACCGTCGTTGCTCTCGTTGCTGGTACAGCCGGCGAGCAGCACGCCGGCGCCGGCGGCGGCACCGCCGAAGAGCAGACCTCTGCGGCCCAGTGCGGGTGTTTTCATGAGGAGCGTCAACCTTCCATGCGAACAACGGTGGTCGGGGATGGTGTGCCAGATGGTCAGGGAAAAAAGGGGGAAGCCTGGGTTCTGCTGCCGGCTAGGTCTGCTGCCGGGCGGAGCGGCGCTGGAGCAGCACGGCGGCGACCACGATGGCGCCGGTGGCGATCTGCTGGAAGGCGCTCTCCACGTTGTTGAGGACGAACAGGTTGGTGATCAGGGTGAAGACCAGCACCCCCAGCACCGAGCCGATGATGGTGCCGCGGCCGCCGGTGAGCAGGGTGCCGCCGATGATGGCGGCGGCGATGGAGTTCAGCTCGTACAGGTTGCCGTTGGTGTTCTGGCCGGAGCCGGAGAGCACCACCAGCATGAACGCGGCGATACCGCAGCAGAGCCCGGAGAGGGCGTAGAGCAGCAGCCGCTGCCGCTTGACCGCGATGCCGGCCAGCCGGGCCGCCTCGGCGTTGCCGCCGACGGCCACCGTGCGCCGCCCGAAGGTGGTGCGGTTGAGCAGCACCCAGCCGAGGGCGGTGATCACCGCGAACATGATCACCAGCGGCGGGACGCCGAGGACGTAGGAGTCGCGCCGGCCCAGGTCCAACACCGAGTCCACGGTGACCATCTGGGTGGAGCCGCCGGTGATCTCCAGGGCCAGGCCGCGCGCCGAGACCATCATGGCGAGGGTGGCCACGAACGGGACCATCGGGCCGTAGGCGATCAGCACCCCGTTGACCAGGCCGCAGCCGACGCCGACCGCCAGGGCGCAGAAGACCATGCCGGCCATGCCGAACTCCTGGGTGGCCACCGTGGTGCACCACACCGAGGCCAGCGCCACGATGGCGCCGACCGAGAGGTCGATCCCGCCGCCGATCATCACGAAGGTCATGCCGACCGTGACCACGCCGATCACGGACGCCTGCACCAGCACCAGTTGGAGGTTGCTGGTGGTCAGGAAGTTGTCCCCGGCGGTCACCGCGCCGATCACGCAGAGGGCGGCGAGCACCGCGAGCAGCGAGAGGGTGTGCAGGTCCAGGAACCGGCCGAGGGCCAGCCTGGGTCCTGGGGCCGGACCGCGTTCCGGGCCGTGGCCGCCGGACGGCGGGCCCGGCGGCGCCGGTTTGTCGAGCGAGGCGGTCGGGGCCGGTTCCGAGGTCGCGCCAGTGGTCACGCCTGGCTCCCTTCCATGACGAGATCGAGAACCCGGTGCTCGTCGAGCTCCCGGGCCGGTGCGGTGTGCACCACCTGGCCCTCCCGCAGCACCAGCACCCGGTCGGCGAGCCCGAGCACCTCGGGTATCTCGCTGGAGACCAGCAGGACGGCCACGCCGTCGTCGGCCAGGCGGCGGATCAGGGCGTACAACTCGGCCCGGGCGCCGACGTCCACCCCGCGGGTTGGCTCGTCGAGCAGCAGGACCTGGCAGCGGCGGAGCAGCCAGCGGGCCAGCACGGCCTTCTGCTGGTTGCCGCCGGAGAGCGTGCGGACCGGGGCGTCCGGGTTGTCCGGCCGCAGCGACAGCTCCCGGATGTTGCGGTGCGCCGCGGCGCGTTCCCCCGACCGGTCCAGCCAGCCGCCGCGGGAGAACCGGGGCAGCGAGGAGACCGACACGTTCCGGGTCACCGACTCCAGCATGAAGAGCGCCTGCGCCTTGCGTTCCTCGGGCGCCAGCCCGAGCCCGGCGCGCACCGCGGAGACCACGCTGCCCGGGCGCAGCCGCTTGCCGCCCACCGTGACCTGGCCCGTACTGGGCGTCCTGGCGCCGTAGATGGTCTCCAGGATCTCGGAGCGGCCGGAGCCGACCAGGCCGGCCAGCCCGACGATCTCGCCGGGGTGCAGGGTGAGGTCGAGCGGCGCGAACTCGCCGGCCCTGGACAGGTTCTCGGCGACCAGCACCGGCTCGCCGGCCGGCTCGGGCAGCGGGGCCGTGCGGCGGGGGAAGTCGTGCGCGACGTCCCGGCCGGTCATCAGCGCGACGATGTCCTTGGTCGCGGTGGAGCCGGCGGGCAGCCCGCGGGCGACGGCCCGGCCGTCCTTGAGCACGGTGACCCGGTCGCCGATCTCCCGGATCTCCTCCAGCCGGTGGGAGATGTAGACGACGGCCACGTTGTCGGCGGTGAGACTCTCCACGATCCGGAACAGGTTGCCGACCTCGTCCGGGTCGAGCACCGCCGACGGCTCGTCCATCACGATGAGGCGGGTCTCGTGAGACAGCGCCCGGGCCATGCTGACGATCTGTTGGCCGGCCGACGAGAGGTCGCCGACGATCGTGTCGGGGTGGATCTCCGGGTGGCCGAGCCGGGCGAGCAGCGCCGCGGTGCGTTCCCTCGCCACCGACCGGCGGACGAACCCGGCGGTCGCGGTCTCGTGGCCGAGGTGCACGTTCTCCGCGACGGAGAGGTGCAGCACCAGGTCGAGTTCCTGGTAGATGGTGGCGATGCCCAGCCGCATCGCGGCGACCGGGGTGCCGAGCGTGACGTCCTCGCCCTGCCAGCCGATCCGGCCCTCGTCGGGCTGGTGGGCGCCGGCGATCACCTTGATCAGGGTGGACTTGCCGGCCCCGTTCTGGCCCAGCAGGCAGTGCACCTCGCCCGGCAGCACGTCCAGGTCCACCCCGTCCAGGGCCCGGACGCCGGGGAATGACTTGGTGATGCCGGAGAGGGTGAGGATGGGTGGTGGCGCGCTTGCCATGGCTGGTCTCCTGGGGCGACTGTGCCGCTGCGCGGGCATGCGGGGGTAGGGCGGTGGCCGGTACCGGGTGTGGTGCGGGTGGTGCGGTGCCCGGTGGTGCGGGTGCTTGGTGCGGTGCGTGCCGTGCGGGTGCTGGTCCTGCTGCGGTGCGGGAGGTGCGGGTACGACGCCGTGCCGGCGGTGCTGGCACCGCGTCGGTGCCGCCGCCGTCGCGACGGCTACTGCTACGGCTGACTGCTGCTACTGCTGGGCCGGCGGTTGGCCGGGGCGGCTACGGTCCCGGGGTGCCGGCGGTGCGTGGGTGGGTTCGGGTACGGCTCAGGTCGGGTTGTAGCTGAAGAGGTGGTCGCTGATCAGGCGCGCGGCGCCGGTCACCCCGGCGACGGGCCCGAGTTCACCGAGGACGATGGGCAGGTTGCCGGTGGCCAGCGGCAGGGACTGCCGGTAGACCTGGGTGCGGATGCTGGCGAGCAGGGTGTGGCCGAGGCCGGTCACCCCGCCGCCGATCACCACGAGCGCGGGGTTGAAGAAGCTGACCAGCGCGGCGATCACCTGGCCGGTGCGGGCGCCGCCCTGGCGGATGAGGTCGAGCGAGGCCACGTCGCCGGCGGAGGCGGCGGCGGACACGTCGGACGCCGTCAACGAGCCGACGGCGGCGAGCCGGGCGGCCAGCTCCGCCGACCGTCCGTCCCTGGCTGCCAGTTCGGCGTCCGCGGCCAGCGCGGCACCGCCGAAGTAGGCCTCCAGGCAGCCGCGGTTGCCGCAGGGGCACTGCCGCCCGTCGGCCACCACCTGGATGTGCCCGATGTCGCCGGCGCTGCCGGTGGCCCCCCGGTGCACCTTGCCGTCGGCGACCACACCGCAGCCGATGCCGGTGCCGATCTTGACGCAGATGAAGTCCTGCACCGAGTGGGCGACGCCGGCGTGCTGCTCGCCCAGGGCCATCAGGTTCACGTCGTTGTCGACCATGATCGGGCAGCCCAGCTCCTGGCTGAGCACCTCGCGGACGGGGAAACCGTCCCACCCGGGCATGATCGGGGGCGCCACGGGCACCCCGTCGGGGAACCGCACCGGACCCGGGACGCCGATCCCGGCGCCGTCGAAGTGCTCGGCCAGGCCCGCGTTGCGCAGTTTTTCGGCCATCGACAGCACCTGCTCGCAGACCGCCACCGGCCCCTCGCGGACGTCCATCCGCTCGGTGAGGTGCCCGAGGATCTCCAACTCGGGTCCGGTGACGGCGACATCGAGGGAAGTGGCACCGATGTCCACGCCCAGGAAACGCAGTTCGGGCGCGAGCCGCACGTTGTGCGAACGGCGACCGCCCCGGGAGGCGGCGAAGCCGTCGCCGACCACCAGGCCGGTCTGGAGCAACCGGTCGATCTCCACGGCCAGCTTGGACCTGGACAGCTCGACCTGGTCACCGAGCTGCGCCCGGGAACTGGGACCGGCGTCCCGCAGCAGCCGAAGCAACCGCGCCTGGTGCGCGTTCGCTGGCCGAGCCGTCATGCGCCTCACGCTGCCCCTCCCGCCACCGTCGGCATCGGTCCCCGACACGAGGTCCGTACCGGGCTTGCCGAGGGAATCTAGCAGTGCGGAGGCGGGCAGGGAAGAAGTTCTGCGCGAAACCTTGAAACTTCTTCCTCGGTGAGGACAAAGCGGCGGAGGACGCCCTTCTGACCTGCGGCGACCCGCGGTTCACCCCATTCCTCTCAGCTCGTCGCAGCTCCCCACCCACGCCCCCTCCGCCCCTTCTGCCCCGTCGAACCGCCACCCCCGTGCCCGCTCGGGCGGGCCGGTGGCCGAACGGGCCCGCCGACCGGGACTCCGGTCACCCGGACGGCCGCCGGGCCGTCCGATCCCCCGGCCCCGGTCGCGGCCCACGCGGCGGCGGGACCGGGTGGGGTCACCGAGGGGATTGACCGACTCACCCAGCGGGCAGCCGAGTGGTCAGGAGCCGTAGACTCGCCGCGGGAACTGAAGATCGATGAGGGACGGGACAACGGCCTCCCTCGCGCACTGGTCCGGACCGTGACCGACCCTCTGTCTATTCGGGAACCCTTCCTATGCCACTCACCGGAGCGTCCAAGCTGATCCGCCCCCTGCGGCGACCACAGCGACCCGAGCTGGGCCGGCGACCGCCGTTCCTCCGGGAACTCCTGCTCGTCTGCGCCCTCTACCTCGCGTACAAACTGGGCAGACGCGCGGCGAACGGCCAGTTCGACGACGCCTACGCGAATGCCGAGCGGATATGGGAGCTGGAACGGTTCCTCCACCTGCCCAGCGAGGCGGCGGTCCAGGATCTGGTATTGCACAGCGAGACACTGATCAGATTCATCAATGTCTACTACGCGACCGTGCATTTCCCGGCCACCGTGATCTTCCTGGTCTGGCTCTACTGGCGGCGCCCCGGCTTCTACGTGTGGTTCCGCTGGGTGATCACCTGGCTGACCGCCGGCGCGCTGGTGCTGCACCTGCTGGTGCCACTCGCCCCGCCGCGGCTCTACCGCCCGCTGCGGATGATCGACACCGGACTGGTGTACGGCCCGGCGGTCTACGACGAGCCGGACCCGAACTCGATGGCCAACCAGTTCGCCGCCATGCCCTCGCTGCACGTCGGCTGGGCGGTGCTGATCGGCATCGGGCTGGTCGTCGCCACCCGCGGCCGGTGGCGTTGGCTGTGGCTGGCGCACCCGCTGATCACCGTGCTGGCGGTGGTCGCCACCGCGCACCACTTCTGGATGGACGGCCTGGTCGCCTGCGCCATCCTCGGCGTGGTGCTCTACTTCCTGCGCCCGCCCCGGCGACCGGCCGTCGAGGCGGTGGTCGGCGCGCGGGACCGGAGCGCCGACGGCACCCCGACCCCGGTGCCCACCAGCGAGGTCACCGGGCCGGGCGCGGTGCCCGCGGTCGACCCGGCCGGCCCGGCGGCGCGGGCCGCGGCGCGGGCCGGCGCCGAGCTGGCCCCGCCCGAGGCGCGGATCTCCCCCAAGGACGGCTGACGGGCCGACGACGCGGCGACGGGTGCCCAGGGGCGCCCGCAGCCGCGTCGCTGTCCGGACGGGCGCGGCGGGGACCGGTCGCAGGTTCTTGGCCAGCCCGCTGGCCGGAACCGCGCGATGGGGAACGGGAAACGGAACCCGTCCCGAGCGCGGACAACGGGCCAACGTCTTCGGAAATGCGCGCGCCCGACCATTCCTGCGAGTTTCTCTTCGGGAAGTGCAGGTTTCCTGAGTACTCCGGGCCGGGTCGGCGCGGTCGGCCGATCGTGACGGCCGACCCGTTTTCCGGCGTCCCCGCACCCGGCCGCCGGCCGCCATTCGCTCCCTTGCCCGAGCGATAGCCGACCCATATCGTGGTGCCCAACTTCCCCGTCCGCGTGGGGAACTGACGTGGATCAAGGGGATTCTCCGGGGAGGGGCAGAGCGATGTCAGGACGTGGCCGTCACCGCCGTTACCGGCCGAGCGCGGTCTCCCGCGCCTCGCTGACCGTGACCGCCGGCGGCGCGGGGCTGGCGCTGCCCCTGGTGAGCGCCGGCACCGCCAGCGCCGCCCCCGTCGAGACCTGGGAGCAGGTCGCCGCGTGCGAGAGCAGTGGCGACTGGAGCATCAACACGGGCAACGGCTTCTTCGGCGGCCTCCAGTTCCAGCAGAGCACCTGGGAGGCGTACGGCGGCACGGCCTACGCCGCCCGCGCCGACCTGGCCACCAAGGACCAGCAGATAGCCGTCGCCGAGGAGGTGCTGCGCGGGCAGGGCCCCGGCGCCTGGCCGACCTGCTCCGTGCGGGCCGGGCTCAGCGGGGACGGCGCCGCGCCCGAGATCGTCCCGGCGGCCGAGCCCGCCACCGAGGCCGAGCCGGAGACCGAGGCCGATGCCGCCTCCGACGTGCGGCCGGCGGCGGCGAGCGTCGCGGCGCCCGAGCGGTACGAGGTGGTCAGCGGCGACACCCTCTCCGGCATCGCCGAGCAGTACCGGGTCACCGGCGGCTGGCAGTCCCTCTACCGGCTGAACCGCGCCACGGTCGGCTCCGATCCGGACCTGATCTTCCCGGGCCAGCGCCTGGAGTTGAGCCAGGACGCCGAGCCCAGGGCCGAGGAGCCGGAACCGGAGCCCGAACCTGAGCCGGAACCCGAACCCGAACCTGAGCCCGAGCCGGAACCCGAACCTGAACCTGAGCCCGAACCCGAGCCCGAGCCCGAGCCGGAACCCGAACCGGAGCCGGAACCCGAACCTGAACCCGAACCGGAGGCCGAGCCCCAGGGCGAGCGGGCCCAGGACCCGGAGCCGGCCCCCGCCTTCCACGCCCCGGTCGACTCCGGCACCGGCACGGCCTACCACGCCACCGGCGGCTCCTGGTCCCTCGGCTACCACACCGGCGTCGACTTCCCGGTCCCCACCGGCACCACGGTGAAGTCGGTGACCGAGGGTCAGGTCGTCGCGGCCGGCTGGTCCGGCTCCTTCGGGTACCAGGTCATCGTGCGGCACGCGGACGGCCACTACAGCCAGTACGCCCACCTCTCGGCGATCGCCGTCTCCGAGGGCCAGCCGGTCAGCGCCGGCCAGCGCCTCGGCCGGGCCGGCTCCACGGGCAACTCCTCCGGACCGCACCTGCACTTCGAGATCCGGACCGGCGCCGCGTTCGGCACCGACATCGACCCCGTCGCCTATCTCCGGCAGAACGGGGTCAGCCTCTGAACCCAGCACCACGGCTCCGCCCGACGGAGCCGCCGGGGGGCGCGCGCCCCGCTCCGTGCGCGAGGTTCGGCCCGAAATCGCCTCCTCCTGCCCCGAGCTGAGCGATCATCATTCTGGAGCCACCGGACCAGGACCGTCCTGATCCGGCTGTGTCCCGGCTCACCCAGGAGATGTGACGCGCCCGCCAAACGGGACAGATGCCCCACTAACCCCCCAGCAGGGGGAGGTTGCCCCTCCGTTTCCTTCCCTGGACTGGCACTCGGTCAGTACCCTCGACCGTCGGGGCCAATGAGCGCATATGCAGGGGACATTGGAGACGTCGATGGAACGACCCACCTGGGCACCGCAGGGCATTGACCTGTCGGTGCCGAGCGTGTCGCGCATGTACGACTACTACCTCGGCGGTTCACACAACTTTGAGGTGGACCGCGTCACCGCCCGCAAGGCCCTGGAGGCGTTTCCCGGACTCCCCAAGATCATGCAGGCCAACCGGGCGTTCATGCGGCGCGCGGTCCGGTACGCGGTGAACCGGGGGATCACCCAGTTCCTCGACATCGGCTCCGGCATACCCACCTTCGGCAACGTGCACGAGCTGGCCATCGGCGCGAACCCGGCGGCCCGGGTGCTGTACGTGGACAACGACCCGGTGGCCGTGGCGCACAGCCGCGCGGTGCTGCGGGACGTGCCGGGCGCCGGCAGCGTGGCCGGCGACTTCCACGAGCCCGAGGCCATCCTCGGCAGCCCCGAGGCCAAGGAACTGCTCGACCTGACGCAGCCGGTGGTGCTGATGCTGGTGGCGCTGCTGCACTTCGTGCCGGACGACCAGGAGGTCCGCCAGCGGCTGGCCACCCTGCGCGACGCGCTGGCCCCCGGCAGCCTGCTGGTGCTCAGCCACGCCTCCGTGCAGCACGGCCCGGTCACCGTCGAGCAGGGCGAGCGGCTGATCGACGTCTACCAGGCCGTCGGCACCGAGCTGGTGATGCGTCAGGAGACGCAGGTGGCCGGCTTCTTCGACGGCTTCGAGCTGGTCGACCCCGGCCTGGTGCCGATCGGCCACTGGCGCCCCGAGGACAGCGCCGAGGACGAGGACCCGCTGGCGTTCAGCGGCATCGCCGGGGTGGGGCGCAAGGCGTGACCGACTCCCCCCGTACCCCCAACCTCCCGCCCGACGGCCTGCGGCGGTTCGCCACCATCTGGTGCCGCGCCGTCTACCCGGCCATCACCACCTCCCTGACCAAGCGGGAGTTCGAGAACCTGCTGGTCGGCCTCACCGAGCGGCTCGCCAACGCGCTGCGGGCGCGCCCCTTCGACCCGGCCCCCGGGACCTTCGTCGGCGAGGCCCTGGTCGCCGCGCACTGCACCGCCCCCGAGGCGCTCCCCCGGGTGCTCGGCGTGATCGACGCCTACCTGCTGCTGTACTGCTCCGACCCGGCCGTCCTGGACCAGGAGGAGGGCCGCAGCCGCTGCGCCCGCCTCCAGCACGCCATCTCGGCCGGCTTCGCCCGCGCCCTCCAGGAGCGGACCCGCAACGAGCAGGAGTCGCTCTCGGTGGCCGCGCTCACCGCCCAGACCGAGATCGCCAACGCGCTGTACGAGAGCGAGGCCAGGTTCCGCGCGGTCTTCCGGGACGCGGCGCTCGGCATCGGCATCGCCGACATCAACGGCGACATCATCGACACCAACGCCTCCTTCGCCCGGATGCTCGGCGCCACCCTGCCGCCGAACCGGCGGAACGTGCTGGACTGGACGCACCCCGAGGACTCCCCCGAGGTCTGGCGCCTCCAGCGCGAGCTGATGCGCGGCGAGCGCGAGCACTACCAGGTGGAGAAGCCCTACAACCGGGGCGACGGCACGGTGCTGTGGACCAACCTCACGGTCTCGCTGCTGCGCGACGCCGAGGGCACCCCGCGGTACATGCTGGTCATGATGGAGGACGTCTCCGAGCGTCGACTGCTCAACCTGCGGCTGCGCTACCAGGCCACCCACGACGCGCTGACCGACCTGCCCAACCGCTCGCTGTTCTTCGAGCGCCTGGAGCAGACCCTGGCGGCCGGCTCGGCGCAGAGCCGGGTGGGGCTGTGCTACCTCGACCTGGACGGCTTCAAGGCGGTCAACGACAGCCTCGGGCACGCGGTCGGCGACCAGCTGCTGATCGCGGTCGCCGAGCGGCTCCAGTCCTGCGCCTCGGGTCCCGGGCAGATGCTGGCCAGGATCGGCGGCGACGAGTTCGTGGCGCTGGTCATCGACCCGCCGTCCAGGGACGCGGTCACCGAGCTGGCGAACCGGGCGCTGGCCGCGTTGGCCACCCCGGTCACCGTCGGGGACCGGGAGCTGACGGTGCGGGCCAGCATCGGGGTGGTCGAGGGGGCCACCCAGGCGCTCACCTCCGCCGAGGTGCTGCGCAGCGCCGACATCACCATGTACCGGGCCAAGGCCGAGGGCGGCAACCGCTACGCGCTGGCCGACCCGGACTCGGACGCCAGGGCGATCAGCCGGCACCACCTCACCCACCACCTGCCGGCCGCGCTCAAGGGGTGCGAGTTCTTCATCGAGTACCAGCCGCTGGTGCGGATGGAGGACGGCAGCCTGGAGGGCGCCGAGGCGCTGGTCCGCTGGAGCCACCCGCGGCACGGGGTGCTCGGCCCCGACCGCTTCATCCCGCTGGCCGAGCACACCGGACTGATCGTGCCGCTGGGCCGCTGGGTGCTCCAGGAGGCGGTGCGGCAGGCCTGCCAGTGGCAGGTCCGCGGCATCGGCGGCCCGCGCCCGCTCCGCGTCAACGTCAACCTCTCGCCGCGGCAGCTCCACCATCCGGAGCTGGTCCAGGACACCGTCGCGGTGCTGGAGGAGGCCGGGCTGCCGCCCAGCGCGCTCTGCCTCGAGGTGACGGAGACGGCGATGATCCGGGCCGACGAGCACGAGCTGAAGCCGCTGCGCGAGCTGGCCGAGCTGGGCGTCGGCATCGCGCTCGACGACTTCGGCACCGGCTACTCCAACCTCGCCAACCTCCGTCGGCTGCCGGCCAGCACGCTCAAGCTGGACCGCTCCTTCACCCAGGGGCTCCAGCGGGACCCGGCAGACCCGGTGGACCTGAAGATCGTGGAGGGCATCGTCTCGCTGGCGCACGCGCTGCGGCTCTCGGTCACCGTCGAGGGCGTGGAGACCTCGACCCAGGCCGAGCAGCTGCGCGAGCTGGGCTGCGACTCGGCGCAGGGCTGGTACTACGCGCGGCCCGGCCCGCCGGAGCGGCTGCCCGAGGCGGTCTGAGCCGGGCCGCCGGGCGCCGGCTCGATCACCAGCCGGCGCGGCGGCCTGGCGCGCGGCGGCGGCAGCCGCAGCGGGCCGGCGCCGGGCGTCACCGAGCCCAGCACGGCCTCGGCCCGGGCGCCGGTGGCCGCCGGCAGGCTGCCCGGCAGGCCGTGCGCGGTCAGGAAGCCCAGCAGGGCGAAGAGCAGCGCCTCCTTGGCCTGGGCCGGCAACCCCGCGCGGTCCGTGGTCCGCACCTCGGTCGGCGCGGCCAGCGCCGCGATCCGGCGCAGCAGGGTCGGGTTGCGCACGCCGCCGCCGGAGACCAGCAGCTCGGTCAGGCCCAGCGTGCGGCAGGCGACGGCGACCAGCTCGGCGGTCAGCTCGGTGACGGTGGCGACCAGGTCGTCCGGTGCCGGGGGCCGGGCCGGCAGCCGCCGGCGGAGGTAGTCGGCGTGGAAGAGTTCCTTGCCGGTGGACTTGGGCGGGGCCAGCCGGTAGTAGGGCTCGGCCAGCAGCCGGGCCAGCAGCGCCCGGTCCACCCGGCCGCGGGCTGCCGCGGCCCCGTCGGTGTCCAGCCGGCGGGCCCCGCCGCTGGTCTCGACGACGGCCGCGTCGATCAGCGCGTTGGCCGGGCCCAGGTCGTAGGCGAGCAGCCGGCCGGTGGCGTCCCTGGCGGTGATGTTGGCGATGCCGCCGAGGTTGAGCACGCCCCGGCCGCCGGCGCCTGGCAGCCGCTCGGCCGGGCCGCCGAGCAGCAGCAGCGCGTCCAGCAGCGGCACCAGGGGCGCGCCCTGGCCGCCCCTGGCGATGTCCCGGGTGCGGAAGTCGGCGACCACCGGCAGCCCGGTGGCCTCGGCGATCCAGCCGGCCGAGCCCAGCTGGAGGGTGCCGAGCGCCCGGGGGCCGGCCGTCCAGTGGAAGACCGTCTGCCCGTGCGAGGCGACCAGGTCGGCGGTGCCGCCGGCCAGCTCGGTGACGGCCCGGGCGGCCACCCGGCCGAAGAGCTGGCCGAGTTCGGTGTCCAGCCGGCAGACCGTCGCCAGGGTGGTGGCCGCCGGCGGCAGCGCCTCCGTGAGGGCGGCCCGCAGCGGCGCGGGAAAGGGCTCGCTGAGGGCGCCCAGCGGGCGCAGTACGACCCGCTCGCCGGTGCCGTCCGGCTCGGGCGCGAAGGAGAGGTCGGCGACGGCGGCGTCGACCGCGTCGTGCGAGGTGCCGCTCAGCAGCCCCACCACCCGCCAGCGCCGGTCGGCGGGGCAGCCGACACGATCGACCGATGATTCGTCGGTAGGATGAAATACGCTCGTCTCGGCGATTTGTCACTCCCTGTTCTCCGTCGTCACTGATCCGACTCACTCATTGGAGCATCCGAGGATGGCCCGACACCTCATCACCAGTGCCTTGCCCTACATCAACGGGATCAAGCACCTGGGGAACATGGTGGGCTCGATGCTCCCCGCCGACGTCTACGCCCGCTACCTGCGGCAGCGGGGCCACGACGTGCTCTACATCTGCGCGACCGACGAGCACGGCACCCCGGCCGAGCTGGCCGCCCAGGCCGCCGGCCTGCCGGTCGACGAGTTCTGCGCCCAGCAGCACCGCGCGCAGAAGGCCGTCTACGACGGTTTCGGGTTGGAGTTCGACTACTTCGGGCGCACCTCGTCCCCGCAGAACATCGAGATCACCCAGCACTTCGCCCGCCGGCTCGCGGAGCACGGCTTCATCGAGGAGCGGTCCACCCGGCAGGTCTACTCGGTCGAGGACGGCCGCTTCCTGCCCGACCGGTACATCGTCGGCACCTGCCCCTACTGCGCCTACGAGGCGGCCCGCGGCGACCAGTGCGAGAACTGCACCCGGGTGCTGGACCCGACGGACCTGCTGAACGCCAGGTCCGCGGTGAGCGGCAGCACCGAGCTTGAGGTCCGGGAGACCACGCACCTCTTCCTCCGCCAGTCGCTGCTGGAGCCGGAGGTCGCCGCGTTCGTCGAGCGGCACGGCGACGAGTGGCCCGCCCTGGCCTCCTCTATCGCCCACAAGTGGCTGACCGAGGGGCTGCACGACCGGGCGATCACCCGCGACCTTCAGTGGGGCGTGCCGGTGCCGGCCGACGTCTGGCCCGAACTGGCCGCCGAGGGCAAGGTGTTCTACGTCTGGTTCGACGCGCCGATCGGCTACATCGGCGCCACCAAGGAGTGGGCCGACGCGGCCGGCGAGGGCGAGAGCCGGGACTGGCGCTCCTGGTGGTACGAGGCGGACGACGTCCGGTACACGGAGTTCATGGCCAAGGACAACGTCCCGTTCCACACCGTGATGTTCCCGGCCACCCAGCTGGGCACCCGGGAGCCGTGGAAGCAGGTCGACTACGTCAAGGCCCTCAACTGGCTGACGTACTACGGCGGCAAGTTCTCCACCTCGCAGCAGCGCGGCATCTTCACCGACCAGGCGCTTGAGCTGCTGCCGGCGGACTACTGGCGGTACTTCCTGCTGGCCGCCGCGCCCGAGTCGGACGACTCGGCGTTCTCCTGGGAGCTGTTCGCCTCGGTCGTCAACAAGGACCTGGCGGACACCCTGGGGAACTTCGTCAACCGGGTGCTGTCGTTCTCCCGCAAGCGCTTCGGCGACGCCGTGCCGGCCGGGCACGCGCCGGGCGCGGCGGAGGAGGCGCTGGGCGAGGAGATCGCCGGGCTGCTCGCCGAGTACGAACGGCAGCTGGCCGACCTCCAGTTCCGCAAGGCGGCGTTCGCGCTGCGCGCGCTGTGGAGCGCGGGCAACGTCTACCTGGAGACCAAGGCACCCTGGAAGGAGATCAAGGCGGACCCGGAGGCGGCGGCCCTGACGCTGCGCACCGCGATCAACCTGATCCACCTCTACGCGGTGGTCTCCGAGCCGTTCGTCCCGTTCACCTCGGCCGCCCTGCGCGCGGTGTTCGCGCCCGAGGACGCGGCCACCGCCGAGGCGCTCGCCGCCCGCTGGGTCACCCCGGAGGCGGCGCGGGCCCTGGACGCGGTGCCGGCCGGCACCCCGTTCACCGTGCCCGAGGTGCTGTTCGCCAAGCTCACCGAGGACGACCTGGCCGCCTACCGGGAGCGGTTCGGCGGCGCCGAGGAGGAGTGAGCCGGACCGGCCGGCTCCGTCAGCGGCCGGCTCTGGTGTCGATCAGGTGGCGGACGAGGGCGACCAGCACCCGGGTGGCCGAGGCGGCCTTGCGCGCGTCGCAGGTGACCACCGGCACCCGGGGGTCCAGGTCGAGCGCCGCCCGGATCTCCTCGGTGGTGTAGCGCACCGCGTGGTCGAACTCGTTGACCGCCACCACGAAGCCGACCCCGCGGCGCTCGAAGAAGTCCACGGCGGGGAAGCAGTGTTCCAGCCGTCGGGTGTCGGCCAGCACCACGGCACCCAGCGCGCCGTGGCACAGCTCGTCCCAGACGAACCAGAACCGTTCCTGCCCCGGCGTGCCGAACAGGTAGAGGACGTGCTGGTTGTCCAGGGTGATCCGGCCGAAGTCCATGGCCACCGTGGTGGTCGCCTTGCGCTCGACGCCGTCCAGACTGTCGGTGTCGGCGCTGAGTTGGGTCAGCAGCTCCTCGGTGCTCAGCGGCTCGATCTCGCTGACCGCGCCGACCAGCGTGGTCTTGCCCACGCCGAAGCCGCCGGCGACCAGGATCTTGGCCGTGGTGGGGAACGGTTCCGGCTCGTTCGCTGAGCCGTGGTCAGAGCCGTTCGTGGAGTCCACGCAGCACCGCCTCCAGCAGGTCTCGATCGGTTGGGGAGGCGCCGGCCGGCTCCGGCGCGTTGACGGTGACGGCACCGCAGGTGAGCAGGTCGCCCAGCAGGACCTTGGTCACGGCGGCCGGTAGCCGCAGCTGGGCGGCGAGTTCGGCGACCGAGGTCGGCCGCTGGCAGAGGATGAGCAGCTGGCTGTGCTCGGGGCCCGGCTGCCCCCGGTGCCCCGGCCGGCCGGTCGCCCGCACCAGGGTCATCAGGTCCAGGGCCGCCGCCGGTCGGGTCCGCCCGTCGCTCGCGGTGTAGGGGCGCGTCAGCCGCCCCGCCTCCTCGTCGAGCCAGGCGCCACGGCGGCCGCCGCGCGTCGGTGTCACGGCCGCCTCAGGGCCCCGCCGGCAGCCGCAGCGGGGTCTCCAACACCGACCGCACGCTCCTGACCAGCAGCGTCATCTCGTAGCCCAGCACGGCGACATCGGCTCTGCGGTCGGCCAGCGCCGCCAGGCAGCTGCCGGGGCCGGCGCTGGAGACGGTGAGCAGCGCCGACTCCCACTCGACCACGACCTGCCGCACCTCGCCGCCCTCGGCGAACCGGGCACCGGCGCCGCGGGCCAGCGCGTGCAACCCGGAGGACAGTGCCGCCAGCTGCTCGGCGGCCTCCTGGTCCAGGCCGTGGGCGGC
Source organism: Streptomyces chisholmiae (assembly GCF_031845445.1). Lineage (NCBI taxonomy): Bacteria > Bacillati > Actinomycetota > Actinomycetes > Kitasatosporales > Streptomycetaceae > Streptomyces > Streptomyces chisholmiae. Next base: position 62,298 of record NZ_JAVREO010000011.1, on the reverse strand, counting down.
CCGCACCAGCCCGTCGACGCTGAGCAGCAGGGCGCCGCGGGCGTGCGGCACGCGCTCCACCAGGCCGGTCAACAGCCAGTCCAGATCGGCCTGTTGGGTGGTGGGGGGATCGGTCACCTGGGTCATCTTCGGCTCCTTGGGCAGGTCGGGACCCGGGGCCGCGTGGTCAGCCGCGGTCCCCGGTGGTGAGCGCACCGGTCAGCGGTGCGACTCGGCCTCCTCGGCGAGGCTGGCGCCGCGCCGGAAAGCGGCCATCAGGCCGGGGTCAGGCGGCTCGACGTCCTCCGCCGGCGGCGCCGGGCGCAGCGGCACGCCGGCCCGCAGCTGCGGCACCAGGTGCTGCTGGCGGCGGCGCCTGGGCAGCGGCGGCCGGTGGTCGCGGGCGTGCCCCGCCGCGACCAGCGGGGCCAGCGGGTCCGGGTCGCCCACGGCGGGCGGCAGCGGCACCGGGGGCAGCGACTCGGCGGTGCTGGGCGCGGCCGGGAAGCGGACGGCGGGCACGGCGGGGGCGGCCGGGGTCAGCGCGGTGGCGGGCGGGGGCGAGGTGGCGGGCGGGGACGATGGGGTGGCGGACGCCGGGTCCGGCCCGGCGCCCCGCGCCCGCCCCGGGGTGAAGTGCCCCTCGGCGGCGTCCCCGAGCAGCTCGTGCGGGAGGACCAGCACGGCCTGGACGCCGCCGTAGATGTTGCTCCGCAGCCGGACGTCGATCTGGTGGCGCCGGGCCAGCGCGGCCACCACGAAGAGGCCCACCCGGCCGTCCTCGAGCAGCGCGGACACCGGGTGTCGCTCGGTGCCGGCCAGCACCGCGTTCATCTGGTTCTGCTCGGCCGGCGTCATGCCCAGGCCCCGGTCCTCCACCTCGACCGCCACGCCGGCCGTGACCCGCTCGACCCGCAGCAGCACCTGGGTGCCGGGGGCGGAGAACTCGGTGGCGTTCTCCACGAGTTCGGCCAGCAGGTGGACCACGTCGGCGACCGCGTGGCCGCGCACCGTGCCCTCCACCGGCGGCACCAGCTTGACCCGGGCGTACTGCTCGACCTCGGCGATGCAGGAGCGCAGCACCTCGGACATCTGGACCGGGCGGCTCCACTGCCGGCGGGAGATGGCGCCGCCGAGCACCGCGAGGTTCTCCGCGTGCCGCCTGATCCGGGTGGCCAGGTGGTCCAGGTGGAAGAGGCTCTGCAGCAGCTCCGGGTCCTCGGCGTCGTGCTCCAGCTCGTCCAGGTACTCGATCTGGCGGTGCACGAAGGACTGCATCCGCCGGGCCAGGTGGACGAAGACCTCGACCCGCTCGTCGGCGCCGGCCCGCTCGTCGGCCAGCGCCACCGCCTGGGCCACCGCGCTCTGCGCGGCGTGCCGGCTGACGGCGATCTCGTGCCGCAGCCGCTCCAGCGGGCGTTCGCCCGGCTCGGCCGCCGCCGGCTCGGCCGGCTGGGGGCCCTCCGGGGCCCTGATCCGCTCGCCGCGCTCCACCGCGTCCAGCAGCGCCTGCAGCTCGACGCGGCCCCTGGCCGCCTGCCGGCGCAGCGCGTGCAGCCGGCCGGCGTGCGCCCCGGCCTCGGCGGCGGCGAGGGCGCCGGCCAGCGCCAGCAGGGCGGCGGCGAGCAGCCCGGCGACGGTGAGCGGCGCCCACGGCGTGGCGCCGGCCGCCGGCCGGCCGGCCAGCAGGTAGCCGACCGTGAGCACCGCCAGCAGCGCCACCGCCGCCGCCGGCAGCACGGCCAGGGCGAGCAGTCGACGTCGGAAGCCCGGCTCGCGAAGCACCGAGCCGCGGCCGGTCGGCCGGCCGTGGCGAGCGGTGCGGGCCTCCTGGCGGAGCGGTACTGGCATGGGTGTCCTTCTGGGCCGGTCAGGTCTGCCGGACCGACCCTAGGCGCCAACAGGCAGGCGAACACGCATAGTTCTGACATTCGCCACCCCCCGCCACCTCCTATCGAGTGAATGAAGCGTGCCGCGTTGACCCGAGGGCGCCGGGCGCGGCCCCGGCCGGCCCGACGGCACCCGGCCGACGGGCCGGCCCGCACGGCAACGGCCGCCCTGGGCGGCCGTTCCGGACGAGCGTCGCCGGGCCGACTCAGCGGCGCGGCTCCCACTGGAAGTACCGACGGGCCAGCGAGACGGCGACGGCCACCCAGGCCAGCGTGGGCGCCAGCAGCACCAGCGACTCGGTGACCGGCACCCCGCCGTTCCAGGCGTCCAGGATCAGCTCGGTGGCCGAGCCGCCGGGCAGCAGCCGCTTCAGCTGGGCCAGCTCCTCGGTGCCGGTGAGCCCCACCCAGCTGGCGACGGCGATGGTGCCGAGGGAGACCGGCAGCGTGGTGACCTGGGCGTGCTCGGGGGAGTTGGTCAGCCCGGCGGTGGCCAGCCCCAGGCCGATCATCATGGCCAGCAGTGCCAGGATCGCGACCGCCAGCAGCGGCAGGTTGGCCGGCCCCCCGGTGACGGAGCCCAGCACGGCGAGGATCACCGCCACCTGCACCAGCGAGAGGGCGGTGACCGGGAGCAGCAGGCCGACCAGGATGCTCGGGTCGTCCGCCGCGGTCGAGCGCAGCCGCTTGAGGAAGAGGTTCTGCCGGCGGGCGGCCAGCGTGGTCACCGCGGTCGTGTAGAGCCCGAACGCCCCCACCGTGAACGCGATGATCGCCGCGATGTAGCCGAGGCTGCCCAGCTCGGCGAAGGCCTCGTGCTGGTAGACGAAGTACGCGCTGACCGCGGCCGGCATGATGCAGCTGGTGACCAGGACCAGCCGGTTCCGGAAGATCTGGATGAGCTCACTGAGCGCGATGGCAAGCATGGGGAGGGTTCGTCCTTCTGGTGGGGAGTTTCCGGGGGCGGTCCGCCCGGGGTGGTCCGCCGGGGGGTCCGCCGGGTCCGAGCGGCGCCGGGCTCGCGGGAGCCGGCGCGCGGACGGTCGCCTACTCGGCGCTGATGGCGCGGAAGACGTCGTCCAGCCGGGTCGGGCCGGCCTGCAGGTCCAGCAGCTCCAGGCCGTTGTCGTGGGCCCAGCCGAGCAGGATGTGCAGGTCCTTCTGGAGCTCGAAGGTCTGCACCAGGAGCGTGCCGTCGCCCTGCAGGGTGGCCGGCACCGGCAGCGTCGCCGTCGGGACGGACAGCGCGAAGCGCACCGTGGCCGGCAGCGTCCTGGTCAGCTCGGACACGGTGCCCTCCCGGTGGAAGGTCCCCTTGTGCATCAGCCCGATGCGGTCCGCGCGCTGCTGGGCCTCCTCCAGGTAGTGCGTGGTCAGCACGATGGTGGAACCGTCCTCGCGCAGCCGGTCCACGGCGTCCCAGAGGGCGTCCCTGGACTGGATGTCCAGCCCGGTGGTGGGCTCGTCCAGGAAGATCAGCTCGGGCGTCCCGTACACGGCGGTGGCGAAGTCCAGGCGGCGCTTCTCGCCGCCGGAGAGCTGGGACACCCTGGTGCCGGCCTTGTGCGTCAGCCCGACGACGCCGAGCACCCGGTCCACGCTGTCCGACCGCTGGGTCAGCGAGCCGACCAGCCGCACCGACTCCCGGACCGTGAGGTCCGGGGTGAACCCGCTCTCCTGGAGCATGATGCCCATCCTGGGGCGCACCGCCCGCCGCTCCAGCGGGCTCCGGCCGAAGACCCGGACGGTGCCCGAGGTGGCGGTGCGGTGGCCCTCGATGGTCTCCAGGGTCGAGGTCTTCCCCGCGCCGTTGGTGCCGAGCAGCGCGTAGAACTCCCCGCGCCCCACCTGGAAGGACAGGTCCTTCACGGCGTGGAAGTCGCCGTAGCTGAGGTTCAGCCGTTCAACGTCGATGACTGGTGCCGAATTCATGTCTCCATCCCACCCGCCGGCGGGCCGTCGCGGCAGTGTGTGCTGTCACCACTTGCGTATGACGTTTCTCAGGCGGTGGGCATGACACGGCGTCACTGGTGCTGTCGCGAAGCCGTGCGGATACTTCCCGGTACACCCCGCCCACCACCCCGATCCCCCCAGGAGCGCCACGCCGTGGACACCAGACCTCCGCGCGTCCTGCTGACGGTCACCCTCGCCCTCTCGTTCCTGGTCTGTGTGGCGTTTCTCGTCCACCATGTCGGGGCGGGTCTCTATCCGGACGACCTGGCGTCCTGGCTGGAGGAGAACGCGTGGCTGATGTGGACGGCCGTGGTGCTGACCCTGGCGAACGCCGTGGTGCTGCCGGTGCTCTGGCTCGCCGCGGAGTCGGGAGAGCGAAGGTGAGGCCCCCCTGGCCCGCGGCCGTCATGATGTTCGACGAGGTCGCCGCGACCCAGGGCCGGCTGCGCCGGCTCAACCTCGCGATGCTGCTGCCGCCGCTCGCCGCGGTCGGCGCGCTGCTGCTGGTGCTCGACTCCCGGAGCTGGTGGCAGACCGCCGTCCTGGCCCTGGGCGTGCTGGCCGGCCTGCTGGTCATCGAGCGCTGGAGCGCGGGTGACCTGGCCCGGTTCGCGCTGCCCTGCCTGCTGGTCACCGGGGCCGTCTGGCTCTTCGGCGTGCTGGTCGCCGACAGCCGGCACGCCTGCTACGGGCTGCTGATAGCGGGGCCCGTCATCATCCCCCAGCTGCCCCGCCACCGGGGCGCCGCGGCCCTGGGGCTGACCCTCTTCGTCGCCGCGGCCGGCTCGACCCGGCTGCTGGTGGCGCCGGAAGAGGGCACCGGCGCGCTGGTCGGGTTCGTCCTGGTGCCCGCCGGCGTCACCGCGATGGCGACCGGCCTGAACTTCGTCAACCAGCTGTTCTACAAGATCATCCAGCAGTCACGGGAACGCGAGGCCGAGCTGGCCGTGATGCGGGAGCGGGTGCGGTTCGCCAGCGACCTGCACGACATCCAGGGCCACACCCTGCACGTGGTGAAGCTGAAGGTCACGCTGGCCGAGAAGCTGCTGGACCACGACGTGGAGCGGGCCCGGCGGGAGCTGGCCGAGGTGCACGGACTGGTCGGCGACACCATCACCCAGACCAGGGAGCTGGCCCACGCCCAGCGCCGACTCAACCTGCCGGCCGAGCTGGAGAACGCCAAGAACCTCTTCGAGGCCGCCGGCATCCGAGTGCGGGTGGACCGGGAGGAACGGGTCGACCCGGCGGCGGGCGAGCTGCTCGGCCAGGTCCTCCGCGAGACGACGACCAACATCCTGCGGCACGCGGCGGCCGAACAGGTGCGGATCACCCTCACCGGAACCGGCATCACCATCGTCAACGACGGCGCCGGCCAACAGCCGACCCCGCCGCTGCGCGGGCTCGCCGCCCTCCGGGAACGCGTACTGGCCGGCGGCGGCGAACTCCACGCGGAACAGCGCGACGGGCGGTTCCGGACGGCCGCCACGTTCCCGCCGCCGCACCCCGACACCGTCCCCGAGCGGGCCGGCCAGCCGAAGGGAACGCCATGACCACCGTGGTGCTGGCGGACGACGAGGTACTGCTCCGCAAGGCGCTGGCCGCGCTGCTCCCGCTGGAGGGCGAGATCACCGTGCTCGCCGAGGCGGCGGACGGCGCCACCGCCGTCCAGGCCACCCTGCGGCACCGGCCCGACGTGCTCGTCATCGACCTGGAGATGCCCGGCGTTGACGGGCTCGGCGCGGTCGCGGCGATCCGACGCGAGCTGCCGGACCAGGTGATCCTCATGCTGACCCGGCACGCCAGGCCCGGCGTGCTGCGCAAGGCCCTGCGGCTCGGCGTGCAGGGCTTCGTCAGCAAGGCGGCGGAGCCGGCCCACATCACCACCGTGATCAGGACCCTGCACGGCGGCAGACGGTGGATCGACCCGGACGTCTCCGCGCTGGCCGTCGTCGACGACTGCCCGCTCACCGAGCGGGAGCTGGACGTGCTGCGGGTGACCCGCGGCGGCTACTCTGTCGCCGACATCGCCGCCCAACTGCACCTCGCGCAGGGCACGGTGCGCAACTACCTGTCCCGGGCTATGCAGAAGACGCAGACCCACACCCGCCACGAGGCCGCGCGGTACGCACACGAACACGACTGGCTCTGAGCCCGGGCCGGCGGCCCACGGAAGAGGAGACGAGCCCATGCGGGTGACCCGGTACGACGCCACGGAACCGGTGCGGCGCGGGCAGCTCGACAGCAACACCGTGGCGCGGCTGGACGGGGGCGTCGGGTTCGCCGAGCTGCTGACCACCCTCGACGCCATCCGCGCGGAACAACGGCCGGCCCGGGTGCTGTGCACGCTCGACGACCTGGACCAGTGCGTCTACACGAGCGGGCACGCCGGGCAGGACCGGCGCCTGAGTCCCGACGCGGCCGAAGCCGAGACCGACCCGGCGGACCCGGCCGCGGTCCGCCGCGCCGACGAGGCACGGGTCGGGTGGGTCGCCGCGGCGCTGGCGACCGCCGCGGCCCGCGAGGACCGGGACGAGTTGCCCGAACCCCGCGAGGGCGGGCCGGCGGAGATCGCCGCGCTGCTGGCCCTGAACGCGGACCCCGACCTGGCGCTCGACGAGGTGGTGCTGGTGCGGCGGGTGCCGGTGCCCCGCGACGACCTCGTCATCGCCGGCCTGCCGAACGGCTACTTCCAGGGCGACTGGGACACCTTCCAGAACCACGCCGTGATCCGCCGGCTGGCCGGGCACGGCTACCGGCACATCGGGATCGGCACCACCCTGCTCGGCTTCGACCGCGCGAGCGCGCCCACCGCCGCCGAGGCCGGCGCGGTCATCGCCGACCTCGCCCGGCTCTACGGGACGCCGGAGCACCCCGGGTGGGCCGCGCTGGCCGACCTGCTCCGCACCCGGCGCACCCTGCTCCTCGGCTACACGGAGGACTTCGCCGACGTCACCGCCGACGCCTCGGCTTACACCTCCGCCGAGGCCCGCGCGGCCCGGCCGGCGCCGGGGAGCTAGGGCGGCCTACCCGTCGGCCAGCCCCGAGACCCGGACCGTGACGTTCAGCCGGCCCGTCAGGCCCAGCTCGGGCGGACCCGAGCCGGGGACGGTCCGCGGCACCCCGTGGTAGGCGAGCCGGGCGGGACCGCCGAAGACGAAGGCGTCCCCAGAACCGAGCGTCACGTCCGTCCAGGGACGGCCCCGGCCCCCGACGTTCCCGAACCGGAAGACACAGGCGTCGCCGAGGCTGAAGGAGACCACCGGCGCGGGCGACCGCTCGTCGCTGTCCCGGTGCATCCCCATCCGGGCGCCGGCCGCGTAGTGGTTGACCAGCGCCACGTCGTACGGCTCGGCCGGGAGCGGCGGGCCGGGCAGCGCGGCGGCCACCGCGGCCCGCGCCCACTCCCCCAGCCAGCCGGGGAACGGCTTCACCGGGGCACCGTCCCCGTCCACCGCGGTGCGGGCGTATCCGTAGGGATACCAGTGCCAGCCGAGGCTGAGCTGCCGCACCGACATCCGGCCGGTGCGGGTGCGCACCTCGCGCAGCCCGGCCGGCGGGCGCGCCCACGCCCGGCAGGCGGCCAGCAGCTCGCGCTGCGCCGACGCGGTCAGCCAGTCCGGGAGATGGACCGCGCCGGGCGCGACCTCGCGGGCCGCGCGCGGGAAGAGCCCCGGCGCGCCGGCCGACGCCGGGGACTGTGCTCGCTCGCTCATCCCCCCATCATGCGCGCCCGGTCTGACATTCCGGCCGGGCCGGTTCGTACCCTGGGGGCGGCCTCCGGGTGACGGCACCCGGGGCGGGAGGAGGAGTCAATGACCGAGGTGCCCACGGAGCCGACGCTGACCGCGGTGCGGAACTTCCGGGACGTGGGCGGGCTGCCCACGGCGGACGGGCGCCGGCTGCGACCGGCCCGGCTGTACCGCTCGGGACACCTGGCGCACGCCACCGCCGAGGACCGCGCCTTCCTCGACTCACTGGGCCTGCGGGCCGTCTTCGACTTCCGGAACACCGCCGACCTGGCGCTGGACGGACACGACGTGGCACTGGCCGGGGCGCGCAACATCAACATCCCGCTGAGCGACCCTGCGGACGGGGCCGCTTTCTGGGAGCTGGTGCGCCGGGGCGAGATACCGCGGCTGCGGGCCGAGCTGGCCGGCGCCCGCGGCGGGGAGCGGATGGCGGCGAGCTACCGGCAGATGGTGCGGACCCGCACCGCGGAGCACGGCCGGGTGCTGCGGGCGCTGGCCACCGGCGACACCCCGGCGCTGCTGCACTGCGCCGCCGGCAAGGACCGGGCCGGCCTGACCGTCGCCGTGGTGCTGCTGGCGCTGGGCGTGTCCCGCGCGACGATCACCGAGGACTACCTCAAGTCCAACGCCCCACACCGGCGTTACCGCTGGACCCGGGAGCCGGCCGAGCCCGCCGGGCCGGCCGCCGAGGGGGCGGCCGGTCTGGACCCGGAGATCGCCACACTGCTGTCGCCGATGTTCGAGGCCAGGGCGGAGTACCTGGCCGCCGCCTACACCACCATCGACGACGAGTGGGGCGGCACCGACGCCTACCTGACCCGCGGCCTCGGCCTGGACACCGACACCAGGGAACGGCTGCGGACCGCGCTGCTGACCGAGGACTGAGCCGACGGGCCAGCGGCCGGGGAGCCGGCGGGGCCGGGCTACTTGCTGCGCACCACCACGAAGTCGGCCAGCGCGGTCAGCCGCTCCCTGGTCGCCGCCGGCAGCTCCACCCCGGCCAGCGCGCCCACCGCGGTGTCGTACTGGCGCCGGGCCTCGTCGGCCGTCCACTGCCGGCCGCCGGCCTCCTCGATCAGCGCGGCCCTGGCGGCGAACTCCGCCTCGTCGAAGTCCTCGAACTCCTCGCGGCTCTTCTTCGCGTCGGCGGTCAGCAGCGCCGTCAGCCGGCCGGCCGCCGGGCCGTCGGCGGCCATCGCGGCCACCACGGGCAGCGACTTCTTGCGCTGCCTGAGGTCGCTCCAGGTGAGCTTGCCGGTGCTGCGCGGGTCGCCCCAGATACCCAGCAGGTCGTCCACCGCCTGGAAGGCCAGCCCCAGGTGGCGGCCGTAGGTGTCGAGCGCGTCGGCGAGCCGCTCGTCCGCGCCGCCCAGCACCGCGCCGATGGAGGCCGCGCAGGCGAGCAGCGCGCCCGTCTTGTTCCCCTCCATCGTCAGGCACTCGTCGACGCTGACCCGCTCGCGGTGCTCGAAGGCGATGTCCTGGGCCTGGCCGTCGATCAGCTGGCGGCTGGCGGCGGCCAGCCGGCGCGCCGCCCGGGCCGCCGTCGCGTCGTCGCCGGCCGCCAGGATCAGCTCGCCGGCCAGCGCGAAGAGCGCGTCGCCGACCAGGATCGCCTGGGCCGGGCCGTGCACCTTCCAGACGGTGTCCCGGTGCCGGCGCTGTTCGTCGCCGTCCATCAGGTCGTCGTGCAGCAGCGAGAAGTTGTGCACCAGCTCGACGGCCACCGCGCCGGGGACGCCGACCTCGGCGGCGGCGCCGGCCGCCTCGGCGGAGAGCAGCGCCAGCGCCGGCCGGACGGCCTTCCCGCTGTCGGCCTCGGTGGGCCGACCGTCGGCGTCGATCCAGCCGAAGTGGTAGGCGGCCACCGTGTCCATCGGCGGGGCCAGCCGGCCGACCGCGGCACGCAGCGCCGGGGTGGTCAACGCGCGGCTGCGCTCCAGTAGTTCGGTGACGGCCTGGGCGGACGCCGAGGGCTCTGCTGGGCGGGGGGCGGCCGGGTTCACACGGGCTCCTTAGCCGGTTGGGGGGTGGACGCTCCCTGGGCAGCCGCGCGCGCGGCCGTCAGGCCGCTGCGCACCGCGCTCTCCATGGTCGCTGGCCAGCCGGTGGCGGTCCACGCCCCGGCGAGGTAGAGGCCCGGCGCGCCCGTCACGGGGCCGGGGCGGAGCCGGCCGACCCCCGGGCTGGGCGCGAAGGTGGCGGTACGTTCCCTGGTGACGAAGAAGTCGAGCAGCCTGGCCTCGGCCGCCCGCGGCAACAGCCGGACCAGCTCCGGGAGATAGCGCTTGCGCAACACCTCGGCCGGCTGCTGGATCTCCTCCCCCACGGCGGACTGGGAGAGCGCCAGGTACTGCCCGCCCCGGGCGCCGGGCAGCGCGGCCAGGCCGGACGGGGCGGTGCGGTCGAAGACCCACTGCACCGGGCTGTTCACCGCGGCGAAGAACGGCCGGTGCAGCACCGGCCGGTCGTAGATCACGTGCACGTTGAGGATCGGCGCGTTCTCGATGGCCAGCAGCCGGTCCTGGTCGGGCAGCGCGCCGGCCGGCAGCAGCCGGTGCGCGGCCTGTTGCGGGACGGCCAGCACCACCGCGTCGGCGGCCAGCTCCTGGTCGGGCCGGTGGCCCTGGCCGGGCCTGCTGCTGACGCCCAGCCGCCAGCCGCCGCCGGGCGCGGCCCGCAGCGACCTGGCGCGGGTGGCCAGCAGCACCCGCACGCCGGCGCGGTCCAGCGCGGCGCGGGCCAGCTCGTCGTGGAGAGTGCCCAGCGGCACCCGGGGCAGGCCGATGTCGGCCGCGCCGGCCGCGCTGAGCAGCCCGGTACGGAAGACCTTGGCGGCCAGCGCCAGGGAGACGTCCTCGGCCCTGGCGTTCAGCGTGGCCACGCCCACCAGGTCCCAGAGCGCGTCGATGGCGCGCGGACTCTGGCCGTGGGCGCGCAACCAGTCGGCGAAGCTCCGGTCGTCCAGCGCCGGATCGGCCGGGTCGAGCCGGCGTAGCGCCAGCGCGGCGCGGCTCACCAGGGCGCGCTCGGCGAGGCCCAGGTGCGGGTAGCGGGCCAGCCCGCCGGCCAGGTGGAACGGGACGGGCAGCGCCGAGCGGGTGATCCGGCCCAGCCGGCGACGCTCCGGATCGAGCACCGGCACATCGAGCCGGCGCTGCACGGGGGCCAGCCGGTCGCCGCCGATGCGCTCCAGCAGCCCGCGGTAGGCGGTGCAGCAACGCAGGTAGACGTGCTGGCCGTTGTCCACGGTCAGCTCGCCGACGGCCGACTCCCGGCGGAACGAGAAGGCCAGCCCGCCCAGCCGGGGGCGGGTCTCGACCAGGGTGACCCGCTGCCCGCGCGCCGCCAGCGCCAGCGCGGCCGTCGTGCCGGCGAGCCCGCCGCCGACCACCAGGGCGCGGCGGCGGTCGCCGGTCACGCCGTCCCCCGGGGGACGGCGGCTCGGCGGGCGTCCAGGCCGGCCAGGCCACGGACGGCGACCAGCGCCTTCTGCGCGGTGGGCAGCGCGACCCGGCCCCGCAGCACCGCCTCGGGGTCGGCCGCTATCCGGTCGAGCAGCCGGTGGTAGATCCCGGCCATGGCCGCGACGCAGGCGCCCGACCTGCGGTCCAGCATGGGCAGCAGCCGGAAGCCGTCGGCGAACAGCTCGCGCGCCCGGCGCACCTGGAAGCGCATCAGGCCGGCGAAGTCGGCGTCCCGGCTGGGCGGGAAGTGGTGGGCGCCGTCGGTCAGGCCGAACTTGCGCAGCTCCTCGTCGGGGAGGTAGCTGCGGCCGTTGCCGGCGTCCTCCCTGATGTCCCGCAGGATGTTGGTCAGTTGCAGGGCCAGCCCCAGGGTGTCGGCGTACTCGGGCGCCCGGTCGGCGTTCCGCACGCCGGGCACCGTGCCGAAGACACCGAGCGAGAGCCGCCCGACGGCACCGGCCACGCAGCGGCAGTAGCCGCGCAGCTCGTCCCAGGTCTCGTAGCGGCGGCCCTGGACGTCCATCAGCACGCCGTCGATCAGCTCGTCCAGGCCGCCCAGCGGAATCGGGTAGCGGCGGGCGGCGTCGGCGAGGGCGACGGCGACCGGGTCGGTGGCGTCCTCCGGGACCTCGTCGGCGCGGACCCTGGCCAACAGCTGCCGGGTCTCGTCGAGGCGGGTCTCCTTCTCCGCCGCGGGCAGCGGGCCGTCGCCGATGTCGTCGACCCGGCGGGAGAAGGCGTAGAGCGCGGAGAGGGCCCGGCGGCGGGGGGCGGCCAGCAGCCGGATGCCGTAGGCGAAGTTCTTCGCCTGGTGGCCGGTGACGGCCTCGCAGTACTGGTAGGCGGCGAGCACCGGCGCCGTCGGGGTGGGGCTCTTGGTCACGGGCGGGAGCCTCACGTTCCTCGTTGTCGCAGTGCGGTGGCCGCCGCGTACAGCAGTCGGCCCCGGCTGGCGCGTGGGGGGCCGGCCAGCACGTCGTACCGGGCCTGGGCGATGGCGTGGGCCGCCGCGTATCCGCCGCCGAGGAACCCGGCGAGCAGCAGCCGCAGCCGCCCGTGGACGCCGCCCACCAGGGGTGCGCCCTCGTCCAGCAGCCTACGTGCCCGATCGGTCTGGTAGGCGACCAGGGTCCGCACGGAGGCGTTGGCGGTGGGCCTGGCCAGGTCTTTCTCGGTGACCCTGAACCGGCGCATGGCGGTGGCCGGGAGGTAGATCCGGCCCCTGGCGAGGTCCTCGGCGACGTCCTGGAGATGCTCGACCAGTTGGAGGCCGGTGCATATGGCGTCGGACTGACGCAGCCGCTCCGGAGTGGCGGTGCCGGTGATGGCGAGCACCAGGCGGCCGACCGGGTTGGCGGACAGCTCGCAGTAGTCGAGCAGCTGGGCTTGCGTCTCGTAGCGCCGCACCCGCTGGTCGACGCGGTTGGCCTCCAGCAGGGCGCGGAACGGATCGGGGGTGAGGCCGGCGCGGCGGATGGTGGGGACCAGGCCGCGGACCAGCGGGTGGCCCGGGCCTGGGCCGCTGTCCGCGAAGGCGCGGTCGAGGTCCGCGGCGAGGGCGTCCAGCAGGGCCGTCCGATCGTCCTGGCGCTCCGGGGCGACGCCCAGCAGCACGGCGTCCGAGCCGCCGGGCGGCAGGTCGCCGTCGCCGATGTCGTCCACCAACCGGGCGTAGCCGTAGACGGCCATCAGGTCGTCCCGCCAGGCCCGGGGCAGGAAACCGGGAGCTACGGGGAAGTTCTCGTGAGCGGCCTTGGCCAGCGTCTCCGCCACCGACTCGTCGGCCGCCGCGGTCACCACGTGGGACCCGTCTTCACCATTGCCGTCATGCTTGTCTTTTTACCTCGGGTTCCCATACCGCCTTGACCGGACACGCTACCCGGCCCGGTCAGGGAAACGGCCCGGGGGCCCCGAGGGTTCCCGGCGGTCGGCCGCCACGCGCGCGGGCCGACCGCCGGAGCGGGCCGCCTACTTGGCGGTCTCCTCCTCGTAGGCCTTGAGGACCTGCTCGGTGGGACCGTCCATCATCAGCACGCCGTGTTCCAGCCAGAGCACCCGGTCGCAGGTGTCCCTGATGGTCTTGTTGTTGTGGCTGACCAGGAAGACGGTGCCGGCCTGGGACCGCATCTCCCGGATCCGGTCCTCGGAGCGGCGCCGGAACTTCTTGTCGCCGGTGGCCAGCGCCTCGTCGATCATCAGCACGTCGTGGTCCTTGGCCGCGGCGATGGAGAACCGCAGCCTGGCCTGCATGCCCGAGGAGTAGGTGCGCATGGGCAGGGTTATGAACTCGCCCTTCTCGTTGATCCCGGAGAACTCGACGATGTCCGCGTACCGGCTGCGGATCTGGTCCCGGGTCATGCCCATCGCCAGGCCGCCGAGGACCACGTTCCGCTCGCCGGTGAGGTCGTTCATCAGCGCCGCGTTGACGCCGAGCAGCGAGGGCTGGCCGTCCGTGTAGACCCTGCCCGACTCGGGCGGCAGCAGGCCGGCGATGGCCCGCAGCAGGGTGGACTTGCCGGAGCCGTTGGAGCCGATCAGGCCGATCGCCTCGCCCCGGTAGGCCACGAAGCTGACACCGCGCACGGCGTGCACCTCGCGGACCCGGGCGTTCGGCTCGCGGCGGATGATCCGGCGCAGCGCGGCGGTGGCGTTGCCCCGCTTGGCGGCGCCGTTGACCCGGTAGACGATGTGCACGTCGTCGGCGATCACCGTGGGGACACGGCCGTCGTCGACCACCCGCAGGGGGTTGGGAGTGTTGCCCTCAGCCACGACCGTACCGCTCCTCAGCCTTCCAGAAGTACACGAAGCCGCCGATCCCGATCACCACGGCCCAGCCGAGGGCGAACCACCAGGTGGTCATCGGAACGCTGTCATGGTAGGCGCCGTCGATCAGGGCGTACCGCATCAGGTCCATGTAGACGGCGGCCGGGTTGGCCGCCAGCACGTCCGCCAGCCACACGGGAGCCCCGTCCAGCTTCTCCACCATGTAGCGCAGCGGGAACATGACACCCGAGGCGTACATCCAGGTCCGCAGCACGAACGGCATCAGCTGGACCAGGTCGGGGGTGGAGGAGCCGAGCCTGGCCATGATCATCGCCAGGCCGACGTTGAAGACCAGTTGCAGCGCCAGCGCCGGCACCACCAGGAGCCAGGTCCAGCGGGGGAAGTGCCCGAAACTGACCACGATGACGGCCAGCACGATCATCGAGTAGAGCAGCTGCTGGAGCTGCTGGAGCGAGAAGGAGATCGGCAGCGAGGCCCGGGGGAAGTGCAGGGCCCGCACCAGGCCGAGGTTGCCGGAGATCGACTTGACCCCGGAGAGCACCGACTGTTGGGTGAAGGTGAAGACGAAGACCCCGGTGACCAGGAACGGGATGTACTCGTCGTTCTCCATGTTCCCCCGGCCCTGGAGCAGCAGGCCGAAGATCAGGAAGTAGACGAAGGCGTTCAGCAGCGGGGTGAAGACCTGCCACAGCTGCCCGAGCTTGGCCTGGCTGTACTGGGCCATCAGCTTCGCCTGGGAGAAGGCGAGGATGAAGTAACGCCGCCCCCAGAGCTGCCGGATGTACTGCGTCAGCGAGGGGCGGGCGCCGCTGACCGACAGACCGTGAAGGGCCGCGAGTTCGGCTGGTGATACTTCGCGGGGGGACGCACTCTCATGCGTGGTCTCACTCACCTTGGGAAACTTTCGTCCTCGCAGGGCACAGGGCGGTAGAGGCCGCGCGTACGCGCGACGGCCCCAGGATGGTCTCAGACCCGAGCTTGTCAGATAACAGGAGGTCGTCCCAGCCGGGTCAGGCGCCATACCGTACGCCAACGCATCGCCCTGCGTTGACCACACGGGGTCCGCCAGCCCTCGGCGAAGCCGCCGAACCAGGCCCGCAGCGCCGCCCAGGAGGGGCGCCTGACCAGGGTGAGCAGCAGCCACACCCCGAGATAGACGGGGACCAGCGGGACCGGCAGGTTCCGCCGGGCCAGCCAGACGCGGTTCCTGGCGACCATCCGGTGGTACATCGCGTGCCGGGAGGGGGCGGTCGTCGGATGGTGCAGCAGGAGATCCGCCCGGTAGTCGATGGACCAGCCGGCGTCCAGCGCGCGCCAGGCGAGGTCCGTCTCCTCGTGGGCGTAGAAGAAGTTCTCCGGGAGCCCGCCGACGTCCCGGAAGACGGCGGTCCGCACCGCGTTGGCCCCGCCGAGGAAGGTGGTGACCCGGGAGGAGCGCATCGGGTCGGAGGCGCGCAGCCGGGGAACGTGGCGGCGCTGGGTGACCCCGGTGTCGGGGTCGGCGATCCGGAAGCTGATGATGCCGAGGCCAGGATCGGCGGCGAACGCCTCCCGCGCCAGCCGGACCGTTTCTTTGTCCGGAAGCAGCCCGTCGTCGTCCAAAAACAGCAGCACGTCGACGTCGGAGCCGGCCGGGCCGAAGGACTCGATGCCGACGTTCCGACCACCGGGAATGCCGAGGTTCTCCGGGAGCTCGACACCCCGCACGCCGGGCGGCAACGGCGGCAGCTCCGCGCCGTTGCCCACCACCACGACCTCGACCGGCTCGCCCTCCTGGGCGGCCACCGAGTCCAGCAGGGCCCGCAGCTCGACCGGGCGGTCCCCCATGGTCAGCACCACGGCGCCGACGGACAGCGCCGCCGGCTCCGACGCGGTCACCGCAGCCTGCTGGAGGCGAGGATGGAGACCAGGTGCAGCAGGGTCTGGAGCACCGCGATCGCGGCCAGCACCGCCACCCCGAGCCGGGTGAAGAAGAGCCCGCCGTCCACCAGGTCGAGCACCGCGACCGCCAGGATCAGCAGCGACGCCTCGACCCCGCCGACCAGCCGGTGGAACTTCAGCGCCGCGGCGGCCCGCCGCGCCACCGCGAGACCGGAGGAGCGCGGCGTGGCCGCCTCGTCCTTGACCGCGGCCAGCCCGCTGCGCGCCCTGGCCACGTCCACCAGGTCCGTCTCGGCCTTGATCAGGATGGCGCCGAGCGCCGCCACCGTCCCGACGAAGGCCCACAGCCAGTTCGCCGAGGACTCGTGCTGGCCGAACACGTCGGCGGCCCGCACGCCGAAGCCGACCAGCAGCGCCGCCTCGGCGAGGTAGTGCCCGACCCGGTCCAGGTAGACGCCGGTGATCGAGGTCTGGCCGCGCCAGCGGGCCACCTCGCCGTCCACGCAGTCCAGCAGCAGGTAGAGCTGGATCAGCAGGGCCGCCAGCACGGCCCCGACCAGGCCGGGGACCAGCAGGACCGCGCCGGCCGCGACCCCGGCGAGAACCATCAGATAGGTGAGCTGGTTGGGGCTGACCCGGGTGTTGACCAGGTGCCTGGTCCAGCGCAGGGAGATCTCCCGCATGTACAGGCGACCGGCCCAGTGCTCCCCGCTCCGGCGGTCCTTGACGCCGGCGGGGTGCACCACGGGGCGGAGTTCAGCTACCGATGGCTTTGACATAGTCCGCGTACGCGTCCCTGATTTCGTCGGTGGTCAGATCGAGGTGTTCGAGGATGGTGTAGCGGCCCGGCCTGGTCTGCGGGGCGAAGGCGACGGCGGTGACGAACTCGTCGGTGGAGAAGCCGATCTCCTCCGGGCGGACCGGCAGCCCGTGCCGCCTGAGCACCTCGGCGAACAGGCCGCAGCCCTCGGCGTCCCCGCGCAGGTGCATGGCGAACGCGGCGCCGAGGCCGACCTGCTCGCCGTGCGGCGCCGACCGCCTCGGGTAGAGGATGTCCAGCGCGTGCGAGATCTCGTGGCAGGCGCCCGAGGACGGCCGGCTGTGCCCGGCGATGGACATGGCGATGCCGCCCAGCACCAGCGCCTCGGCCAGCACCGTCAGGAAGCGGTCGTCCGAGCAGTCCCCCGGGTGCCGGAGCACCGCCTCGCCGGCCTGCCGGGCGATGGCCGCGGCCAGGCCGTCGATCTGCTCGCCGGTCTCCCGGTGCGACAGCTCCCAGTCGGCGATCGCCGAGATGTTGGAGATCGCGTCGCCCACCCCGGAGCGGACGTAGCGCGGCGGGGCGTCCCTGATCACCTCAAGGTCCACCACCAGCGCGATGGGCGCCGGCACCCCGTAGGAGCCGCGCCCCGCGTCGTTGTCCAGGGTGGAGATCGGCGAGCAGATGCCGTCGTGCGCCAGGTTGGTGGCGACGGCGACCATGGGCAGGCCGACCCGGGCGGAGGCGTACTTGGCGGCGTCGATGATCTTCCCGCCACCGAGGCCGACCACCGCGTCGTAGTGGCCCGAGCGCATCGCGTCGGCCAGCTGGACGGCGGCGTCGATGGTGCCGCCGGCCACCTCGTACCAGTCGGCGCCCGGCAGCGCCGGGGTGAGCCGCTCGCGCAGCGCGGCGCCGGACCCCTTGCTGATGGCGACGGCCAGCCGGCCGGAGGAGGAGACCCGCTGGTCGGCCAGGAGCCCGGCCAGGTTGTCCAGGGCCCCGGCGGCGATCTCGACCGAGACCGGGGACGGGATGAGGCGGGTCAGTACCGGCACGCGATCTCCCTGCCCCGGGCGAGGTCCTCGTGGTTGTCGATCTCGACCCAGCTGACCTCGCCGATCGGGGCGGTGTCGATCCGGAAGCCGCGGTGCACCAGCTCCTGGTAGCCGTCCTCGTAGTAGAGCTGCGGGTCGCGCTCGTAGGTGGTGCGCAGCGCGTCGGCCAGCTCGGCGGCGGCCTCCGGCTCGATCAGGGTCACCCCGATGTACTCGCCGGTGGCCTCGGCGGGCTCCATCAGCTTGGTGATCCGGCGCACGCCCTTCTCCGGGTCGGCGATGACCTTCATCTCCTCGTCGGCCAGGGACTTGACCGTGTCCAGCGCGAGGATGATCCGGCGGCCCTCGCCCCGGGCGGCCAGCAGGGTGCGCTCCACCGAGGCGGGGTGCACGGTGTCGCCGTTGGCCAGGATCACGCCCTCGGCGATGACCTCCCTGGCGCACCACAGGGAGTAGGCGTTGTTCCACTCCTCGGCCTTGTCGTTCTCCACGAGGGTGAGCCGGACGCCGTAGCGGCGCTCCAGCTCGGCGCGGCGCTCGTAGACGGCCTCCTTGCGGTAGCCGACCACGATGGCGGCCTCGGTGAGACCGACCTCGGCGAAGTTGGCCAGGGTCAGGTCGAGCACCGTGGTGCTCTCCTCGCCCTCCCGTTCGATGACGGGCACGAGTGCCTTGGGCAGGGTGTCCGTGTAGGGGCGAAGACGCCGTCCGGCGCCGGCGGCCAGCACGAGGCCGATCATGCGGGTTCTCCTGTTTCGTCGTGTACGGCTGGCGCCTGGGACGAGATCCAGAAACGGATGCTCTCCCCCAGCACCAGGAGCGCGACGGCCCCTGCGAGGACCGCGAGCGCGGTGGTGAAGCCCTGGCCGTCCGCCCAGAGGGCGGCGGCGACCGTGACCACCAGGACACGACCCTCGTGACCGCCGGTGGCCATGGCCAGCCAGCGTGGGGGCGCCCCGGCACCGCCGCGGAGGCGGTACACCGTGTCGTAGTGATGGTAGGCGCTAGCCGCCACCAGGCAGAAAGCCGCCGGCAACGCGCCGTTCACCTCGCTGTGGGCGGCCAGCAGCAGGATCGTGAGGTACTCGCCGGCCCGGAAGAGCGGCGGGAGCAGCCAGTCGAGGCCGCCCCGCAGGGGCCGGGCGGCGGCCCGGCCGGCGGCGATCCCGTAGCCGAGTGCGCCGAGCACGGCGAGCCAGCTGCCCGCGCCCACCACGGGCGGCAGGGTGGCCAGCAGGAGCAGCACGGCCAGCAGCGCCCAGACCGGGGCCGGCGGCCCGGGCAGCCGGGGCCGGCCGGCGGCCAGCGCGAGCGGCCCGTTGTCCGCCAGGCCACGGAGCGCGGCGGGGGCCGAGGCGGCGACGCCGCGGGCGCGCAGCGAGCGCAGCAGCCGGCCGGCGGTGGTGTAGCAGGCGGCCAGCCCGCTGGCGACCAGCAGCACCAGCAGGGTCGTCCGCGGAGTGGTGAGCGCCGTCAACACGGCGATCAGCAGCCAGCGTTCGCCGATCGGCAGGACGATCATCCGGCGCGCCCAGACCGTCCAGCCGATCCGGTCGAGCCGGCCGGAGATGGCGTTGGCCGCGCCGCCGGCGGGGCTGGGCGGATGGGACTCGTTGAACGCGAAGTCCACGATGTGGCGGCAGGTCTGGAGCACCATGGCGCCCAGCGCCAACGCCCAGACGTCGTCCCCACCGCGGGCCGCGCCCAGGGCGAGGCCGGCGTAGAAGGCGTACTCCTTGGCGCGGTCGAAGGTCGCGTCCAACCAGGCACCCAGGGTGGAGTACTTGAGGGCGTAGCGGGCCAACTGGCCGTCGGCGCAGTCCAGCACGAAGGAGGCCATCAGCAGCAGGCCGGCGGCGACGAAGCCGAGGCGCTCGCCGGTGGCCGCGCAGCCGGCCGCGACCAGCGCGGTGACCAGCGAGGCGGTGGTGACCTGGTTGGGCGTGAGGCCGCGGCGGGCGCACCAGCGGGCCAGGTAGCGGGAGTAGGGGCTCACCAGATGGGTGGTGGTGAAGCCGTCCCTGGACTTGACGGCCGAGCGCAGCCGGACGGCCTCCTCGTCGACCGCGGCGACCCGGCCGGCGGCCGCTGCCCTGGCCGGCTCGTCGGCCGGCACCTCGGCGACCAGGGTGCCCAGCTCGGGGCGGTGCGGCGGGGCGTCGCCCGCGGCCAGCAGCTCGGCGAGCCGGTCGGCCAGCCGGCCGGCGGCCGGCGGGGCGGCCAGCGGGGCGCCGGCCGGCTCCGCCGGGGGCGGCCCGGCCGGCTCGTCGAGGGCGGCGACCGCGGCGGCCAGGGCGGGGCGGCCGGCGGGGCCGGCGGCGACGGCGCCGGGGATCGCCGCGGTGGCGAACCTGGGGTCGGTCAGGCCGAGCCGCAGGCTGTGCCGGTGGCCGACGAACCCGGCGTCCACCACGGCGACCCGCTCACCGGCCGGCACGGCGGCCACCGCGGCGGCCAGCTCGGCCGGCCGCGCGACCACCGAGACGGTGAATCCCAGCGCCCGCAGATCGTCCTCAACGGAGGAACCGGGCACGGGTGGACCGGTGAGGATGGCGCTGGACAGCTGACTCACTCCTTGCGACAACTCCGCGCTCTGCGGCGGCATGTCGGCAGAGATTATCTGATGACCATCGCGCGGCAAGAACGGCGTTGGGGTGGGGAAACCCACGGTTCACTTCTGACGCCCCCAGAACGTCGATTGTGACCCTACGCGATGGCACCGACACCGTGCGAAGTCACGTTGTCCGAGGCAGGGGTTAGGCTGCCGCCATGAGCTGGTTGATCACCGGCGGGGCCGGTTACATAGGAGCGCACGTGGTGCGCGCGATGGTCGCCTCCGGAGAGCGCGTGGTGGTGTTGGACGACCTCTCCACCGGGCTGCCGGAGCGGCTGCCCCCGGGGGTGCCGCTGGTGCGCGGCTCGGTGGCGGACGGCCCGCTGGTGGCCGGCGCGCTCACGGAGCACGGGGTGACGGGCGTGGTCCATCTCGCGGCCCGCAAGCAGGTCGCCGAGTCGGTGGCCGAGCCGCTGCTCTACTACCGGGACAACGTGGGCGGGCTGACCACCCTGCTGGCGGCGGTGGCGGCGGCCGGGGTGCGGCGGCTGGTCTTCTCCTCGTCGGCCGCGGTCTACGGCTCCCCCGACGTCCCGCTGGTGACCGAGGAGACGCCCTGTCGGCCGGTGAACCCGTACGGCGAGACCAAGCTCGCCGGCGAGTGGCTGGTGCGGGCCGCCGGCCGGGCGCACGGCGTGCACACGGTCTGCCTGCGGTACTTCAACGTCGCCGGGGCGGCCGTCCCCGAGCTGGCCGACCGGGGCGCGGGCAACGTCATCCCGCTGTTCTTCGAGCGGATCGAGGCGGGGCTGCCGCCGGTGATCTTCGGGGACGACTACCCGACGCCGGACGGCACCTGCGTGCGGGACTACGTCCACGTCGCGGACCTGGCGACGGCCCATCTGGCGGCGGCCCGGCTGCTGGCCGGCGTCGCGCCGGAGGCACCGGCCGGGGATCTCACGGTGAACGTGGGCACCGGGGTCGGCGTCTCGGTGCGGGAGCTGGCGGCGGCGGTGACCGAGGTGACGGGCGCGGCGGCGCCGGTGGTGGCGGAGCGGCGGCCAGGCGACCCGCCGCGGGTGGTGGCCTCGGCCGAGCTGGCGCGGGAGCGGCTCGGCTTCGTCGCCCGGCACGGGCTGGCGGAGATGGTCGGCTCCGCCTGGGATGGCTGGCGACGGCAGGCCGACGCGGGCTGACCCGCGCCCGCCGGCCGGGCATCGCCGCTGCTCAGGAAGCGCTTCGGCCAGCTTTCGGAAGGAAAGGGAAAGCCGCAGGTCAGAGCACATGACAACGGTCTTCAGTACCGCGTTGCCGGATACCCCCCACCCGTAGTTCACTGGGTTGCGGAACCGACGACGAGGGGGCGGCACGAATGGGCGCGGGTCACCAGCACGGAGGCCACGGCGGGGGGCACGAGCACGGCGCCCCGGCGACCAGGGGAGCGGCCTACCGCGGCCGGCTGTGGATGGCGCTGGGCATCGCCGGGCTGCTGCTGGTCGCCGAGGTGATCGGCGCGGTGCTCACCGGCTCGCT
Source organism: Streptomyces chisholmiae (assembly GCF_031845445.1). NCBI lineage: Bacteria > Bacillati > Actinomycetota > Actinomycetes > Kitasatosporales > Streptomycetaceae > Streptomyces > Streptomyces chisholmiae. Next base: position 40,691 of record NZ_JAVREO010000011.1, on the reverse strand, counting down.
GGCCCTGCTGGCCGACGCGGGCCATGTGGCGACGGACGCGGTGGGCATCGGCATGGCGCTGGTCGCGATCCACTTCGCCAACCGGCCGGCCGACCGGGAGCGGCGGACCTTCGGGCTGGCCCGGATGGAGATCCTGGCGGCCCTGGTCAACTGTCTGCTGCTGTTGGGCGTCGGCGGCTACATCCTGGTGGAGTCGATCAGCCGGCTGCGTGAGCCGGCCGAGGTGCCGGGCGGGGCCACGATCGTCTTCGGCCTGGTCGGGCTGGCGCTGAACTGCCTCTCGCTGGCCCTGCTGATGCGCGGGCAGCGGGAGAACCTCAACGTCCGGGGCGCCTTCCTTGAGGTGCTGGCGGACGCGCTGGGCTCGGTCGCGGTGATCGTGGCGGCCGGCGTGATCCTGCTGACCGGCTGGCAGCGCGCCGACTCGGTGGCCTCACTGCTGATCGCACTGATGATCGTGCCGCGGACCGTCAAGCTCGCCAGGGAGGCGCTTGAGGTGCTGCTGGAGTCGGCGCCCAGGGACGTGGCGGTGGCCGAGGTGCGGGCGCACATCCTGCGGCTGCCGGGCGTCGAGGGGGTGCACGACCTGCACGTCTGGACGATCACCTCGGGGATGCCCGTCCTCTCGGCGCACGTGGTGGTCAGCCCGGAGGTGCTGGACGAGGTCGGGCACGAGCGGACCCTGCACGAGTTGCAGAACTGCCTGGGCAGCCACTTCGACGTGGCGCACTGCACCTTCCAGTTGGAGCCTTCCGGGCACGAGGAACACGAAGCGGGCCTCTGCCACTGACCGGGTGCGGCACACTGGAGCGGGGCCGTGCCCGAGGGCCCCGCGCCGGCGCGGTCGGCGACGCCGGCGCGCGTGGCCGGGCCGGGGCCCGGGACCGGGTCGCGGCCGGCGGGGGACCACGGGCCCAGCCCGCGAGACCGCCCGAGACCAGGCCCGAGACGCAGCCAGAAACGAAAAGGTGCACATGTCCCAGAGCGCGACCGTGTCGACCGAGGCGATCCTGCTGGAGCTGGTGGACGAGGAGGGACGCACGACCGGGACGGCGGAGAAGCTCGCCGCCCACCAGGCGCCGGGGCAGCTACACCGCGCGTTCTCCGTCTTCCTCTTCGACAGCGAGGGTCGACTGCTGTTGCAGCGCCGGGCGCTCGGCAAGTACCACTCGCCAGGGGTGTGGTCCAACACCTGCTGCGGCCACCCGTACCCCGGGGAGGCACCGTTCCTGGCGGCGACCCGGCGGACCGTCGAGGAGCTGGGCGCCGCCCCGGCGCTGCTGGGCGAGGCCGGCACTGTCCAGTACCACCACCCGGACCCGGCCTCGGGGCTGGTGGAGCGGGAGTACAACCACCTGTTCGTCGGGATGGCGCGGCAGCCGCTGCGCCCGGACCCGGCGGAGGTGGCGGAGACCGCCTTCGTGACCCCGGAGGAGCTGGCCGGGCTGCGCGCGGACGGCACCTTCTCCGCCTGGTTCGGCACCGTGCTGGACGCCGCCCGGCCGGCGGTCCGGGAGCTCACCGGGGGCTCGGCCGGCTGGTAGCCGGCCGGCCGGGCAGCCGGTCGAGCGGCAGCACGGCCCAGATCACCTTGCCGCCCACCGCGGTGGCCCGGACCCCGCAGGAGCCGCCGGCCTCCTGGGCGGTGGCCTGCACCAGCAGCAGCCCGCGCCCGCCGGTGTGGTGCCGCTCGGGGCTGGCGGCGAGCGCCTGCGGCCGGTAGGGGTGGCCGTCCTCGACCCGCACCCAGACCCAGTGCGGGTCGACGGTCACCTCGACGCCGATGGCCGGGGTGAGCAGGGCCGCGTGCCGGACGGCGTTGGTGACCAGCTCGGTGAGGATCAGCATCAGGCCGTGCAGCCGGTCGGCGCTCAGCGGCGCGGCGCGCCGGCGGAGCAGGTCACGCACCGCGTGCCTGGCCTGCGGCACCGAGCTGTCCTGGGGGGCGAGGGTGAAACGCCAGCTGCCCTGCCAGGGCGGCGGCGCGGCGGCTTCGGGGCGACCGGGGTGGTCGGGGTGCGGGCCATGGCTGACATGGCCGGGGTGCGGCCGGGCTTCCGACGACCTGTCCACGATGTTCGTCACGGGCCTTTCTCCTCGTCTGCGCAGCGGATGGGGCCGCCCACGCCCGGCTGGGCATGGGCGAGCGGCGGAGTCGCCACGGGGTTACCCGCTGTGTCGAGTCTTGGCATGTGCCAGCACAACATGACCCGGTGCACGAAACTCATGAGAAAACTGGCGCTAACCGACCAACTGCTTTCGTGAGTGACCGAGTTACCGGAGGATGCGACCATTCGCCCGGGGCGCAACGTTTCACTCCGGGGCAGACCGCCGGCACACACCCTCATCCCCCGCACGCGCGTCTGTTCGCATCGCCTTGACAGCGCTCACCCTTCCGGACCGGCGCACGGTGGTGAACCGGCCGGGACGCGGTGCACCGGCGCGAGCGCCGGTGCACGACGCTACGGCGTCGCGAATATACGGAAGTTGAGAAATCTGACTACCAGGTGGCGACCACCTGGTACCTTTCGGTACAGGCAGCCCCATACATGCCTACTATCACGATATATATGAATTACCTCGAACCATAAGGAATAGGGCAGAGCCCACTTCCAGGCGCCATTTCGATGAGTGTTCGAGTGGCTTCAGGGGCAAGGTCAACCCGACCCGTTTCCCTGGCTGTTGGAGTGCTGCTGTCATGGCTCTTCCGCAAGGTCCCCTGGAGCATCGCTACCGGGGGGAACATCCGGTGCGGACCCTCGCCTACCTCTTCCGGGACGACCGCCTGCGGCTCCTGGTCGCCGTCCTCGCGTTCGTGGTCAAGCACAGCCCCGTGTGGCTGCTGCCGCTGGTCACCGCCAACATCATCGACATCGTGGTACAGCACCGGCCGATCTCCGAACTCGGCACCAACACCGCGGTGCTGCTGGTCGTCCTGCTGCTCAACTACCCGACCCACCTGCTCTACGTCCGCTGCATGCACGGCAGCGTGCGCCGGGTGGGCACCGCCCTGCGCTCGGCGCTCTGCCGCCGGATGCAGGAGCTGTCGATCGGCTACCACGCCCGGGTCAGCGCCAGCGCCCTCCAGACCAAGGTGATCAGAGACGTCGAGAACATCGAGGTCTCCGCCCAGCAGAGCGCGGACACCGGGCTGGCCGCCATCATCACGCTCACCGGCGGCCTCGCCGTGATCGCCTTCCGGGTGCCGTCCGCGCTGCCCGCCTTCGTGCTCGTGGTGCCCGCCGCCGCACTGCTGATCCGTCGGCTCCGCACCCGGTTGCGGAGCAAGAACGCGCAGTTCCGCAAACAGGTCGAACAACTCTCCACCCGGGTGGGCGAGATGACCAGCCTGATCCCCGTCACCCGGGCGCACGGCCTGGAGCGCACCGCCATCGGCCGGGTGGAGGGCTCACTCAGCCAGGTGCTCCGGGCCGGCATACGGCTCGACCTGCTCAACGGGCACTTCGGGGCGCTGGCCTGGATCCTGCTCAACGCCATCGGCATCGGCTTCCTCGCCGGCGCCGCGATGATCTCCTACCACGCCTGGCTGCCGATCACCGCGGGCGACGTGGTCATGCTGAGCACCTTCTTCACCACGCTCACCGGCTCCACCACCATGCTGATGGGTCTGGCCCCGATCATCACCAAGGGTCTGGAGTCGGTCCGCTCGGCCGGCGAGGTGCTCCAGGCCCCCGACCTGGAGGTCAACGCCGGCAAGAACGAGGTCGACGAGGTCAAGGGCCGGCTCCAGTTCGAGCAGGTCACCTACCGCTACGACGGCGAGGGCCCGGCCGCCGTGGTCGACTTCGACCTCACCGTGCCGCCGGGCCAGACCATCGCGCTGGTCGGCGCCTCGGGCGCCGGCAAGTCCACCGTGCTCAACCTGCTGATCGGCTTCATCCGCCCGACCTCGGGCCGCATCCTGCTGGACGGCGCCGACATGAGCACCCTCGACCTGCGCAGCTACCGTCGCTTCCTGTCCGTGGTACCCCAGGAGTCGGTGCTCTTCGAGGGCACCATCACGGAGAACGTCGGCTACGGCATGCCGGACGTGGACACCGCCACCGTCCGGGCCGCGCTGCGGGACGCCAACGCCCTGGAGTTCGTCGAACGGCTCCCCGAGGGACTGGAGACGGTGGTCGGCCAGCGCGGCGCCCGGCTCTCCGGCGGGCAGCGGCAACGCATCGCCATCGCCCGGGCGTTGATCCGCGACCCGCGCATCCTGGTGCTGGACGAGGCCACCTCGGCGCTGGACACCCGCTCCGAGGCGCTGGTGCAGGAGGCGATGGACCGGCTGATGCGCGGCCGGACGGTGTTCGTGGTGGCGCACCGGCTCTCCACGGTCCGGAACGCGGACCGCATCGTGGTGCTGGAGCACGGCCGGATCTCCGAGATCGGCACCCACGCCGAACTGCTGCGGCGGGACGGGGTCTACGCCCGCCTCCAGGCGGGTCAGATCACCTGACCCGCCCGGCGGGGCCGGGCCCGGCTCAGCTGGGCCCGGTCTCCGTCACCTCCCCGTCCGCCACCTCCAGCCAGCGGGTCAGGCCCAACTCGCGCAGGAACGGCACGTCGTGACTGGCCACCAGGAGCGCGCCGCGGTAGGCGGTCAACGCCGAGGTCAACTGCCGCACGCTGGCCAGGTCGAGGTTGTTGGTCGGCTCGTCCAGCAGCAACAGCTGCGGGGCGGGCTCGGCCAGCAGCAACGCGGCCAGCGTGGCGCGGAACCGCTCCCCGCCGGAGAGGGTGCCCACCAGCTGGTCCGGGCCGTCCTTCCGGAACAGGAAGCGCGCCAGGTGGCCCCGCACCCGGTGCGGTTCCGCCGACGGCGCCAGGGCCCGCACGTTGTCGGCGACCGACAGCGCGCCGTCGAGCACGTCGAGCCGCTGCGGCAGGTACCGCAGCGGGACGTGCGCCCGCGCCTCGCCCGCGGTCGGCGCCAGCCGGCCGGCGATGGTGTTCAGCAACGTGGTCTTGCCCGCGCCGTTGGCCCCGACCAGGCCGATCCGCTCCGGGCCGAGCACCGAGAGCTCCGCCCGGGTGCCGTTGCGCAGCTCCAGCTCCCGCAGGGTGAGCACCCGGCGCCGGCCGGGCACCGCGGTGTGCGGCAGCTCCACCCGGATCTCGTCGTCCTCCCGGACGGCGGCCTCCGCCTCGCTGAGCCGCTCCCTGGCGTCCGCCAGCCGCTCCTCGTGCAGGATCCGGTGCTTCCCGGCGGACACCTCGGCGGCCCGCTTCCGCGCCCCGGCCACGATCCGCGGCAGGCCGGCGGTCTCGCCGGCCCGCCGGCCGGCCCTGGCCCGGCCGGCCAACTTGTCGTGCGCCTCGATCAACTCCCGCTTCTGCCGCCGCACGTCGGCCTCGGCCGCGCGCACGCCCCGTTCGGCGGCCTCCTGCTCGACGGCGAGCGCCTCCTGGTAGGCGGCCAGCGTGCCGCCGAACCTGACCACCTGCCCGTCCCGCAGGTCGGCGACCTGGTCGACGTGCTCCAGCAGCTCCCGGTCGTGACTGACCACGACCAGCACGCCGCGCCAGGCGCGGACCGCCGCGTAGAGCCGCTCCCTGGCCCGCAGGTCCAGGTTGTTGGTCGGCTCGTCCAGCAGCAGCACGTCGGGCCGGCGCAGCAGCAGGGCGGCGAGCCGCAGCATCACCGTCTCGCCGCCGGAGACCCGGCCGACGGTGCTGTCGAGATCGACGTGGGCCAGCCCGAGCTGGTCCAAGACGGCGCGGGTGCGCTCCTCCACGTCCCAGTCGTCGCCGAGCGCGGTGAAGTGCTCCTCGGCCACGTCGCCCGCCTCGATGGCGTGCAGCGCGGCGCGCGCCCGGTCGATGCCCAGCAGCCGGTCGACCGGCTCCTCGGTGTCCAGGGTGAGGCTCTGCGCCAGGTAGCCGATCTCGCCCTCGGCCCGGACGGTGCCGGCCAACGGGGTCAGCTCGCCGGCGATCAGCTTGAGCAGGGTGGACTTGCCGCTGCCGTTGACGCCGATCAGACCGGTGCGGCCGGGGCCGATCGCCAGGTCGAGGCCGTCGAAGACGCGGGTGCCGTCAGGCCAGTCGAAGACCAGTCGCTGGCAGGTGACGTGCGTGGTTCCGGTGGACATGGAGCCTCCGTGGGTGGACCGGCCGCGCAGCGCCTGGCGCCCGGCCGGAGTGGGTTGAGAGACCACAGGGAGACACCGGGCCCGAGAGGGAGCACCGAGTGACGGGGAAGTCCACCAGCGTCGAAGCGACTGGTCGAGAGGGGAATCCCGAAACTTCCGAGGTCATCCGCGGGGAGCTGGGCGCTCGTGCGGGCCGCGCGCGAAGGGCGGCTACGGCACGAACCCACCGGGCTCGCGGTGTCATGACCTCAGATGTTCAACGGATCTCCCGACGTCGACGACAGAGACGTCGGCGAGTGTAACCAGCGGTGGGGGGGCCGGGCAACCGGGGTGCTCCCCCGGGCCCGGCCCGCCCACCACGAGGCCCCCGCCGGCCGGGCCCGGCCGGCGGGGGTGGGGCGTCGCTACGCCTTGCGCGCGGCCATCCGGGCCCGCCGGGCGGCGAGCCGCTCGTCGAAGACCCGCGCCTCGGCGTCCAGGCCGCCCAGGAAGCTGCCCAGCTCGTCCTGCGCCTTGAGGCCCTCCGGGCCGAGCCCGCTGACCTCCATCACCTTCAGGTAGCGCAGCACCGGCTGGAGCACGTCGTCCAGGTGGATGCGCAGGTTGTAGATGCCGCCGATGGCCATCCGGACGGCGGCCCGCTCGAAGCCGGGGATGCCGTGTCCCGGCATCCGGAAGTTGACCACCACGTCCCGCACCGCGCACATGGTCTGGTCCGGCGCGATCTCGAAGGCCGCGCGGAGCAGGTTGCGGTAGAAGACCATGTGCAGGTTCTCGTCGGTCGCGATCCGGGCCAGCAGCCGGTCGCACGCCGGGTCGCCCGACTCGTGGCCGGTGTTCCGGTGCGATATACGCGTGGCCAGCTCCTGGAAGGCTACGTAGGCCACGGAGTGCAGCATGGAGTGCTGGTTGTCCGACTCGAAGCCCTCGGACATGTGGGCCATCCGGAACTGCTCCAGCTGGACCGGGTCAACCGCGCGGGTGACGAGCAGGTAGTCGCGCAGCACGATGCCGTGCCGGCCCTCCTCCGCCGTCCACCGGTGCACCCAGGTGCCCCAGGCGCCGTCCCGCCCGAAGATCGAGGCGATCTCGTGGTGGTAGCTGGGCAGGTTGTCCTCGGTCAGCAGGTTCACCACGAGGGCGGTGCGGCCGACGTCCGACACCTTGGACTGTTCGAGCGCCCACGGCTCGCCGTCGAACGGCCCGTCGAAGTTCCGGCCCTCGCTCCAGGGCACGTACTCGTGCGGCATCCAGTCCTTGGCCACCTTGAGATGGCGGTTCAACTCGGTCTCGACGACCTCCTCCAACGCGTAAATCAGCCGGGCGTCAGTCCAGTCGCCAGATCTACCGGTGGGGTGGGCTGGGTCGAGGGTCACATGATCTCCCGCGCGCTTCCAAGAGTACTTACGACACCGTAGGTTACGGCACCGTAGGTTGTTACTCGCGCGTCTGGCAAGGTTCTGCGTGCCAACTCACACCCGAAACGGCCAGGGCCGCCTGGCCCTGGCCGTTTCGGAACGCGTCAACTGACCGCGGCGGATTGGCCCTTGTCAGCGACCCCGGCGCTCGGGGCGGACCAGGCCGGCGCGCCGCAGCGCGTCCGCCATCGCGCTGTTCGCCGGCGGCGTGGCCCCCGGCCGCTGCCCGCCGCCACCGCCGCCACCGCGGCGCTGGCCGCCACCGCGCGGCGCGCCGCCCCGGCGGTCGCGCTGCCGCGGGGCGCCGCGGTCGCCACCGCGCTCGCCGGACCGCTCACCCCCACGGTCCCCGCCCCGCTCGCCGCCGCCGGGCTCGTCGTCCAACCGCAGCGTCAACGAGATGCGCTTTCGGGGGACGTCCACGTCCAGCACCTTGACCGTGACGATGTCCCCCGGCTTGACCACCTCGCGGGGGTCGGAGACGTACTTCCTGGACATCGCCGAGACGTGCACCAGACCGTCCTGGTGCACCCCGACGTCCACGAAGGCGCCGAAGGCGGCCACGTTCGAGACCACGCCCTCCAGCACCATCCCCGGCGTGAGGTCGCCGAGGGTCTCCACGCCCTCCTTGAACCGGGCGGTGCGGAACGCCGGGCGCGGGTCCCGGCCCGGCTTCTCCAGCTCGCCGATGATGTCGGTGACCGTCGGCAGGCCGAAGGTGTCGTCCACGAAGTCGGCCGGGCGCAGCGCGCGCAGCGCCTTGCCGTTGCCCAGCAGCGAGGCCACCTCGCCGCCGGTGGCCTTCACCATGCGGCGCACCACCGGGTACGCCTCCGGGTGGACCGCGGAGGCGTCCAGCGGGTCCGCGCCGTCCCGGATGCGCAGGAAGCCGGCGCACTGCTCGAAGGCCTTGGGGCCCAGCCTGGGCACCTGGCGCAGCGCCGCGCGGCCGGCGAACGGGCCGTTGCCGTCGCGGTGGGCCACGATGTTCTCCGCGAGGGTGGTGCCGATGCCGGACACCCGGGCGAGCAGCGGCACGGACGCCGTGTTGACGTCCACGCCCACGCCGTTGACGCAGTCCTCGACGACGGCGTCCAGCGAGCGGGAGAGCTTCACCTCGGAGAGGTCGTGCTGGTACTGGCCGACCCCGATCGACCTGGGGTCGATCTTGACCAGCTCGGCGAGCGGGTCCTGGAGGCGGCGGGCGATGGAGACCGCGCCGCGCAGCGAGACGTCCAGGTCGGGCAGCTCCCGCGCGGCGTAGGCGGAGGCGGAGTACACCGAGGCGCCGGCCTCGGAGACCACCATCGTGGTCAGCTTGGCGTCGCCGAGCCGAGCGACCAGCTCGCCGGCCAGCTTGTCCGTCTCCCGGGAGGCGGTGCCGTTGCCGATCGCGATCAGCTCGACCCCGTGCGCCTGGACCAGCGCCGCCAGGGTGTCCAGCGCCTCGGCCCAGCGGCGCCTGGGGGCGTGCGGGTAGATCGTCTCGGTGGCCGCGACCTTGCCCGTGGCGTCGACCACGGCGACCTTGACTCCGGTGCGCAGGCCCGGGTCCAGGCCCATCGTGGCCCGGGTGCCGGCGGGGGCGGCCAGCAACAGGTCCCGCAGGTTGGCCGCGAAGACCGCCACCGCCTCGTCCTCCGCCTGGGTGCGCAGCCGGGACCGCAGGTCGATGCCCAGGTGCACCAGGATGCGGGTGCGCCAGGCCCAGCGGACGGTCTCGGCGAGCCAGGCGTCGGCCGGCCGGCCGCGGTCGGCGACGCCGAAGCGGTGTGCGATGGCCCGCTCGAAGGCGGACGGGCCGGCGGCCGGCGAGCCGGCCTCGCCCTCCCCCGGCTCGGGCTCCAGGGTCAGCTCCAGGACGTCCTCCTTCTCGCCCCGGAACATGGCCAGCACCCGGTGCGACGGCAACTCGGTGAACGGCTCGGCGAAGTCGAAGTAGTCGGCGAACTTGGCGCCGGCCGTCTCCTTGCCCTCCCGCACCCGGGCGACCAGCCGGCCGCCCCGCCACATCCGCTCGCGCAGCTCGCCCAGCAGGTCGGCGTCCTCACCGAACCGCTCGGTCAGGATGGCGCGGGCGCCGGCCAGCGCCGCGTCGGCGTCCGCCACGCCGCGCTCGGCGTCCACGAACGCGGCGGCGGCCGCGGCCGGCTCCACCGTCGGGTCGGTCAGCAGGCCGTCGGCCAGCGGCTCCAGGCCCGCCTCGCGGGCGATCTGGGCCTTGGTGCGGCGCTTGGGCTTGTACGGGAGGTAGATGTCCTCCAGCCGGGCCTTGGTGTCGGCGGCCTGGATCCGGGCGGCCAGCGCGTCGTCCAGCTTGCCCTGGGCGCTGATCGACTCCAGGATCGCCGCCCGCCGCTCGGTCAACTCCCGGAGGTAACGCAGCCGTTCCTCCAGGGTGCGCAGCTGGGTGTCGTCCAGCGCGCCGGTGGCCTCCTTGCGGTAACGGGCGATGAACGGCACCGTCGAACCGCCGTCCAGCAGCTCGACCGCCGCGCTCACCTGCCCCTCCCGGACGCCCAGCTCCTCGGCGATCCGGCCCTCGATGGACCGGCCTGCGACGGGCTCGTTCACGATCTCGCTCCGCTTTCCCGGCGCGCCCTGCGCCGCGCTGAGCATTGTGGCAGGCGGGACTGACAGTCACCCGGAGAGGCGCGCCCGCCGCGCCGGCCGGCGGGCCGGCCGCGCGGGGACCGGCCGCACCGCGCCGAACGCGACCGGAACCGCGTGGCCTCTGGAGCCGCGCGCCGCACGGCGCTACGCTCGGCCGGACACGGCGCGCGGGACCGGCCCGGTACCAACCCGGGATCGGGCTGGGTGCGAAGGAACGCGCCCTCGCCCACCACCGGTTCTCCCGATGTCGATCACAAACGCAAACCCAGCCCGGCAAACTGAGGGTTCGTCACTTCGGCTACATCCGTGAGTGATATGAACGGCACACGTGCAGCTGAATTCTTTGCGGACTGCCACACGTGAGGGCAGGGTGCGAGACATAACGCAGCGCAGTCATGCCCCTGACTCCCGTGCGGCAACCGGAGGGTTCACCGATGCTTACCAGTACCACCAGCGACGCGACCGGCGCCCGACCGCGCTGCCACAACTGGCTGTTGACGGCCCGTCGGGAGGACCTGGCGCGCTTCCGACGGCTGGCGTCGACGGCGATGCGGGAGTGGGGTCAGCCGCCGCGGGTGATCGAGGTGGTCCTGCACGGGGTCACCGAGCTGCTCTCCAACGTGGCCCGTCATGTCCAGGACCCGCGCTGCCGGTTGGAGCTGGCCGTGGTGGACGGCGCGGTGCGGGTCGCGGTGCACGACCGCTCGCCGGTGCTGCCGACCATCACCCTGCCGGACTGGACGGCGGAGGCGGGCCGGGGCCTGTGGCTGCTGCGGGAGATGACGGACGACCTGGGCTTCGAGACCACCGAGGACGGCAAGTCCGTCTGGATCCGGGTCAGCGCCGACCCCCTCGGCTGACCCGGACCGCGCGCCCACGCCCCCCGTGGGGCGGCCCCCTGAGGGGGCGGGTGGGTGGGCGCGCGGCCGGGGTCACATGGCCATGCCGCCGTCGACGCAGATGACCTGGCCGGTGATGTAGGAACTCTCGTCCCCGGCCAGGAAGGCGACCAGTCCCGCGACCTCGTCCGGGTTGCCGAAGCGGCGCATCGGGACCGGGTCGAGGCGCTTGGGGTCGTCCGCCATGTCCTGCGTCATGTCGGTGGATATCAGCCCGGGCGCGACCGCGTTGCAGCGCACGTTGCGCTCCGCGACCTCCTTGGCGATGGTCTTGGTCAGGCCGATCAGCCCGGCCTTGGCCGAGGCGTAGTTGGCCTGCCCGGCGCTGCCGAAGACGCCGGCCACCGAGGAGATGTTGATGATCGAGCCGCTGCGCTGCCGGATGAAGCCGAAGTAGCAGCTCTTGATGAAGTGGAAGGCGCCCTTGAGATTGGTGTTGATCACCGCGTCGAAGTCCTCGCCGCGGATGGAGGCCGCCAGCCCGTCCCGGATGATGCCGGCGTTGTTGACCAGCACGTTGACCGGGCCCAGGTCGCCGGTGACCGCCTTGACGGTGGCGGTGACCTGGTCGGCGTCGGCCACGTCGCAGCGGTAGACGGCGGCGGTGCCGCCGAGCGCCTCGATCTCCCGCTGGGTGTCCTTGGCGCTGCCCTCGTCGTTGGCGTAGACGACGGCGACGGTGGCGCCGTCCCGGGCCAGCCGGATGGACATCGCGCGGCCCAGGCCCCGCGAGCCGCCGGTGACGATGGCGACCCGCCCGGCCAGCGGACCGGTGGTCACGAGGCGCTCCCGGCGGCGATGATCCGGACGATGTCGCCGATGCTCTTGGCGTCGGCGAAGCTCACCATCGGCAGCGAGACCCCGGCCTGCTCCATGGTGTCGGTGATGATGTCGGCCCGGTCGATCGAGTTGGCCCCGAGGTCCCGCAGACTGTCCTCCAGGGTGATCCCGCTGGTGTCCACGTCCGGGATGATCTCGGCGAAAACCGAAGTCAGGATGGTGAAGATTTCTTCCTGGGTCATGACGTTTCTCTCTGTTCCGCTTCTCGTGACTCGTGTTCTCGCTGTCCTTCGCCGTCGCCGGCTCAAGTGCCGTAACGGTTCAGGACGAGGTCCCTGACCTCGGGCTGGTGCAGGGTCTGTGCGTGCATCGCCAGCTCCTGCTCGATCACCGCGGGGAGTTGCTCGCGCAGCTCCCGCACCAGGTGGTCCTTGAGGACCACGAGGGACCGACGCGGCTTCTCGGCGAGGTTGCCGGCCAGTTCGAGCGCGGCCGGCAGCACCTCGTCGCGAGGCCGTACCGGGAACGGGACGCCCCGTTCGGCCAGTTCGGTTCCCCGGAAGGTGCGGCCGGTGAGCAGGAACTCCTGGGCCAGGGCCAGCCCCAGCTTGGCGGGGAAGATCCGGGTGGACCCGAAGCCGGGGGTGAAGCCGAACTTCATGAAGTTCGCCGTGTAGACGCTCTCCCGGGAGAAGATCACGAAGTCGGCGAAGAGGCCCATGGACAGGCCGCCACCGATGGCGTGCCCCTGCATGGCGGAGATCACCGGGATCGGGCAGTCCAGGGCCAGCGAGTAGGCGCTGGGCACGCCCTCCGGCTGGAAGGTGAAGGTGCCCTCCTGGATGCCGAGCAGCGCGTCCCTGGTGCCGCCGGAGCAGAAGTAGGTGCCGTAGCCGGTCAACACCACGGCCTTGTACCGCTCGTCGGCCGCGACCCGGGTGAACGCCTCGCCGAGGCCGGCCAGCAGCGCGTCGGTGAAGGTGTTCTTGTGCTCCCGGTCGGCCATCACGATCTGGGCGACGCCGGGGAGCGGCTCGGTGACGGTGACGACCTGGCTCACACCCACTCGTACTCCCGGTGGAACTCGTTGATCCGCTTCAGCAGCAGCACGCCCTTGCCGCGGATGGACTCGATCACCTCGGGGATGATCTCGTGGTCCAGCTCCACGTTGCGGGTGCCGAAAGCGACGGTGTCGTTCTCCTTCATCAGCCGCAGGTACTGCTCCATGCTCAGCTGGTAGCGGTCGTCCAGCCGGGCGTCCACGTCGATGGCGCGCACTCGGCGCTGGCTGTCGGCGGTGGCGACGCCGCTGTAGAACTCGGAGCAGCAGCCGGAGCCGTAGGAGAAGACGCCCAGTCGGCGCGGGTCATCGAGGTCGGCGTGCGCGATGGTGCCGAGGATGTTGAGGAAGACGGTGCCGCCGAAGATGTTGCCGACCCGCTGGCAGTAGGAGAGCCCGGGCAGCACCCGGCGTTGGAAGTCCGCCTCGATGGCCGGGCCCCTCGCCTTGACGACGCGGCGCATCATGGACCGGTGGGCGCCCTTGACCATGCCGCCGAACGGGGTGTGGAAGGACAGGTAGTCGAAGGTCGAGGCGTAGTCGACGCCGTCCACCTTCTTGGCGTAGTCCTTGAACGCGCCCTCGCAGCAGTCCAGGTAGGACATCAGCGACAGGTCGGCGTCGCCGGCCTCGCTGTCCGGCATCGGCCGGCAGGTGTCCATCACCTCGTAGCCGTGGTAGCCGTTGGCGCCGGCGTCCACGGCGAAGATGTGCGGGGTGTCGCTGACCAGGATCGCCATCGCGCCGGCGCCGGCGCTCGGTTCGGCGAACGACCAGTCGGCCTGGTCGTCCTCGGTGACGTCGCCGGTGCCGAACCGGGCCAGGTCGGTGGTGATGACCAGGGCCTTGGCGCCCGGCGCGACCTGGGAGAGCACGAAGTTGACCGCGGTCTGGAAGCCGGCGGTGCCCGAGTAGCAGGCGTTCTTGATCTCGAACAGCCGGCAGTCGCGGCGCAGTCCGAGCAGGTCGTGCGCGTAGGTGCTGAGCGACTTGCCGAAGTCGATGCCGGACTCGGTGCAGGTGACCAGCAGGTCGATCCGGTCCCGCTCGTCCTGCGAGAGGGCGTCGACCAGCGGCTTGGCGGCGTTGACGGCGAAGGAGACCGCGTCCTCGTAGGGCAGGGCGTAGGACTTCTCCCGCATGAGCAGGTTCTCGAACCGCTCGTTGTCCAGCCCGCGGTACTCGGCCAACGTCTGCACGTCGAGATAGGCCGAGCCGCCGTAGAAGTTGATCGCCTCGATGCCGGCGATGGGCCGTTCCATTGCGTTTCTCCTCAGGTTCGCGTTCCCGCCGGTCATGACGGGTCCACCCCGTCCAGCAGTTCCTCGCGGATCAGGGCCAGCAGTCGGCGCTGGGACTGGTTCGCGTCGATGAACTGGTGGTCACCTGCCATGGTGTGCAGGGCGAAGGGGCCGGTGGTCAGCCCCTCCCACAGCTTGGTCTCCGCCGAGGCCACCCAGTCGTCCACGCCGTGGAAGGCGGTGACGGGCGCGGAGAACGTCTCCTCGGGATCGTAGGTGTAGCGGTCGATCAGGCTGCACGCGGCCAGCAGTTGCGGCAGCGTCGCCCGGGTCTCCACCTCGCCGTAGCTCCAGGCGTCCCCGTAGGCGCGGACGACCATGTCCACGGCCTCCGGGTCGTGCCGGATCTCCTCGTAGGTCGGGATGCGGGTCATGCCGTGCTTGACGACCTCGTCGAGGATGTCCTGGATGCTCGGGTTGGGGACGCTGGGCGCGGCGAAGCCGGAGACGAAGGTCCGCACCAGCCGGGCGTTCGCGTTGTGGTTGAGCCGGTGCGCCAGGCGGAACGAGAAGAGCGCGCCCCAGCTGTGCCCGAAGGTGGCGCACGGCAGGTCGAGCAGCGCCGGGTCGATGACCCGCTCCATGGTCTCCATGAAGGCGTCGAGGTCGGTCGGCGGCAGCTCGTCGAGCCGGTTGGTGTCCATGCCGGGCAGCATCACCGCGCAGACGTCGATCTCCGGGCCGAGGATGTCCTGCCACTCGTCGAACAGGTCCGCGTTGCGGTAGCCGTTGGGGAAGCAGAACAGACGGACCCTGGCGGCCGGCTTGGGCGCCGGGTCGTGGCGGTAGATCCAGTGGCCCGGGGTCAGGTCGCCGTCGTAGGGCTTGGTCTGCGCCTCGCGCTGGGTGCCGGTGCCGCCGGGGAGCAGGTCGGTCAGGTGGTCGGCCAGGCCGCGCAGGGTGTCGGACTGCACCAGGTCGGCGAACGAGATGTCCAGGCCGAGCAGCGTGCCGGTGCGGTTGAAGAACCGCAGGCCGGTCATCGAGTCCAGGCCGAAGTCGCCCATCTCCTGGTCCGGGCCGATCTCGTCCGGCTCCAGCTCCAGCACGTGGGCCAGCAGCCGGCTGAGGTACTCCAGCAGCAGCTCCCGCTTGCGTTCGGCGTTGGCCTGGCCGTAGCGCTGGAGGAAGTCCCGGTCCTCGGCGTCCTTCTCCAGCGTGGCGGCGTCCATCATGGCCTTCAGCTCGCCGAGCTTCCGCTCGTCGAACTCCTTGAGCCTGATGTGGCCGACCGAGACGACGGTGGCGCCGCTCTCCTCGACCAGCCGGATGCGGCCGGTGATCTCGCCGCGCTCGGCGTCGTAGCCGGGCATGGCCACGCTGGCGAACAGCCGCCCGCTGCCGGACCGGGGCCGCAGCAGCACGTCGTCCAGCTCGGCGACCATGTACTTCTGGCCCTTGGGGGTGTGCTCGACGACGACGTAGTTGCAGGTCTGCGCGCAGCTGTCGAGGACGCCCGGGTGGAAGCCGAGGGCGTAGGAGCGGCGGCCGGTCTCGCCCTCCGCCTCGGCGAAGCCGACGAGCACCTCGTGCTCGGCCCGCCACCAGGCGTCGTCGACGAACCGGACGGCCGGGCCGAAGTAGAAGCCGCGGTCCGCCTCCAGCGGCTCGTAGAACTCCTCTCGCGGCACGTGCCGGCCGCCCTCCCGGGCGCCGGCCACGTCCAGCCGGCCGGGACCGCCGCCGCCGGTGCCGTCGGCCGGCTCCACGGTGCCGGAGACGTTGAGGCTCCAGTGGTCGGCGTCGACGGCCTTGCTGTGGAACTGGAAGTCGAACGCGCCGGGCGTGTCCTCGCTGGGGTCGAGGACCAGCAGCACCTCCTTGGTCTCCTCGGCGAAGACCATGATGGGAGTGGCGAACCGCATGCCGCGCACCCGGCTGGGGCGGTCGCCGTGCCGCTCGACCAGCACGCCCCGCAGCATCTCCAGGTAGTAACCGACGTGCACCACGCCTGAGTTGTCCACCAGCTCGGGGAAGTTGCGGTGCGCGAAGGTGTACCGGTACTGCTTCTGCCGGATCGGCAGGTTCAGCTCCTCGCGATGCAGGCCCTCGCGGCGCAGCCGGGCGGTCAGCCCGTCGGCGTCCGGCTCCTCGGCCGAGTGCGCCAGCCAGTGCCGGGTGGGCTCGAACGGGAAGTTCGGCAGCATCACCTTGCGCCGGCCCTGGGCCGCGTAGTGGGTGCGCCAGTCCAGCGCGGAGCCCAGGCACAGCAGCCGGGCCAGCACCCGCAGCAGGCCCTCCAGCGCGTCGGCGTCGGCGGCCGGGCGGAGCACCACGACGTCGTCCCGCTCCAGCACCTCGGCGGCGCGCGGCGCGCCCAGCTCGACGAAGAACCGGTAGCCCTGCTCGTACAGTTCGGCCAGGCCGGCGTCGTAGCGGATGGGCGCGGTCAGCGCGTTGTCCTGGAAGTCGGCGCGCAGCGCGGCCGGCCGGTGCTCGGCCCGCAGGGAGTGCGGCGACTGGTAGCGGCTGCCCGGCTCGCGGTAGTCGGCGCCCTCGACCGCCGCCCGCCAGGCGGCCTCCCGGCCCTGGTAGGCGGCGGACGGCCAGCCACCGGCCGGCTCGGGCACGATCTCGGCGCCGGCCTCCGCCAGTGCCTCGGTGACCAGCTCCAGCGCGTCCGGCGCGCCGGAGATGACCCGCTCCGCCGGCCCGTAGACGGCGGACTGGTGGACGTGGCCCGACCAGTCGCGCAGCACGCCGTCGAACACCTCGCCGGCCAGCAGCACCCGGGCGAAGGCGACCGGCTCGCCGGTGGCGGCCACCGCCTGCCGGGCCAGCTGGTGCCGGGCCGCGTCGGCCAGGTCGAGCACCCCGGAGACCACGGCGGCGACCAGCGAGCCGGTGCGCTCGCCGAAGGTGATCTCCGGCGCCACCCGGTAGGCGGCCAGCAGCCGGCTGAGCGCGTACTCGGCGGCGAACAGCCAGTTCTCGGCGGCCTGCGGGGTCGCCGGGGTGCCGCCATCGGCGGCGAACGCGGCGGCCTGCGGGCCGTGCGGCGCGCCGTCGAAGTGCGCCAGGCACTCGGTCAGCGCGTCCTGGAAGACCGGGAAGAGCCGGGCCAGCGCGCGGGCGGTGGCGAAGGTGCCGGCCGCGTCGTCGCCCGCCGCGCCGGGGAACAGGAAGGCCAGCTTGGGCTGGATCTTCTCGTCGGTCAGCGCCGCGTAGGCCCGGCCGCCGGCGTGCGTGGTGTACAGGGTCCGCCTGGCGTTCCAGCGGTCCCGGCCGTGGCTGCTGCCCAGGATGACGGAGGTGTCCGAGTAGAGGCTGCCCTCCTTCTCGTGGGCGTCCATCACCGCCCGGAAGCCGTCGCGGAGTTCGGCCGCGCTGCCGCCGAGGAAGACCGCGCGGTGCGCGAAGGCGGTGCGGCAGGCGTTGGCCGTGAAGCAGAGGTCCTCGACCGGCACCTCCGGGTGCCGGGCCAGGTGCTCGTCGAAGCGGCGGATCTGCCGGACCAGCTTCTCCTCGTCGGTGGCGGTCAGCGTCAGCAGCGAGGCGGTCAGCGCCGGCCGGGCCGGCCCGGCGGCCGGCTCGGGCGCGGCGGCCGGCGCCTCGGCGAGCACCAGGTGCGCGTTGGTGCCGCTGAACCCGAACGAGCTGACCGCGGCGTGCCGCGGCCGGTCCGGCAGCGCGGGCCAGGACTGGGTGCTGCGCGGGAACACGAACGAGTCGCTGACCGGCGCGATCCGCGGGTTGAGTTCGCCGAGCCCGGCGATCGGCGGGATCTGCCCGTGGTGCAGGCAGAGCACCGTCTTGATCAGGCTGGCGATGCCGGCGCCGGCCTCCAGGTGGCCGATGTTGGCCTTCAGCGCGCCCAGCGTCAGCCGCCGCGAGGGGTGGCCGTACACCTGGTGGATCGCGTCGATCTCGATCGGGTCGCCGAGCAGCGTGCCGGTGCCGTGCGTCTCCAGGTAGTCGACCTGCTCGGCGGCGACCCCGGCGTTGGCCAGCGCCCGGGCCAGCACGGCCCGCTGGGCGCGGCCGTTGGGCATGGTCAGGCCGCTGCTCTCGCCGTCGTTGTTGACGGCGCCGCCGCGGATCACGGCGTAGACGGTGTCACCGTCGCGGCGCGCGTCGGCGAGCCGCTTCAGCACCACCATGCCGACGCCCTCGCCGCGGCCGTAGCCGTCGGCGGTGGCGTCGAAGGGCTTGGAACGGCCGTCCGGGGCCAGCGCGTTCATCGCGCAGAGCGAGGCCATCACGCCCGGCGCCAGCATCATGTTGACGCCGCCGGCCAACGCCATGTCGCAGTCGCCGCGGCGCAGCGCGTCCACCGCGAGCTGCGGGCCGACCAGCGAGGACGAGCAGGCGGTGTCCACGGACAGCGCCGGCCCGTTCCAGCCGAAGGCGTAGGAGACCCGCCCGGAGGCGATGGAGGAGGTGGTGCCGGTGCCGATGTACTCGTTGACGTCGGCGGAGTCCCGGACCAGCTGGGCGTACTCGGAGTTGCTCGATATGCCGAGGAAGACGCCGGTGGTGCTGCCGCGCAGCTCCTCCGGGTGCTGCCCGGCGTTCTCCAGCGCCTCCCAGCAGACCTCCAGCAGCTGCCGCTGCTGGGGGTCCATGGCGTTCGCCTCCAGCGGCGAGATCTTGAAGAACCGGGCGTCGAAGGACGCCACGTCGCGGTCCAGGAAGTTGCTCTGCCGCACGTACATGGTGCCGGGCTGGCTGCGCGAGGGGTCGTAGGTCTCCTCGACCGACCAGCGGTCCTCGGGCACCTCACGGACCCCGATGCCGCCCTCGGTCAGGAACTCCCAGAACCGCTCGGGGGTGTCGCAGCCGCCGGGGAAGCGGCAGGCCAGGCCGACGACGGCGACCGGTTCACGGGACGCGGTCCGCTCGCTCTCCAGCTGGCGGCGCAGGTTCTGGATGGTCAGGACCGACTGCTTCAGCACCGCGGTGGTGCTGCTCTTGGGGCGCTCACTCATGAGACATCAGTCCCTCGTTCTCGCTCAGCTCGATTTCCTTCCGCAGCAGGGCGACGAGCTCGTCCTCGCCCATGGCGTCGATGTCGGACGGCACCTCTTCGACGCCCTCGACCAGCGCCTCGGCCCCGGCCTCGGTGGCCACGGCGGCCTCGGTGACCTCGGCGGCCCGGCCGAACTCGGTCTCCGGCCCGATCGGGAGGGTGCCGGCGACCGCGTCCTCGGGGACGGCCAGCAGGCTGGTGATCTTCTCGATGTCGCCCTTGATGCTGACGACGTGCGGGTGGTCCAGGCCGGCGGCGGCGCGCAGCGCCGACCAGCCCTCCGGGCCCTCCAGCACGACGGTGCCCAGCCGCTCCCGCATCCAGCGCAGCACCGCCTCGCTGGTCTCCATGCCGCCGCTGCGCCAGAACGACCAGTTGACGGAGAGGGTGTGGCCAAAGCGCTCGCCGCGCTCCCGCAGCCGCTCGCGGTACTCGGCGAAGGCGTCCAGGTAGCCGTTGGCGTAGCAGTAGTCGCTCTGCCCGAAGTTGCCCAGCACCGCGGCGAGCGAGGAGAAGAGCACGAAGCACTCCAGCGGCTCGTCGCGCAGCGCCTCGTCCAGGTGGCGGGTGCCGAACACCTTGGCCTGGAAGACCTCGGCCATCTCCTCGGGGCGCTTGTGCTGGATGGCGCTGTCGCGCAGCGCGCCGGCCGAGTGGAGCACGCCGGTGATCCGGCCGTAGCGGGCCCGCACCTCGGCGACCAGGTCGGTGACGGCCTTCCGGTCGCCGATGTCGGCACGCAGGTAGACCGCCTCGGCCCCGCCGACGCTCAACTCGGCCAGCTCGGCCAGCCGTTCCTCGGTCGCCTCCCGCCGGCCGACCAGCACCACCGTGGCGCGGTGCTCCCGGCACAGGTAGCGGGCGAACAGCCCGGCCAGGCCGCCGGGGCCGCCCGTCACCAGGTAGACGCCGCCGTCCCGGAACCGGGGCGCGGCGGTCTCGATCTCGCCGGCCGGGACCGGCGCGAAGGAGCGGGTCAGCCGCCGGCCGCCGGCGTAGGCCAGCTCCACGTCCTGCTCGGGCCGCTCGAACTCGGCGAGCAGCGCCTCGGCCAGGCCGGCCTCGTCGACCTCGGCGTCGGTGAACTCGACCGTCTTGTAGACGAACGACGGGCTCTCCATCCGGGCCGCCCGCACGAAGCCGCCGAGGCCGCGGTTCTCCGGTGCCGCGGCGCCGTCGGGGTGCCGGGCCACGGACAGCAGCCGGACCCGCTGCCCGGCCAGCCGGGCCAGCACGGCCTGGCTGAGCGCGGTCAGCGCGTAGACGCCCTGGCGCAGGGCGTGTTCGATCCGCTCGGGCGCCGGGTCGGACTCGGTCGCCGACCAGTGGTGGATGATCCGGTCGACGGTGACGTCCCGCTCGGCCAGGGTGGCGAGCAGCGCCTCGTAGTCCTCGCGGTGGGTCGGGTCGAGGGTGAACTCGTCGGTGCCCGCCGCCCGCAGGCCCCGCTCGCCGGGGCGCACCAGCACTACCCGGGCCGGCCGGCGGTCGGCCGGCTGGGCGGTCAGCGCGGCGCGCAGCCGGTCGCCGGTGTCCAGCAGCAGCACGGTGCCGCCGGCGACGGCCTGGTCGGCGTCCTGGTCGGCGGGTGACCAGCCGCGGGTGAAGAGCCAGACCGGGGCCTCCGCGCCGGTGGGGACGTCGGCGTCGGCGGCCGGCCCGGCCGCGTCCGCCGGCCGGTCCAGCAGGTCCAGGACGTAGGCGGCGACCTCGTCGATCGACGGGTAGTTGAAGAACAGCTGGAGGTCGAGTTCGAGCCCGAGGAGGCGTTCCAGCAGGCTGTGGGTCTGGGTCGAGGTGATGGAGTCCATGCCGAGCTCGAAGAAGCCCCGGTCGGTCTCCGGCAGTTTGCCCTCGGCGAAGCCGAGCAGCACCGCGATCCGGCGCTGGAGGTAGCCGGTCACCAGGGCCGGCCGGTCCTTGTGGAAGGCGTCGGCCAGCTGGTCCAGGAACTCCCGGTCCACCCCGTCGGGTTCGGCCGCCGCGGTGGCGGGGCCGGCCGGGCCGCCGCCGGCCTCGGCCGCGGCCGGCGCGGCGGCGACGGCCCGCAGCGGGGACTCGTACAGCCAGTAGGTGTCCCGCTCGAACGGGTAGCCGGGCAGCGGCACCCGGCGTGCGCCGAGGCCGGCCCAGCGCGCGTCGAAGTCGACGTCGTCGCCGGCCACGAAGCGCTCGCCGGCCTCGTCCAGCGGGCCGGTCGTGCCGCCGTCGGCGACGAACGCCCGTAGCCGGGCCAGGAGTTCGGCGTGGTCGGCGACGAGGAAGGCGGTCCTGGCGCGCAGCGCCCGGCGGCCGGTCTGGAGGGTGAACGCCAGGTCGGCCAGGGCCGGCGGGGCGGCGGCCGCCTCGCCCTCCAGGTAGGAGAGCAGGGTGGCGGCGACCCGGCCCAGCGCCTGCGGGTCCCGGGCGGACAGCGGCACCAGCCAGGGGCCGGCCTGCTCGGTGGCGGGCCGCTCGGGCGCGACGTACTCCTCCAGCACCAGGTGGGCGTTGACGCCGCCGACGCCGAAGGAGCTGACGCCGGCCCGCCGGGGCTGGCCGGCCGCGGGCCGCCAGGGCTCGTTGACCAGCTGGACCCGGAACGGGGTGCGCTCGAAGTCGATCTCCGGGTTGAGCCGCTCGGAGTTGAGCCGGCTCGGGAAGAGGCGGCCCTCCCGCATCTGGAGCAGCACCTTGGTGACCTGGGAGACGCCGGCGGCGGCCTCCAGGTGGCCGATGTTGGACTTCACCGAGCCGATCGCGACGTGCCGCCCGTCGTCCGGGAAGCCGTCGAACGCGGCGCTGAGCGCCTCGACCTCGATGGTGTCGCCGAGCGAGGTGCCGGTGCCGTGCGCCTCCACGTAGCTGATGTCGCCCGGCGCCACCCCGGCCCTGGCCAGCGCGGCCCTGACCACCTCGGCCTGGGCGACCGGGTTGGGAACGGTGTAGCCGTTGGTCTTGCCGCCGTGGTTGACGGCGGTGCCCTTGATGACGCCGTGGATGTGGTCGCCGTCCGCCTCGGCCTGCCGCAGCGGCTTCAGGAACAGCGCGCCCACGCCCTCGCCGGGGACGTAGCCGTTGCCGCCCTCCCCGAAGCTCTTGCAGTGCCCGTCGGGCGCCAGGAAGTTGAACATGCCCAGCGTCAGGTACTTGCTGGGGTGCAGGCTCAGGTTGACGCCGCCGGCGATGGCGGTCTCCGCCTCGCCGTGCCGCAGTGCCTCGCAGGCCAGGTGGATGGCGTAGAGCGAGGACGAGCAGGCGGTGTCGACCACCAGGCTCGGGCCGCGCAGGTTCAGCAGGTAGGAGACCCGGTTGGCGACCGAGTACAGCTGGGAGTCGATCGGCACGTCCTTGCCGGCGGCCAGCTCGGCCGCCCCGTGCAGCCCGTACTCGTTGAAGGTGACGCCGGCGTAGACGGCGACGTTGGCGCGCCGGTCGCCGGCGTTCGGGTCGGCGAGCGCCTCCGGCCGGTAGCCGGCGTCCTCCAGCGCGTGCCAGACCGCCTGGAGGAAGAGCCGCTCCTGCGGGTCCATGTAGGCGGCGGCGCCCGGCGAGAGGTTGAAGAAGGCCGGGTCGAAGGCGAACGCGTCGTCCAGGAAGCCGCCCCACTTGCAGGCCAGGTCCGGGAACTCGCGGTGGTCCCAGCGGTCGGCTGGGATCTCGCTGATGCTGTCCAGGCCGTCGGCCAGGTTGGCGGCGAACTGGGTCAGGCTGGCCGCCCGCGGGTAGCGGCCGCTCAGGCCGATGATGGCGATGTCGCCGACGTCGCCGACGTCCGAACCGCCGCGCGGGGCGACCACCGGCCCGGGGGCGGGCACGGACGCGGCGGGGGCGACCGGCGCGGCCAGGTCGGCGCGCAGCTGCTCGCCGCGGGTGCTGGCCAGGTGGTCGGTGAGCGACTCCAGGTCCTTGTAGGTGAAGAGCAGCGAGGTCGGCAGCGTGCCGTAGCGGCGCTCCAGCACCCGGTTGAGCTGGGTGATCCGGATCGAGTCCATCCCGTAGTCCTCGAACGAGGTACGGGGCCGCAGCCGGTCGACGGGTATCTGGAGCACTTCGGAGAACGACTGCTTCAGGTCGGCCAGCACCAGCTCGCGCACGTCCCGCGGGTCCTCGACGGCCGGCGCCGCCGGCGGGGCGGCCGGGATCGCGGGCGCCGCCGGGGCCGCCGCCGGGGTGGCCTGGCCGGCCAGCGGGGCGGGCAGCGCCCAGGCCGGCACCAGCGGGTCGTCGGGGCCGACCGGCACGATCCAGTGCGTCTCGCGGGCGAACGGGTAGGTGGGCAGCGGCAGTCGGCGCGAGCCGGTGTGCTCCCAGGCCGCCGGCCAGTCCACCTCGGCGCCCATCACCCACATCTCGGCGGCCTCGTCCAGCCGGCCCTCGGCGAGCAGTTCGCGGGTGTAGCGCTGGGTCACGTCGTGCCGCAGCAGGGAGTGCACCCGCCGGTCGTGGTCCTCGGCCGAGCCGTGCCACACGCCGGCCGCCGTGCGGTCGCCCGCCAGGTGGGCGCGGAGCCGCTGGCGCAGCTCGTCCAGGCTGGCGGCGCGGACCGCGAGCCGTTCGGCCATCGCCTCCCGGCCGGTCTGCAGGGTGTACGCCAGGTCGGCGAGGGAGACCTCGGGGGCGGCGGCCGGGGCTTCGACGGCGGGCGCGGGGGCGCCGCCCGGGGTGCCGAGGGCGAGCAGGTAGGCGGTGGTCTCCTCGACGGTGGGCCGCTCGTAGAGCGCCTCCACCGGGAAGGCCAGGCCCAGCCGGTCCCGCAACCGCTCGTGGCAGGTGGCCAGTTCGAAGGCGCCAAGCCCCTGGTCGGGGTAGCTCTCGTCGTCGTCCACGTCGCTGGGGCGCAGCCCCAGGGCGGCGGCGACGGCGGCCCTGGTCTCGGTCCGCACCCGCTCCTCGGTCAGCGGCTCGGCGGCGTCCGCCGGGGCGGGCGCGGGCGCGGGGGCCGGGTCGATGCGGTCCAGCAGGCGCCGCACCACGCCGGTCAGGCCGGCCGCGTCGCGGGCGGAGAGCACGATCAGCCGCTCGGCCGGCGGCGCCGCCGACGGGGTGGGCGGCGGCGCCTCCTCCAGCACGAGGTGCGCGTTGGTGCCGCCGGCGCCGAAGGCGCTGACCGCCGCGCGGCGCGGCAGCTCGCGCCCGTCGGGCGCCACCGGGGCGGCCCAGTCGGCGAGTTGCCGCTGCACGACGAACGGGGTGCCGGTGAAGTCGATCAGCGGGTTGAGGGTCGCGGTGTGCAGCGAGGGCGCCAGCTGGCGGTGCCGAAGCTGGAGGATGACCTTGGTGAGGGCGGCGATGCCGGCGGCCGACTCCAGGTGGCCGATGTTGGACTTCACCGAGCCGATGGCGCAGAACCCGCTGTCCCCGGTGGTGCGCCGGTAGGCCCGGGTCAGCCCGGTGATCTCGATCGGGTCGCCCAGCGCGGTGCCGGTGCCGTGCGCCTCCACGTAGGAGACGTCGCGGGCCTCGACCCGGGCGTCGGCCAGCGCGTCGCCGATCACCTCGGCCTGGGCCGCCGGGTTGGGCACCGAGTAACCGCTGGTCCGGCCGCCGGCGTTGACGGCGGAGCCCTTGATCACGGCGTGGATGTGGTCGCCGTCGGCCAGCGCCCTGGCGAGCGGCTTGAGCAGGAGGGCGCCGACGCCCTCGCCGGGGACGTAGCCGTCGCCGCCCTCGCCGAAGGCGCGGCAGCGGCCGTCGGTGGAGAGGAAGCCGCCCTGGCTCAGCTGCACGTACTTGGCCGGGTGCGACATCACGTTCACCCCGCCGGCCAGCGCCAGTTCGCAGGCGCCGGAGCGGATCGCGGCGACCGCCTGGTGCACGGCGACCAGGGACGACGAGCACATGGTGTCGACGGTCATGCTCGGCCCGTGGAAGTCGAAGAAGTACGACACCCGGTTGGCGACCGAGGCGTAGGAGGAGTTGCCGTTCAGCCAGCCGCCGTGCTTCTCGGTGGCGAGCAGCTGGTAGAGGCCGAACATGACGCCGGCGAAGACGCCGACCTTGCGGCCGGCCAGCGTCTGGGGGGCGTAGCCGGCGTCCTCGACGGCCTGCCAGGAGGTCTCCAGG
Organism: Streptomyces chisholmiae; assembly: GCF_031845445.1. Taxonomy (NCBI): domain Bacteria; kingdom Bacillati; phylum Actinomycetota; class Actinomycetes; order Kitasatosporales; family Streptomycetaceae; genus Streptomyces; species Streptomyces chisholmiae. The sequence continues at coordinate 15,505 of NZ_JAVREO010000011.1, read as the reverse complement.
AAGAGTCGTTCCTGCGGGTCGAGGAACTCGGCCTCGGCCGGGGAGATGCCGAAGAAGAGCGGGTCGAAGTGCTCGATGCCGTCGAGGAAGCCGCCCCACCGGCTGTAGGAGGTGCCGGGGCGGCCCTTCTCCGGGTCGAAGAAGGGCGCCGGGTCCCAGCGGCGGGCCGGGACCTCGGTGACGCTGTCCACGCCCTGCCGCAGGTTCTCCCAGAAGGCGTCCGGGTTCGCGGCGTGCGGGTAGCGGCCGGCGAGGCCGATGACGGCGATGTCGCGCTCGTCGGCGGCGGGCGCGGCCGGCCGGTCCACGGCCGGGGCCGGGGCGGCGGGCGCGGCGGGCGCGGCGGCGGCGGGCGCGCCGCCCGGGGTGGCGGCCCGGCTGCGGGCCTGCAGCAGCGCCCACTTGCCGGAGCCGGCGGTCCTGGCCGGCTGGCCGGCCGCCGCCTCGGGGGCGGCGGCCGCGGGGGCTTCGGCGGCGGGCTCGGCGGCGGGGCTCGGCGCCGGCGCTTCGAGGCCGAGCACGGCCCGCAGCTGGACGCCCTTGGCCGTCACCAGGTGCTCGGCCAGCTCGTCCACGCTGTCGTACTCGAAGAACAACGTCTTGGCCAGCGGCCCGAGTTCGTTCTCCAGGTCCTGGGTCATCCCGATGATCATGATCGACTCGACGCCGTACCGGCCGAACGAGGCGTCGGTGCGGATCTCGTGGGTCGGCAGCTTGGTGAACCGGGACACCAGCCGGACCAGGTACTCCCTGGTCCTGGTGCGCAGGATCGGGTCCACCGCGCCGTCCGCCGAGCCGTCCGCCGGCTGCCCGGCGCCGGCCGGGGCGGCGGCCGGCTCGGGCGCGCCGCCCAGCAGCCGCCAGGTGCGCTCCTCGCCCTTGACGACGAGCACCTGGGGCACCTCGCAGGCCAGCGCGTCGAAGAACGCGGCCACCCCCTCGGCGCCGGTCAGCGGGTGCAGGCCCAGCTCGGTCCTGGCCCGGTCGGCCGAGCCCTCGGCGGCCTCGCGCGCGGCGCTCTCCCCCCACAGCGGCCAGCCGACCGCCAGGCTCCGGCCGGCCCGCAGGCCGCGCCGGCGCAGCTCGTCGCGCTCCCGCGCGAAGGCGTCCAGGTAGGCGTTGGCGAAGCCGTAGTCGGCCTGGCCCAGGTTGCCGATCGTGCCGGCCAGCGAGGAGAACAGCGCGAAGAAGTCCAGCGGTTCGCCGGCCAGCGCCTCGTCCAGCAGCCGGGCGCCGCGCACCTTGGCGGCGAGCACGGCCGCCGCCTCCTCGTGGGTCTTCTTCAGCAGGAACGAGTCGCGCAGCACCCCGGCGGAGTGCAGCACGCCGGTCAGCGGTCCGAACGCCGACCTGGTCTCGCGGAGCAGGGTGGCGACGCCGTCGGGCGTGGCCACGTCGGCGGCCAGGTAGCGCACCTGGGCGCCGGCGGCGGTGAGTTCGTCGACGGCCGCCCGCCCCGGGGCGCCCAGCGGGCGCCGGCCGGTGAGCACCAGCCGCACCGCGGCGCGGCGGGCCAGCTCGCGGGCGAAGACCAGGCCGAGGTCGCCCAGCCCGCCGGTGATCAGGTAGGTACCGCCGGCGCGCACGGCCGGGCCCGCGCCGGGCGCCGGCGCGGGCAGCGCGCGCAGGCCGCGCACGGCGCGCTGGGCGCCGTCGTGCCGGACCGCCACCGCCGGGTCGCGCCGGTCGAACTCGGCCAGCGCGGTCGCCACGGCCTCCTCGACGGGCCGCGGGCTCAGCAGCACGGACCGGAAGTGGAAGGTGGGCTTCTCCAGTTGGACGACGCCGGCGAACGCAGCGACCGCCGCGTGCTCGGGGCGCGGCCCGGCCGGGCCGGCCTCCGCGACGTGCAGCAGCCGGATCTCGTGCGCCGGCCGGCTAGCCAGCAGTTCGCGGGTCAGGTCGTGCAGCAGGAAGTACTCCCGCTCGGCGGCCTCGGCCGCCGCCACTCCCCCGCCGGCCGACTCGTCGGCGCCGGCCGCTCGCCACAGCAGCAGGCGGTCGGGCGGGCCGCCGTCCCGCAGCGCCGCCGGCAGCCGGTCGGCGGACCGCACCACGTCGAGCGTGGTGCCGGGCTCGCGGGCGGCCAACGCCGCGCGGACCGCCCGCTCGACGGCCTCGTCGGTGGCCAGCAGCAGGACGCGGCCGCCGCCGGAGGGCGCGGCGGGCGCCGCGCCGTCCGGCTCGCGGGCGGGCTGCCACTCGGGGGTCCAGTACCGGACGTGCTCGCTCATATCCTCAATCACCTGTTCTCGGCCCCGGTCGCGAACGACTTCAGGGCGTAGTCCCGCACGACCACCAGGACGTTTCCGGTCAGGTCGGTCAGGGTGATGTCGAAGCGGTCGACCGTGCCACGGCCGGCCCGCTGGGCGCCGCCGGAGCGACGCAGGTGGGCGACGCACTCCTCGGGCAGCGGCGCGCGGACGTCGAGGCCACCGACCGAGAAGGGCAGCAGCAGCCGGCCCGGCCCGGCCGGTTCGACCGCCCCGGTCATCAGGGCGCTGACCGCCTGGAACGCCCCGTTGACCAGCGCGGGTGACAGGACGTCCGCCGGGTGCCGTTCGGTTCCAGCCGGCAGCGCCAGGTGGGCGACCGCCTGTCCTTCACCGACCAGCACCTCCTCGATCACCTGAAACGCCGGCCCGTTGTCGAGGCCGACGGCCGCCATCCCCGCGTAGCCGGCCGCCCCGGAGAGCTTGCGGTCGCAGCCGGCGATGACGCCGGGCAGATCGACCGGGGCCGGCGCGGCCGGGGCCTCGGTCTCCAGGTCGATCCGGGCCTCCATCCGCACCCGGGCCTCCGGCGGCCCCTCGTCCACGCCGATCCGCACCAGCAGCGCGTCGTCCTCGGGCAGCAGCCACACCGTCACCTCGACGGGCTGGTCGGCCACCTCGATCGGCTGGAGCCAGAGCACGTCCCGCAGGGCGCGCACCTCCTGTTCCAGGCTGAGCGCGCCGGCCAGCCGCGCCATCTCCAGGGTGACCGCGCCGGGCAGCACCTTCCGGCCGCCGACCCGGTGGCCGTCGAGGAACGGCTCGGCCCCGGTGAAGGTGGCGGTGAAGCGCTGGGCGAAGAGCGAGGAGTGGTTCTGGTGCAGCAGCGGGTGCAGCCGCGGCGCGGCCGGTGCGGTGGGGCCGCCCCGGGCGGGGGCGGCCAGCGGGGTGGCGGTGTCCCAGGCGGGCAGCCAGTGCCGACGGCGGTCGAACGGGTAGGCCGGCAGGCCGATCCGCCGCCTGGCCTCGCCCGCGGTGAGCGCCTCCCAGTCCAGGTCCTGTCCGCCGACCCACAGCTGGAGCAGCGCGTCGAAGTCGCGGGCCGCGTAGCTGGCCCGGTGCTCCTCGGCGCCGCGGCCGCGGGGCGGCGGCACCGGGGTGCCGACCCGGCCGGTGTGCCGGACCGGGCGGCCGGCCAGGAAGTCGGCCAGCCCGGCGGCCAGTTCGGCCGCGGAGTGGACCACGAAGCCGAGCCGCTCCTCGAACGCGTCCCGGCCGACCTGGAGGGTGTAGCCGAGGTCGGCCAACTCGGCGTCGGTGAGCTGCCGTTCGGCCAGCCAGTCGGCCAGCAGCCCGGCCACCGCGCGGAGTTGGTCGGGGCGTCGGGCGGAGAGCGGCACCAGCACCGGGCCGCTGGCCGGCGCGGCCGCGGTGGCCGGCTGGTACTCGGCGATCACCACGTGGGCGTTGGTGCCGCCGGCGCCGAAGCTGGAGATCCCGGCGATCCGCCGGCCGCCGGCCGGCGCCTCCCACGGGAGCACCTCCTGCGGCACGGTGAACGGGGTGGCCGGGAAGTCGATCTCCGGGTTCAGCTCGGCCGAGTGCAGCGAGGGCACGATCTCGCCGTGCCGCAGCTGGAGCAGCACCTTGCTGATGCCGGCGATGCCGGCGGCGCTCTCGCAGTGCCCGATGTTGGACTTGGCCGAGCCCAGGTAGCAGCCGCGGGCCTCGGTGGCCCGCTCGCCGAACGCCCGGGTCAGCGCGGACACCTCGATCGGGTCGCCGAGCCGGGTGCCGGTGCCGTGCGCCTCCACGTAGGAGACCTCGCCGGCGTCCACGCCGGCCCGCTCCAGGGCGCGCCGGATGACGGCGGTCTGGGCGTGCGGGTTGGGCACCGTGTAGCCGTTGGTCTTGCCGTCGTGGCTGACCGCGGTGCCCTTGATGACGCCGTGGATGTGGTCCCCGTCGGCCTCCGCGCGGGCCAGCGGCTTGAGCAGCACGGCGCCGACGCCCTCGCCCGGCACGTAGCCGTCGCCGCCGCTGCCGAAGGACTCGCAGCGGCCCTTGGTGGACGCGAAGTGGTTGCGGCCCAGCATCAGGAACTTGTTGGGGTGGGTGTGCAGGTTGACGCCGCCGGCGATGGCCACCTCGCACTCGCCGTCCCGCAGGCTCTGCGCGGCCAGGTGGATGGCGACCAGCGAGGAGGAGCACATGGTGTCCACGGCCAGGCTCGGCCCGTGCAGCCCGTAGTGGTACGAGACGCGGTTGGCGATGGAAGCGGCGCTGCCGTTCAACGTGGTGTGCTCGCCGCGCAGTTGGAGCTGGGCGGCGTAGAGCTGGTACTCCTCGTACATCACGCCGACGTACACCCCGACGGGGCGGCCGGTCAGCGCGCGGCGGCTGTAGCCGGCGTCCTCCAGGGTGTGGTGGACGCACTCCAGGAAGATCCGCTCCTGCGGGTCCAGGATCTCCGCCTCGCCGGGCGAGATGTTGAAGAACAGCGAGTCGAAGCCGGCCGCGTCGTCCAGGAAGCCGCCCCAGCGGGCGTAACTCCCCTGGCCCGCCTCGGTGCTCAGGTACGGGCTGTGGTCCCAGCGGTCGGTGGGAATCTCGGTGACGCAGTCCACGCCCTGCCGCAGGTTGGTCCAGAACGCGGCCAGGTCGGCGGAGCGCGGGTAGCGGCCGGCGACGCCGACGATGGCGATGTCGAGGCCGGCGGTGGCGTCCTGGTCGTCCAGGGCGCGGGGCGTCGCCGGCGCGGTGGGCCGGTCGGTGGCCCACAGCGGGGACCAGCCGGTCGGCGCTGGCTCGACGGCCGGCGCCTGGGGCTGGGGCTGGAACTGGACGGCGGCCGGTGCCGGGGTGGGCGGGGCGGTGGTCCCGGCGCGCCGGGCCAGCAGCTCGGCGACCTGCGTCGGGTGGCTGCGGCCCAGCGCGTGGGCCAGCTCCATCACCGTCTGGTTCTCGAAGAAGATGGTCTTCGACAGGGTGCCGAAGTCCCGCTCCAGCAGCTGGGTCAGGTTGATGACCAGCACCGAGTCGATGCCGTAGTTCTCCAGCGGGACATGGGCGTCGATCCGCCCGGCGTCCAGCCTGATCTCCTCGGCGACGACCTCCTTGAGCGCCTCGGCCAACAGCTCGTCGCGGTCGGCCTGTTCGTCCTCGGTGCCGGCCGCGACGGCCGGGGTCGGGGCGCTGGCCGGCGGTGCCGGCGTGTTGGCGGTCTGGCCGCGCAGGTAGCCGCGCAGCTTCTCGGCGTCGCCGACCAGCGGCAGCACGTGGCCGGCGCCGGTGGCGACGCAGTCGGCGAGCACCGCGAGGCCGGTCTCCCTGGTCAGCACGGCCAGGCCGGCGGCGTCGGTGGCGGCCCGCGCCTGCTCGGCGGTCAGCCCCATGCCGCCGTCCCGCCACAGCTGCCAGTTGACGGACAGCGTGCGGCCCCGGCGTTCCCCGGCGGCCATCAGCGCCGCGCGGTGCGTGGCGAAGTGGTCGAGGAAGGCGTTGCCGGCGGCGTAGTCGGCCTGCCCGATGTTGCCCAGCGCGCCGGCGACGGAGGAGAAGAGCAGGAAGAACTCCAACGGCTGGTCGGCCGTCGCCTCGTCGAGCGCGACCACGCCGACCGTCTTGGGCGCGAGCACGGCCCGCGCCTCGTCGGCGGTCTTCGCGGTGAGCAGCCGGTCCCTGGTGATGCCGGCGCAGTGCGTGACGCCGTGCAACGCGCCGTGCTCGGCCCGGATGTGCGCGACCAGCGCGCGGCAGGCCGCCGGGTCAGTGACGTCGGTGGCGACGTACTCGGCCAGCGCGCCGAGCGCCCGCAGCCGGGCCACGGCCGCCTCGCTGGCCGGGCCGGCGGCGGACCGGCCGGTGAGCACCAGCCGGGGCTCCGCCACGGTCCGCGCGATCTCCTCGGCCACCACCAGGCCCAGCCCGGCGGCGCCGCCGGTGACCAGGTACACGCCGCCGTCCCGCCAGAGCGGCGCGGCCGGGGCGGTGGGCGCCGGCAGGGCCGCCCAGGCGCAGACCTCGCGCCGGCCGTCGGCCGGGTAGCGCACCAACTGCTCGACCGGCCAGGCGCGTTCCGCGCGCAGCCGCTCGGCGAGCGTGTCGGCCGGCGGCCCGTCCTGGACGCCCACGAACTGGACGCTGAGCGAGGGGTGTTCGCTGTGCGCGGTCCGCAGCAGGCCGGCCAGCGCGACCGCCGCCGGGTCGGCGGCGACCACCTGCACCAGCAGCCGCTGCCCGCGGTGCTCCCGCAGCAGCTCGGCGATCCTGGCCAGCAGGTCGACGGCCATCTCCTGGTAGCGGGCGCCGAGTTCGGCCGGGCCGAGCCCGGCGGCGGCCGGGGTGAGCGGCTGGCAGTCGGCCTCCGGCAGCCGCTCGGCGAGCCCGCCGAGCAGGCCGCCGGCCGGCTCGGCGAGCAGCACCAGCCAGCGGTCCAGCGGCGCGGCCGGCGTGTCGCCGGCCAGCTCGCCGGCCTGCCAGCGCGGGGTGAACAGCAGCCGCTCGGCGGCCGGTTCGTCGGCGGTGTCGAACTGGTAGCTCTTGAAGGCGACCTGGTCGAGCCGGGCCACCACCCGGCCGCCCTGGTCGGCCAGCGTGACGTCGATCTTGCGCAGCCGCTCGCCGTCGCCGGTGATCCGGCGCAGCCGGGCCCACATCACCGGCGTCAGCGCGCCGGTGACCTCGACCGCCCCGACCGCGAACGGCAGTTCGGCCTCGGTGGCCTCGGTCTCCGGCAGCGCGTCCAGGTCGTCCGGCAGCGCCAGCGGCAGCGCCGCCTGGAGGGCGGCGTCCAGCAGCGCCGGGTGCAGGGTGAACGGCTCGACGGTCGCGTCGCCGGGCAGCCGGAGCGCGACCAGCGCCTCGTCCCGGCCCCGGTGGACCCGCTCGATGACCTGGTGGGCCGGCCCGTAGTCGATGCCCATGCGGGCGAACGTCCGGTACAGCCACTCGCCTTCGACGCCCGGCCGGTCGTAGCGCGCCCGCAGGCCGGCCAGGTCGAGGGTCTCGGGCTCGGGCTCGGCCGCGGCCACCAGCCGCACGCTGCCCTGACAGTGCGTCAGCTCCCCCGCGTCGTCGCTGTGCACCCGGAAGCCGACCAGGTCGCCGGCGCTGCCCGGGGTGAGGGTGAGGTGCGCGGTCCGCTGGCCTTCGCCGTCCAGGGTGAACGGCCGCAGCCAGACCACGTCCTCGACCCGCAGGGTCAGCCCGGCGGCCTGCTCCGGCAGCGCGGCGCGCACCGCGGCCAGCGCCATCTCCAGGTAGGCGACGGCCGGCAACAGCCGCCGGCCGCCCACCTGGTGGTCGGCGAGGAAGAACTCCCGGCCGGTGAAGGTGGCGCTGAACCGCAGCCCGGCCAGCGTCGAGCTGTTGCGGTGCAGCAGCGGGTGCAGCACCTCGGCGCCGGCCGCCCTGGGCGTGCCGAACCGCGCCGGGCCGCTGACCCAGTGCCGCTCCCGGGCGAACGCGTAGCCGGGCAGCGGCACCCGGTCGGGCAGCCGGTCGCCGTAGAGCAGCGTCCAGTCCAGGGCCAGGCCCTCGACCCACAGCTCGGCGGCCTTCTCCAGCCGCCGCTCGCGCAGCAGCCCGGCCGTCATGTCCGAGTCCTCGATCAGCCCGACCAGCAGCTTGGACTGGCGCCGCACGCCCCGGCTGTCGCCGGTGAAGACGCGCGGCCCGGCGGGCTCGCCCGCCAGGTAGCCGGCGAGCCGGGACACCAGCTCGTCCAGGCCGTCGGCGACCACGGCGAGCCGGGCCTCCATGGCCTCCCGGCCGAGTTGCAGGGTGCGGGCCACGGCGGTCAGGTCGGCGCCGTCGAACGCCCGCCGCGCGGCGGCCAGATGACGGCCCACCAGCTCCCGCAGCCGGTCCTCGTCGCGGGCCGAGTAGACGAACAGCAGCGGCCCGGCCGGCGCGCCGGTGGCGACCGGCCGGCCGGTGAACTCCTCGACCACCAGGTGCGCGTTGGCCCCGCCGGCGCCGAACGAGCTGATGCCGGCGCGCCGCGGCTGGCCGGCCGGCGCCGCCCAGTCGGCCAGCTCCCGCTGGACCGCGAACGGGCTGCGGTCGAAGTCGATGAACGGGTTGAGCGTGGTGGCGTGCAGCGAGGGCACCAACTGCCGGTGCTTCAGCTGGAGTACCACCTTGGTGAGGGCCGCGATGCCGGCCGCCGACTCCAGGTGCCCGATGTTGGACTTGACCGAGCCGATCGCGCAGTAGCCGGTCTCGTCGGTGTGCGCGCGGAAGGCGTTGGTCAGCGCGGTGACCTCGATGGGGTCGCCGAGCGAGGTGCCGGTGCCGTGCGCCTCCACGTAGGAGACGGTCCTGGCGTCCACCCCGGCGTCGGCCAGGCCGGCGCGGATCAGGTCGGCCTGGGCGTTCGGGTTGGGCACGGTGAAGCCGGTGGTCTTGCCGCCGGCGTTGATGGCGGTGCCCTTGATCACGGCGTGGACGTGGTCGCCGTCGGCGAGCGCCTGGTCGAGGGACTTGAGCAGCACGGCGCCCACCCCCTCGCCCGGCACGTAGCCGTCGCCGCCCTCCCCGAAGCTGCGGCAACGGCCGTCGCTGGCCGCGAAGTTGCCCTGGCTGAGCAGGATCAGCTTGTTGGGGTGGATGGTGAGGTTGACGCCGCCGGCGATGACCATGTCGCTCTCGCCCCGGCGGATGCTCTCGCAGCCGAGGTGGATGCTGGTCAGCGACGAGGAGCACATGGTGTCGATGGCCATGCTCGGGCCGCGCAGGTTCATGAAGTACGAGACGCGGTTGGCGATGGCGGCGAACGAGGAGGCCACCGGGGCCGGTTCGCCCCGGATCTCGCCCTCGAACAGCTGGTACATGCCGTACATCACGCCGACGTAGACCCCGACCGTCCGGTCGGCGAGCGCCGCCCGGGTGTAGCCGGCGTCCTCGACGGCGTGCCAGGCGGACTGGAGGAAGAGCCGGGCCTGCGGGTCGAGGAAGTCGGCCTCGCTGGGCGGGATGCTGAAGAAGAGCGGGTCGAAGCGGTCGACGTCGCGCAGGAAGCCGCCCCACTTGGCGTACGCCTTGCCGGGGTTGCGCCCGCCGGGCTCGTAGTACTCGGCGTGGTCCCAGCGTTCGCGCGGCACCTCGCGGACCGCGTCCCGGCCGGCGACCAGGTTCTCCCAGAACTCCTGGAGGTCGTCGGCCTCCGGGTAGCGGCCGCTGATGCCGATGACGGCGATGTCACCGGTGGCGCGGCCGGCGGCGCCGGTGGCCCGGGCCGTCTCGGTGGCCCGGACGGCGGGGGTGGTGACCTGGGCGGCGGCCGGCCGGAACCGGCTCGCCGGGGTGGCCGGCAGCGCCGGAACGGCAGGCGTGGCTGGGGTGGCGGATATCGCGGGGGCGAAGAGCCGCCGCACGTCGTCCGCCCGCTCCCGCACCAGATGATCGGCCAACTCGTCAATCGAGGCGTACTCGAAGAACAACGTCTTCGGCAACTCCCCGAAATCCTCCTCCATCCGCCGCGTCAGACTCATCATCATGATCGAGTCAATACCGAACGTCTCAAACTCATCGCCCGAATCGATCTTCCCGGCATCACTCTTCGTCCGCTCACTGATCACCCGCGTCAGATAAGCGACCACCGCAGACCGCAACGCCACCCCGGAACCAGCCGCCACCATCGGCGCCGACACGACCGGGGCCGCGGGGGCGAAGAGCCGCCGCACGTCATCCGCCCGCTCCCGCACCAGATGATCGGCCAACTCGTCAATCGAGGCGTACTCGAAGAACAACGTCTTCGGCAACTCCCCGAAATCCTCCTCCATCCGCCGCGTCAGACTCATCATCATGATCGAGTCAATACCGAACGTCTCAAACTCATCGCCCGAATCGATCTTCCCGGCATCACTCTTCGTCCGCTCACTGATCACCCGCGTCAGATAAGCGACCACCGCAGACCGCAACGCCACCCCCGAACCGGCCGCCACCACCGGCGCCGGCACGGCGGTCGGCGCGGAGCTGGCGGGCGTCCCGGCCGGCACGTCGGCCGGCACGTCGGCGGCGCCGAAGACCCGGCGGATGGTGGCCGCCTCGCCGCTGGCGTACACCACGTGCGTGGCCGGCAGCAGCAGGGCGCGCTCCAGCGCCTGCCAGCCCTCGGCGGTGGCCAGTGGCGCGATGCCGAGCCGCTCCCTCAGCTGGGTGCGCGCTTCGGGCTGGAGGGTCATGCCGCCCTCCGCCCAGAACGGCCAGCCGACGGAGAGGGTGCGCCCGGACCGGGTGCCGGCCTGCCGGCGCCGCTCACGGTCGGCCGCGAAGGCGTCCTGGAAGGCGTTGGCGTAGCAGTAGTCGGCCTGACCGACGTTGCCCAGCACCGCCGACATGGAGGAGAACACCACGAAGAAGTCGAGGGGTTCGTCGGCCAGCGCCTCGTCCAGGTGCCGGGTGCCGGCGACCTTGGGCGCCAGCACGGCGGCCAGGTCAGCGGCCGACTTGTTGCGGACCAGGCCGTCCCGCAGCACACCGGCCGAGTGGATGACCCCGTCGATCCGGCCGAACCGCTCCCGGGCCCGGGCGACCAGCGCGTCCACGTCGGACCGGCGGCTGACGTCGGCCCGCACCACCAGGGTCTCGCCGTCGGGGAGTTCGACGCCCGTCGGCTCCCGGCGGGCGGCCAGCACCAGCCGGGCGCGGTAGCTGGCGGCGAGGTGGTGGGCCAGCAGCAGTCCCACGCCGCTCAGCGCGCCGGTGATCAGGTAGACGCCGCCCTCGCGGAACGCCGGACCGTCGCCGGCCGGCGCACCGGCCTGGTCGCCGGCCGCCCCTGGCTCCTCGGTCGCGTCGACGGTGGTGGCCACCTGGCGGACCCGGTCCCGCCACCACACGTCGGAGGCCTCGGCCGGATCGACGGCGCACTCCTGCCGCAGCAGGTCGGCGACGTCGGCACCGATGGTGACGCCGACCGTCCTGGCGGTGACCCGCCGGTCCTCCTGGACCAGGGCGCGCAGGTAGCCGCCCACCGCCAGCTGCTCGGGGCGCGGCGCGCGGCCGGCCACCGGGTAGACGTACAGCAGGTCGACCGGCCACCTGGGGGCGGCCGAGGTGATCGCGCCGGCCAGCGCGTGCACCGCGTGCGGCCCGTCCGTCGGGTCGGTCTCGACCAGCACGATCCGCTCGGGGAGCCGGTCCCGGCGACGCAGCTCGGCCAGCACCCGGGCGTGGTCATCGCGCTCGGTCGGTCGGACCGTGAAGCGGGTGCCGCCGGCGTCCACCGTGTACTCGGTGCCGACCGTGACCTCGATCTCGGCGGCCAGGCCGGCCACGAGGTCGGCGGCCTCGTCGTCGGCGAGGAGCAACAGGGTGCGGCCCCGGCCGGCGGCCGTCAGCAGCGCCGGGGTCTCCGCCCAGCGGCGGGTGAGGAACACTGGCTCGGGGCGCTCGGCGGCGGCCAGCGGCCGGACGGTGAACCCGGTGATCTCGGCGGCCACGGCGCCGTGTTGGTCGGCGATGGTGATGTCGAACGACCGGCTGCCGCCGGCGCCGGCGCCGGCCTGGCGGACGTGGGCCAGGGCCGGCGAGGGCAGCGGCCCGAAGCAGCTGACCCGCCGCACCGCGAACGGCAGGTGGGTCTGGCCGGTGCCGGCCAGCAGCGGGCCGAGCGCCTGCCAGGCGCCGTCCAGCAGCGCCGGATGCAGGGTGAACTCGGCCTCCCCGGCGGCGGGTTCGGCCAGTTCGAGGGTGGCGAGCGCCTCGGTGGCACCGTGCGCCAGCTCCCGCAGGGTGCGGAAGGAACGGCCGTAGCAGACCCCCTCGGACTCGGCCTCGGGCTCGGCGGGCTGGCCGGCGTAGAGCGCGGCATGGTCCAGCCGGGTGGCGCACCGGGCCCGGAGGACGGCGACGTCCAGGGGCGCGGGCGGGGCGGCCGGCGCGAAGCCCAGCCGGCCGCTGGCGCACGGCTCCCCCGCGCCGTCCGTGACCTCGAACGAGGCGCCGCCGTCGGCACCGGGGAGCAGCGATATCTCCACGGTCGGATCGGCGACCGGCCGCGACCAGACCACGTCGTCGATCGCGGTGACCGGCTGGCCGGCGGACAACGCGCCGGCGGCGCGGGCCAGTTCGAGGACGGCGGCGCCGGGCAGCACCGGCCGGCCGGCGACCCGGTGGTCGGCGAGGAAGAACTCGCGGCCGGTGAAGACCGAACGGAAGCGCTGCCGGGTGAAGTCGGAGACGTTCTCGTGCACCAGGGGGTGCGGCACGGCCCGGCCGGACGCTTCGGCGGCCGGCTCGGCGGCCCGCTGGGGGGCGTCCCCGAACGGCGCCGGATACCAGTGGTGCTGCTTCTCGAACGGGTAGGTGGGCAGCGAGATCCGGCGCGGCGCCCGGCCGGCCCAGCCGGCGGCCCAGTCCACGGCGCCGCCCTCGACCCAGTCGTCGCCGGTCGGGCGGCGGGCCGCCCGGCCGCGCCGCACGCCGGGCCCGGTCTCGCCGAGCCTGGCGAACCGGTCCAACGCCTCGACCAGCTGCTCCCGGTCGGTGGCGGTGACCGCCAGCCGCTCCCGCATCGCCTCCCGGCCGAGCTGCGTGGTGTAGGCCACGTCGTCCAGGTCCAGCTCCGGGTGGGCCACCAGGTGGTCGGCCAACCGGCGGGCGTACGCGCGCAGTTGCGGCTCCGCCTTGGCGGAGAGCAGGAAGTCGCGGGCGCGCCGGCCGTCCTCGGGGCCGACCGGGCGGGCGGCGGGCGCCGGGTGGTACTCGTCCACCACGACGTGCGCGTTGGTGCCGCTGAAGCCGAAGGCGCTCAGGGCGGCCCGGCGTGGGGCGCCCGCGGCCGGCTCCCACGCCCGGCCCTCGGTGTTGACCACGAACGGCGAGCCCTCGAAGTCGAAGTGCTCGTTGGGCGACTGGACGTGCAGCGTCGGGGCCAGCCTGCGGTGGCGCATCGAGAGCAGGATCTTGTGCAGCCCGGCGACGCCGGCCGCCGCCGACATGTGGCCGACGTTGGACTTCACCGAGCCGATGGCGCAGTACTGCCGCAGCTCGGTGCGGTCCCGGAACGCGGTGGCCAGCGCCTCCAGCTCGATCGGGTCGCCCAACTTGGTGCCGGTACCGTGCAGTTCGGCGTAGCTGATGGTGGCCGGGTCGATGTCGTGCCGGGCGTAGGCGGCCCGGACCAGCTCGATCTGGCTGCCGAGGTTGGGCGCGGTGATGCCGTTGGTCCGGCCGTCCTGGTTGATCCCGCTGGCGATGATCACGCCGTGGATCTGGTCGCCGTCGCGCTCCGCGTCGGCGAGCCGCTTGAGGACCACGGCGCCGGCGCCCTCGCCGGGCACGAAGCCGTTGGCGCCGTTGTCGAAGGACTTGCAGCGCCCGTCGGGGGACAGCATCCCGGCGGCGCACATGTGCATGTACGAGTCCGGGCTCAGGTAGAGCGAGACGCCGGCGGCCAGCGCCATGTCCACCTCGCCCCGGCGCAGCGCCTCGACGCCGAGGTGCACGCTGACCAGCGAGGAGGAGCAGGCGGTGTCGACCGTCAGGGCGGGGCCCTTCAGGTTGAGGTAGTAGGCGAGGCGGCCGGCGGCGATGGCGTTGCTGACGCTGGTCACGCTCGGCAGTTCCTCGGCGTCCGAGGCGTGCGCCGTCGCGTGGCAGAGGGTGTAGTAGTCGCTGCTGGCCAGGCCGAGGTAAACGCCGCAGTTGCTGCCGTCCAGCCGCTTCCTGGGGTAGCCGGCGTCCTCGAAGGCCCGGTACGCCTCCTCAAGGAAGAGGCGGTGCTGCGGGTCCATCATCTCCGCCTCGGCGGGGGAGATCTCGAAGAAGTGCGAGTCGAAGCTGTCGATGTCGTCGAGCAGCCCCATCCACCGGCAGTAGATGGTGCCTTCCTTGCCGACGGTCGGGTCGTAGTACCGGTCCATGTCCCACCGGTGCGGCGGGATCTCCCGGACGGCGTCCCGCCCCTCGTCGAGCAACTCCCAGTACTGGTCGAGGTTCTCGGCGGTGGCGTACCGACCCGACATGCCGACGACCGCGATCGGGGAGAGGTCTCCCGCCGCCGCGCCGGGCGCCGCCCCCGAGGTGGGGGCGGGCCCGGGCGCGGGAGTGGCGGCCGGGCCGGGCGCGGTGGCCTCGCCCCGCAACAGGGCACGGGCCTCGTCCGGGGTGATCCGCTTCTCCCGCAGCGCGGCCAGGATCTCCTGGCGATTCATCGGTCACGCCTCCTTGGTGTGCTCGGACAGGCGAGCCTCGGCCTGCCAGACATCGATCTCGCCCTCGTAGACCTGGGCGAGCACCTCGTCGAGGTCGTCCTCGGGCGCGGGTGCCACGGGCGGTTCGGCCCCGGGGGGCGCGGCCGGCAGCTCCTTGAGGAGGAACGTCGCGAACTCACGGACGCTCGGGTACTGGTAGATCTTCGTCGTCCCCACCGACGTCCCGAACTCCCCGTTCACCGCCCGAATCCACTCCACACCCACCACCGAGTCCAACCCCAACTCCGTGAAACTCCGCTCCACATCAACCTCATCCACCTCAACAAACAACTCCCGCGCCAAACTCACCCGCAACGCCTCCAGCAACTCCTCCGCGTCGGGCCCGGAGGTCGTGGCGGGGGCGGCCGGCTGGGTGACCGGGGTCGGGGCCGTCGGCTTGGCGGCCGGGGTTGAGGCCGGGATCGGGGTCGGGGTTGGCTTGGCGGCCGGGGTGAGTGGGGCCAGGGTGATCCGCCGGGGGGCGGCGGGGGCCTTGGTCCTGGCCATCTCGGCGGCGACCTCCGCCACCGGGCGCAGGCTCACCGCCCCCGCCCCGCCGCGTGGCACGGCCGGCGGTGCGACGACGGCCGGGGCCGGCGTCGGCTTGGGCGCCGGCCTGGGCGTGGCGACGGGCGCCGCGGCGACCGGGGCCGGGGCCGGTGGTGCGAGGGGGGCCGGCGCCGGTGGTGCGAGGGTGGGCAGCACCGGCCGGGCCGGCAGGGCGTCCACCCAGCAGTGTCGCGGCTCGAAGGCCTGGGTCGGCAGGCTGATCCGGACCGGCGCCTGGGCGAACAGGTCCTGGAGCCGCGGGGCGTAGCCCTGGCAGTAGAAGTCGGCCAGCGCCTGGAGGAGTTCCTGGTAGCGGGTGGCGTCCGACTGGTTGCCGGCGGCCTCCTCGATCATCTCCCGGATCACCGTTTCCACGGCGGCGTTCGGCGTGAAGTCCCGGTCGGCCACGCCCTGGTAGACCTTGCGGGGCTTCTCACCCTCGGCCGCCGCGCGCAGCAGCCGGACCGCGTCATCCCGGTCGTGGGCCACCACGGCGCAGCGGTGCGCGAAGTGGTGCCGCCCCACCGCAAGCGTGTGACT
>NZ_JAVREO010000010.1:0-301041 GCF_031845445.1 Streptomyces chisholmiae | reverse complement strand
GCCCGCCCCCGCCCCCCGGCGCGCCGGGCTCGCCCAAGCCGGCCGTCTCGGCGACCGCGGGCGGCGAAGTCGCCTATGTGCCGCCCCAGATGGTCGACCCGGACGTGGTCGCCTCGCTGCGCGGCCCGGGCACGCCCCCGCCCCCCGGCGTGGGCACCCCGCCACCCCCCGGCGCCCCGCAGGGCCCGCCCCCGCCCCCCGGCGCCGCGGCCCCGCCCGGGCCTCCGCCGGGGGCGCCCGGCGGCCCGCTGGGCGCGCCCCCCGGCGCGCCGCACGCGCCGGCGCCCGGCGGCCAGCCCGGCGCGCCCGTTGGCACCCCGCCACCCGCCTCCTACGGCTACCCGCAGGAGCCGGTGCCCGCGGTCGGCTCCGGCTACATGGCCGTGCTCCGCTACCGCGCGCCGGACGGCTCGGAGCAGCAGCTGATCCGCCGCTCCGCGCCCGGCATGCCACATCCCGAGTGGCAGATCCTGCACGAGCTGCTCGCCATGCAGGTGCCGGCCCAGCAGGTGATCGAGCTGCACACCGAGCTGCAGTCCTGTGAGCTGCCCGGCGGCTATTGCGCCCGGATGATCCGGGAGACCTGGCCGCAGGTGCGGATCACGCACACCGCGCCCTACGGCACCGACTTCGCCTCCCGGCAGGCCGGGGTGCGTCATCTGGTGGAGCACCAGGACGAGTTGAAGAAGTTCGCCGACGGCCCGCAGCGGACCGCCCCGGTACGGGCGCCGCTGCCGCAGCAGCAGCCGGCGCCGGCGGTCGGGCTGGACGTGATCGGCCAGGAGCTGGCCGAGGCGTTCGGGCCGCAGCTGGTCTTCCGCTACGAGCCGCAGTTCGCCTCCCGGCAGGGGGTGCCGGAGATCGTGGCCAGCACCCTCAGCTGGAGCGGTCTGCCGGCCGAGATCGCGCCGTTCTTCTGGGCCAGGGCGCAGCCGGGGATGCCGGTGCCGACGCTGGCCGAGGTGGCGATGGAGCGCGGCGTGCAGCCGGCCGCCGACGCCGGCTCGTACCTCGTGGTGGGCAGCGACTTCGGGCGCCAGCTCTGCGTGCAGTACGGCACGGCGCACATCGTGGCGGTGCCGCTGGAGGCCGGCCCCGGCGGGCAGCCGGTGCCGCCGCAGTTCGTGAACGCCTCGCTGCCGCAGTTCGCCCGGTCCATGGCGCTGCTGGGGCGGATGTGGCGGCTGCGCTACGGGCTCACCTCGGAGCAGGCCGGCCGGTGGACCAGTGACTTCCAGGCGCAGCTGGCCTCGCTGGACCCGATGACGGTCGCCGACCCGGAGAGCTGGTGGTCCGTGCTCCTCGAACAGATGTGGGACGGCCTGCTGTAGCCACCCCGCTCAACGGTGGTGTGCGCCGGCGCGTGTCGCCCCCGGGACGCGCCGGCGCCACGAGCCCGTCTCCCGGGTTCCGGATGGCGTCCCCGGGTTTGGGGGATCATCTGGCTATGACGGCTTTCCGCACGGTCCGTGGTCGGGGGTACGCGCCGCGGCAGGTGGACCACGTCCTGGCCGAGCTGGGCCGGGAACGCGAGCAGGCGCTGCGCCGGCTGGCCGAGTTGGGCCGGTACGCCGAGGAGCTGGCCGCGCGGGCCGCCCGGCTGCGGGCGGAGGCGGCGGCGCTGCCGGCCCCCGACTTCGCCGTGCTGGGCGAGCGGGCCGAGCTGCTGTTGGCCGAGGTCGAGGCCGAGGCGGCCGGCGTCCGGGAGCTGGCCGAGGCGGACGCCGAGGTGCTGCTGCGGTCGGCCGCCGAGCACGGCGCGGCGCTCCGGGAGCGCGCGGCCAACGAGGCCGCGCGGGTGCGGGTGGCCGCCGAGCTGGCCGCCGAGCGCCGGCTGGCGGAGATCGCCGAGGCCGCCGAGGCGCGGCTGGAGCAGGAGCGGCAACGGGCCGCGCGGCTGCGCGGCCAGGCCGAGGCGACGCTGGCCGACGTGGTCAGGCACGCGGAGGCGCTGGTCGCCGAGCAGCGGACCAGGCAGCGGGCCAGCGGTCGGCTGGCCGAGGAGCGGCAGGCGGCGCGGGAGGCCGCGGTGGCCGCGCGGGTGCGGGAGCTGACGGAGCGGGCCGACGCCGCCTGGGAGCGGGCGCGCCGGGAGCTGGCGGACGCGGAGGCGGCGGCGCGGGCCCGCAACGAGGCGGCGGAGGCCCGGCGGGCCGAGCTGCTGGCGGACGCGGCGAAGCGGCAGCGCCGGATCGAGCAGGACGCGGAGCGGCTGGCCAGGGCGCAGGCCGAGCGGGCCGAGCAGGTGCGCGCCTATCTGGCGCATCTGCGGACCACGCTGGCCGCGTTGACCGGGCGGACCCCGGGCCAGCCGGCGGCCGGGGCCGCGCGGGAGGCCCCCGGGGCGGCCGGGCAGCCGCCGGAGCAGCGGGCCGCCGGGCCGGCGGAGTCCGCCGCCGAGGAGCGCGAGCACGGCTGACCGGGGCTGACACGGCGGGGCCGGCGGGGCGCGTGGGTATCCTGCGGACCATTCCCCGTTACGCGGAGTTCCCTGGTCCCCGCCCTGGCGTGCCCGGGTGGAGGCAGGTGGCACCGACCACACCGACCGAAGGACGCGATTCCCGTGAGCCCCAACCGTCCGGCAGCCATCATCGTTCTCGCAGCGGGTGAGGGGACCCGCATGAAGTCGGCGACGCCCAAGGTCCTGCACGAGCTGTGTGGCCGCTCCATGGTGGGCCACGTGGTGCTGGCCGCCGGGGAGCTGGCGCCCGAGCGGCTGGTGGTGGTGGTCGGGCACGGCCGGGAGCGGGTGGTCGCGCACCTGGCCGAGCTGGACACCGGGGTGCGCACCGCGGTGCAGACCGAGCAGCGCGGCACGGCACACGCGGTGCGCACCGCGCTGGCCGCGCTGGCCGCCGAGGACGGCGGGACGCCCGTCGGCACCGTGCTGGTGACCTGCGGCGACACCCCGCTGCAGACCGCCGCCACGCTGCGCGCGCTGGCCGAGCGGCACGCGTCGGAGAAGAACGCCGTGACGGTGCTGACCATGGAGCTGCCGGACGCCACCGGCTACGGCCGGGTGGTGCGGGAGCCGGACGGCTCGGTGACGGAGATCGTGGAGCACAAGGACGCCTCGCCGGCCGCGCTGGCGATCCGCGAGGTCAGCTCCGGGGTCTTCGCCTTCGACGGCGAGCTGCTGGTGGAGGCGTTGGACAAGGTCGGCACGGACAACAGCCAGGGTGAGGAGTACCTCCCCGACGTGCTGCGCATCCTGCGCGCGGCCGGCCACCGGGTGGGCGCCGAGCTGGCCGCCGACCCCAGGGAGCTGGTCGGCATCAACAACCGGGTGCAGCTGGCGCACGCCAGGCGGCTGCTCAACGACCGCCTGCTGGAGGCCGCGATGCTGTCCGGCGTGACGGTGGTGGACCCGGCGAGCACCTGGGTGGACGCCACGGTCACCTTCGAGCCGGACTCGGTGGTCCAGCCCGGCTGCCAGCTGCTGGGCGCGACCCACGTGGCGGCCGACGCCGAGGTGGGCCCGGGCACCCGGCTGCGGGACTGCACGGTGGGCGAGGGCGCCTCGGTGGTGCACACGGTGGCGGACACCGCGGTGATCGGCGCGGGCGCCAACGTCGGCCCTTACGCCTATCTCCGGCCGGGGACGCTGCTGGGCACGGACACCAAGATCGGCGGCTTTGTCGAGGTGAAGAACTCCACCCTCGGTACCGGGACGAAGGTGCCGCATCTGTCCTATGTGGGCGACGCCACCATCGGCGAGCACACCAACATTGGCGCGTCCAGCGTGGTGGTGAACTACGACGGTGAGGCAAAGCACCGCACCACGATCGGTTCGCACTGTCGAACGGGGGCGGACAATACCTTTGTGGCACCGGTCACGGTGGGAGACGGGACTTACACGGCGGCCGGCTCGGTGATCACCGTGGACGTTCCGCCGGGATCACTCGGGGTAGCCCGTGGCAAGCAGCGGAACGTGCCCGACTGGGTGGCCCGCAAGCGCCCTGGATCGGCCGCCGACCGCGCCGCCCAGGCTGCTCTAGCTGCGGCGGAGCCCGATCACGATCAGGACTGACGGGTTCGCGAGGGGCCCTCGACGGCGTACCGTAGGAGGGCCCCTTTGGGGTGAACGAGCGCCGTCCTCGCATGCCAAGGAGACTTAACGTGACCGGGATCAAGACGACCGGTGAGAAGAAACTGATGCTCTTCTCCGGCCGCGCCCACCCAGAGCTGGCGAAGGAGGTCGCCGCCGAATTGGGCGTGGGACTGGTCCCGACCAAGGCTCAGGACTTTGCCAACGGCGAGATCTATGTACGTTTCCAGGAGTCGGTGCGGGGTGCCGACTGTTTTCTGATGCAGAGTCACACGGCGCCGATCAATAAATGGATCATGGAGCAGTTGATCATGATCGACGCGCTGAAGCGGGCCTCGGCGCGGAGTATCTCGGTGATCATTCCGTTCTACGGTTATGCCCGGCAGGACAAGAAGCACCGCGGGCGGGAGCCCATCTCGGCCCGGCTGATGGCGGACCTGCTGAGCACCGCGGGCGCGCACCGGATCATCGCCATGGACCTGCACGCCGACCAGGTCCAGGGGTATTTCGACGGCCCGGTCGACCACCTCTTCGCGCTGCCGGTGCTGACCAACTACATCGGCGGCCGGGTGGACCGGGAGAAGCTCACGGTGGTCTCCCCCGACGCCGGCCGGGTCCGGGTCGCGGACCGCTGGGCCGACCGGCTGGGCGCGCCGCTGGCCATCGTGCACAAGCGCCGGGACCCGGACGTGGCCAACCAGGTCACCGTCCACGAGGTCGTCGGCGACGTGCGGGAGCGGGTCTGTGTGCTGGTCGACGACATGATCGACACCGGTGGCACCATCTGCGCCGCGGCGGACGCCCTCTTCGCCAACGGCGCGTCGGACGTGATCGTGGCCGCCACCCACGGCGTGCTCTCCGGTCCGGCCGCCGACCGGCTGAAGAACTCCCGGGTGAGCGAGTTCATCTTCACCAACTCGCTGCCCACCCCGAGCGAGGTGGCGCTGGACAAGATCACCGTGCTCTCGATGGCCCCGACCATCGCCAGGGCGGTCCGCGAGGTCTTCGAGGACGGCTCGGTCACCAGCCTCTTCGAGGGCGACGCCTGACCGACCGCGCCCCGTCCGGCCCGGCACCCCCGAGGTGCCGGGCCGGTGGCGTGCCACGGGCCGGTGCGGGGCCGGGGACGGGACCGCGGCGGGACCGGTGCGGGCGGCGGGGTAAAATCGTCCCCGTTGCTCGGCGAGGGAGGCCCCAGGGGCTTATCCGTTATCGACGCGCTCTTCGTGCAGGCCCGCCCTGGGCCGGGTGACCGACTGATGTTTCCGGCCCCCACACGAGGAGTGCAGCCATGGCAGACGTGAAGCTCAAGACCGAGGCCCGGTCCGAATTCGGCAAGGGCGCGGCCCGCCGGATCCGTCGCGAGGGCCGGGTCCCCGCGGTCGTCTACGGGCACGGCGGTGAGCCGGTGCACGTGACGCTGCCCGGCCACGAGCTGATGATGGCGCTCAAGACCTCCAACGTCCTGATCAACCTGGACATCGAGGGTCGCGAGGAGCTGGTGATCCCCAAGGCCGTCCAGCGCGAGGCGATCCGGGGCTTCCTGGTCCACATCGACCTGCTGGTGGTCAAGCGCGGCGAGCAGGTCAGCGTCGATGTCCCCGTGGTGACCGAGGGCGAGCTGGCCCCGGGCGGCGGCCTGCTGGAGCACGTGCTCAACAGCCTGCCGGTGGCCGCCGAGGCCACCAACATCCCGGAGTCGGTCACCGTCTCCGTCGCCGGCCTGTCCATCGGCGACGCGGTGCTGGCCAAGGACGTCCGGCTGCCGGCCGGCACCACGCTGGCCGTCGACCCCGACGAGGTCGTCGTCCAGGTGCTCCAGCCGCAGGGCGAGGAGCCGGCGGCCGAGCCCGCCGGCGAAGCGGCCGCCAGCTGACCCCGGCGACCCCGGTCGAGGGCGGGCCCACCCGGGCCCGCCCGACGGCGGAAGGACGTGAGGACTGATGAACGACGCCGCCCCAGCGACGACACCCGACGGGCCCTGGCTGATCGTCGGCCTGGGCAACCCAGGACCGAGCTACGCCGCCAACCGGCACAACGTCGGCTTCATGGTCGCCGACCTGCTGGCCGAGCGGCTGGGCGGCGGCTTCCGGTCGCACCGCGCCTCCCGGGCCATGGTGCTGGAGGGCCGCCTCGGCCCGCCCGGCGGCGGCGGCCCCCGGGTGGTGCTGGCCAAGCCCATGTCGTTCATGAACGTCTCCGGTGGCCCGGTCGGCGCGCTCTGCTCGTTCTACCGGGTGCCGCCGGACCGGCTGGTGGTGGTCCACGACGAGCTGGACATCGGCTACGGCGTGCTGCGGCTGAAGCGCGGCGGCGGTGACAACGGCCACAACGGGCTGAAGTCGATCACCTCGACGCTGGGCAAGGACTACTTCCGGGTCCGCTTCGGGGTCGGCCGGCCGCCCGGCCGGATGGAGGTCGCGGCCTTCGTGCTGCGGGACTTCAGCGCCGTGGAGCGGAAGGACCTCGACTACCACGTGGACCGCGCGGCCGACGCGGCCGCGGCGCTGGTCACCGAGGGGTTGGAGCGCGCGCAGAGCCAGTACAACGGCTGACCCGTCGGCCCCGCCGACCGCCGGGACTTGACCGAACGCGCTGCTTTGGCCAAGGATCTGCGCCATGTCAGCGACCCGGACCACCCGCCGCGGTGCCGCCCGCCG
Organism: Streptomyces chisholmiae; assembly: GCF_031845445.1. Classification (NCBI taxonomy): domain Bacteria; kingdom Bacillati; phylum Actinomycetota; class Actinomycetes; order Kitasatosporales; family Streptomycetaceae; genus Streptomyces; species Streptomyces chisholmiae. The sequence goes on along the minus strand of NZ_JAVREO010000010.1, from coordinate 294,333 downwards.
TGCCGGTGAGAGCGCCTTCGGGGCGCTGCTGCTGGGGCGCATCGCCCTCGCCGCACTGCTCACGGCTGCCCTGCTCGCCGGCGGCGCCTGGGCCTCCTGGGACACCGTGCGCCATCTGATCGGCTCCGGCGCCGAGCAGGGCTCCGTCACCCTGCTGCGCTGCGAACGGGACGGCTGCACCGGGGTGTTCACGCCTCCGGGCGAGACGGTGGTGCTGGAGCAGCGGCTGGCCCGCGGCGCGGACGACACCTTCGACGCCGTCCGCCTGCCCGACGGCACCGAGGTGGTCCGCTCCGACACCGCCGGCGCGCTCTACGCGGTGGCGCCGTTCTCCGGCGCCCTGCTGCTCGGCGCCGTGGTCGTGGCCGGCGGGCTGCGCCGCTACCGCGTCGCCTGGATCATGGCCGGCCTGGCGCTGGCCCACCTGCTGGTGACCTTCCTGCTCTGGATCTGACCGGCGCCCCCGGGGCCCCGCCGGCCGGCGGGAACCCCGGGAACGGCCCGGGCTCAGCCGGTGTTGCGCAGCCCCGCGGCCACGCCGTTCACCGTCAGCAGCAGGGCGCGGGAGAGCAGTTGGTCCGGCTCCTCGCCGCGCTTGGCCGCCGCGCGCTGCCGGTCCAGCAGGGTCACCTGGAGGTAGGAGATCGGGTCCAGGTAGGCGTCCCTGATCCGCAGCGTCCGCTGGAGCGCCGGGTTGGCGTCCAGCAGCTCACCCTCCCCCGTGACCCGCAGCACCTCGGCGACGGTCCGCTCGTGCTCGGCGGTGATGGTGTCGAAGACGTGCCGCAGCTCGTCCGGCACCAGGGTGTCCACGTAGTGCCTGGCGATCCGCAGGTCCGTCTTGGCCAGCGTCATCTCGACGTTGGAGAGGAAGTTGCGGAAGAAGTGCCAGTGCTCGAAGGCCTCCGTCAGCACCTCCTCCAGGCCGGCCTCGCGGGCCGCCCTCAGACCCGAGCCGACGCCGAACCAGCCGGGCACGATCTGCCGGGACTGCGTCCAGCCGAAGACCCACGGGATGGCCCGCAGCCCGTCCAGCCCCGCACCGGTGTCCGGCCGCCGGGAGGGACGCGAGCCCAGGTGCAGCTCGGCCAGCTGGTCGACCGGGGTGGCGGCGAAGAAGTACGCCGGCAGGTCCGGGTCCTCCACCAGGTCGCGGTAGACGGCGTGCGCGGCCTCCGAGACGGTGTCCATCGCCGCGTCCCACCGGGCCAGCGCCTGGCTGGACTGCCGGGGCGCGGTGTGCAGCGCGGACGCCTGGAGGGTGGCGGAGACCGTCAGCTCCAGGTTCTCCCGGGCGAGCGCCGGCACCAGGTACTTGTCCGAGATCACCTCGCCCTGCTCGGTGACCTTGATCTCGCCCTCCAGCGTGCCCCAGGGCTGCGCCAGGATCGCGTCGTGGGTCGGCCCGCCGCCCCGGCCGACCGTGCCGCCCCGGCCGTGGAAGAGCCGCAGCCGCACGCCGTGCCGGTGCGCCACGTCGCGCAGCCGGCGCTGGGCGCGGTGGATCTCCCACTGCGAGGTGGTGATGCCGCCGAACTTCGAGGAGTCGCTGTAGCCGAGCATGACCTCCTGGACGTCGTCCCGCAGCGAGACCAGCCGCCGGTAGGAGGGGTCGGCCAGCATCGCGTCCAGCAGCTCGTCCGCGATCCGCAGCTCGTCCGTCGTCTCCAGCAGCGGGACGATGCCGATCCTGGCCCAGCCGGCGTGCAGGTCGATCAGCCCGGCCTCCCGGGCCAGCACGGCGGCGGCGAACACGTCGTCCGCGCCCTGGCACATGGAGATGATGTACGACTCGATCACCTCGGGCCCGAAGGTGTCCAGCGCCCGGCGCACCGTCGCGAAGACGCCCAGCGTCTTGGCGCCGGCGGCGTCCAGCGGCGCCGGGGTCGGGGCCAGCGGGCGGCGCGAACGCAGCTCCCTGGCCAGCAGCTTGGCCCGGTACTCGCGCGGCATGTCCGCGTACCGCCAGGACTCCTCGCCCAGCCGGTCGAAGAGCTGGCCGAGCGCGTAGTGGTGCGCGTCGGCGTGCTCGCGGACGTCCATGGTGGCCAGCTGGAGGCCGAACGCGGCGATGGTGCGCATCAGCCGCTCCACCCGGCCGCCGGCGATCAGCTCACCACGGTGCGCCCGGAGCGAGTCCCGCACCAGGGCCAGGTCGGTGAGCAGCCCCTCGGTGCCCAGGTAGTCGCGGCCCGGGGTGTGCGGGGCGTCGGCGGCCAGCCGGGCGCGGGTGTTGAGCAGCTTCTGCCGGATGCAGGTGACCTTCAGCCGGTACGGCTCCTCGGCGTTGAGCCGCTTGTAGCGCGGGGTGATCTCGGGCAGCAGCTCCAGGTCCCGGCGGAGCGAGGCCAGCAGCTCCTCGCTGGCGCCGGAGTTGCGGATCGAGTTGGAGAGCGCGCTGCGCAGCTCGTCGATGTGCCCGAGGGCGCTCTCGATGCCGTGCTCGTGCTGGAGCAGCAGCACGTCCCAGGTGACCGAGGGGGTGACGTTCGGGTTGCCGTCCCGGTCCCCGCCGATCCAGGTGCCGAAGGTCAACGGGCGTGCCTCGGTGGGCAGTTCGACGCCCGCCCGGTCCAGCTCGGCGGACAGGTCCTCCAGCACGTCGCCGACCGCGCCGGCGTGCAGCTCGTCCAGGTAGTAGACGGCGTTCCTGGCCTCGTCGGTGGGCTCCGGGCGAGTGACCCGCAGCTCGTCGGTCTGCCAGATCAGGTCGATGCTCTCGGCCAGCCGCAGGTCGGTGCGGCGCCGGTCGCCGCCGTCCTCCGCCTCGTGCCGGTCCAGCAGCTCGGCGATCTTGCGCAGCTTGGTCAGCACCGAACGCCGGGCGGCCTCCGTCGGGTGCGCGGTGAAGACCGGGCGCACCCCGAGCGCGGCCACGGTGGCCCGCAGGTGGTCCGGATCGGCGTCCTTGAGCATGTCGGCGGTGCGGGTGAGCACGCCGCCCTCGGCGGCCCGCCGCTCCCGCAACTCGCGCCCCCGGTGCACCTGCTCGGTGACGTTGGCCAGGTGGAAGTAGATGGAGAAGGCGCGCACCAGCTTGGCCGCCGTCGCCAGGTCGGTCGAGGCCAGCAACTCGGCGGCGGCCTCCCCGTCGCTCCTGGTCAGCGCCCGGACGCGCTCGACCAGTTCGAGCAGGTCGGGGCTGTCCTGCCGCACCAGCGTCTCGCCCAACAGGTCGCCCAGTCGGCGGATGTCGGCGCGCAGCGCGCTACTGCTCTCCGGCGCGCCCTTGGCGTCCGGGATCTCGGTGTGGCCGGCGGTCTCGGACGGGGACCGGCGGCTCGGGCTGTCGGGACTGCTCACGGATGCGGCTCCTCGCAGCTGACTGGTCTGGCAGGTCTAGGGCACATAGCGGACCGCGCTGTCCGACCATCCCATGGTAGTGAGCCCTCCCCGCGGCTCCTTCACCTCTTGGCGACTTCCCCAGCACGACGCTTGTGGCACCGGATGAACTGCGATAGTTACGTAGGCGTAGGTTACGGCTCCGTAGGTTGCGCGACGCGGTTTCCCCCACGGGACACGCGCCGGCCCCTCCGCCGCGCCTGCGAACCCCCCACTCCCCTCTCTAGGTAGCCGCTCATGACCACCTCCCCCGACCTCGCGCGGCCCACGCCGGCCGCGGTGACCGAACCCGTCCGCCCCGCGCCGTCCACCCCCGCGCCCGAGCCGCCGTCCGCCACCCTCGGCGGCGAACAGCGCGGGGGCGTGGAGCAGTTCGCGCTGCTGCTCTTCATCGTGGTGCCCTTCCTGGCACTGCTCGCCGCCGTCCCCCTGGCCTGGGGCTGGGGGGTGAGCTGGCTCGACCTGGGCCTGATGGTCGCCTTCTACTTCATCGGCTGCCACGGCATCACCGTCGGGTTCCACCGGCACTTCACGCACGGCGCGTTCAAGGCGAAGCGGCCGGTGCGGATCGCGCTGGCCATCGCCGGCTCGATGGCCGTCGAGGGCCCGCTGGTGCGCTGGGTCGCCGACCACCGCAGGCACCACCGGCACTCGGACGCCGAGGGTGACCCGCACTCCCCGTGGCGCTACGGCGACTCGGTGCCGGCGCTGCTGAAGGGCCTGTGGTGGGCGCACCTCGGGTGGCTGTTCGACACCGAGCAGACCCCGGCCCGGCAGTACGCGCCCGACCTGGTCGACGACCCGGGTCTGCGCCGGATCTCCCGGCAGTTCGTGCTGTGGACCACGGTCTCGCTGGCCACCCCGCCGCTGGTCGGCGGCCTGGTCACCTGGTCCTGGCAGGGCGCGCTGACCGCGTTCTTCTGGGGCTCCCTGGTCCGGGTGGCACTGCTGCACCACGTGACCTGGTCGATCAACTCGATCTGCCACGCCACCGGCAGGCGCCCGTTCCGCTCCCGGGACCGCTCGGGGAACGTCTGGTGGCTGGCGGTGCTCTCCTGCGGCGAGTCCTGGCACAACCTGCACCACGCCGATCCGACCTGCGCCCGGCACGGCGTGGACCGCTGGCAGCTGGACTCCAGCGCCCGGCTGATCCGCTGGCTGGAGAAGGCCGGTTGGGTGCACGACGTGCGGTGGCCCAGGCCGGAGCGGCTGGCGGCCCGCCGCAGGACCGGGGGCGGCGCCGGCGGCCGGCCTTCCGACCGCCGGGCGGAGGACACCGTCAAGACGGCATGATGGGGGCGTGGCGACCGAAGACGACAACAGCAGCGGCAACGGCAAGAATCGGCCGGCTCGTGCCACCCGACGAGCCCGTAGACGGATGACCGGGACCGAACGCCGGGAGCAGTTGCTGGACATCGGTCGCACGCTCTTCGCCGAGCGCGGCTTCGAAGGCACGTCGGTGGAGGAGATCGCCGCCAAGGCGGGGGTCTCCAAGCCGGTGGTCTACGAGCACTTCGGGGGCAAGGAGGGGCTCTACGCGGTCGTCGTGGACCGGGAGATGAGCCGGCTGCTGTCCATGGTCACCGGGGCGCTGACCGCGGGACACCCGAGGGAGTTGCTGGAGCAGGCGGCGTTCGCGCTGCTCGACTACATCGAGCAGTACACGGACGGCTTCCACATCCTGGTGCGGGACTCGCCGGTGGCGCAGACCACGGGCACCTTCGCCTCGCTGATCGGGGACATCGCCACCCAGGTCGAGGACATCCTCGGGCTGGAGTTCAAGAGCCGGGGCTTCGACGCCAAGCTGGCACCGATGTACGCGCAGGCCCTGGTGGGGATGGTGGCACTGACCGGGCAGTGGTGGCTGAACGTCCGCAAGCCGAAGAAGGCCGAGGTGGCGGCGCACCTGGTCAACCTGGCCTGGCACGGTCTCCAGGGGTTGGAGCACAACCCGAAGCTGGTCGGCCGCCGCCGGGTCTGAGCGCCCGGGGCGGGCCTCGGCCCCCCGACCGGAAGAGACTGGCGTGGTCGGGGGGCCTTGGGGGGTGCGGCGTCGGCCGGCCGGCTGGCCGGCCAGTGCCGCGAGGAGCGGCGCTGCCTCAGTTGCCGACGCCGTTCTGCGACAGCACCGGGATGTGCGACAGCACGTGCGACAGCGGGTCGTCGCCGTCGACCTGGCTGGAGTTCTCCACACAGGTCTGCTGGTTGTTGCTGGTGAGCAGGTCCTGAACGGTGATCGGGATCAGGCCGATCAGGGAGCCCGCGTTCACCTTCTGGATGTCCGCGATCGGCAGGCAGAGGTTGTTCAGCGAGCCGTTGACCAGGGACATGTTCGGGCTCATGTAACCACCGGTGGTGGTGTTGCCGATCCGGTCCGAGGCGCCGTTGCCGTTGACCGTGGTCAGCTCGGACTCGTCCGCGGCCATGGCGGGGGTGGCGGCGATGCCGGCCATGCCCACGGCGGAGGCCGCGACGGCGACCGTGGCAAGCGACTTCTTGATCACTAGCTTGTCCTTCCGAGTTCTGGGATGCCCTGTTTCCGGAGCGCCCTGAACAACGCCGCTCGATGGATTCAGTTGCCGCCGTTCACCCGAATCGCGCAATCTGAGGCCCATTGGGGGCTTGTCGGAGCACTTCGGGGGGCGTGCGCCCGGGCTCCCGCCCCCGCCCCACGCGGCGCCGGGCGACGCGCCTCGGAGCGCGTCCCCGCCGGCGCGGCGGCGGTCAGCGGGCCCGGGTGCCGACGGCGAAGATCCGGCGGAACGGGAAGACGGTGCCGTGCTCGCCCGCCGGGTAGGCGACCCGCAGCGCCGCCCGGTAGTCGGCGAGGAAGGCCGCCAGCTCGGCGGGCTCGTCGGCCAGCGCGGTGAGGACCGGCCGCAGGCCGGTGCCGCGCACCCAGTCCAGCACCGGGTCCTCGCCGGTCAGCCGGTGCAGGTAGGTGGTCTCCCAGACGTCGACGGCCGCGCAGTGCGGGGCCAGCTCCGCCAGGTAGCCGGCCGGGGTCAGCACCGGGTCGGTGGCGCGCAGCACCCCGGCGAGCCGGGCGCGCCAGCGCGGCCGGTCGGCGATCTCGCGCATCAGCCGGTGGCTGGGCGCCGCGAAGTTCCCCGGCACCTGGAAGGCGATGACCCCGCCGGGGGCGAGCGCGTCGATCCAGCCGGGCAGCAGCCGCCAGTGCTCGGGCACCCACTGGAGGGCCGCGTTGGCGACGATCAGATCCGGCGGCTGGCCGGGGTGCCAGCCGGCGAGGTCGGCCTCGACGAAGTCGAGGGTGCCGCCCGCCGGGGCGGTGACCCGGCGCGCCTCGGCCAGCATCTCCGGGGAGTTGTCGTAGCCGGTGACCCGGGCGTCCGGCCAGCGCTCGAAGAGCAGCGTGCTGGGCGCCCCGGGGCCGCAGCCCAGGTCGGCGATCCGCGGCGCGGCGGGCAACGCCGGTACGCGGGCGACGAGTTCGGTCAGGGCGCGGGAGCGGGCCCGGGAGTGCCGCTGGTACTGCGCCGGGTCCCAGCGGGGCTGCGGGCTGGCGGTGGGCTCGGGCGGGGGGCTGCTGGTCTGGCTCATGGCACGATCCTGGCCGGGGAAATATCTCGATGTCAAGAAACTTCACGCTAGGAAGCTCGATGCCGTGAAACTCGACAGCGTGAGACTTCATGTCGAAACAACAAACTAGACTGACCCCATGGAGGTGGCCCCATGGAGGACGAGGTAGACCGGTTGGTCGCCGCCTGGCGGCGGGAGCGCCCCGATCTCGACGTGGAGCCCCTCGAGGTGCTCAGCCGGGTGAGCCGGCTGGCCCGCCACCTGGACCGGGCCAGGCGCCAGGCGTTCGCCGAACACCAGCTGGAGCCGTGGGAGTTCGACGTCCTCACCGCCCTGCGCCGGGCCGGGGACCCGTACCAGCTCTCCCCGGGACAGCTGTTGACCCAGACCCTGGTCACCTCGGGCACCATGACCAACCGCATCGACAGGCTGGCCAAGAAGGGCCTGGTGGAGCGGCTGCCCGACCCGTCCGACCGACGCGGCGTGCTGGTCCGGCTGACCGCCGTGGGGCGGGACAAGGCGGACAGCGCGCTGGCCGCGCTGCTGGACCAGGAGCGGGCCATCCTGGCCGACCTCACCGTCGAGCAGCGGCACGCGCTGGCGCGCCTGCTGCGCTCCCTCACGGCGCCGTTCGACAACCTCTGACATCCATAGGAGCATCCGCCGCCCGGCGCGGTCCGCCAAGGCGGTCCGCCGGGTCAGTCGGCCGGCGGGATGCCGGCCCGGCGGGCCAGGGCGACGGCAGCCAGGGTGGAGTGCACGCCCAGCTTGCCCAGGACGTTCTGCATGTGGGTGCGGACGGTGTGCGGCGAGAGGTAGAGCCGTTCGGCCACCGCCTTGCGCCCGAGGCCGGCCAGCATGCAGCGCAGCACCTCCAGCTCGCGGGCGGTCAGGGCGGTCACCAGCCGCTCGCGCTCGCCCCGGTGCCGGCGGTCGGACTGGAGCTCCCTGAGCACCTCGGTGAGCAGCGCGGGCGGCAGGTGGGTCTCCCCGCGCAGCACGCCCCTGATGACCTGGAGCAGCCGAGCCAGCGAGCTGTCCTTGGCCACCCAGCCGCGGGCGTCGGCGGCCAGCGCCCGGGCCGCGCCGGCCGGGTCGTCAGATGCCGCGAGCATGACAGTACGAAGGGCGGGGAAAGTGTCGCTCACCCAGCCGAGCAGCGGCCCGCGCTCCTCGGCCGCGGCCACCGCGCCGGCCAGCTCCGCGTCGAGCAACAGCACGTCGTAGGGCGGGTGTCGGCCCTCCCGCACCCGGTCGAGCAGCTGCCGGGCGGCGGGCACGCTGCCGAGCGCCACCGCCTCCACGTCCGCCTCCGCCGTCAGGGCGGTCGCCAGCGACTCCGCGAAGATCCGGTGCTCGTCCACCACCAGCACCCGAATTCGGTCCACCGAAAACCCCTTGGGGTCGCGACGAAGGGGCGGCTCGGCGGGCACGGCACCACGTCCGTCGCGGTGACCCCGGCCGCCGCCGGAGGCACCGTGGAACCGGGCGCCGCGCCCACCGTCTCGCCCCCTGATCAGCACCGGCCCCCACCGGTGCTGTACTCAGCCTACGGCGGCCTTCCCCCGGTGGAAGGGGTTTCGCCGAACCGTCGATATCGCTACGGTCACACCGCCAGCCGGCGGGCCCCCGCCGAGGGGACCGCCTCGAAGATCCGGGGCGCCGCCAGGCCGGCGCCGGCGAACGCCGCCAGCACCGCGTCCCGCACGGCCGGCACCGACTCCTCCGGCACCAGGGCGATCGCCGAGCCGCCGAAGCCGCCGCCGGTCATCCGGGAGCCGAGCGCGCCGGCCGCGTTGGCCGTGTCGACCGCCAGGTCGAGCTCCGGGCAGGAGACCTCGAAGTCGTCCCGGAGCGAGAGGTGGCCCTCGGTCAGCAGCGGGCCGATCTCCCGCGGCCGGCCGGCGTCCAGCAGCCCGACCACCCGCGCCACCCGGCGGTCCTCGGTGACCACGTGCCGCACTCGGCGGCGGACCACCTCGTCGTCGATCCGGGCCAGCTCGGCGTCCAGCTTCTCGAACGGCACGTCCCGCAGGAACGGCACGCCCAGCGCGGCCGCGCCCGCCTCGCACTCGGCGCGCCGCCGGCCGTAGCCGCCGTCCGCGTGCGCGTGCTTGACCCGGGTGTCCACGACCAGCAGCCGCAGGCCCTCGGCCGCCATGTCGAACGGCACCTGCCGGCCGCTGAGGTCCCGGGTGTCCAGGTGCAGCACATGGCCGTCCACACAGGAGGCCGAGGCCATCTGGTCCAGGATGCCGCAGGGCATGCCGACGAAGTCGTTCTCCGCGAGCTGCCCGATCCGGGCCAGCTCCGCCTCGGTCAGCCCGAGCCCGTTCAGCTCGCTGAGCGCCAGCGCGGTGACCACCTCCAGCGCGGCCGACGAGGAGAGGCCGGCGCCGGTCGGCACGTCGGAGGCGAAGTGGATGTCGGCGCCGGCGAGCCGGTGGCCGGCCCGCTCCAGCGCCCAGGCGACGCCGGCCGGGTAGCCGGCCCAGCCCCTGACCTCGCCGGGCACCAGCCGGTCCAGGCTCAGCTCCACGATCGCGTCGCCCACGTCCCGGGAGCGCAGCCGCAGCACCCGGTCGGCGCGCCTGGTGACCGTGGCGACGGCCGAGTGCGGCAGCGCCAGCGGGAGCACGAAGCCCTCGTTGTAGTCGGTGTGCTCGCCGATCAGGTTGACCCGGCCGGGGGCGCTCCAGGCGCCGTCCGGGGCGACCCCGAACACCTGCTGGTGACCGTTCACGGGGCCGTCTCCTCTCCCTCGGTACCGCCGGGGGTGGTCTCCGCCCGGTCCGCTCGCTGGGCGAACGCCCAGGCGTCCGCGATGATTCCGGCCAGGTCGGCGCGGCTGGGGCGCCAGCCGAGGCGTTCCCTGGCCCGCTCGGCCGAGGCGACCAGCACGGCCGGGTCGCCGGCCCGGCGCTCGGCCGGGGTCTCCGGGATCGGGTGGCCGGTGACCTCGCGGGCGGTCTCGATCACCTCGCGCACCGAGAAGCCGTTGCCGTTGCCGAGGTTGCACACCAGGTGCTCGCCCGGAGTGGCCGCGGTCAGGGCCAGCAGGTGCGCCTCGGCCAAGTCGTCCACGTGGATGTAGTCGCGGACGCAGGTGCCGTCGGCGGTCGGGTAGTCCGTGCCGTACACGGAGATCGACGCCCGGCGGCCCTGCGCGACCTGGAGCACGATCGGGATGAGGTGGCTCTCCGGGTCGTGCCGCTCGCCCTGCTCGCCGTGCGCGCCGGCCACGTTGAAGTAGCGCAGCGAGACGGCGGCCAGGCCGTGCGCGGCGCACTCACCGGTCAGCATCTGGTCCACGGCCAGCTTGCTGGCGCCGTACGGGTTGGTGGGCGCGGTGGCCGCGTCCTCGGTGATGGGCGTGCTGGTGGGCTCGCCGTAGACGGCGGCGGTGGAGGAGAAGACCAGGGTGCGCACCCCGGCGGCGCGCATCGCGGTCAGCAGCTCGATGGTGCCGCCGACGTTGTTGCGCCAGTACTTCTCCGGGTCCACCACGGACTCGCCGACCTGCGAGCAGGCCGCGAAGTGGAGCACGCCGTCGAAGGAGCCGTCCAGCCAGTCGCCGACGTCCTGCACCCGGCCCTCGACGAACTCGGCGCCGGCCGGCACGCCGGCGCGGAAGCCGGTGGACAGGTCGTCCAGCACCGTCACCCGGTGGCCGGCCGCCAGCAGATGGGCGGCGACCACGCCGCCGACATAGCCGGCTCCGCCCGTGACCAGATACCTCACTCGCTCGCCACCTCTCGCAGCCGGTCGGCAGCCGCCTCCGGCAGAACGTCACTGACAAAGGCCCCCATGCCGGACTCCGAGCCGGCCAGGAACTTCAACTTGTCCGCGCTTCGCCGGATGGTGAACAACTCCAGGTGGAGCGCGAACTCCGACCGGTCGGCCGCGTCGAACGGGGCCTGGTGCCAGCCGGAGATGTACGGGGTCGGGCCGGCCCCGGGGCCGAAGAGCCGGTCGAAGCGGCGCAGCAGCTCCAGGTAGACCCGGGGGAACTCGGCGCGCTCGGCCTCGTTGAGGGAGCGCAGGTCGGGCACCCGGCGGGCCGGGTAGAGGTGCACCTCGTAGGGCCAGCGGGCGGCCCGTGGCACGAAGGCCAGCCAGTGCTCGGTCTCCAGCACCACCCGGCTGCCGTCGGCGCGCTCGGCGGCCACCAGCTCGTCGAAGAGGTTCTCCCCGGTGCGCTCCCGGTGGTCGGCCACGGCGGTCAGCATCCGCTCGGTGAACGGGGTGACGTAGGGGTAGCCGTAGATCTGACCGTGCGGGTGGGCCAGCGTGACGCCGATCTCGGCGCCCCGGTTCTCGAAGACGTAGACCTGGCGCACGCCCGGGTGCCGGGACAGCTCGTCGGTCCGGTCGGTCCAGGCGCTGAGCACCAGGCCTGCCTGCTCCTCGCTCAGGTCGGCGAACGAGGCGCCGTGGTCGGAGGTGAAGCAGACCACCTCGCAACGGCCCTGGTCGCCGCCGAAGGAGGGGAAACGGTTCTCGAAGACCGCCACCTGGTAGGAGTCGGCCGGTATCTCGCTCAGCCGGTCCCCGGTGGTGGGGCAGAGCGGGCACTGGTCGGCCGGCGGGTGGTAGGTGCGGGACTGGCGGTGCGCGGCGTAGCCGACGTGCTCGCCGAGCAGCGCGTTGTAGCGCACCTCCGAACGGGAGGTGGTCTCGGGCAGCGGCCGGCGGTCGGCCGCAGAGCGGTCGGTGTCGCCGGTGGCGTCGTAGTAGATCAGCTCACGACCGTCGGCCAGGAGGGTCGGTGTCTTCTTCGCCCCGGAGTTCGCTCCGGTCCATCGCAGCATCCGGTTTCGCCTCGCCATCCCACGCAGTCCAGCACACTCTCCAACAGAATCAAACACAAGAATGCAGCGGGAGACAGGGTCGCGTCAATGTGGTGTCGGTCCCGGATCCCGGCCCGGGGGGAACCGGCTCAGCCGGCGCGGGCCGGCAGGTGCTCCAGCAGCCCGGTGCGGACGGCGAGCGCGGCGGCCTCCAGCCGGGAGGCGGTGCCCAGCTTGGTGAGGAGCCGCTGCACATGGGTGCGGGCGGTGCTGGGGGCGACCCCGAGGCCGGCGGCTATCCGGCGGGTGTCCTCGCCCTCCACGATCCGGACCAGCACGGCCGCCTCCCGGTCGGTCAGCAGCCCGGCGAGCCGGGCGCCCTCCGCGTGCGCCGCGTCCCCCGGGTTCAACAGCTCGGCGAAGGCGTCCCGCAGCAGCTGGGGCGCGACCGCCACCTCGCCGGCCCTGGCCCGGGCGAGGGCGCGCTCCACCCCCTCGATCCGCTCGTCGTGCCGGACGTAGCCCCGGGCGCCGGCCGCGAAGGCCGCGGCCACCCCGCGCGGCCTGGGCACCGGGCCGAGCACCACCACCGCGCACCGCGGCGCCTCGTCCAGCACGCGGGCCACCGGCGCCAGCGCGCCGGGGGCCTCGGGGGCACCACAACCGAACAGGCAGACCTCGGGCTGCTTGCCCCGGACCAGCTCGGCGGCCCGGGCCGACGGGGCGCCGGCGCCCAGCACCCGGTGGCCGCGCACCCGCAGCGCGGAGGCCAACGCCTCGGCGACCAGCCGACGGTCATCGACGACCACAACCCTGAGCGTCATCCTCGCCTCCCCCTCGGAGACCGTCCCGACCACCCGGGGCCGGGCCGGGCCGGCCGGCCCGGCCCGCATCGGACGCCTCAGCCCCCGCTCACCGGTAGGCGAGCACCGAGGGAATCGCGTCCTCCTCCTCGTAGGACACCCGGTCCACCAGGACCAGCGTGTTCTCGTGCCACATCGGGAGGTTGTCGTGCGCGAACATGCCGCTGCCCATCATCGCGTACTCCTTCTGCCGCGCGGCCCGGTCCAGCGCCATCACCGCCGTCAGCTCCTCCGTCGCCGGGTCGAGGGCGACCACCATGCCCTCCAGCTCGTAGTCGGCGGGCTGGTAGGCGAGGATCTTGCCGTCCTGCACGGCGAACGGCCGGATCGCGCCGCCGTTGATCGCGTCCGCCTCGTACTCGGCCTGGCCGGTGGTGAGGTTGAACGCGACCAGCGCGTTGTCCCCGAGGGACTCGTTGGTGGCGAGGTAGAGGTAGTCGTCGTGCACCACGCCCAGCGAGCAGGAGGAGAGCACGTTCAACTCGCAGGGCGCGAGATGACGGCTGGTGTCGTACTCCAGGACGTGCTCGATCTCGGTGCGGTCCTCGTTGACCACCACGATCTGCTCGGTGTTGTCGGAGAAGCTCTCGCCCACCGAGATCACCAGGGTCAGCGGCTCGACGGAGAGGACCGAACGGACCTCCATCGGCTGGCCGTCGAACTCGGTGTAGGCGAACTCCCAGAGCGGGTTGCCCGCCTCGTCGGTGGCCCGGACGCTGCCGCCCTCCTCACCGAGCCAGCCGCACTCCATCAGGGAGATGAACTGGTCCTCCACCACCATGTAGGCGTTCTCGGCGCAGTTCTGCGTCTCGGTCGAGGAGACCCAGACCTGCTCGCCGGTGGAGATCTGGTAACCGCCGCCGCCGATGCCCCAGCTGACCGCGACCGTGTCGCCGAGGATCGCCGGGAAGTCGTACTGGTCCGGGGTGATCGAGTTGTTCAGCGGGATGCTGGTGAGCTCCTCGCCGGCGGCGATGTCCACCACGGAGACCACCTCGCAGTCCCGGCCCTGGAGGATGGCGATCCGGTTGTCGTCGACGTTGGGCGAGGCGTTGCAGTCGCCGCCGGACAGCTCGAACGGCAGCGTCCAGTTCTCCCGGCCGGTGGCCAGGTCGTAGGAGATCAGCTGGTTCCCCAGGACCCGGACCACGGCGTCCTCCACGAACCAGGCGCCCTTGGAGCGGGTCAGGATCTCGTCGGCCCCCACCTCCAGCTTGGGCACCTCCCAGGCCAGGCCGGCCTCGATGGCCTGGGCCGGCAGCGTGCCGCCCTCCTCCCCGGCCTCGCCGCCCGAGTCGCCGCCCTCGCCGTCGGCCTCCCCCGCGTCCGCCTCGCGGTTCTGCGCCTCGGTGGTCTTCTCGTCGCCGGTGAAGAACCAGTAGGCGCCGCCGCCGGCGGCCAGCAGGATCACCACCAGGCTGATCAGCGCCCAGACCGGCGGCCGGCGCTGGCCGCCCGAGCCGGCCGGCGGCGGGGGCACGGCGCCGCCGTACGTGCCGCCACCGGGCGGGCCGTAGGGACCGGGCGCGCCGAACTGGCTCTGGCCGCCGGCCGTCGGCGTGGCACCCGGGCCGTACGGGCCCGGCGGCGTGGGCGCGCTGAACCCGCCGCCCAGCGTGGGCTGCTGGCTGCTGGCGCCGCCCAGGGTCGGCGCCGACTGGGGGAAGCCGTACCCACCGGCGGGCGCGCCCGGCGGCGGACCGCCGGGCGGCTGCGGGAAGCCGTACCCGCCGGCCGGGGCCGCCGGCGGCTGCGGGTAGCCGTAGCCCGGCTGGCCGGGCTGGCCCTGCGGCGGCAACGGCGGCGCGATGGGCGGGGTGCCGGGAGCCGGCGGCGGACCGAAGCCGCCACCGGGCGCGGCCGACGGCTGCTCGGGCTGCTCACCCGGCGAGCCGGGCGGCTGGTTCGGTGGCGGCTGAGACATCGTTCCCCCTGGGCCGGACAGTCACGAGAGCCTTCGGGCGCGATGCCCGACTTGTAGGCGAAGGACCGTGATGAGCACGGACGCGTACACGGTTCCTCTTTCTATCACCGGACTCCGACAGCGCCGAGAGTGGTTGCGGTTCCAGGACAGCCGTGACCGGCCCGCAATCAAAAGGTGTCCGAGAACGCGCCAGGGGCTATCTCGGAACAGTCCGGGCAGAAAGGAAACGAACTCTCTCAGGCGTCCTCGGCCAGTTCCAGCCAACGGGTTTCCAGCTGGTCCCGCTCCTGGGCAAGCTCCCTGAGCTGGCCGTCCAGCTCGGCCACCCGGGAGAAGTCCGTGGCGTGCTCGGCCAGCTGAGCGTGCAGGGTGGTCTCCCGCTGGGCCAGCTTGTCCAGTTGACGCTCGATCCGCTGGATCTCCTTCTGCGCGGCGCGGGAGAGCTGGGCCGGCTTGCTCGGCTGCGCCGCCGGCGCCGCCGGCCTGGCCGCCTCGGCGGCGGACTCCCGCTGCCGCGCCCGGCGTTCGAGGTACTCGTCGATGCCGCGCGGCAGCATCCGCAGCGTGCGGTCGCCGAGCAGCGCCCACACCCGGTCCGTGGTGCGCTCCAGGAAGAAGCGGTCGTGGCTGATCACCACGAGCGTGCCGGGCCAGCCGTCCAGCAGGTCCTCCAGCTGGGTCAGCGTCTCGATGTCCAGGTCGTTGGTCGGCTCGTCCAGGAAGAGGACGTTGGGCTCGTCCATCAGCAACCGCAGCAGCTGGAGCCGGCGGCGCTCGCCGCCGGAGATGTCCCCCACCGGCGTCCACTGCCGCTCCTTGCCGAAGCCGAAGCGCTCGCAGAGCTGGGAGGCCGTCATCTCCCGCCCCTTGCCCAGGTCCACCCGGGAACGGACGCTCTCCACCGCCTGCAACACCCGCCATGTCGGGTCGAGTTCGGCGACCTCCTGGGAGAGGTAGGCCAGCCGCACCGTCTTGCCCACGGTGACCCGGCCCGCGGTCAACAGCGGGGAGTCCTGGCCCCTGGCGGTCTCGGCCAGCGCGCGCAGCAGCGAGGTCTTGCCGGCGCCGTTGACGCCGACCAGGCCGATCCGGTCCCCCGGCCCCAACTGCCAGGTGAGCCGGTCCAGCAGGGTGCGTCCACCGTCCCCCTCGGCCCCCACCCGGACCGTCACGTCCTCCAGGTCGAAGACCGTCCTGCCCAGCCGGGCGCTGGCGAAGCCCATCAGCTCCGCGCTGTCCCGCGGCGGCGGCACGTCGGCGATCAGCTCGTTGGCCGCCTCGATCCGGAACCTGGGCTTGCTGGTCCTGGCCGGCGCCCCGCGCCGCAGCCAGGCCAGCTCCTTGCGGACCAGGTTCTGCCGCCTGGACTCCTCGCTGGCCGCGATCCGCTCCCGCTCGGCGCGGGCGAAGACGTAGTCGCTGTAGCCGCCCTCGTAGCCGTAGACCGTGCCGCGCTGCACGTCCCACATCCGGGTGCAGACCTGGTCGAGGAACCACCGGTCGTGGGTGACGACCACCAGCGCCGAACGCCGGGCCGCCAGATGGGCGGCCAGCCAGGAGATGCCCTCCACGTCGAGGTGGTTGGTCGGCTCGTCCAGCACGATCAAGTCCTGCTCGGCGATGAGCAGCCGGGCCAGCGCCACCCGGCGCCGCTCGCCACCGGAGAGCGGCCCGATCACCGTGTCCAGGCCCTGCGGGAAGCCCGGCAGGTCGAGCCCGCCGAAGAGGCCGGTCAGCACGTCGCGCACCCGGGCGTCGCCGGCCCACTGGTGGTCGGCCAGCTCGCCGACCACCTCCTGCCGGATGGTGGCCGCCGGGTCCAGCGAGTCGTGCTGGGTGAGGAGGCCGAGCCGCAGGTCGCCCGCGTGCGTGACCCGCCCGTCGTCCGGCGGCTCCAGCCGGGCCAGCATCCGGATCAGCGTGGTCTTGCCGTCGCCGTTGCGGCCGACCACCCCGATCCGGTCCCCCTCGTTGACCCCGAGGGAGACGCCGTCGAGCAGCGCGCGGGTCCCGTAGACCTTGCTGACGGACTCGACGTTGACCAGGTTCCTGGCACTGCGGGACGGTGAACTGGACGGCGCCGACCTGGCGGCCCTGGACGGTTCAGGCATGGGAGTCGATGGTAGTCGCACCCGCCGCGGGCCCGGTGGTCGCACGGGCCGCGCGGCAGTGCCCGGACCCGGCCAGCGCGGCGACCAGCGCCGCCGCCGCCGGCGCGCTGTCGACCAGGAAGGCGCAGCTCGGCCCGGAGCCGGAGACCAGCCCGGCGAGCGCCCCGGCCGCCGCGCCGGCGGCCAGCGTCTCGGCCAGCGCCGGGCGCAGCGACAGCGCGGCCGGCTGGAGGTCGTTGGCGAGCGTCGGCGCGAGCGCGGCGGCGTCCCCCGCCGCCAGCGCGCCCAGCAGCGCCGGGTCCGGCTCGGGGGCGGCCACCGGGGCCGCCCCGCGCAGCCGGTCGCACTCGCGGTAGACCGCCGGGGTGGACAGCCCGCCGTCGGCCAGCGCGAAGACCCAGTGGAACTCCCCGCCCACCGGCAGCTCCGTCAGCCGCTCGCCCCGGCCCCGCCCCAGCGCCGCGCCGCCCACCAGGCTGAACGGCACGTCGGACCCCAACTCGGCGCAGATCGCCAGGAGTTCCTCGCGGGGGGTGGCGGTGCCCCAGAGCGTGTCGCAGGCCAGCAGCGCGCCGGCGGCGTCCGCGCTGCCGCCCGCCATCCCGCCCGCCACCGGGATGTCCTTGACGATGTCGAGCCGCACGTCGGCCGGCCGGCCGTGGTGCTCGGCCAGCAGCCGGGCGGCGCGCACCGCGAGATTGCGGTCGTCCGTCGGCACCTGCTCGCTGCCCGGGCCCTCGACGCCGACCGACAGCCCCGCGGCCTCGGTCGCGGTCACCAGGTCGTACAGGGACACGGCGAGGAACACGTTGGCCAAATCGTGGAAGCCGTCCGGTCGGGACGGCCCCACGGCCAGTTGGACGTTGACCTTGGCTGGCACGCGGACGGAGACGGATGGCGCGGGCATGAGGCGGGTCCTCGGATCGGTGGTCGGGCGTCAGGCGGCGGTCGGGCGCCGCTCGGCGAGCCGGGCGTAGTCCGCCACGGTCAGCGACTCGCCCCGGGCGGTGGGCGGGACGCCGGCCGCCCGGCAGGCCGCCTCGGCGGCGGCCGGCGAGCCGGCCCAGCCGGCCAGC
This sequence comes from Streptomyces chisholmiae, assembly GCF_031845445.1. Lineage (NCBI taxonomy): Bacteria > Bacillati > Actinomycetota > Actinomycetes > Kitasatosporales > Streptomycetaceae > Streptomyces > Streptomyces chisholmiae. The sequence goes on along the minus strand of NZ_JAVREO010000010.1, from coordinate 276,684 downwards.
GCGGCCCGCAGCGTCTTGCGCCGCTGGGCGAAAGCGGCGTCGATCACGGCGAAGACCTCGGTCCGGCTGGCCGTGGTGGCCGGCGGCTCACGCCGGGTCAGTGCCACCAGCCCCGAGTCCACCCGGGGGGCCGGCCAGAAGACGGTCCGGCCGATCGCCCCGGCCCGCCGGGCCTCGGCGTACCAGGCGGTCTTCACCGAGGGCACCCCGTACACCTTCGAACCGGGCGGCGCGACCAGCCGGTCGGCGACCTCGGACTGCACCATCACCAGCCCACGGGCCAGGCTGGGGAAGGTCGCCAGCAGGTGCAGCAGCACCGGGACGGCCACGTTGTACGGCAGGTTGGCGACCAGCGCGTCCGGCGGCGGTCCCGGCAGCGACTCGACGGTGAGCGCGTCGGCGTGCAGCAGCGCGAACCGGTCGGCCCGCGCCGGCAGCCGGGCCTCGATGGTGGCCGGCAGCGCGGCCGCCAGCGTGTCGTCGATCTCCACGGCGACCACCCGGTCCACCGTGGACAGCAGGGCGAGCGTCAACGAGCCCAGCCCCGGGCCGACCTCCAGCACGGTGTCCCCGGCGCCGACCTCGGCGGCCCGCACGATCCGGCGCACCGTGTTGGCGTCGATCACGAAGTTCTGGCCACGCTGCTTGCTGGGGCGCACGCCCAGCGCGCTGGCCAGCTCGCGCACCTCGGCCGGCCCGAGCAGCGCCGCCGGCTCGCCGCCGCCCGGCCGCCCGGCCGCCGGCGTGCCGGCCTTCCGCTCGTCGCCCACCGGCCGCCCGCTCCCCTGTTCGTCGCTCACCGACGGTCCGCCCGCCCGCTCGTGGCTCATCCGAAGACCCGCTCGGTGTTGGCGGCCACGTGGCCGGCCAGCTCGGCCTCGGTCAGGCCCTTCACCCCGGCCATCGCGCGCAGCGTGACCGGGATCAGGTACGGCGCGTTCGGCCGGCCGCGGAACGGCGCCGGGGTGAGGAACGGGGCGTCCGTCTCCACCAGCAGCAGCTCGGGCGGCGCCGCCGCGAGGGCGTCCCGCAGCGGCTGCGCGCTGGCGAAGGTGACGTTCCCGGCGAACGACATGAAGTAGCCCTCGGCGGCGCACACCCGGGCCATCTCGGCGTCGCCCGAGTAGCAGTGGAAGACGGTGCGCCGGGGGGCGCCGTCCTCCTTCAGGATGCGCAGCACGTCGGCGTGCGCGTCCCGGTCGTGGATCACCAGCGCTTTGTCCAGCTCCTTGGCCAGTGCCAGGTGGCGGCGGAACGAGCGTTCCTGGGCCGCCTTCCCGTCCTGCCCGGTGCGGAAGTAGTCGAGGCCGGTCTCGCCGATCGCCCTGACCTCCGGCCGGGCGGCCAGCGCGGCGATCTCGGCCAGCGCGGCGTCCAACGCCGCCGGGCCCTCCTCGCGCTCGATCCGGGGCGCCTCGTTGGGGTGCAGCGCGACGGCGGCCCAGACCGCCTCGGGGTGCTCGGCGGCGACCTTGACCGCCCAGTGGGCGCGGGCCACGTCGCAGCCGATCTGCACCACCCGGGGCACCCCGACGGCGGCGGCCTTGGCCAGCGCGTCCTCGACCGTGCCCTCCTGCATGTCGAGGTGGGTGTGGGAGTCGGCGACGGGCACGGCCAGCGGCTCGGGGAGCGGTGGGGGCACCTGCTCCTGCGCCTTGGCCTTGGCGGACTTGGGCATGGCCCGATCCTACGGCGCCGGCCGGAACCCCTCCGACGACGGCCCGCGGCCCGCCGCCCGCTGGCCGCGGGCTGCGGCAGGCCGGGGCCGGTGGGTGGGTGCGGGCGTGTGGGGGCGGCGGGCGGGACTTGCGGTGACGGCCACCGGACCGGTCGGTCGGTCGGCGGGGGCCGGTGGCGGAGCGGAACCCGGCGGACACCCGGACCCCGGCGGGCCCGGGTACGGCGGGTGGGAGGACCGGCGCGGCCCCGATTGGCCGCCGGGCCGGCCGCAGAGCGCGGTGCGACCGTGGCGGCAGGGCGGCCGGTCAGCCCGGGAGAGGGTCCTCGCCGCCCCGGGCGCGGCGCGCCCGGGTCACCGCGCCGGCCGGCAGCACCCGCACCCGGTGGCCCCCACAGTTCGGGCAGCTCGGCTGGGTGAGTGGGGACGGCACCTGGCGCCCGTCGACCAGATAGCGGGCCACCGGCTGGCCGTCCGGCCCGGACCGGTGCTCGATCTCGAACTCCTGCTCCCAGCCGAAGCCGCAGCGCAGGCAGGCGAAGGCGTAGGACTCGTGGGTGTTGGCGTGGTCACTGGCAGCCATGGCAGCCCCCTCGGCGCCCGGTGGGGCGCGGGCCGGGGCCGGCCGGGGCGCCCGTGGCGGCGTCCCACGCTCCCGACCCGCAACGTCCGGATCCGTTCCGGTCCGTTCAGCTCCGCCCAGACCCGTTCGAGATTCGTCCAGGCCCGAACAGCCCCAGACAGGCCCGTTCGAGTCCGTTCTGTCCCGAATAGCCTAACTCCGGGGCTTGGCCGCCACCACCGCGTCGAAGACCGTGCGCTTGGGCACCCCGGCCTCCTTGGCGACCTCGGCGATCGCTTCCTTGCGGCGCTGCCCGGCCGCCTCCCTGGCCGCCACCAGGGCGACCAGCTCGGCCGGCTCGGCCGGCGGCCGGTCCGCCGGATCGGCGCCGGCCACCACCACGGTGATCTCGCCCTTCACCCCCGGCTCCGCCCAGCGCGCCAGCTCGTCCAACGAGCCGCGCCGCACCTCCTCGTAGGTCTTGGTCAACTCCCGGCAGACCGCGGCCGACCGCCCCGCGCCGAACGCCTCGGCCATCGCCGCCAGCGTGACGGCGAGCCGGCGCGGCGACTCGAAGAAGACCAGCGTGCGCCGCTCGTCGGCCAGCTCCCGCAGCCGCGCCGCGCGCTCCCCCGGCTTGCGGGGCGGGAAGCCCTCGAAACAGAACCGGTCCACCGGCAGCCCGGAGACCGCCAGCGCGGTCAGCACCGCGGACGGCCCCGGCACCGCCGTCACCCGGACCCCGCGCGCCACCGCGGCGACCACCAGCCGGTAGCCGGGGTCGGAGACCGCCGGCATGCCCGCGTCGGTGACCAGCAGCACCCGGGCCCCGGCGACCAGCTCGTCGGTCAACTCCGGGGTCCTGGCCGCCTCGTTGAACTCGTGGTAGGAGACGATCCGGCCGGCGACCGTCACGTCGAGCGCGGTCGCGAGCCGGCGCAGCCGACGGGTGTCCTCCGCCGCCACCACATCGGCGCCGGCCAGCTCCGCCGCCAGTCGGGGCGAGGCGTCCGCCGCCTCGCCGATGGGGGTGCCAGCCAGCACCAGGATGCCCTCAGCCGTCCGCGTCACGGACCCCATCCTCGCCCATCCACCCCGGGCGTCCGGCCACCGGATGCCAAGATGGCCCGTGATGAGCAGCCAGACCGTGACCGACGTGCCGCCGGACGACCCGCCGCAGCCCGAGGGCTGGCCGGCACGACTGCGCCGCTTCGGATACACGCCCCCCGGCTCGGGCGACCTGCGGGAACGGCTGGTGCCCGGGTTCCCCGAGCCGGGCAGCTGGCTGTGGCGGTACCTCGGCTTCTCGCCCGCCGCCGCCAACCGGCTGGCGCGGGCGACCGCCTGGGGCGGTCCGCTGCTGGTCGCGCTGCTCGCCGGGGTGCTGCGGTTCGTCAACCTGGGCTCCCCGAACGCCGTCATATTCGACGAGACGTACTACGCCAAGGACGCCTGGTCGCTGCTCCAGCACGGCTACGAGACCGACTGGCCGGAGAAGGCCAACGAGCAGATCATCGACGGCACCATCCCGTTGGGCGACACCGCCTCCTACGTGGTGCACCCGCCCGCCGGCAAGTGGGTCATCGCCCTCGGCGAGTGGGGCTTCGGGCTGACGCCCTTCGGCTGGCGCTTCATGGTGGCGCTGCTCGGCACCCTCTCCGTGCTGCTGGTCTGCCGGATCGGGCGGCGCCTGTTCCGCTCCACCGCGCTGGGCTGCCTCGCCGGGCTGCTGCTGGCGGTGGACGGCCTGCACTTCGTGATGAGCCGCACCGCGCTGCTCGACCTGGTGCTGATGTTCTGGCTGTTGGCGGCCTTCGGCTGCCTGCTGATCGACCGGGACGCGGCCCGCGCCCGGCTGGCCGCCGCGCTGCCCACCGGGCCGGACGGGCTGCTGCGCTCCGACCACGCGGTCGCCGAACGGCTGGGCCTGGGACCGCGCCCGTGGCGGCTGGCGGCCGGCGTCTGCCTGGGCCTGGCCTGCGCCACCAAGTGGAACGGGCTCTACGTGCTGGCCGCCTTCGGGGTGTTGGCCGTGCTCTGGGACGCCGGCGCCCGGCGCTCGGCCGGCTCCCGCGCGCCGTACCGCACGATGCTGCGCCGGGACGCGCTCCCCGCGTTCTCCTCGCTGGTGCCGGTGGCCCTCATCGTCTACCTGGCCTCCTGGATCGGCTGGTTCGCCACCTCCGGCGGCTACTACCGGAACTGGCACCGGGAGGCCGGCGCCGACAGCTCGTTCTCCTGGGTGCCGGGGCCGCTGCGCAGCCTGTGGCACTACACCTTCGAGGTCTACGACTTCCATGTCGCGCTGACCTCCAGCCACCCCTACGAGTCCAACCCGTTCGGCTGGCTGGTCGCGGCCCGGCCGGTCACCTACTACTACGTCTCCACGGACCCGGGCCAGCTCCAGTCGGCGACCGACCCGAACTCGCCGACCTGCGGATACGCCAGCGGCTGCGTCCGGGAAGTGCTGGCCCTCGGCACCCCGTTGCTCTGGTGGACCGCCTGCCTGGCGCTGGTCTACGCCCTCTGGCGCTGGGCCTTCCGCCGCGACTGGCGGGCCGGCGCGCTGCTCTGCGCGGTGGCGGCCGGCTACCTGCCCTGGCTGCTCTACCAGGAACGCACCATCTTCTACTTCTACGCGGTGGTACTGACACCGTTCCTCTGCCTGGCCGTCGCCCTGCTGGTCGGCGCCCTGCTGGGCCCGCCGGGCAGCGCGGAACGCCGCCGGGTGATCGGCATCGTGACGGTGGGTGTGCTGGTCCTGCTGATCATCTGGAACTTCATCTACTTCTACCCGATCTACACCGGCGAGGAGATCTCCCGCGACGGCTGGCGGGCCCGGATGTGGCTGCCGACCTGGATATAGCAGGGGAAACGCGGGTCGCTGCCCCTGCTGGCTCTCGTCGTTGGTGGTCGTTGGTGGCCGCTCCTGGTCGTCGTTTCACGGCCCAGGGACGGCCCGGGCTCCCGGCAGAATGCCCCCTGTTTACGGGGACCGAAGAAGAGGGAAGACCGCTGAAACATTAGGGGCTTCCCTGCGTGGCGCCGAGACAGCCGAGACAGGGGTGTCCCGGGGCATCTCCACTGTTTGTACTGGTCACGGGCGCGCCAGGACAGCGGGACAGCCGGGACAGTTCCTGCACGGGAGGGCTACACGGGACAGGGTGTCCTGAGGCGTCCTACCTGTTTGGCCGGTCAGACGAAACACCGTGACAGCCGAGACAACCCCGACGCCCCCGATGTTCCAGCCCTCTGGCACGCAGGAGCCGCCGTAACTCTCCGTATCTGATCGCCGGAGTAGCGACCCTGCTAGACCTAGCACCCACCCCGCTAGGTCTAGCAGGCTCTCTAGTTAGCCGACTTGGATCACGACCAGGGGCCTAACGTCTAGCCGACACAGTGGTCAACAAGCTCTCCAAAGCGAGAAGGGGTACCAGAGGACCCTTCATTCTGGACTAGACAGCAAGAGACGCCCATCACAGTGAGTGATGGGCGTCTCGGCATGAATGGTTAGGCGGTAGCGTCCGCTCTCTCCGCCAATGAGAGAAGCTCGGCCGGCGCCGTGCGGCCGGCGATGAGGACCAGTTCGCGGATGCTGGCGCGGGCCGCAACATGGCTCCTCACGGTTTCCGGCGCTAGCTCTTCGGCCTTGAGCAGACAGTCCAAGGCTTCACCGATCTGGCGTCGCTGGGTGTAGGCCCGTCCCAGATCCATCAGGAGCCTGGAGCGGCGCTCCGTGGATAGGTGGGCGGTGTCGACACTACGTCCTAGGTCGATCGCCTCACCCGCGTCACCGAGTTCGACTGCCGTCGAGACAGCCTGGACCTCGACGTTGGTCGGCCCGAACTCCAAGTTGAAGTCGTTGCGGTCCTCCCCGAGACGTTGGGCCACGGCCCGCGCTCGATCGAGGTGGGCCCGTGCATCCACGCGCCGCCCAGCTCGGGCGCACACCAATGCGAGCGCAAGGTGAAGAGCGCCGAGCACGGAGAGAGCTTCCGGCACGGCCTCTCCGGCCGTGTGAGACTCCAGGGCGCTCACCGCGGTAGCCGCTGCGTGCTCTGCCTGGTCGTATCGCTTGAGCCGGACGAAGGCCTGAGCCAACCGGAAGATGCCGGCCCCCACAGCCAAAGGCTCCCCAGACATCTCAGCGGCCCGAACGGCGCGGTCCGCCGCCACCCAGGCCGCGTCAGCTTCGTCCTGACGTACAAAGGCCGCCGAGAGGGCCTGATAGGTCTGACTGAGGAGTTTCTGAACGGCCCTCTGATCAGAGCCCTTCGTGGTGCGCGCAGCCACCTCCAGGTCCCCTAGCACCCCTTCCAAGCTGGCGCTCAACTCTGCGAAGCGTGAGGCGTGAGTCAGAGCCCAGACCTCGTCCACCGCGTGGGTCAGCTCCGCCACCTTGGGCGCGCGCCCAATGTGCCCCCCGAGAAGAGCCCCAAGCGCAGGATGTCCAGAGATCAGTAGACGCGCAGCGTCCAAGTCGTTGGACTCCGATGCCTGGTCCACCGCCTCCTCCTGCTGAAGAGGAGCATCCGGTTGCAGCAGCTGGACGGATACTCCAAGGCCCTCAGCCAGCAACTGGAGCACGTCCAAGCGGACGACGGGTTGCACACCGCGCTCAACCTGCGAGACCCAACTCGCAGTTCGGCCGATCTCTCTCGCCAGATCCGTCTGAGCCATGCCTCGCCCCCTGCGGAACTTGGCTACCCGCGCGCCGAAAGCGCGGCGTTCCTCGGCTGTCACCCAGTCTCCCTTCCGGCCTGAGGCAGGCCCTTCCCCGTCCTGCCGTGCAGGAACGTGACCTCGACGGTCGCCAGATATTGCTCTCGCTCCGCGAGGAACCGCCGGACGTGCGGCTGCGCCTCGTGCTCCTCGAACGCTTCGCGATCCACGTACAGCTCATAGAAGACACGGACCGCCGGCTCGTCCGGCACCTCGTGACTGATGTAGATGAGCGTCCCCGGTTCCTCCTGGATGCCAGGCAGAGTTTCGGCCGCCAGCGCGTCGAACGCCGCCGCAGCCTCCGCATCATGCGCTGTGAATCGCACGACCAGGCCGAATCCCATGATCACAACCTTCCTCGTAGTGACATCAACAGTCTCTCACAGTCGCACAGATTCTAAATATGCAACTTCCGCTTGAGTCGCAGAAAATCTGCGAGTACAGTCGCAGCATCGCTGCTAGCCGGCAGCGCAAAAGGACCCCGGCGGGCCCCGCAGTGTTGCAGCACTGCGCCCGCCGAGGTCCTGGCATCCAACGAGATTTGGGAGTCTCTGATGCAGTTCGAGCGTACCCCCGACGGTGGGGCGGGGAAGCCCGTACGTAAGGCGCTCCGGGTCAAGGAAATTGCGAACGTGCTCGGCTTGGACGTCTCGACCGTGTACCGCGAGATCCAGAGTGGCCGGCTCCCGGCCTACCGCGTGGGAACCGGCCGGGGAACCCTCCGGGTCACCTGCACCGCGTTCCGGGACTACCTGAGCGCTCAGGGCATCCCGGCGAGCGAGCTGGGGGAAGTCCTGTGACCCGGCGCGGGAATGAGCGGTTGCGAACGGCCCTGGTGGCCGCTGACATGTCGTACGCCGATCTGGGCGAGCGGATCGGTGTGGACGCCAAGACGGTGGAACGGTGGGTGTCCCGGGGGACCACGCCGTACCCGCGTCACACCCATGCCGCCGCCCGCGCGCTGGGTGCGGATCGGGAGTACCTGTGGCCCGATCGGAACTACAGGCAGACGACCGGGAACTGCGACGAGGTGCTGGCGCTCTACCCCAACCACGGGGCGGTGCCGGCAGGGTTGTGGGGTGACCTGATCGCGTCGGCCGACAACCTGTTGGACATCGCTGTCTCCTGTGGCCTGTCCCTCCTTGAGGTCGTTCCCGACTTGGTGGAGCTGGTCACCAAGCGCGCTCAGGTCGGCGTTCGAGTGCGGATCGCGTTGCCGGAGCCGGACGCGGCCAGCTCGCCTGTAGCCGCCGCCCGCGCCGCGCTGGCCGAGGAGTCCCTCGCGCCGCTGCATCAGGTGCGGGGGGTACGGCTGTGTGGGCACGACGGGTTGACGAACGAGGTGATCAGGGCCGACGAGACGGCGTTGGTCATGCCCCCGGTGGACGGGTGCACGCGCTTGTCGTCCCCGGTGATGCACCTGCGCCGCCTGGACGGGGCTTCGACGCTGGTCGGGGTCTACCTCACGGGCATGGAGCACGTCTTCGCCACCGCCGCGCCCAAGCGCGCCCGGGTTCTGGAGATGGCCCAGTGAACGCGCCGAAGTTGAACGTCGGGTTGCTCGCCGCCGTGCGCGGCGGGCACCCCGCCCCCGCCCCGGTCCTGCGTCCCCGTGTCGCCTCCAGTGCGGCCTTGCCGACCGTGCCGGTGCCGGGTGGGGAGTTGACCGGCCGCCAGGTGGCCGCCGTCCTCTTCGAAGCCGGCGTTGAGGAGCTGTATCAGCCGCGGCTTGCCATTCTCCTGGCGGCGCTTGCCGACACCTACGGTCGGGTCAACCCGGGCGAACTGGCCCAGGCCACCGAGGGGTTCATGGGCCTGGATGTCGAGGAGTTCCCCGAGGTGGCAGTCTGTTGGCAGGCGGCCTATCGGCTGTGTCTGGCCTTCTGGTACCACCGCGCGGTCGCCCGCCCCATGACGGCCGGGGAAGTCGCCGCCTGTCTCTACCTGGCCGGTGCCGAACCCACCCGACGCGCCACCACCACCGGCACCACCATGCCCGCACCGATCCTCGGCGCGGCCACCGTCGCCCGCACCGCCCACACCCTTCCCACCCGACTCCTGATCGGGTTGGGTCGCGCCTTCGCCGACGAGTTCGCCCCCGATCCCTGGTTCGACGGATCGGGTCCCGGATCGGCCGATTCCAGCGAGAGCGGACCGGCGGCCGGATCGGGCCTTGGATCGGGTTCCGGATCAGGGCAGGGGTCGGCGGGTGGATCGGGCGATTCGACGTGGCTCTACCGGCAGTTGATGCCCCAGACGGATCGGCGGGCCCGCTGCTTCACCATCGGCGCCGACAGCGCCCGTTGGCGCCTGCCCCTGATCGTCCGCCCCGAGAACGGGCCACTGACCCTCGGCGCCACCGCACCTGAGGCCCTGATGCCCGAACGCATGATCCGGGAAGGGTGGTGACCCGCAGATGAGCCGAGTCTCCAGTGACGTCGCCCGACGCCACCGCCTCAACATCGCCTGGCGCGACGGCGCCCGCTGCTTCTACTGCCACACCCCCTTTCCCGACCCCAAAATGACCGGCGCCACCCTCGACCACTACATCCCCCACTCCCTGTGGCCCAGCAGCCAGCTCGCCAACCTCGTACTGGCCTGCTTCACCTGCAACCAGGCCAAGGCAGACATCCTCCCCTGGCCGCTGGCCTGGCTCCTCCTCCACATCGCGGCCGGCGGCAACCCCACCGACCTGACGCCCGAGGAGCGGACCCGCTACCCCATCAGCTACGCCCCCAAGTACCTCCCGCCCACCACCCCCCGCTACACCACCATCCCCGACGCCTGGCGCGCCCCCAGAACAACCATGAACACCACCCCGGTCGCCGTGAACACTCAAGAGTGCGTCCGGGAGGCGGCGTGAACACGCCCACGGCCACCGCCTTGCCGGCGCAGTACCTCACGCCCGAGGACCTGGTGCGCCTGCTGCAACTGCCCAGCGTCCAGACGGTCTACCGCTGGCGCAAGACCCACACCGGCCCCCGCGCCGTGCGCATCGGCAAGCACCTGCGCTACCACCCCGCCGACGTCCACCAGTGGCTCACCGAGCAATCCGACCCACAACCGGTCACCGAGCCCCACTCCCAGAACTGTCCCGGCTGTCCCACTGTCCCGGCACCCCGCCTGACCAGCCAAAACAGGTAGACACCCCAGGACACCCCCTGTCCCGGCTGTCCCACCCACGCAAGAGGTGTCCCGGCTGTCCCGCTGTCCCGACACCCCCCGTGGCCAGCACAAACAGCCGGGACACCCCAGGACAGGGGGTGTCCCGCCTGTCCCGAGACACCAGCCAGGCAGCTCCCCCCGGCACGCATCACCACCCACCCACGCCAAGGAGACGCCACACCCATGCCCGGCCACATCCAGGACCGCTGGTTCAAGGACGAGAAGCAACCCGACGGCACCACCAAGCGCGTCAAGACCGACCGCCACGGCACCGGACTCCGCTACCGCGCCCGCTACATCGGCCCCGACGGCACCGAGAAGTCCAAGAGCTTCCCCGACCGACAGAAGCGCGCCGCTGAGCAGTGGCTCATCCGGACCGCCGCCGACATGGCGGCCGGCCAGTACATCGACCCCAAGGCCAGCCGCATCACGTTCCAGCAGTACGCGGAGAAGTACCTCGGGACGCTGACGACCGAGGAGAACAGTCGGGCGGCCAGCGAGCGGCGGTTGCGGTTGCACGCCTACCCGTACATCGGCACGCGCCCGATGGGATCGTTCCAGCCGGGGCACATCCGCACGTGGCTCCGGCAGTTGACAACCGCCGTCCCCTCGGCATCGCACCGGCTGATCATCTATGGGTCGGTCTCCTCGTTGTTCAACGCGGCGGTGGACGACGCGTTGCTACCCAAGAACCCCTGCCACGCCCGCTCAGTGAAGGCGCCGGCGCCCGATCCGAAGCAGGTGCGGCCCTGGACTGTGGACCAGGTGCGAGCCGTGCGGCGGGGCCTGCCCGAGCATCTGCGGACCACGGTGGACGTCGGCGCCGGCTGCGGACTTCGACAGGGTGAGATCTTCGGGTTGCCCCTGGACAACCTCGACTTCGAGGGCGGCTGGCTCGCCGTGCGACAGCAGCTCAAACGGGTGCGCGGGAAGTTCGTCTTCGCCCTCCCGAAGCGCGGGAAGATCCGGGACGTGCCCCTGCCCGAAGTGGTGGCCGACGCGCTACGTGAGCACATGCGGCGGTTTCCCCCCATGGCCGTCACCCTCCCGTGGGGCTCCGTCGACGGTGCCCCGGTCACCAAGAAGCTCATCTTCACCGGGGCCACGGGCGACTTCCTGCGCGTGAGCCACTTCGACGACCACAAGTGGAAGCCGGCTCTGGCTGCCGCCGGACTCATCGGGACGCCGGAGAAGGGGCAGAGGTATCCGGCGGCGCGCGAACACGGTATGCACGCGCTCAGGCACTTCTACGCGTCCGTTCTGCTGGACGGCGGCGAGAACATCCGGGCGCTGAGTCAGTATCTCGGGCACCGGGACCCCGGGTTCACATTGAGGGTGTACACACACCTGATGCCGAGCAGTGAGGGCCGGACGCGAAACGCGGTCAACCGCGCGTTCGGCACGCCATAACCGTCAACGTTTGTGTACACATTTGGCTTGTGCCAAGGTGTACGTACACCGTACAGAGCTGCATGGTCGCCGTACACGACCTCGGGAAGATCACACCAGGCTGCAAGCAGATTCCGACCGGACACGGCGCCTGCGACGGAGCTGCAAGGCACGCGTCGTGGCTACCACGGCCCGACGTGCAAGGGGCCGCACCCTCTCAACGGCTATGAGAGGGTGCGGCCCCACTTTCAGCAGCGGCTACGCATGATCGCCAGCAGGATCAGGAACGCCCAGTACGCCGCCCGAGTCAGCTCGGGCCGGCGCCGACGCGTCCTCTCCCGCAACGCCCACCACAACCGCCGCCACCTGTGCATCATCTGAACTCCCAGGGAGTTCGGGGGCTCCACCCGACGCGGGGCCCGGACGTCCAGGGCCCCGGTTCACGCTGACCCCAGCCTGATGCACTGTCAGGCACCTTATCCGGCGCGCAACCCGTGATCCAAGCCGAGCAAGCCCGCCTCCAGAACGCCCCCACGGCCCCCAGACGGCCCACGGCCCACACCGGGCCCCCACCTGCCCCCGTTCGCGCAGGTCAGCGCCACAGAGCACCCCAACTCGGGTATTCCATCTACTTCTACCCGATCTACACCGGCGAGGAGATCTCCCGCGACGGCTGGCGGGCCCGGATGTGGTTGCCGACCTGGATATAGCGGGGCGTCGGCCCGGTCCTGGGGTGGCGGGACGGACACGGGCAGGACACGGCCTGGCATAGCCGCCGGGTGTGAGGGGCCACCGGGGTCAGCCTCACCGCGGGTAGCCGGTAGGCTGCGGGGAGCGGGCTGGCGCGGCCGAATCCGCGCTGGTGGCACGGTGTGTCGGCGTTTACCTAGCGCGCGGGGCGTGCGAGGGGGGCAGTGCGGAATGGACCAGAAACAGCGGCTCGCGGCGATCGGCGGGGTCAGTGTCGCGGTGGCGGCGCTGGTCGGCTTCGGCACCTACGGGCTGATCAACAGCGGTGACGGGGACGGCGGTTCCGACCAGGTCACCGAGGCGGGCGAGGAGTCGCCGGACGAGGCGCCGGACGGGCCGCCCAGCGCCGAGGAGGTCAGCACGGCCTCCGGCGCGTTCCTGGACGCCTGGGCCGCCGGTGACACCGAGGCGGCCGCCGAGCTGACCGACGATCCCGAGGCGGCGCGGGCGGCGTTGGCCCCCCTGACCGAGAACGAGGCGGTCGCCGGGTTGACCCTGCGGGCCGGCGCGGCGGACGGCGCCGAGGTGCCGTTCGAGGTCGCCGCCCAGGTCGGCTACGGCGAGGAGCAGCCGGTCGAGCTGGCCTACGCCAGCGAGTTGGCCGTGGTCCGGGACGCGGACAGTGGCGCGGTCGTGGTCGACTGGGCGCCCACGGTGCTGCATCCGCGGCTGGCCGACGGGCAGACCCTGGCGGTGGACGCGCGTCCCGAGCTGCCGCCGATCGAGGTGCTGGCGGCCGACGGTTCGGTGTTGACCGAGGAGGAGTTCCCCGGGCTCGCGCCGCTGCTGGATCAGCTGCGGGAGCGGCACCTGGAGGCGTCCGGCGGTGACCCGGGCGGCGCGGTGGTGATCCAGGACGCCGAGGGCGAGCCGGTGGAGACGCTGCTCGAACTGTCCGACCCGGTGCCGGGGCAGGTGCCGACCACCCTGGTCCCGGAGTTGCAGCGGGCCGCCGACGAGGCGGTCGCCGACACCGGGCAGGGCGCGGTGGTGGCGATCCAGCCGAGCACCGGCGCGATCCAGGCGGTGGCCAACGCCGAGCCGGACGGCACCGACATAGCCCTGGAGGGCAGCTACGCGCCCGGCTCCACGTTCAAGATCGTGACGGCCTCGCTGCTGCTGGAGCGCGGGCTGGCCGATCCGTCCGGGCCGCACCCGTGCCCGCAGTACTTCGAGCACGGCGGCTGGGAGTTCCAGAACCTCGACGAGTTCGAGATCGAGAACGGCACCTTCGCCGACAGCTTCGCCGCCTCCTGCAACACCGCCTTCATCAGCCAGGCGCCCGAGCTGGCCGACGACGAACTGGGCGCGCACGCCCGGGACTTCTTCGGCCTGGGCCTGGAGTGGCAGATCGGGGCCACCTCGATGGACGGCCGGATTCCGGTGGAGGCGCAGGCGCAGATGGCGGCCCAGCTGATCGGGCAGGGCGCGGTCCGGATGAACCCGCTGACCATGGCGTCCGTCTCGGCCACCGTGCAGAACGGCGGGTTCCGCCAGCCGTACCTGGTGCCGGCCGACTTCGACGGGCGGCAGCTGGCGACGACGGACGGCGGGCTGCCGGGGGCCGACCAGTTGCGGTCGCTGATGAACCGGACGGCGACGGCCGGCACCGCGGCCGAGGCGATGGCCGGGCTCTCCGGTGACATCGGCGCCAAGACGGGCTCGGCCGAGGTGGACGGGCAGGAGAAGCCGAACGCCTGGTTCACCGGGTACCGCGGCGACCTGGCGGTGGCGGCCGTGGTGCCGGACTCCGGCCACGGCGGCCGGTTCGCCGGCCCGGTGGTGGCCGACGTGCTGCGCGCCGCGCCCTGAGCCGGCCGTGGTCCGGGGCCGCTCGTGGTCCGGGGCCGCCGTTGTCAGTGGCCGCCCGTACGCTGGGCTCCGCGTCCCGGGGCGTGAACGGGGAGGAAGTCATGCGAGAGATAGCGGTCTTCAGCGGCAGCGCCCATCCCGGGCTGGCCCGGGAGGTCTGCGCCCAGCTGGGGGTGCCGCTGCTGCCCACCCGGGTGTCCAGGGAGGCGATGCGCCGGATCAGGGGCAGACGCCGGCGACGGTGGTCGGGCCGCTGACGTTCAGGGCGCGGTCGATCTGGTCGGTCCAGTCGTAGCTGACGCCGCCGGGGCCCACGGTCAGGTCGTTGATGCCGGTGTTGCCCCAGGTGTGCGCGAAGGCGCTGTGCGCGGTGAGATCGGTGCAGGTGGTGGTGCCGGCCTCGAAGACCAGGGCCAGGCTGCCGGTGGCGATGTTGGTGTCGGTGGCGTTCCGCTCCGGACGGATGAGGAAGCCGACGCCGTGCCCGTTCACGTCGGCGGCGTCCTCCCGGCTGGTGTTGGGGAAGGCGTCGGTGGCGCCGGCGTGGTGGACGACCTGGAGCACGGGGCTGACCTTGGTGTCGAACCAGGTGGCCACGGCCTGGTTGCCGGTCATCGGGTGGGCGGGGATCTCGTTCCAGCGCCACTCGGTGAAGGCGACCCAGCGGTCCCGGCCGGCGACCTCACCGATGGCGTAGACCTGGGGTGGCGCGAGCGCCAGGCCCGCGGCCGGCGGCAGGGCGGTGTCCGGCGCCGGCCCGCCGACCCGGGTCAGGCAGCCGGCCGCGGCCAGCCGCCGGTCGGTCTCGGCGGCGTCCCGCCCCTCGGTCCTGGCCTCGTGGAGCACGGACAGCAGCCGCTCGGCGCCCTCCGGGGTGTCCGCGGCCACCTCGGGGACGCAGTCCGCCGGGCCGGGCTGGGCCACCGCGCCGGGCGCGGTCAGCAGGGCGAGTGGGAGCGCCGCCAGCCCGAGCGTGGCCAGCACCGCGAACGGACCTCGTCCTGGGGTTGGGTTCGGTCGCACCGCCGTCTCCCGATTTGTCGATATGGCCACTTCGGGGCAAGGCGTCGCATCCTAGTGGACCGCGCCCCGCCGGCAAAGGATCCCCGGCGGATCCAGCCATCCGCGCCGGCCCGCCGACGGCCGGCGGGCGACGGGCGACGGGCGACGGGCGACGGCCGGCGGCGCATCAGCGGGGCGGGCGGCGGGCGGGCACGACCACGGGGCCCGGCGTGGGGAACCATCTCCCCACGCCGGGCCCCGTGCGACACCCGGCCGCGGCTCGTGAGCCGGGCTCGGAGCGGCCGTCCCGGCCGCTCCGATCAGCTGACCCCTGCGGGCTCCCGCTCCTTGCTGAGGCTCTGCCGGCCCTTGCCACTGGACTCCAGGTAGCGCTCCAGCGACTCACCCTCCACGTCCACGTTGGGCAGGATGCGGTCCAGCCACTTCGGCAGCCACCAGGCGCGGTCCCCGATCAGGCCGAGCAGCGCCGGCACGATCGTCATCCGGACCACGAAGGCGTCCAGCAACACGGCCGCGGCCAGGCCGAAGCCCATCATCTTGATCATCGCCTCGCCACCCGTCACGGCGAAGCCGGCGAAGACGCTGATCATGATGGCCGCCGCGGCGGTGACCACCCGGGCGTTCAGGTTGAAGCCGGTGATCACGGACTGCCGCGCGTCCTCGCCGTGCACATAGGCCTCCCGCATCCGGGTCACGAGGAAGACCTCGTAGTCCATCGCGAGACCGAAGATCACGCCGACCATGAAGATCGGCATCATGCTCATGATCGGCCCGGTCTCCTCGACGCCGATCAGGTCGGCCGCCCAGCCCCACTGGAAGACCGCGACCACGGCGCCCAGCGCGGCGAGCACGGAGAGCAGGAAGCCGAGGGCCGCCTTCAGCGGCACCACGAGGGACCGGAAGACCAGCACCAGCAGGACGAACGCCAGGCCGACCACCAGGATCAGGTAGGGCACCAGCGCGTCCGACATGACCTTGGAGAAGTCGATGTTGGCCGCCGTGGTGCCGGAGACCAGCACGTTGGCCCCGCTGTCCGCCTCCAGCTGCGGCGCCACGTCGTCCCGCAGGTGCTCGACCAGGACGGTGGTGTCGTGGTCGGAGGGACCGGTGGTCGGGAACGCCAGGACCGTGGCGACCGTGCCCTCGGGGTTGAGGTTCGGCGGCGCGGTGGCGAGCACCTCCTCCATGCCGTTGAGGCGCTCGGCGACCTGCTCGGCCACCTGCTCGGCGTTGCCGCCGCTGCCGGTGGCGTCGATCACCATCATCAGCGGGCCGTTGAAGCCCGGACCGAAGCCCTCGCTCAGCATGTCGTAGGACTTGCGCAGCGTGGAGTCCTCGGGCTGGGTGCCGTTGTCCGGCAGGCCCTGCTCCATGCTCGCCACCGGCAGCGCCAGCACCCCGAGACCGACCACCGAGGCGGCCAGCACCAGGGCGGGGCGGCGCAGCACGGCGCGCGCCCAGCGGGTGCCGCCGTTGTCCTTGCCCGGCTTGTTGAGCGACGTCGGGACACCGGTCTCCGGGTTCTGCGCGCGCAGCTTGCGGCCGAAGATCCGCTTGCCGACGATGCCCAGCGCGGCCGGCACCAGGGTCAGGGCCAGGATGACGGCGACGGCGACGGCCGCCGCGGCGGCGAAGCCCATCTTGGTGAGCACCGGGACGTTGACCACGGCCAGACCGCCCAGCGCGATGATCACCGTCAGACCGGCGAAGACCACGGCGGAACCGGCGGTGCCCACGGCGCGCCCGGCCGCCTCCTCGCGGTCGTGCCCCTCGACCAGCTCGGCGCGGTACCGGGAGGCGATGAAGAGCGCGTAGTCGATGCCGACCGCCAGGCCGATCATCATGGCCAGGATGCCGGTGGTCTCGGAGAGGCCGAGCGTGCTGCTCAGCGCCGCGATGCCCATCATGGCGACACCCACGCCGACCAGCGCGGTCAGCAGCGGCAGGCCGGCGGCGACCAGCGAGCCGAAGGTGATGACCAGGACTATCGCGGCGACGACGATGCCGATGATCTCGCCACCGGCCATCTCCATCTCGCCCATGGCGACCTCGCCGTTGGCCTCGACGGTCAGCCCGGCGTCGCGCCCGACCTCCATCGCGTCCGTCAGCTGCTCGCGCATCTCGGGCGTGATGTCG
Organism: Streptomyces chisholmiae; assembly: GCF_031845445.1. NCBI lineage: Bacteria > Bacillati > Actinomycetota > Actinomycetes > Kitasatosporales > Streptomycetaceae > Streptomyces > Streptomyces chisholmiae. Next base: position 259,447 of record NZ_JAVREO010000010.1, on the reverse strand, counting down.
CCCCAGGTGGCGTCGTAGGAGACGGTCAGGTAGCCGGTGTTGCCGCTCTCGTTGACGGCACCACCCTCGAACGGGTCGACGACGGAGGCGACCAGGTCACCCTGCGACAGGTCGGCCACCATCTCGTCGATGGCCGCCCGGTACGCCGGGTCTTCCAGGCTCTCCTCGCCGGGCGCCTGGACGACGACCTGGGATTCCAGGTTCTCCGCGTTCGCCTGGGGGAACTCGCGCTCCATGACGTCGAAGGCCTCCTGGGCCTCCGTGCCTGGCAGGGCGAAGTCGTCCTCGGGGGCCGCGCCCGCGGTGGCAGCGGCCCCGGTGATGCCAACGAGCAGCGCCAGCCACAGCAGCGCCACCCACCAGCGTCGCCTGAAACTCAGGCGGCCGAGTTTGTACAAGAACGTAGCCACGGGGCAGGTTCTCCTGTCCGGGTGTCGTGGGTCGAATAGCAGATGAGTCAGCTCATGTCACGAGACGCGACACGGCCCCTTGGAGATGAGCCGACCGACAGGCTTGTGATGCGAATCACTTTTCGTGTCGCTTTGTGACTTGCCGCTGCTTTCCGTGACGCGAAGCATGGAAGCGTGAGCGACGAATCGAACTCATCTGACGCACCGCCGAACCCGCGGCCGGAGCACACCGCTCCACTGCCTGACGGGTATCTGAGATTTCCGCATCTCCACGGTGACCTGTTGTGCTTTGTCGCCGAAGACGATCTGTGGCTGGCACCGTTGCCCGCCGCAGGGCCAGGCCACACGGCGAAGGGCCGGGCCTGGCGACTCACTGTCGATCGTACCCGGCTGGGTCCCCCCAGGTTCTCGCCGGACGGACAGCGCATCGCCTTCACCAGCTGGCGCACCCTGGACCCCGAGATCCACCTCGCCCCGGTGGACGGCGGCCCGGTCCGGCAGCTGACCCACTGGGCCTCCTACGACACCAGGGTGCGCGGGTGGACGCCGCCGGAAGCGGACGGGACGAGCAGGATCCTGGCCGTCGGCTCCCACCAGCAGCCCTTCTCGCACTTCGCCCGCGCCTACGCCGTGCCGCCGGCCGGTGGCCCCGGCGACCAGCTGCCCTGGGGCCCGGTCTCCGACATCGCGGTGCGCGGCCGGGGCGCCGACCGCCGCACCCTGCTGCTGACCGGCTCCGCCTCCCACGACCCGGCCGACTGGAAGCGGTACCGAGGCGGTGGCACGGGCCGGCTCTGGCTGCACGGCGAACGACTGCTGGCCGATCTTGGCGGGCAACTGAACAGCCCGATGTTCGTCGGCGACCGGATCGCGTTCCTCTCCGACCACGAGGGGGTGGGCAACCTCTACAGCTGCCGCCCCGACGGCAGCCAGCTCTGGCGGCACACCGACCACGACGCGTTCTACGCCAGGAACGCCGCCACCGACGGCCAGCGGGTGGTCTACCAGTGCGCCGGCGAGCTGTGGTTGCTCGACGACCTGGGCCCCGGCACGGTGCCCCGCCGCCTCCCGGTGCGACTCGGCGGCCCCCGCACCGGGCGCCGCCCCTACCAGGTGCAGACCGCGGCGAACGTGGACGCCCTCACCGTCGACACCACCGGGCGGGCCAGCGCGGTCTGCGTCCGCGGCGGCCTGTACTGGCTGACCCACCGGGACGGCCCGGCCCGCGCCCTGTCGGAGGCGCCCGGAGTGCGGGTCCGGCTGCCCGAGATGCTCGGCGACTCCGGCCGGATCGCCTACGTCACGGACGCGGCCGGCGAGGACACCCTGGAGATCGTGCACCTGCCCAGGGTGAGTGGCGGCCGCGAGCCGCTGCGGCTCGCCACCGGCCCGCTGGGCCGGGTCCGCGAGATGCTCGCCGCCCCCGACGGCACGGCCCTCGCCCTGGCCACCCACGACGGCCGCCTCCTCCTGGTCCGCCTCCCGGAGGAACCGGGAGAGAACGAGCCGGGAGTAGAGGCGACGGAAGCGGGCGGCGCCGAAGCCGGAGAGCCGGCGGCTGGCCCGGAGACGAGCGACGCGGCCGGTCCCGGCGGCAGCCCGGGAGCCGGCGAGGCCGCGGGCCCGGACGCCGGCACGGCCGGCGAGGCCGCCGGTGCGGCTGCCGCCACGGAGGGCGCGACCACATCGCCCGACGAAGCCGAGGCCGACGTAGCCGGACAGTCAGCCCCCGGCACGGTCGGTGCGGCCGGACAGCCGCCCGCCAGCGAGACCCGGGAGCCCGACAGCGGCGCGGCTGGCGCGCCCAAGGCCGACGAGGCCGGCGAGGCCGGAGCAGCAACCGCTGACGCGGCCGCATCGCCCGCCGACGCCGGACAGCCGGCGGCCGGTCAGGCCGGAGGGGGGCGGGTACACGCGGAGGTGCGGCGGGACGAGGCCGCCGCCGCCAAGGCGGCGGCCGTGGCCGCCGGGGACGGCGACCCGCCGGCCACCGGGCCCGCGCCGGACCACGAAGGGCCGGAGTCGGACCACGAAGGGCTGGAGTCGACCGCCCCCGGCGAAGCCGGGGACGCCGAGGACCCGGCCGACGCGGCCGAGGAGACCCTGCTGCCGCGGGTCACCGAGGTGGCCCGTTCGGTGAACGGCCCGGTGCGGGACCTCGCGTTCTCGCCCGACTCGCGGTGGCTGGCCTGGGCCCACCCCGGCATCGGCCGGTCGTTGAGCCAGATCAGGATCGCCGAGCTGGGCGAGGCGGACGCGCCGACCGTGCTGGAGGTCACCGACGGCAGGTTCGAGGACGAGGAGCCGGTCTTCACCTCGGACGGGCGGTTCCTCGCCTTTCTCTCCTGGCGCGGCTTCGACCCGGTGTACGACGTGCACACCGGCGGGCTGTCGTTCCCGTTGGGGTGCCGGCCGTATCTGGTGCCGTTGTCGTCCGCGACCAGGTCGCCGTTCGCGATCACGCCGGAGGGCCGGCCGGCGGCCGGTGGGCTAGATCCGGACGAGGCGGGTGGTGGCGGGGAGGGCGCGGACTCGGGGGCCGAGGGCCGGGTGACCGTGGAGGCGGAGGGGCTGGGGAGCCGGGTGACGCCGTTCCCGGTGGCGGCGTCCAAGTACTCCTCGCTGTACCCGGTGAGCGGCGGCGGGCTGGTGTGGCTGCGGTGGCCGATCTCGGGGGCGCTCGGGGAGACCTTCCTCAACCCGGACAACACCTCGGGCAAGCCGACGTTGGAGCACTTCGACCTGGCCAAGGCGAAGCGGACCGAACTGGCCGACGGTGTCGACTGGTTCGCGCCCAGCGGGGACGGCAGCCGGCTGGTGGTCAGCGAGGACCAGGAGCTGTCGGTGGTGTCGGCGACGGACGCCACGGACGGTGACGCCGCGGTCCGGATCGACCTGCGGCGAATCGTTCATGTGGCGGACCCGGCGGCCGAGTGGCGGCAGTCGTTCGACGAGGCGGGGCGGCTGGTCAGGGACTACTTCTGGGACCCGGGGATGTGCGGGATCGACTGGCCGGCGGTGCTCGACCAGTACCGGCCGCTGGTGGAACGGGTGGCCAGCCCGGAGGAGTTCGCCGATCTGCTGACCGAGACGGTCGGCGAGCTGGGCACCTCGCACGCCTATGTCAGTGCCGGCAGGTTCAATGAGGGTCCGTGGCAGTACCAGCGGCCGCACGGGCTGTTGGGCGCGGACTTCTGCCGGGCGCAGGACGGTTCCGGGTGGCGGCTGTCCCGGGTGCTGCCGGGTGACTCCTCGGACTCCCGGGCGCGTTCGCCGCTGGCCGGCACGGGGGTGCGGGAGGGCGCCGTGCTCACCCATGTCGGGGGGCGGCCGGTGGATCCGGCGTTCGGTCCCTGGCCGCTGCTGGCCGGGACGGGCGGCACCAGCGTGGAGCTGACCTTCGCGGACGAGTCGGGTCGGCAGCGGCGGGTGGCGGTGGTGCCGCTGATCGACGACCGGCAGCTGCGGTACCAGGACTGGGTGGCCCGCCGCCGGGAGCTGGTGCGGGAGTTGAGCGACGGCCGTTGCGGCTATGTGCACATCCCGGACATGGGCGGCTCGGGCTGGGCGCAGTTCAACCGGGACCTGCGCCGGGAGTTCGACCGGGAGGCGCTGATCGTGGACGTCCGGGGCAACGCGGGCGGGCACATCAGCGAGCTGGTGGTGGAGAAGCTGAGCCGGACCATCCTGGGCTGGGACCTGACGCGGAACGCCCAGCCGGTCTCCTACACCTCGAACGCGCCGCGTGGCCCGGTGGTGGCGGTGGCGGACGAGGCCACCGCCTCGGACGGGGACATGATCACGGCGGCGTTCCGGCTGTTGGGGATCGGCCCGGTGGTCGGTTCCAGGACGTGGGGCGGCGTGGTCGGGATCACCGGCGAGCACCGGCTGGGCGACGGCACGGAGATCACGGTGCCGATGAACGCCGCCTGGTTCGACGCCTACGGCTGGGACGTGGAGAACCACGGGGTGGCGCCGGACATCGAGGCGCTGCGCACCCCGCTCGACTGGGCCGAGGGCCGCTCGGTGGTGCTGGACACGGCGGTGCGGGTGGCGCTCGACCTGCTGGAACGCCATCCGGCGGCCCGGCCGCCCGGCTACCGGCGGATTCCGGACCGGCGCCGCCCGCCGTTGCCGCCGCGGACGGCGGCCCCGCCGCGGGCGTGCGAGGACGACGGGCCCGTGTGACGCTGGAGGAGGGCGACGGTTTCACCCGTTCGCTCCTGATACGTGCCAATCCGTCTTCCATACCGAGGAGTGGCAGCACATGGGCATCTCGGACCAGTTCAAGGACAAGGCGCACGAGTTCCAGGAGCGCGCCAAGGACGCGATGGGGAACAAGGACGAGTCCAAGGACCGCCAGAACGAGAAGAAGGAAGGGGGCGGTGCGATGGAGAAGGGCAAGGATGCCGCCCAGAAGGCGGCGGACCGCGCCAAGCAGCGCGGCCAGGATCACTGACCCCGGCGGCCGGTAGGCCGCCGAGGGGTGCCCCTGGGGCCGGCCGCGCGGCCGGCCCCAGGGGCGTGCCGGGCGTCAGCTCGCCGCCCGGCCGCCGGGGCCGACCAGGCCCCGGTGGCCGCCGGCCGGGCCCAGCGCGCGCAGCCGCCGCTGGGCGAGCCGGCCGCCGACCACCGCGGGCAACGCGCCGCGCAGCGGCATCGTGCCGCGCAGCCAGCGCTGGGCGTAGACGTGGGTGGCGCGGCGCTCGATGCCGCTGGCCAGCCGGGCGACGGCGGGCGCCAGCGGGTAGGTGCGGTTGGCCGGCCACGGCAGGCCGCGGCGCATCCGGCGCAGCTGCGCGTCCTCGTCGGCGCCGCGCACCATGTCGGTGTCGGTCCAGCTGAGGTAGCCGACGCCGACCCGGACGCCGTCCTGGGCGACCTCGGCGCGCACGCTGTGCGCGAACGCCTCGACGCCGGACTTCGAGGCACAGTAGGCGCTCATCAGCGGGGCCGGGGTGATGGCCGCGAACGAGGCGATCTGGAGGTAGTAGCCGGCGCTCGCGCGCAGCGCGGGCAGGAAGGCGCGGCAGGTGACGGCCGAGCCGACGAGGTTGACCTCGATGACCCGGCGCCAGACCGCGTCGTCGCTGGTGGCGAACGGGCCGCCGGTCGCCACCCCGGCGTTGGCGACCACCACGTCCACCCGACCGAAGTGGTCGACGATCTCGCCGGCGACCCGGCGCATCGTCGCCTGGTCGGTGACGTCGGCCGTCCAGTGCGCCGCCTCGCCCGGCAACGCGCCCGCCACCCGGGCGAGTTCGGCCGGTTCCAGGCCGACCAGGGCGAGCCGGGCGCCGCGGCCGGCGAGCAGGTCGGCCAGTTCGGCGCCGATCCCGCGGGCCGCGCCGGTGACGACCACCACCTGCCCGGCGACCGAGCGGGGGCCGCGGCCGAAGGCGTTCACAGGTGCTCCCTCGTCAGCTTGGTGAGCGTCTCGGCCACGGCCGCGGTGGCCTCGATCGGGGTCATGTGGCCGATGCCGGGCAGTTCGGTGAGGCCGGCCGGTCGGCTGAGCCGGCCGTGGATCCGGTGCGCGTGCACGGCCGGGGTGAGCCGGTCGGCGGTGCCCTGGAGCACGGCGACCGGCAGGTCGAGCAGCGGCACCAGCTCGGCCACGTCGAGGCCGGCGAGCACCGCGCCCCACTCGGCGCGGGGCCGCCGGGGGCAGGCGAGCACCATCCGGGCGACGGCCTCCCGCTGGCCGGGGGTGGCGGCGGGTCCGAGCGTGATGTGGTGGATGATCCGGCGGGAGAGCGGGGTGGGTGGGCCGTAGGGCAGCCGGGTGCGCAGGAAGGCCCGGTGACCGCGGGTGCGCCAGCGGCCGGGACGGCCGGGCAGCACGGTTGACTCGCCGGCGAGCCGGTCGGTGCCGGTGCTGCACAGCAGCGCCGCCGCGGCCCGCTCGCGCAGCTCGGGGCGCTCCGCGGCGGCCACCACGGTCATGGCGCCCATCGAGTGGCCGCAGAGCACGGCCCGTTGGTCGTCCGCCAGGGTGGCGGCGAGGACGGCGCACAGGTCGTCGGCGAGCGCCTCGACCGAGCAGCTGCCGGGCGTGGCGGGCGAGTTGCCGTGGCCGCGCTGGTCATAGACGACGACCCGGTGGCCGCTGGCGACGAGTTGGCGCAGCACGGGATACCAGAAGGTGCGGTTGCAGGTCCAGCCGTGTACCAGCAGCACGGTGGGCCCGTCGGCCGGGCCGTGGATCTCGGTGTGTGGCCGCGCGCCCCCGGTGGAGGTGACGGTCGGCCGTCGGACGGGGTCAGCCATGGCGCAGCACCTCGTATTCGGCGAGTTCGACGTTCTGGGTGACCCGGCGGAACTCCCCGGTGGTGCCGGGCCAGACGGTGGTGTTGCGGCCGGCCGCGTCCAGGTACCAGCTGTCGCAGCCGCCGGTGTTCCACACCGAGCGGGCGAGGCGGCGTTGCAGGCGGTCGTTCCAGTCGCTGACCGCGGCCCGCCGCGGGACCAGCGCGGCGCGGCCCCGCCGGTCCCGGGCCAGGTCGTCCAGCCGGGCCAGGTAGTCGGTCAGGTAGGTGAGTTGGGCCTCGATCATGAGGATCATCGAGCTGTTGCCGAGGCCGGTGTTGGGGCCGATCACGGTGAGGAAGTTGGGGAAGCCGGCGGCCGTGGTGCCGCGCAGCCCGGCCATCCCGGCGCGCCACTCCTCGGCGAGGGTGGCGCCGTGGACGCCCTTGATCCGGTGGGCGATCGGCAGGTCCCGCACCTGGAAGCCGGTACCGAGGACCAGCGCGTCGGCGACGACCCGGCGGCCGTCGCCGGCGATCAGGGTGTCGCCGCGCACCTCGCTGAGGCCGGCGTCGATCAGTCGGACGTGCGGCTTGGTCAGCGCGGGGTACCAGTCGTTGGAGAGCAGGATGCGCTTGCAGCCGATCCGGTAGTCCGGGGTGAGCCGGCGGCGGAGCGCCGCGTCGGGCACCGAGCGCCGCAGGTGGAGCCTGGCCAGCTGCTCGACCAGCCGCATCCTGGCCGGGTGCCTGGCGAACGCGTCGACCTGCAACTCCCTGATCCCCCAGAGCAGTTGCCGGCGCAGCTGGCCGGTGACCGGCAGCCGTTCGTGCAGCCAGCGCTCGGCCGCGCTGGTTCTGCGGTCCAGCCGGGGCAGCAGCCAGGGTGGGGTGCGCTGGAAGACGGTCAGCTCGTTGACCTGGCGCTCGATCGCCGGCACGAACTGGATCGCGGAGGCGCCGGTGCCCACCACGGCGACGCGTTTGCCGCGCAGCTGGTAGTCGTGGTCCCAGCGAGCCGAGTGGAAGACCCGGCCCGGGAACGAGTCGAGTCCCGGCAGGTCCGGGAGGCTGGGGTCGGAGAGCGGGCCGGTCGCCGAGACCAGCACCTCGGCCCGGTAGCCGCCGGCGTTGGTCTCGATCCACCAGCACAGCTCGTCGTTGTCCCAACGGGCGCTGGTGACCTCGCTGTTGAGCCGCAGGTGCGGGCGGAGCGCGAAGCGGTCGGCGACCTGCTCCAGGTAGGCGCGGATGTCGGCCTGCCCGGAGAAGCTGCGGGGCCAGCGGGGGTTGGGGGCGAAGGAGAAGGAGTAGAGGTGGGAGGGGACGTCGCAGGCGCAGCCCGGGTAGGTGTTGTCCCGCCAGGTGCCGCCGACCGCGTCGGCTCTCTCCAGCACCACGAAGTCGGTGACACCCGCCTGCCGCAGCCGCACCGCCGCACCCAACCCGCCGAACCCGGACCCGATCACCGCGACGCGCACCGACTCCATCCGTGAGCCTCCGTCCTCCGCAGCCAAAGGTGCCAGTAATCGCTGGCACGATCGGAGGGTAGAGCAGAACCGTACCGGCCGGTAGGGGGTGCGCACTGCCTAAACTGCCTGCCGTGGAGGCGACGAGGGCAGCGCGGGGGCAGCGAGAGCCCGGGGAACAGCCGGCGGGGACCGCCCCGGGCCCGGACACCCGGGAGTACCGGGCCGAGGAGTTGGCCCAGGCGGCCGGCATCACCCCCCGTACGCTCCGCTTCTACCGCGAGCGCCGACTGCTCCCGCCGCCGCGTCGCGCCGGCCGGGTGGCCTGGTTCAACGAACAGCACCTGGAACGGCTGCGCACCATCGCCGCGTTGCTGGCCCGCGGCCACACCCTGGGCGGCATCGCCGAGATCCTCACCGCACTCGCCTCCGGCCGGGACTCCGGCACCGCCCGGCTGTTGGGCGTGCACGAGCCGCAGCCCTGGGCCGAGGAGGAGCAGGTCCGGCTGAGCGCCCGCGAGTTGGCAGACCACTACGCCGGCGAGACGGACCCGGAGAACGTCGCCCTGGCGATGGAGATCGGCTACCTGCGCCCGGACGGCGAGGCCGTCGTGCACGTCAGCCGCGACCTGTTGGAGGCGTCCTCGGCGCTGGTCAGGGAGGGCATCCCGCTGGCCATCCTGCTGGCGGCGGGGCGCGAGCTGCGCGCGCACGCCGACGCGCTGGCCGAGGTCTTCACCGAGGTGCTGCGCCGCCAAGTGCTGCCCGAGGTGCTGGGCGAGGGCCGCGCGGAGCGCGGCGCGCCCGCCTCCGAGACGGACATCGCGCGGCTCACCGAGGCCCTGGAGCGGCTCCGCCCGCTGGCCAAGAAGGCGGTCTACGCGGAGGTCTCGCTGGCCCTCGACCGCCGCCTGCGCGCCGAACTCGACCCCCCACCGCCCCCGCCGGCCTGACGACCGGACCGCGGCCGACCCGGCGGGCCCGGGCCGATCCGGGCGAGCGGCTACGGGCGCTCCGGGGTTCCGGCGGCGGGCGCGCCCCGAGGGGGCGAGGACCCCGCGTCGGCCGGGCCGGTCATGGACATCAACCCGCGCAGCCCCTCGCCCAGCACCGCCTCGTCCACCGGGCCGAAGAGCGCGCGCTGCAGCAGGAAGCCCTGCGCGCTGGCGGCCAGCGCCCGCGCGACCGCCTCCGGCGCCACGTCCGGGCGCATCCGGCCCTGCCGCTGGTAGGTGGCCACGATCCGGGACCAGAGGCCGAGCAGGGCGGCGAAGTTCTCCTGGAAGGTGACGCGCAGCTCCGGGTTGCGCAGCGTCTCGGACCAGACCTGGAGCAGCATCGGCGCCGGCACCACCAGCCGCTTCGCGACCCGGCCCAGCGCCTCGGCCAGCAACGCGTCGGGCGGTGGCGGGTCGTCGGACTCGGCGGAGCGCCGGAAGCACTCCCGCACGGTGGCCAGCACATCGCCGGCCAGCGCCGCGATGATCGCGTCCTTGCTGGGGAAGTACCGGTAGACCGCGCCCGCCGAGAGGCCGGTCTCCCGCAGCACGTCCTGCATCGAGGTGCCGTGGAAGCCGTCGCGCGCGAAACAGCGCGCCGCCCCGTCGAGGATCTGCCGCCGACGGGCCGCGAGGTGTTCCTGGGATACGCGCGCCATGGCGACCCAGCCTAAAACGAACGTTCCTTCTTGACAACCGCGCCGAGCCGTGCGCACCGTTACGGAAAAGAACGAACAATCATTCTCTTTACGGAGGCTCGGTGTGAGCACACCAGCGCGGCTCTCCCCCACCCCCCGGCCGGACGGCCCGTCCGGCGCCCGGCCCCTGCTCCTCGTGATCATCGGTGTCCCCCTGCTGATCGGCTTCGTGCTGTGGGCCTTCGCCTGGCCCAGCGCCCGCAGCGAGCCGCACCAGCTACCGGTGGGGCTGGTCGGCTCGTCGGCGGAGGCCACCGCCCTGGCCGGCGAGCGGCTGGCCGGCCAGGGTGACGCCTTCGAGGTGCGGGAGTACCAGGACGAGGCCGCCGCCCGGCGGGCGATCGAGGAGCGCGAGGTCTACGGCGCCTTCGTGCTGACCGACACCGGCCAGCCCGAGGTGCTGACCGCCTCGGCGGGCGGCGCCGCCGTGTCCCAGCTGCTGGTGGGCGCGGCCCAGGCGCAGGCCCCCGACGGGGTCCAGGTGACCGTCACCGACGTGGTGCCGGCGCCGGCGGGCGACCCGCGCGGAGCCGCGTTCGGCGCCAGCCTGTTGCCGCTGGTGATGGCCGGGATCGCCACCGGGGCGCTGCTCACCGTGAGCGGACTGCGCGGCGGGCGGGCCCTGGCCGCGCTGCTCGGCGCGGCGGTGCTGGCCGGGAGCGTGGCCACCCTGATCGCCCGCGACTGGCTGGGCGCGCTGGCCGGCGACTGGTGGCAGGTGGCGGGCGTGCTCGGGCTGCTGGTGGCGGCCGGTGGGGCGACCGTCGCCGGGCTGGCCGCGCTGCTCGGCCGGGCCGGCATCGGGGTGGGCGCGCTGCTGCTGATGCTGTTGGGCAACCCCTGGTCGGGCGCGGCCTCGGCGCCCGAGCTGCTACCGGTGCCGGTGGGCGACCTGGGTCAGCTGCTGCCGGCCGGGGCGGGCGCCAGCCTGCTCCGCTCGGTCGCCTTCTTCGACGGGCACGCCGCCGGCTTCCCGCTGCTGGTGCTGTTCGGCTGGCTGGCCCTGGGGGCGGCCGCCGTGCTGGTGGGCGGGCGGCGGGCCGGCGCGGCGTCGGCGGCCCGGCCGGCGGGCGCCGCGGTGCCGGCGGCCGCGCCGGCGCCAGCCGGCTGAGCCGACGGGCGGGTCAGGCGTCCGGCAGCAGCGACTTGCTGAAGCAGCGGCTCTTCGGGGAGTCACGGTAGACGCCGAAGTGCTCCTCACGGGGCAGCATCCGGTAGCCGCTGCTGGCGTAGAGGTTCATCGCCTCCGGCTGTTCGGTGCCGGTCTCCAGCACCATCCGGAGCCGGCCGGCCCGCCGGGCGTCGTCCTCCAGCCTGGCCAGCACCCGGCGGGCCAGGCCGAGCCCCCTGGCCTCGGCGACCACGTACATGCGCTTGATCTCGGCGTCCCCGTCGCGGTAGCCCTCGGCGTCGCCGGTGTCCCGGCCGCGCCAGCCGCCGGTGCCGACGGGGCGCCCCAGCGGGTCGTAGACCAGCAGGTAGAGGCCACGCGGCGGGTCGAACATCGCCGGCGCCAGCGGGGTCACATCGCCGACGTCCCCGTAGCGCTCCGCGTACTCCGCCTGCACCGCGTCATTGAGCTTTCGGGCATCGGGATGATCAAAACGGGTCACGACCAACTCCATGCTGGTCATCGTACGAAATGGCACGACAGTGCGGTTTCGGTTGCCTACGATCCGGCCATGCCCCCAGCCAAGGACATCCCGTCGCCCGCCGCGTCGAGCGGTCCGCCCAGCTACCAGTGGCGTGGCCGGTTTCACAACGCGGAGGCCGAGGAACTGCACGCGGAGGGCTTCGGCCACGCCGTCGAGGCCCAGCGTGACTGGTGGGGCCGGTTCAACCGGCACAGCCTCGGCTGGGTCTGTGCCAGGCGCCCGTCGGGCCCGCTGGTCGGGCTGGTCAACGTCGCCTGGGACGGCGCCGGCCACGCGTTCCTGCTGGACACGGTGGTGGCGCGGGCGGAGCGCGGCCGTGGCGTCGGCCGGGAGCTGGTGCGGCACGCGGTGGCGGGCGCCAGGGCCGCCGGCTGCGCGTGGCTGCACGTCGACTACGAGCCCGGCCTCGGCGCCTTCTACGACGCCTCGTTGGGCTTCCGGCCCACCGAGGCGGGCCTGATCGGGCTGCGCTGAGGGCCCCGGCGCCGGCCCGCGCCGCCGGGGCCGGGGGCCCGGGCGGCGGGGCGGCGGCGCCGTCCGGTCAGAGCCCGTTGGCGCGGGTGATCTCCGCGTACCAGCGGCCGGAGTCCTTCAGGGTCCTGACCTGGGTCTCGTAGTCCACGTGCACCAGGCCGAACCGCTTGCTGTAGCCGTAGGCCCACTCGAAGTTGTCCAGCAGGCTCCACACGAAGTAGCCGCGCAGGTCGACCCCCTCGCTGAGGGCGCGGTGGGCGGCGGCGAAGTGGCCCTCCAGGTAGGCGCGGCGCCCCTCGTCCCGCACCCGGCCGTCCGCGTCCACCACGTCGTCGAAGGCCGCGCCGTTCTCCGTGACGTACAGCGGCGGCGCGTCGTACTCCCGCCACACCCGGGTGAGCGTCTCGTAGAGCCCGTCCGGGTCGATCTCCCAGCCCATCGCCGTCACCGGCAGCCCGCGCTTGACGAACTCCACGTCCTCGGAGCCCACCCAGGTGGAGGGGGCGCCGCTGGCGGTGCCGGCGCGCACCACGTGCCGGGTGTAGTAGTTGACGCCGAGGAAGTCCAGCGGGGTGTTGACGACCGCCAGGTCGCCGTCCCGGACATGGCCGAAGTCCAGCACCGGGGCGAGGTCGGCGACCACGTCCTCCGGGTAGGAACCGCGCAGCACCGGGTCCAGGAAGATCCGGTTCATCAGCCCGTCGATGCGGCGGGCCGCGTCCCGGTCGGCGTCGCTGTCGGTGACCGAGTCCACCGGGTAGAGGTTGACGGTCAGCCCCAGCTGCTCCGCGCCCCGCTCCCGGAGCGCGCGGACCGCGAGACCGTGCCCCAGCAGCAGGTGGTGGGCGGCCCGCACGGCGGCCGGCCCCTCGGTGCGGCCGGGCGCGTGGTGGCCGTTGGCGTAGCCGAGGAACGCCGAGCACCAGGGCTCGTTGAGGGTGGTCCAGTCCTTGATCCGGTCGCCGAGCCGCTCGTGGATCGCCACCGCGTACTCGGCGAAGCGCTCGGCGGTGTCCCGGGCCGGCCAGCCGCCCGCGTCCTCCAGCGGCTGCGGCAGGTCCCAGTGGTAGAGGGTGACCCAGGGCTGGATGCCGCGCTCCAGCAGCCCGTCGACCAGCCGGCTGTAGAAGTCGACGCCCTCGGTGTTGAGCTGGCCGCGTCCCTCGGGCTGGATGCGGGGCCAGGCGAGGGAGAAGCGGTAGTGCGAGATCCCGAGGTCGGCCATCAGCGAGATGTCCTCGGGGTACCGGTGGTAGTGGTCGTCGGCGACGTCGCCGGTGTCGCCGCCGACGGTCCGGCCCGGGGTGTGGGAGAACGTGTCCCAGATGGACGGTCCGCGCCCGCCTTCGTGCGCGGCCCCCTCCACCTGGTAGCTGGCGGTCGCGGAGCCCCAGACGAAGCCCTCGGGGAAGCGCACCTGGGAGAGGTCCCGGGGGGCGGTGGCGGACTGCTTGGCAGAGGTCATGAGATGACTGTTCCTGGTCGTTCTAGTTCGTTCAGTTTTGCCAGTGGTCGGCGGGGGCCGCCAACTGGTGGAGCGTGGGCCACAGTTCCTCCGGTATGGGCCAGCGGCTCAGCTCCAGGGTCTCGGCCACCCGCTCGGGGCGGGTGACGCCGATCACGGTGGCGGCGATCCTCGGGTCACGGGTGGAGAACTGGATGGCGGCGGCCGGCAGCGGCACCTCGTGCGCGGCGCACAGCTCCGCGATCTCCCGCGCCCGGTCCAGCACGGCACGGTCGGCCACGGAGTACGCGTACCGGTCCTGCCGCCCCGGCCCCCTGGCCAGCAGCCCGCCACCGAACGGCGCCGCGTTGACCACCGCGACCCCGGCGGCCCACGCCGCGTCGATCAGCCGCTCGGCCGAACGGTCCAGCAGCGTCCAGCGATTGTGGGTGAGCACCACCTCGAACGCGCCGGTGCCGAGGTAGCGCCGCAGCAGGTCGACCGGCCCGCCGGCCACCCCGATGTGCCGGGCCAGGCCCTCCTCCTGGATGCGGAGCAGCTCCGCGACCGGCCCGTCGGACGCCATCCCCTGCTCGAAGGAGATGCGCTCCGGGTCGTGCAGGTACAGCAGCGGCACCCGGTCGACGCCGAGCCGCGTCAGGCTGCTCTCCAGTGAACGGCGCACCGCGGCACCGGAGAAGTCGCCGGTCGCCGGGTCCGGGTCGACCTTGGTGGCCAGCACGAACCCCGGCGGCGGCCCGCCCACCTCGGCCAGCGCGGTGCCGATGATCCGCTCGCTGCGGCCGTCCCCGTAGCCGGCCGAGGTGTCCAGGAAACCGACCGGGCCGGCCAGTACGGCGCGCACCGTGGCCACCGCCCGCTCCTCGGGCACGTCGTAGCCGAACACCTCGGGCATGCTCGCCAACCCGCTGCCGCCGAAGCAGATCTCCGGCACCCGCAGGCTGGTACGGCCCAGCTGACGCAGCGGGAACACGTCCCCCGGGGCGCTCATCGGACCGCCACCTGACGCAGCGGGACCCCGTCCGGGTCGATGTCACGGCCGGTCTCGGCGGCCAGGCCGAGGGCCCGCAGGCCACGCCGGTCCAGCGCCGGGTCGGGCGCCGGCCGGGTGGCCTCCGTGAAGGAGAACACCTCCAACACCGCGTCGCCCGCCTGGAGGTAGTCGATCACGAAACCCCTCGGATCCTGGTCATGGACCAGCCGCCCGATCACCGGGTAGCCCAACTGGTCACGGTAGTAGGCCAACGTCGTGTCCAACTCGGCCGCGGTGATCGCCACATGGTCGAAGGCCGGGCCGGCCGTCGCCGGCCGGGCCTCGGCGGACCGCCGCTCCCGGGCGGCCAACTCCGGGGTGGCCACCTCGTGGTAGGTCAGATGGCCGTCGATGATCTCCAGGAGCGTCCCGTCCGGGTCGGTGAAGAAGGCCAGGTTGACGTCGCCGACGGCGGCCACCGGCTCCAGGGTGAAGCGAACACCGGCCGAGCGCAGCCGCTCGGCCTGCCGGTGCACGTCGCCGACCTTCAGCCCGAAGTGCCGCAGGCCGCGCTGGAGATCGTCCCCGAGCCAGCCGCCCAGCGGGCCGCCGGCGGCCGGCTCGTCCGCCCTGACCACCAGCTTCACCAGGGCGGCGCCGGCGGAGAGCCAGTGCGTGTCGGCGGCGGGCGGTTCGGGGGCCGCGTCGACCGGGCGCAGGCCGAGCACCCCCCGGTAGAAGTCGAGGGAACGTTCGGCGTCGCTGACGCCGATCTCCACGTAGGCCATTCCGGGCGAGGTTCCGGAGGTGGCCCCTGAGGTGTGGGGCATGCTCGGGGGGTTCCTTTCTGGGGCGCGCCCGGGCTCCGCGTCGAACCCGGACCACGCGACGTCGAGGGGCGTCCCGGCGACGGACCGCCTAGGCGTCCGCCGATACGCGATGATGATCGGCAGAAAGGACATTCTGTTCGAGGCGTGGCCGAACCGCCAGGGCGGGTCCGCCCAGCGGACGGTCCACCGGCCCTCGTTCGTCCAGCCGAACGGGCGGGCAGGACGGGACGGCGGCGGGTTCGGGCGGGTTCGGGCGGGTTCGGGCGCGGTGGCGCGCCGCGCGCCCAGGCGCTGCGGCGCCCAGGCGCTGCGGCGCTCACACGCTCCGGCGCTCAGGCGTTACGGCACTCGGGCGTTACGGCACACAGGCGGTTCGGGGCCGTCTCAGTGGGGCGGGCGGTAGTTCTCCGCCTTGTCGAGGATGGCTGTGAACCGTTCCCACTGGGCGGCACCCTCGGCGGTCGGCCCCACGGTGAAGTCCTCCGGGTCCAGGAAGTCCAGTCTCTCCCGCGTGGCCGGGTCCAGGTCCCGCCACGCGGCCTCATCCTGCGGTGACCGAGCCACAGTCTTCGCACACCCAGTTGCCGTTGTTGAGTCGGCGACCCTCATCCGAGCCACACGAAGGACATTCCACCGGCGCCCCCTCACAGGCTCCACACGCTTCCCCACACCCGACGCGGGCTCCGACTGTAGCGTGCGGCACGCCGGCCCGGCAGCCCCGCGCGGCCGGCCCCGCGCACGCCGGGGGGCGCCCAACTCACCACGCACAACGGCGAGTCGGAGCGGGCCGGCACCGGCGGGGCGCGCCTTGCTCCGGGGGGCGCCGGTGCGGCCCGCCGGCGGCGCGCCCGCGCCGGGCCGATCCCCGCCCGCTCCGCTCCGTCCCCCTCCGATCCCGTCCGGTCCCAGGCGGCATTCGAATGGCCGAGAACCGGACACGCAGTCGGTGCCGATCATTCCCGAAACGGCTCCGCGCCGGCCCTGAACCGACAGGACCGGCGCGGAAACCGCCTTGACCGAACATGAACGCGCGCAAGGGCGACCGGCGTTCGGGGCCGGCGCCCCTCGAATCAGCTGATCCTGGTCAACCGCGCGCCGAAGCCGGGCTCGCTGAGGTCCTCGGCCAACGCGACCGGCACCTCTACCCGTTCGTCCCCCTCACCGACCGCCAGGGTGCCCACCTCCGTGCCGGCCGCCCCGGACCCCGGCACGCCGTCCGCCCGCTCGTGCAGCTCAAGCCGCACCTCAAGGCCCGGCCAGCCGACCGCCGGCAGGTCCTCGGTGATCACCAACGGCACGCCGCCGCCCAGCCCGTCGTCCACCTCGCCGACCACCTCACCGGCCGGCAGCAGCGGCTCGCTGACCAACTCGGCCTGCGCGAAGCGCATCAACGCGTCACCGGCGGACAGCGCGCCGGTCAGGATCGAGTTGTCCGACGGGTGCGGCGGCTGGGCCAGCACCGCGCCCACGATCAGCCGGGGGGTGCCGCCGACCTCCTGCTCGGCCGCGAACATCAGGTTCCCGCCGGCGGCCGTGGTGGTGCCGGTCTTGATCCCGACGACGCCGTTCATCGGCACCAGATGATTCCAGTTGTAGTGCGTCCGACCGTTGCTGTCCTCGTAGTTCGGCATCCGGACCACCTCGCGGAAGAACGGGTCCCGCATGACCGCCTCGGCCAGCCTCACCTGGTCGGCGGCCGTGCTCACCGTCTCCGGCCGCAGCCCGCTCGGGTCGGTGTACACGGTGTCCGCCATGCCCAGCTCGGCGGCGGCCTCGTTCATCTTCTCGACGAAGGCCTCCTCCGAGCCCGCGTCCCAACGGGCCAGCAGCCTGGCCACGTTGTTGGCCGAGGCGATCATGATCGCCTCGATCGCCTCCCGCTGGGTCAGCTCGGTGCCCGCCTCCACCTCGACGGTGGACTCGTTGTCCGCGCTCAACCCGGCGTCTTCCTCGGCCTGTTGGTCCACCGGGATCATGGCGCCGTCGGTCCCGGGCTCCATCGGGTGGTCACGGAGGACCACGTAGGCCGTCATCACCTTGGCCACCGAGGCGATCGGCACCGGCTCCTGCTCACCCGAGGAACCGAACGAACCGAGCCCCGCCACGTTCAGCTGCGCCTGCCCCTGCGCCGGCCACGGCACCTCGCCCAACTCACCGTCGAAGGTGAAGGTCTCGGACGCGGTCAGCTCAAGACTCGGCTCGGGCAGCGGCCGCAGCGACTGCGCGACCACGAAGATGATCATCACCAGGACAGCCAGCGGTGTCCAGATCTTCACCCGGCGCACCAGCGTGCGCATGGGAGTGGGCGGCGGCGCGGGCTTGTTGGTGAGCGCCGCGAGCAGCTCCAGCGGATCGCGGTCGGCGTCCGCCGGCGGCGGCGCCTGCTCCGGCATCGGCGGCACGGCCGGGCCGGCGGCGGGCTCGGCCGGCGCCGGTTCCGCCGCGGGCGCGGGGGCTTCGGCTGGCCTGGGCGGCGCCGGGCGGTCCGCGCCCGCCGCCGGCTTGGCCAGCGGCGGCTGGTCCGGCTTCGCCGGGGCGGCCTCCGGCGCCGCCGCCGGCTCGTCGGGCACGGTGTCCGAAGCAGCCGGCTTGGTCGTGGGTTTGGCCGGTTCCGTTGCGGGTTTGGCCGGTTCGGCGTCGGCTCCGGTGGGTTCGGGAACGGCCGGCTTGGCACTGCCGGAGGCCGACGCGCCCGGTTCCGGCGCCGGCTCGCCCCCGTCGTCGCCTTCGTCGTCCTCCGCCGCGGTGCCCTTCGCGGCGTTCTCGTCGACCGGCTTCCTCGGGTCGACCGGGCCCCTGGGCACGGTCTCCCCGAGCGAGGAGTCGTCGCCGGGCACCGGCAACACCGCCGTGGTGGCGGGCGTCCGGTCGCCACTCCCCTCGTCGTCGGAGTCCGCCTCGGAGTCCGCCTCGGAGTCGGAGTCCGCGGGCAGCGGCAGCATCGCCGTCGCGTCGGCGTCACCGTCCCCGGCCGCGTTCTCCTTCCCCGCCGGCTCCTCGTCCGGCTTCTCAGCCGGCCTCTCAGCCGAGTCCTCGTCCGCGGGCAGGCGCAGCACGGTCGTGCCCCGGTCACCGGCGTCAGCCGGCACCCGCAGCTCCGTGGTCAGCCGGTCTCCCACCGCCGCGTCGGAGGCGGGCAGCCGCAACATCGCCGTCGCGTCGGCGTCACCGTCCCCGGCCTTACCGCCCGCGTCCGCGGCCTCGTCCGCGTCCGCGTCGTCCCCCTCGCCGGCCTCGTCGTCCGCCGCGCTGTCCGCCGCGGCGTCGGAAGCGCGGCCCGCTCCGGTCCCCGCGGGCTCCGCCGCCGCCCGCACGCCCGGGTCCTCGTCCTCGTCCTCGTCCGCGTCCTCGGCCGCGATCTTGTCCGTGTCGGGCGCCGGCACCCGCAGCTCCGTGGTCAGCCGGTCCCCCGCCGCCTCGTCGGAGGCGGGCAGCCGCAACATCGTGGTGGCCTCGTCGGTCGCCGGCTCGTCCTCGGCCTCGTCGTCGGCCTCTCCCCCGTCGTCCGACCGCGACGCGGCCCGCTCCGCTATCCCTCGGCTCCCCGCGGCCGGCTCGGCGCTCCCGTCCGGGCGCGCACCGGCCGCACCGTTCTCGCCGCCCGTGGCGTCCGCGGCACCGCGCCCGCTCCCGCCGTCCCGCTCGGGCCTGTTCTCCGCGCTCTCCTCCGAACCCCCGCCGCCCCCCTGGGCGTCGTCCTGGGCCGCCTCGGCGGCGGCCTCTCCCCTGTCGTCCCCGGGAACCTTCGCGTCCTGTGGAACCCTTCCGGGGTTCTCAGACGTCTTCTCCGATGACTCTTGCTCCCGCTCCCGATCCGACCTGTCCGGGGACTCGCCCGACACCCATGCCTCCTCGCAACGACCCTTGAATGAACCGGCTGCTGGTCCCTACCAGTTTGCCGGGTCCTGTGCACCTCGGTACGCCATGCCCGCGTCGACTCCTTCGCGCCGCCTACCCTCCAGGACGTTAACGACATATCTACGGGTTCCACACCAAAGCGACCACGCACTCTCGACAGAACAATGTGAGAGGCGTCACCCTGTCTTTCATCCACGCGGGGAGGCATGGATGGGCAGGAGTCGTAGGACCATTCCAGAGGAGCTACTGCTTCTCGCTTTGGACCCGACCACGGGTACCACGGCGCAGCCGCAGTCGCTCGACCTCGGCCTGGCCGGAGCGCAGCTCGTCGAGCTGGCCCTGGCAGGCCGGATAGCCCCTGATGGGGACCGAATAGCCGTGGTGCTGCCGCGGCCGACCGGAGATCCGACCCTGGACTCCGCGCTGGAGTTGCTGCGCAGACGCGGCTCTCCGGTGCGTGCGGTCCACTGGATCGGCGGGCCCAGACTCGGGCTCCGCCAGACCTATCTCTCACATCTGGAACGCTGCGGCATGGTGCACGCGGTGGAGAACCAGATGTGCGGAGTGCTGCCGACGACCCGGTATCAGGCGACGGATACGGCGGTCAGCAGGCAGATCCGGGCTCGGCTGGACACCGCGATCCGCACCGGGACGCCCCCGGACGCCAGGACCGCCGCCCTCGCGGCGCTGGCGCACTCGGTCGGCCTCGGCAAGCACCTGTATCCCGGGAACGAGGGGCGGTCGTCACGCTCCAGGCTCCGGGATCTGATCCGGCACGATCCGATGGGTGGGCTCGTCGCTCACGCTGTCATGGACGTGCAGAACGGGGTGGCGGGACAGGCCGCCGCCGCACGGCGCTCACAGCCCCAGAGCGCCGGCGCACGCCCCCCAGGGCGCGCGCCGGCGGGCGCGGCGATGAGCGTGGTCGGGCAGTCTCAGCCGGTTTCCGACCAGGGCAGGCGGAGAGGAGTGACCCGAGCCGCGGTACGCCCTTCGCTGTCGCACTAGCGCTTTCACAGTGACCTCACCGGGAGCCGCATAGCGGGCGCGGGGTGTGGTGACGGGCGGTTCGCCGCTCGACACCACACCCCGCGCTCGTGACCGCGCACCCTCTGTCGCGAATCTGTCGCGAAACGCCAGCGGACGTACCGGGCCGGGTGGCAGGCTGCAAGGCAGCGGCGATCACCGTGGTCGCCCGGGCATCGACGGAGGGGCACGCGTGTCGGGGAACGTCAATCCGACTGTTCGGAGACGCCGGTTAGGGCAGGAGCTGCGCAGACTCCGCGAGGACCGGCAGATGACCGCCGAGGAGGTCGCTGACCGGCTGTTGGTGTCCCAGTCCAAGATCAGCCGGCTGGAGAACGGCCGCCGCAGCATCAGCCCACGGGACGTGCGCGACCTCTGCGGGGTCTACGAGGTCGAGGACGCCAAGCTGGTCGAGTCGCTGATGCAGATGGCGAAGGAGTCCCGCCAGCAGGGTTGGTGGCACGCGTTCGCCGAGTTGTCACCGAGCTACAGCGTCTACATCGGGCTGGAGGCCGAGGCCTCCTCGCTGCGGGTGTACGAACCCCAGGTGATGCCAGGCCTGTTGCAGACGCCGGCGTACGCCGCCGCCGTGATATCGGGAGCGCTGCCGGAGGTCAGCCAGGAGGAGGTGGCCAGCCGGGTGCAGGTGCGGCTGCGCCGCCAGCAGCGGATCTGGGAGGACCGCACCCCGCTCCGGCTGTGGGCGGTGGTGGACGAGTCGGCCCTGCGGCGGGCGATCGGCGGCGCGGCGACCATGGCGGAGCAGCTCCGGCACCTGGAGGAGTGTTCCCAGCTGCCGCATGTCACGCTCCAGGTGATGCCGTTCTCCGCCGGCGCGCACCCCGGCGTGAACGGGCAGTACACGATCATGGAGTTCTCCGAGGCGGCCGACACCACGGTCATCTACCTGGAGGGCGGCACCAACGACCTGTACCTGGAGAAGCCGCACGACGTGCAGCACTACAGCATCATGTACGAGCACCTGCGGGCCCAGGCGTACAGCCCGGACCAGACCCGGCTCTTCGTGCGCCAACTCATCGAGGAGTTCGACCGACAGCCGACCGACTGACGGACGCCGGGCCGCCGGCCACCACCGCCGGGCAGGCCATCGAAACCGCCTGACTTTACACCCCAACTAGCAACTCTTTAAGGGAAGTTGGGAATTAATCACTCACCCTGATGAAACGGGGCCGAGGTCACCCCGGTCGGACAGTACGGTCGCGGCGTTCCCTGTTGAGACGTCAAGACCCGGAGTTGGCATGGCAATTGAGCACGGCAAGACGCGAGTCTGGACCCGTTCCTCGCACTCGGCCGGCCAGGGCGCCTGTGTGGAGGTGCGCCTCCCCGCCCAGGACCGGCTGGCGGTGCGCGACTCGAAGGCTCCCGCCGGGCCGCGCCTGGGCTTCCCCACGGGGTCCTGGTCCACCTTCCTGGACACCGTGCGGCCGTCCCAGAGCCGGCCGGACTGATCAACCCCGGCGTCCCCCGACCCCGACCCCGGGGACAGGGGTGCGCGAAGGCCCGGCGGCGCGGGGCACGGGCGACGCCCCGGCCCGGTCGGGTCGGGTTGGGTTGGGCGCACCCACCAGGCTGGCGGGCGTCCCGGAATCGCGGGGGCGTTCCGGGGCGTCCGCCCTCGGCCGCGCGCCGTGGGTGCGATGGCGAGGCACCGGGGCTGCCCCTACCCTGACAAACAGGGAGGTGCCATGCCCCAGTCACCTGAACCACCCACGCCAGACGAACCACCCGAATCGGGCGAGCAGCGCCACACGGAGCTCCCGACACCGGACCGGCTGCTGCACACCGGGGCCGAGGGACCGATCGATCCGGAGGACCTGGTGCGACTCAGCGGGCGGGAACCCACACCCGAGCTGATCGAGGAGGCCAGAGTACTGCTGGCCGAGGAGGGCCCGGCCGCCATCGAGCGTTACCTGCCCTGAGCCGCCCCGCCCCCGCCACTCCCGCCCCGGCTGCCGCCCGGGACGGCCCGGCACGCCCACGGCCGCCGGGGGCCGCCCGGGCACGATCGCCCGACCCGTCCTGGAATGAACGGCCGCCCGGCCGGGTTGCCGCCTTTCGGGAGCCCGCGGGCTCCCGACCACGGACAGTCGATCTGGGAGGCGAGCAGGGTGACCGAGGGCGCCGAGAGCAGGGCACGCGGCGGGCGCGACGAGATTCGGGGAGTGCGCCGGGGCCGCGCGCCCGTGCCGCTCTCCGTGCTCGATCTGGCCACCGTGGGCGCGGGCCACACGGCGCGGGAGGCCCTGGAGGCCACCACCCGGCTGGCCCGCCTCGCCGAACGGCGGGGCTTCCACCGGTTCTGGGTCGCCGAGCACCACTCGATGCCGGGCGTGGCCAGCTCCTCGCCGGCGGTCATCCTGGCGCGGCTGACCGCGCACACCGAGCGGATCCGGCTGGGCTCCGGCGGCGTGATGCTGCCCAACCACCCGCCGCTGGTGATCGCCGAGCAGTTCGGCACCCTGGAGGCGCTGGCCCCGGGGCGGATCGACCTGGGGCTGGGGCGTGCGCCGGGCAGCGACGGCGCCACCGCCGCCGCGCTGCGCCGGGGGCGCGAGGACGGCCCCGACGAGTTCCCCAGCCAGCTTTCGGAGTTGATCCGCTTCCTGGACGACGACTACCCCGACGGCCACCCGTACGGTCGGGTGCACGCGGTGCCGGGGCCGGTGCAGGCGAGCGCCGCCGGCGGGGTGCAGTCACCGGCCCGCCCGCCGGTGTGGCTGCTGGGCTCGTCCGGGTTCAGCGCCCGGCTGGCCGGCCAGCTGGGGCTGCCGTTCGCCTTCGCGCACCACTTCTCGGCGGCCAACACCCTCCCGGCGCTCGACCTCTACCGGTCGGCGTTCCGCCCCTCGGCGGTGCTGGACGAGCCGTACGCGCTGATCGGGGTCTCCGCGCTGGCCGCCGAGGACGCCGCGGCGGCGCAGGCGCAGATCCTCACCGGGGCGCTGTCCATGATCCGGCTCCGCACCGGCCGGCCGGGGCTGGTGCCGACGGCCGAGGAGGCCGCCGCCTACCCGTTCACGCCGATGGAGCGGGAGTTCGTCGACGAGTGGCTGGGCAACATCGTCTACGGCACGCCGGAGCAGGTCAGCAAGGGACTCGACGAGCTGGCCGAGCGCACCGGCGCGCAGGAGTTGATGCTCACGGCCAACGCCCACAGCATCGAGGCCAGGGTGCGCAGCTACGAGCTGATCGCGGACGCGTACGAGCTGCCCCAGCTGTCCGCGGACTGAGTCGGGCGACCGCCGCGGTCGCCGCTCCGGGCCGTGAGGCGGCTAGTTCTCCCGGCCCGGGGCGGGCGGAGCGGCCTGGAGCAGCGGCCGGGCCAGCTCCGCGGCGTCCTGGGTGTAGCCGGTGATGCGCAGTCGGCCGCCGTCGCGCAGCCGCACCCGAAGATCAATGTCATTACCCATGGCATATGCCAAAGGCGCCCGGGTCTTCCGCTGCCGTACCGAAGCGACGTCCGCCCAGCGGATCACCCGCTCCTGACCGGCCCGCCGGTGGACGAGGCCGCCCTGGTACCTGACGAAGACCTCGCCCTCGCCACGCAGGAGGTCGACCAGCCGGGCCACCCCGAAACCGAGCCCGACCAGGCCGATGCCCAACACGGACCCGGGCAGCACGTTCGATCCGGTAGTGCTGTCGTCGTGGTCGAAGGTGGCCAGCAGAATGGGCACGCCGGCGGCGACTCCGACCACTCCGACCAGCAGCGACCAGACCACGGCGGTGCGCCGGCGCGCGTTGTCCGTGGGGTGCTCGCGAACGCGCGCCCCCAGGGTGTGCTCCCAGCCGGCGTGCTCCATGTCGCCCCGTCTCCTGGCGCCGGGCCGCTCCCGGACTCCGCAGCTATCCATCCCCGGCCGCTCACCTGGGAAACCAGCCGAACCCCCGGGCGAGTCCCGCGCACCCGTAGGAGGGCCCCGGGTATCTCCGCCTGACATATGCCACTGTGTTGAAAGTGTGAGACGCAATTGCATCCGGCTCCCGGCTGCTTGGATGGTGGTCGTACAAGGAGATTTCTCTCCTCGCTCAACTCCCACCCTCAGGAGCCCCAATGAGCAGCAGTAGCGTCGAACCGGCGGCGGGACCGCAGGAGTCGGCCCCCGCCACGGAAGTCCAGGACGCTCGGCCGTCGCTGAGCGAGCGTCTGGAGGAGGTCAACCGGCTGTCGGATCTCGACCGCAGGATGAAGGGGCTGGGGCAGAGCGGCTGACCCGTCGCCCGGATTCGAGCCCACCCCCGGGGCTCGCCGGCACCACCAGGGACGCCCGCCCGGTCGGCCTCCTTACCCCCTTCCAGGGAGGGCACCACCACGGGCCCGGCTCGCCCTACCGCCGCACTCCGTCACCGCCGCCGCCACCCCGCGGTGGCCGTCCCCGCCCCGCCTCACACGGGACGGGGACATCCCGGCTCAGCGGTCATAGACCGCCGTCACGGGGGCGTGGTCGCTCCAGCGCTCCGCGTGCGTCGCCGCCCGCTCGATCTCGGCCTTCAGACACCGCTCCGCCAGCCCCGGGGTGGCCATCTGGTAGTCGATCCGCCAGCCGGTGTCGTTGTCGAAGGCCCGGCCCCGGTAGGACCACCAGCTGTAGGGGCCGTCCTGGTCCGGATACAGCGCGCGGACCACGTCGGTGTAGCCGCCCTCCTCGCCCAGCACCCGGGAGAGCCAGGCACGTTCCTCGGGCAGGAAGCCCGAGTTGCGGCGGTTGGCGCGCCAGTTCTTCAGGTCGGCCTCCTGGTGAGCGATGTTCCAGTCGCCGCAGACCAGGGCCTCGCGCCCGCCGGCGACGGCGGTGGCGCGCAGCTCCACGAGGTGCGGCAGGAAGGCCGCCATGAAGCGCTCCTTCTCGTCCTGGCGCGGGGTGTCCACCTCACCCGAGGGGAGGTAGAGGCTGGCCACCGTGATCCCCGGCAGGTCGACGGCCAGGTAGCGGCCGGAGTCCGCGAACTCCTCGGCGCCGAAGCCCACCCGCACCGCGTCCGGCTCCCGCCGGGTCAGCACCGCGACCCCGGCGCGCCCCTTGGCGGCGGCCGGCGCGTAGTAGGCGTGCCAGCCGGCCGGGCGGCGCACCTCCTCGGTCAGCTGGGCCTCCTCAGCCCTGACCTCCTGGAGGCAGACCACGTCCGCGGCGCAGCCGGCCAGCCACTCCAGGTACCCCTTCTTGGCCGCCGCCCGGAGGCCGTTGACGTTGACGCTTGTCACGGTGAGCACGGGACTCCCACTTTCTGTGCCCGGGGAACATGCCCGGACAGCGCCCGGGCCGAGGCACCGTAACAAACGTCCGCCCTGGTCACGTAGGACGATCTTGGCCCGCGCCGACCACAGCGACCGCGCCGACCACGAGGACAACGCCGACCACGCCAGCCACCCCGGTGCTGCCGCCCTCGCCGGCGGGACCGGGACCGGTCAGACGGGCTGGCGTCACGCGCAGGTGTCGAGCAGCTCCGTCAGCGTCTCCCGCTCCGCGGCGGTGACGGTGAGGTCGTAGTGGTGCTTGACCTCCGTCCAGGCCCGTCCGTAGACGCAGTGGAACTCACTGGCCTCGGGAACCCAGGTGTCCGGACCCTGGTCGCCCTTCTCCCGGTTGCTCCTGGCGGTGACCGCCAGCAGCTGGGGGCGGATGAGATCGTTGGCGAACACCTCCCGTTCGTCGTCGGTCCACTCGTTGGCACCCGAGCGCCAGGCGTTGGCCAGGGGCACCATGTGGTCGATGTCCACATCGCCGGCCTCGGTGACCGTCACGTTGTCGTAGAGGCTGAGCCAGGTGCCCGACGAGGGCTGGCAGTCGTCCCCGACCTGGACGTCCTCGCCGTCCCTCTGCAGTACCTGCTGCCGGACGGTGCAGCCGTCCTCGGACTTCCAGTGGGGGAAGTGGTCGCGGGAGTACCCGTCCATGGACTCCGGCTCCGCCTCGGTGAGCGCGGCCAACTGCTCCCGGGCGGAGGCGGCGTCCGGCAGCCCGGGCAGCTCCAAGGGGGCCTCGGACGGGGGAGCCTCCGCGTCGTTCCGCGGCTCGGCCTCGTCCTCCGCGCCGCAGCCGGCCGTCAGGGCCAGCGGAGCCAGGGCCAGCGCCACCAACGTCGTCACCCAAGCTCGCCGTGCCATACCCCACGCCTCCCAGCCGTCGCCCCCGAAGATCCTTCCCCGTCACCGGAAAGGTATCGCGGCGCGGGCAACTGGCCGGTGGTGAGGTGGTGTTCAGGCCAGCTCGCGATCGGTGCCGGGGGCGCGCCCGCCCGCCGAGCGCCCCCCGCACGCCACGGCTCCGGCCACCGGCACCGACCGCCGCCCGCGCCTCCGGCCGGCCCACCGCAGGTAGCCGAGCGCGGCCGCCGCCACCGCCAGCGGCCAGAGCAGATAGCGCCCGGTCAGCGACAGCAGCGCCAGCACCGCCACCAACGAGACCAGCGCCGCCCACCACCCGGCGCCGCCCCTGGGCAACAGCCGCAGGGCGGCGGCCACCCCCACCGCGTACACCGTCACGAACATCCCGGTGGTCAGCAGCACCAGTGGCCTGGGCCCGAACCCGACGCCCAGCGCCACCGCCAGGGAGAGCAGCGCCAAGCCGGCCAGCACGGCGAGGCTGCGGCGCGGCACCTGCCCGGCGCCACCGCCCCGGCTCAGCCCGGCCGGCAACGCCCCGTCCCTGGCCAACGCCGCGCCGAGCTGGGCGGCACTGGCCAGATAGGTGTTGAGCACCCCGAAGGTCAGCAACAGGGCGGCGAACGCGGCCAGCGGCTGAGCCGGGCCACCGAGCCCTCGCGCCAGCAACTCCCCCAGCGGCGCGGCCGAGTCGGCCGCGCCGGCGCCGAGCACCGCCACCACCGCGAAGGCCACCGAGAGATAGAGCAGGCCGACCACCAGCACCGCGCCGGCCGTCGCCCGCGGCAGATCCCGGGCCGGGCGCCGGAACTCGCCGGCAAGCTGCGAGATCGCCTCCCAGCCGGCGAAGCTCCACACCAACAGGGTGGCGGCCGAGCCGATCGCGGACCAGCCGTGCGGCGCGAAGGGGTGCAGGTTCGCCCAGCGGACGTCGGGCAGTGAGAGCAGCACCGAGGCGAGCACCAGCACAGCGAGCAGCACGGCGAGCACCAGCTGCAGCCGCCCGGTGAGCCGCAGCCCTACCACGTTGGCCGCGATCGCCAGCACCATCAGGGCGAGGGCGGCCCAGGCCGCGTACCCACCCGCGCCCGCCCAGGCGGCCGCGACGTAGTCGCCGAAGAACAGCGCGGCGGCCGTGGCCCCGGGCGGGACGGCGAGGAAGAAGCACCAGCCGACGACGGCCGCCGCCCGCTCGCCGAAGGCCAGCCTGGCGTAGGTCGAGACGCCGCCGCCGTCCGGGTAGCGGGCGCCGAGCGCCGCGAAGGCACCGGCCAGCGGCGCGGAGAGCAGTACCAACGCCAGCCAGGCCAGCAAGGAGGCGGGCCCCGCGGCCTCCGCGGCCAGGGCGGGCAGCGCGATCACCCCCGTGCCCAGGACGGCGCCCACGCAGAGGGCCATGCCCTGGAAGACGCCCAACCGACCGCCAGGGGCCGTGGTCTCGCTCGGATCTCCGGTCATGGCCCAAGCCTTGGCGGCGGCCGCGTCCCCGACCAGTGGCAGAAACGGCGATCAGCGCTAAATTCCTGCCATGACCGCCTCGCCCACCGGCACCACAGCGCCTCCCGAGACCGCCCCGCGGGCCGACCCCGCCGCGCCCTCCGCCGGGCGCCGCCATGTGGTGGCGCTGGCCGTCACCGACCGCACGCCGGACTTCGAACTGGCCGTCCCGTGCGAGGTGTTCGGGCTCGACCGGAGCGACCTCGCGGACCCCTGGTACGAGCTGCGGCTCTGCGCCGGAGAGCCGGGCGAGCTGCGCACCGCGAGCGGCCTGACCGTGCCCACTCCGCACGGCGTCGAGGCGCTGCCGGAGGCGGACACGGTCCTGGTGGCCGCCTGCGCCCGGTCCCGCCAACTGGCGCCGCCGGGCGCGCTGGTGGACGCCGTTCGTGAGGCGCACCGGAGGGGGCGGCGGGTGGTCTCCCTGTGCGCCGGGGCCTACGTGCTGGCCGAGGCCGGCCTGCTGGACGGGCGTCGGGCCACCACCCACTGGATGAACGCCGCCGACTTCGCCCACCGCTACCCGGCGGTCGACTTCGACCCCGAGCCGCTCTACATCGACACCGGGGAGATCCTCACCTCGGCCGGCACCGGCTCGGTGATCGATCTCTGTCTGCATCTCGTCCGCCGCGACCTGGGCAGCGCCGTCGCCAACGAGGTCGCCCGGCGGATGGTCGTCCCGCCGCACCGGGAGGGCGGCCAGAGCCAGTTCGCCAGGCTGCCGGCCCGGCCGGTCACCCGGGGCGGGGGCGGCCTCGCGCCGGTGCTCGACTGGGCCAGGGAGCGGCTCGACCAGCCCTTGACCGTCCCCGGGCTGGCCCGGGTCGCGGGGCTGAGCGAACGGACCTTCGCGCGGCGCTTCCGGGACGCGCTGGGGGTGACCCCGCTGCGCTGGCTCACCCAGGAACGGGTGCGGCTGGCGCAGGAGTTGCTGGAGTCCACGGACGAGCCGGTGGAGACCGTGGCGCGGCGGGCGGGCCTCGGCACCGCGGCCAACCTGCGGCATCACTTCCGGCGTGTCACCACCGTCTCCCCCGCCACCTACCGCCATGTCTTCCGACAGCGGGCCGCCGGGGCCCGCCCCACCCCCTGAACCGGCGCGCCCGGGCCACCGCCACAGCCACCGCCGGCAGGCCCGGGCCCAGCCGCACGCCAGGCGCCGCGGTCCACGCCACCATCCCCCCATCACCGACTCCCCTCAGTAGACCACCGATTGACACTCCGTAGCCAACCACGAGCCACTGACAATCCCCGTCACGCTCCGTGCCCGAGCGCCGTGCCCGACCTGGCCCCCGCCGACGCCGGGACCGGTGCTGCTCCCGGACACCGGCCTGGGCGCGGCCGCCACCCACCTCCCCCACTGCCCTCACCGCCCTCACCGCACGACCTAGGTCAACCGCCCGATGTGCCCCGCCCGGGTGTTCCGGGAGGCTGACGCCATGCCTCACACCACGGATCCGGCCGGGCGGGCCGCCGACGCCGCCCCCGAGCCAACCGCACCCAGCACCCAGCCCACCGGGACCAGCACCTGGGCCAGCCCCTTCCCACTGGACGCGTTCCTGGCGCAGCCGTTGACCGCGCGGATCGCCACCGCCGGGCCCACTGTCCGACCCGTCTGGTACCTCTGGGAGGACGGCGCGTTCTGGACCCTCACCGGCCCCTGGTCCCGGCTGCCCCGGCAGGTCACCGCCGACCCCGCGGTGGCGCTGGTCGTCGATGCCTGCGACCTGTCCACCGGGCTGGTGCGCCAGGTGATCGCCCGGGGCAGCGCCGAGCTGCTGCCGTTCGACATCCCGCGCGGGCGACGGAAACTGAGTCGCTACCTGGGCCCCGACGAGGCCCGGTGGGACGCCCGCTTCACCCGCTACCTGTACTCGGATCCGAGCAGCAGCGGCAGCGTCTGGC
This sequence comes from Streptomyces chisholmiae, assembly GCF_031845445.1. Classification (NCBI taxonomy): domain Bacteria; kingdom Bacillati; phylum Actinomycetota; class Actinomycetes; order Kitasatosporales; family Streptomycetaceae; genus Streptomyces; species Streptomyces chisholmiae. Next base: position 229,820 of record NZ_JAVREO010000010.1, on the reverse strand, counting down.
TGCGGCTGCGCCCCGAGCGGCTGACCGCGAAGGACCTCTCCTACCGGCCTGGCCCGGCGCAAGCGGGCACCGAAGCAGCGGCCGGAGGAGCGGCCGACTGACAACCGCCGTGCGGCGTTCCCCCACACCCGGCGCTCGCCCCGCCCCGCCGGGCGCGGTGAGGCGGGACGGGGCGGGGCGGTTGGTCAGGCGGACCAGCGGCCGGCCCAGCCGGGGAAGGTCGTGATGGCCTCCGGCCGGCCGTCCGGGCCGACCTTCTCGGCCGCCGCCGCCCGCAGGTCGTCGGCGAGCTGGCAGAGCGACGGGCCGTAGGTGGGGTCGGCCAGGGCCGCGGCGAACTGGGCCTTGAGGTACGCCTCGGGGGTGCCGGTGTCGTACCAGGTCCCGTCGATGACCTGGCCGTAGACCTGGTGCTCCGCGGCGTGCGCGTTGAACGCGTCGGTGAGGTAGATCTCGCCGTCCGGCCGGTCGTACCAGCGGCGGGTCTGTTCCTCCAGCTCGGCGATCACGCCGGGGGTCACCACATAGCCGCCGATGGCCGCGAACGGCGAGGGCGCGTTGCGCGGCTCCGGCTTCTCGACCAGGCCGCCGATGGCCAGGCAGCCGTTGCCGAGGTCCTCCTTGACAATGGGCACGCCGTAGCGGCTCGACTCCGCCGGGTCCATCGGCATCAGGGCCAGCACCGGGGCGTCGGTGGTCGCGTAGGCGGCCATCAGCTGCTGCGCCCGCGGCACCTCGGAGACGAACACGTCGTCAGGCCACAGCACCAGGATCGGCTCGTCCCCCAGCATGCGGTAGGCGTTCAGCACCGGAGTGCCGTTGCCGTAGGGGCCGTTCTGATACATGTAGGTGATGTGCGCGAGTTCCGAGACCTCGCGCACGCTCTCCGCGAGTTCGTGTTTTCCGGCCTCACGCAGCTGGGCCACCAGGCCCGGATTCGGCCGGAAATGTTCCTGGATCAGGTCCTTGCTGCCGCTGGTCACGATGATGATCTCCTCGATGTCCGAGGCGACCAACTCCCTTACCGTGTGCTCGATCACCGGCTTGTCGCCGATCGGCAGCATCTCCTTGGGCAAGGCGCGGGTCAGCGGCAGCAGCCGGGTGCCGAGGCCGGCTGCCGGAATGACGGCCTTGCGAATTCTGGAGCTCATGACGGAAACCCTTCGGAGCCGATGTCGGGCACCGCGCGACGGCGGGCATCATCGACGCTACCAAGGCGCACCGGAACGGCATCTCGGGCGACTTCGTGTTTACCCGCGGAATTCCCGAACGGCCCACGAAATGCGCGTACCGCCCGACTCTGGCAGCATGGAAAGGTGAACGACTCGCACCCAGCGAAATCCGCCGGGCGCCGGCCCGCGCACGGGCGCTCCGGCACCCGGCGAAACGCGGGTGACGAGTCGCTCGCCGAGTACCGCCGTCGCCGGGATTTCTCCCGAACGGCCGAGCCGGGTGGCACCGGGAGTCCGCCGGATTCCGCGCCCCGGTTCGTGGTGCAGATTCACGACGCCAGCTCCCTGCATTTCGATTTCCGGCTGGAGGCGGACGGGGTGCTGAAGTCCTGGGCCGTGCCCAGGGGGCCGTCCACCGATCCGCGGGACAAACGGCTCGCCGTGCCCACCGAGGACCACCCGTTGGCGTACCGCGACTTCGAGGGCGTCATCGCACCGGGCGAGTACGGCGCCGGCACGGTGATCATCTGGGACGAGGGCGCCTGGCGGCCGGAGCGGGACGGGTCGGTCACCGAGGCGCTGGCGCACGGGCACCTCACGTTCCGGCTGGACGGGCGGAAGCTGCACGGCGGCTATGCCCTGACCCGGTTCCGGAGGCGTGCCTGGCTGCTGGTGAAGCGGAACGACCGCCACGCGGACGGGCGCGGCACCCCGGACCCGGTCCGTGCCCGTTCCACGCGCACCGGACGGACCCTGCGGCAGACGGCCCACTCGGCCTCCCGGCCCGGCCACGCCTGACCGGTGCGGCCCGAGAGGCTTGGCCAGCGGGCTCGCCCGGTCCGCCAACTGCCCTGCCCGGCGGCACCTTTGGGGAACCGCCCGGCGGCCGGGCCGACGGGTCGGCCGAACTATCCGGAACCGGGCCATGAGAGACTCTGCCCAGAACGCTTAATCGATTCCGGGGAATGGGCGGGCCACGATGACGGAACAGAGCAACGACGGTTCCGCGGTCGGCGGGGCCGAGGCCGGCGCCTCGTCCACCGACTGGAGCTGGGCCGTTCCCCGGCCCGGCCAGGAGCCCCCCGAGGTCGACACCACCAAGCCGAGCATCGCGCGGGTCTACGACGCGGCGATCGGCGGCAAGGACCACTACGAGGTGGACCGCCGGGTGATCGAGGAGGGGCGGCGGGTCTCCGCGGCCGGGGTCGACAGCGCGCGGGTCAACCGCGACCTGCTCATCCGGGGCGTCCGCTACCTCGCGGAGCAGGGCATCGACCAGTTCCTCGACCTCGGCTCCGGGTTGCCCAGCGCTCAGAACACGCACCAGGTGGCCCAGGCGATCATCCCCGACGCCCGAGTGGTCTATGTCGACAATGATCCGATCGTGCTCACCCACGGTCGGGCGCTCCTCGCCAAGAACAACCGCACCCGGGTGCTGACCGCCAACATCCTGGACGTCGACGAGATCCTCAACAGCCCCGAGGTGGACGGCTTCCTGGACTTCTCCCGGCCGATCGGGCTGCTGATGGTCGCGGTGCTCCACCACCTGCTGGACGAGGAGGACCCGGCCGGCCTGGTCGAGCGGTACAAGGCCCGACTGGTGCCGGGCAGCCACCTCTTCGTCACCCACTTCTGCAACTCCTTCCCGCAGGCGCGGGAGCTCAACGACGTGCTGATCCAGTCGCTGGGGCGGGGGCAGTTGCGCAGCCAGGAGACGATCGCCGGCTTCTTCGACGGCATGGAACTGCTCGAGCCCGGGCTCGTCCCGCTACCGCTGTGGCGGCCGGACGAGCCGGTCGTCGAACCGCTGGACCACAGCGGGCTGTTGATGATCGGCGGCATGGCCGTCAAGCGCTGAGCCGAGGCGGTGGCCCCGGTCTCGACCCGTGCGGGTCGGACCGGGGCCACCGCTCGTGGAGGGAGCGCGCGGAGGCTCAGCCGGTCTGCACCGCTACGGCCGACTTCGCGGGCAGCTCCACCGTCAGCTGGCCGCCGGAGACGGTGGCCTGACCGCCGCCGCCGAGCACGTCGTCATAGCTGCCGTCGGGCAGCTGGGTGACGAACTGGACGGTCGCCGCCTGGTCGGCGTTGTTGATGGCGACGAACCCGTTGCCCCGGTCGAAGCCGATGACGTTGCTCTGCGGCGACTGGATCTCGCCGACCTGGCCGTCGCCGGCCACCGCGTTCCGCCAGCCGACCATGCCGGTGATCCGGGGATCGCGGTTCAGGCAGTACCAGCCGTTGTCGCAGTCGGTGTCCGTGACGAAGCCGCCCTCGCCGGCCGGCGGGGAGTCGTCCCGACCCGCGTACTCGAAGCCGGAGTAGACCGTGGGCGGCGCCTCGGACCAGGCGAGCTGGAAGACGTTGGCCAGCACGGCGGTGTCGCCGTCCCGGTAGGTGAGGTGCCGGCCATCCCGCTCGGTGTCGTGGTTGGTCACGAAGGCGACCGAGTCACCCGCCGGCAGCAGCCCGGAGCCGAACCCGGTCAGCTGGGAGATGTCGCTCTGGAAGGCGCCCTTCAGCTGGTCACCGACCGCGAAGTCCAGCACCCGGCCGCTGCCGAAGTACTCGTCGGGCTGGGGCGTGGAGCCGGGGAACACCTCGTGGAAGACGAACGGCGCCGACCCGTCGACCGTGCTGTCCAGGGCGCCGACGATCGCCTCCAGGTCGGCGGCCGGCATGTGCTTGGCCGCGTCCACCCGGAAACCGGAGACGCCCACAGCGATCTGGGCGTTGAGGTAGCCGACGATCTCGGCCCGGACCTCCGGGTCGTCCGTGCTCAGGTCGGGCAGGCCGAGCAGCTCGCAGTTCTGCACCTCCCACTTGTCGTCGTAGTTGCTGATCTCCCGGTCGCAGATGTCGACGTTGTAGTCGGCGCGCTCGTACATCGGCGGCTGGTACTTGTCGCTGATCTGGGTGCCGGCGTAACCGGTGCCGCCGATCGCGGCCGTGTGGTTGATCACCGCGTCCGTGTACACCCGGACGCCGGCGTCGTTGCAGGCCTGGGCCATCGCCGCGAAGTCGCTCTCCGAACCGAGGCGACCGCTCAGCTGGTAGCTGAAGGGCTGGTAGAGGTCCCACCAGGCGCCGCTGGGCTCGGCCAGCGACTCGTGCGGCGGCGCGACCCAGACGGCCGCGTAGCCGGCCGGGCCGAGCACGTCTGTGCACTCACCGGCGACCGAAGTCCAGTTCCACGACCAGAGGTTGGCGATCACGTCGTGCCCGGCGGCGGCCGGCGCGACCTCGGCCGTCCGCTCGGCGGGCAGCGGCTGCGGCTCGCCCGGGGCTGCCTGCCCGGTACCGGGCAGCAGGGCGGCGACCAGCCCGGCGACGGGCAGGCCGAGCAAGACGGCCCGCCGCGACGTCGTCCGGGGCGGGGTGGGGTGTGGGGGTGTCCTGCGCACTACGGCTCCTTCGACTGCTTCGGAAGGCCACACGCGCCAGCGGCCGTTCCTGCAAGACTGTGCAGAAACTTGCGGCATCGTATGAGCCCACTTCGGCGCTGTAAACAGTTCGCACAAGGCGCGCTGCTCAAGCCCACTTCGGAGGGGGTGGGGCGACCGCACCGCAAGTTCTTGCAAGAGCCCACGGGGCGAGCGGCCGGTACGCGTGAGGGCGCGGCGCGGCGCGCCCCCCTGGTGCGGCGTCAGGGCAGCTTCTCCAGCAACTCGGGGACGGCCTCCGGCAGAAGCTCCGCGCAACCTCCCGACCCGCCGCCGCCGAGCATCGTACGCACCGAGACCGAGGCCGTATCCGATATGTCGTAGAGCACCGAGCAGGACTCGACCCGAGCGCTGCCGACCCGCTGCAGCTCGTACCCCTCCGCGCCGTCCGGCCGGGCCGTGAAGCCCCACTCCTCGGCCAGCTCGACGGCCGGCTCCGACCAGACGTGCACCACGACCAGCTCGGCGTAGGCGCCGCCGCTGGAGGAGACGATCTGGGTGGCGAACTGGCAGGCGTTGACGATGCGTTCGTCGATCGGGTCGGACAGCCGAACGCCCTCGTCGAGCCGGAGGGAGGTCAGCTCCCGCGCGGAGAAGTACGCGCAGGCGCGCGGGGACGCCACGTCGAAGCCCGGCTCCGGCACCCGCTGTGCGTGCCCCCACAGGGCGGCCGAGAGCACCACGCCGGCCAGCAGCGACGCTGAACCGACCGGCCACCACCAGGCGCGGACCGTCGTCACCTCGCCCGCCCCGGCGCCGCGGACACCGGCGGCTATCGCCTCGGCCAACCGCCGGGCGTCCGCCGTGTAACCGGTGACCAGCAGGTCGGCCCCCGAACCGGTGCGGACCCGCAGATGGGTGCCGTAGCCGAGCCACTTCGGGCCGCGCCCCCGGGCCTCGCGCACCAGGCGGATGTCCGCCCAGGGCACCCGCCGGCTCGCGCCGCCGACCCGGTGGACCAGGCCGTCCTCGCGCAGCGCGAAGGACTCGCCGTGCCGACTGAGGGCCTGCCAGAGCCGGACCCCGCCCAACAGCAGCCCCGCCAGGCCGAGCCCCAGCAGCAGCCCGGGCAGCAGCGTGGGCCCGAACCCCGCGCGGCGCTGCTCACCCTGCTGGAGCAGCACCGGCAGCCCGACGGCGAGCGCCACCGCCCCGACCGCCAGCGCCGACCAACCGGTGACCAGCCGCGCCCTGTTGTCCGTCACGAACTCCGCCGGCGTGACCCGCCGCGCCCGATCGGCCATCATCCCCACTCCCCCGTCGTCCGGTCCCCCGAGGCGCCCGACTGTCCGCGCCCACGCGGCGCCCACCGCACCGGAGTCGCCCTCCGCCGCACGCTGGATCACCGCGTCGCGCCGACCCTAGCGCGCGCCACTGACAGTGACCATGTCCGCACGAATCCGCACAGCTTCGGCGGCGCGAGGCCCTGATTCCACACAGGTTCCGCCAGGTTGCGACGCACCAAGCCTCACCTGACCCACGCGGCCACCCGATGCGGTTCGGTGACGACGGCCCGCCGGACGCGGAGCCCGACGTGGTCCTGCCGGCACCGTCGCCCAGATTCGACCGGTCCGTTTCGGAACCGTACGGGAGTCGTTTGCCGTGGTGTCCTGTCGTGCACCCAGCCAAGCCAAGATCCGACGCGTCCGGTCTCCCCTGGGCGGCCGCCACGCTGTTCGGAGCCGCCGTCGGCGGCGCGGCCTGGGCGTTGACCGTCTGGGCCCGCGCCTACTGCGACGCGGGCTACGACGCCGGCGGCCGCCTCACCCTCAACCTGCTGCTCCCGCTGGCCGTCGGCGTCGGCGCGCTCGCCGGGCCGGCGGCGTTGGCCATCGGCCGACGCCTGGCCCGGCCGGCGCCGCCGGCACTCCGCCGCGCCCTGCCGGCGCTGCTGGTGCTGGCCGTGACCTTCGGCCTGGCCTGGTGGTTCTTCGCGACCCAGGGCACGTTGGCCGGCTACCCTGGCGACTCCGGCCGCTGCCCGGCGAGCAATGTCCCACCCGCGTGGCCCGGCTGGCTCCCGGCCTGACCGAACGACCGAACGACCCGGGCCGGAACCGGCCACGGGGCGTTCGCATCAGGTGCCCCCGGCAGGATTCGAACCTGCGACACCCGCTTTAGGAGAGCGGTGCTCTATCCCCTGAGCTACGGAGGCGGGGACATGCCCCGTCAGTCTAGCCGCTTCGGCCGGGCACTCGGTTCCGTGGGGCGGGCGAGGACGAGGGTGAAGCGGTTCTGCGGGTCGGTCCACCAGTGGGTCGGGTTGAGGCCCGAGCGGCTCAGCTCGGTGCCCAGGCGGGGGCGGCGGAACTTGGTGGACAGCTCGGTGCGCAGCGTCTCACCCAGCGCGAAGGTCACCTTGAGGTCCAGTGCCGGCAGCGTGATGGTGTGCCCGTACCGTGCCCTGAGGTACATCTCGACGCGTTCGGCGCTCTCGTTCCACACGGCCTGGTGGTCGAACGCGCCCGGGTCGAAGTCGGCGCCCAGCTCCCGGTTGAGGACCCGCAGCAGGTTCTTGTTGAACTCGGCGGTCACTCCCTGGGCGTCGTCGTAGGCGCGGACCAGGGTGGCGGGCGACTTGACCAGGTCAGCGCCGATCAGCACCGCGTCGGCCGGGGTGAGGGCGGCGGCGAGCCGGCCGAGGAAGGCGGTCCGCTGGGCCGGGTCGAAGTTGCCGATGGTGGAGCCGAGGAAGGCGACCAGACGGGGCCCCGGCGCGTCGGGGAAGGGCAGCTCGGTGTCGAAGTCGGCGACTGTGGCGGTCACTTCGAGGCTCGGGTAGTCGGCCATCAGGGACTCGGCCGCGTCGGTGACCGCCGCCCGGGAGACGTCCACCGGCGCGTAGTGCCGCAGCGTGCCGCCGGCGATCAGCGCGTCCAGCAGGGTCCGGGTCTTCTCGGAGGAGCCCGAGCCCAGTTCGACCAGGGTGCGGGCCCTGGTCTGGGCGGCTATGTCCGGGGCGTGGGCGCGCAGGATCTGTCGCTCGGCGCGGGTCGGGTAGTACTCGGGGAGCCGGGTGATCCGGGTGAACAACTCGCTGCCCCGCGCGTCGTAGAACCACTTGGGCGGCAGGGTCTTGGGGTCGGCGGTCAGGCCGGTTCGGACGTCCTCGTGCAGCTGCCGGGCGAAGTGGTCGTCGGGCAGGGTGTCGCGCACGGTCAGGCTGGTGGTCATGGCGTTCCTCTCGCGGTGGAGGCGGGGGCGGTGGCCCGGTCCGGCACCGGGGGCAGGTCGGTGACGGCCGCGGCGGTGCGGCTGGCCCGGACCAGGGCGTGGTCGGGGACCTCGTGCCAGCCCGGCTGGTCCGGGACCGGTTCCGAGGCGACGGTCAACTGCCCGTCGACGGCGCGGTACCAGAGGCTGTCGCCGTGCCGGGTGGCGGTGACGGTCCGCCCGTCGCTGAGCAGCAGGTTGAGGCGGGCGGACGGGCGGACGGCGAGGACGCGGCAGACCACGTCGGCGACCGCGACACCCGCCGGCTCGCCGGCCACCAGCCGGCGGGCCAGCAGCAGCCAGACCAGGGCGGAGTCGCTGCGCGCCGCCAGGCCGAGGAGTTCGGCCGGGGTGAGCGGTTCGTCCAGGTCGGCCGGCAGGTGTTCCCAACGGTCGATCCGCCCGTTCAGGCTGAACAGCCAACGCCCCAGCGCGAAGGGGGCACTGGCGGCCTCGTCGTGGCTGGTGCCGGGGGTGGCGCAGCGGACAGCGGCCAGCACCGCGCCGCTGTGCAGCAGGCCGGTCAGGCCGGGCAGGTTGGGGTCGGCCCAGATCGGGACCGACCGCCGGTAGCGGACCGGCCCGGCGTCGTCGCCCGGCGGGTACCAGCCGATGCCGAAACCGTCGGCGTTGATCGTGCCGCCCACCTGGTGCCGGGGGGCCCAGGACTGTTCGTAGAGGCTGTGTGGCGGGGTGGTGAGCAGCTCGGCGAGGGGCCTGGCGGGGCCCAGATAGGCGAGGTGGCGGCACATCAGCGGACGCCCGTCGCCGGGTCGGCGTCCCGGCAGGTGCGGAAGCCGGCGAAGATCTGCCGGCGGACCGGCAGGTCCCAGTTCCGGAAGGTGCCCCGGCAGGCGACCGGGTCGGTGCCGAACGAGCCGCCGCGCAGCACCCGGTAGCCGGCGTCCAGGAACACCTCGCTGTACTCGCGGTAGGGGTGGGCGGCGAACCCGGGGTAGCCGGTGAACTCGCTGGCCGTCCACTCCCAGACGTCGCCCAGGAGTTGCCGGGCCCCGCAGGGCGCGGCGCCGTCCGGGTAGCCGCCGACGGGGGCGGGCCGCAGGTGGCGCTGGCCGAGGTTGGCGTGGCGGGGCGTGGCCGGCTGGTCGCCCCACGGGTGGCGCCGAGCGCGCCCGGTGGCCGGGTCGTGCCGGGCGGCCTTCTCCCACTCGGCCTCGGTGGGCAGCCGCCGGCCGGCCCAGCGGGCGTAGGCGTCCGCCTCGTACCAGCTGACGTGGAGCACCGGCTCGTCGGGCGGGACGGGTTCGACGCGGCCGAAGCGGTGCCGCAGCCAGCGGCCGTCGACATCGCGGTACCAGTAGGCGGGCGCGGTGAGGCGGGCCTGCCGGCGGTGCGACCAGCCGTCGGGGTGCCACCAGCGCGGCTCGTGGTACCCGCCCGCGGCGATGAACTCCTGGTAGGCGGCGTTGCTGACCGGGGTGGTGTCCAGCCAGAACGCGGGGATGTCGACCTGGTGGGCGGGGCGTTCGTTGTCCAGCGCCCAGGGGTCGTCGGCCGGATCGACGCCCATGGTGAACGGCCCGCCGGGGACCAGCACCTCGGCCGGCAGTGCCGGCGGCGCCGGCGGGCCCGGCGGTCGGGGCGGCGCCGGGGCGTGCAGGGCGGGGCGGCCGCGCCGCAGTTGGTGGGTGGCCAGCATGGTCTCGGCGTGCTGCTGCTCGTGCTGGGCGATCATCGCGAAGAGGAACGCCCGCGCGGCGGGGGCCTCGGCGAGCACATCCAGGGCCAGCGCCCGGACCTCGGCTGCGTAGTCGCGGGCCTCGGCGGGCGAGAGCAGCGGCAGCGCGGCACGCTCGGCACGCGGGTGGCGGAAGGCGTCGTAGGAGGAGTCGAGGTCGGGGCGGAGCGGCGGGCGTGCGCCGGCGTGCCGGAGCAGCCAGATCTCCTCCTGGTTGGCGACGTGCGCCAGGTCCCAGACGAGGGGGGACATCAACGGGGAGTGCTGCGCGGTGAGTTCGCTCGCCGGCAGGCAGTCGGTGAGGGCCTGGGTGCGGAGCCGGGCGGTGGCCAGGGCGGCGGCCAGCGACTCCCGGGCGATCGGCGGACCGGCGGCCGCGACGGCGGGGGTGGCTGCGGAAGTTGAGGCGGCTTCGGCGGTGGACGCGGGAGTGGTGGCTGCGGCCGGGGTGGCGTTGGGTGCGACGGGGGTCTCGGTCATTCGGGTGTCTCCTGGGCGGCGGGCCGGCCGGGGCGGGCCCTTCGCCCCCGCGGGTCGGGGGACGCGGGTGCGGTGGGCGAGTCGGGCGCGGTGGCAGGGTCGGGCGCGGTGGCAGGGTCGGGGTGGTGCGTCGTGCGCCGGGCGCGCCGGTGGTCGTGGGCCTGGGGCGCGGAGGCGCGCGGCGCACGCGTGGGGCGTGCGGCGGGTGCGTGCAGGGCGTCCAGCTGGTCGTCCGCCGGGCAGCGCCGGCGCGCCGGATACCGGTCGGTGAACTCGGCGACGGCTGCCCGCAGTTCACCGGCGTCCGGGAGCCGGGCCAGCGCCGCCTCGGCGATCGCGAAACAGTCCAGGACGACCGGGCCGAGCACCGGGTCGGCCGGGCCGTGCCGGGCCGCGCCCAGCCAGCGGCGCAGGGCGGGCAGCTCGCGGCCGCCGGTCAACGGCTCGGTGGCCCGCCAGGCCGCCTGGGCTGCCCGCGGGTCGTCCAACAGGGCGGCGGCGACCGCCAGCGGCACCACCCAGCCGTCGCCCGGCTGGGCGTCGATCATCCGCAACTCCAGCCAGCCGCGGGGGCGGACGGGCGGGAAGAGGGTGCTCAGGTGGTAGTCGAGATCGGCGATTCCCGGGGCGTGGGGGGCGACGGTGGGACCGCGCAACCAGGAGCGGAAGGAACGGTTCGGCGGCACGGTCCAGGCGGCGGGGGCGGTCCGCCGCAGGCAGATCAGCGAGGCGTCCAGGGCATAGCGGGCCCAGAGCGCGCGGGGATCGGCCCGGTCCGCCTCCTCGGGGGACGGCGGCCGGGTGCGGCCGGGGTCGACCCTGGCCCACAGGGCCTGTCGGGTGGAGCGCCAGCCGGTGGGCCGGCCCAGCCAGAGCGGTGAGTTGGCGAAGGCGGCGGTGAGCACCGGGCCGAGCCGGTGGGCCAGCGCCCAGCGGGCACGGAAGCCCCCGGGGCCGGCCGTCTCGTCGCCGGCGTCGAGGCTGATCTGCACGGCGGCGGTGCCGCGCATCACCAGCCGGCCGACCGGCCCCTGCCGTTGCAGGTAGTGGTCCATCGCCCGGTAGCGGGGGTGGTCCAGCAGCGGCGGTGTGGCCCGGTACGGGTCGAGGCCGAGGCCGACGGCCGCCAGGCCGGCGTCGGCCAGCGCGGCGCGGACGCGGTCCAGATCGGCCCTGGTGGCGGCGACACAGCCGGCCAGGGATGTGGCGGGGGCGCTGCTGATCTCGACCTGGCCGCCGGGTTCCTGGGTCAGCCGGCCGCCACCGGGCAGCCGTTCGGCGGCGCGCAGGCCGGCCAGCGCGGCCCAGCCGGCGGCCGCCGGCACCGCGGCGCCCGGGTCGTCGGGCCGGCGGACCAGCCACTCCAGTTCGACGCCGGTGCGGACCGGTCGGCCGGGGATGAGGCAGCCGCTGGCGATGTGCTCGATGGCCGCGTGCTCGCTCAGCGGACGCGGTCGGCCGTCCCAGCCACCCCGGCCGTCCCAGTCGTCCTGGCCGTCCTGGCCGGCCCGGGGGTGGTCGGCGGGCGGGTGGAGGTCGTCGCGCGCCGGCGCACGCGCGGGCTGAGCCGCTTCCGAGGCCATCCCGGCCGCCCTCCTTGCTCCGATCCGCACCCTTTTGTCGGGTCCAGTGGAATCACGGTAGGACGGCCGGGAAGGACCCGCCGGGCGCTATACGGCCAGTCGGCGCACGGCCAGCTCCGCGTAGAGCGCCGCGCCCCTGGCGAGCACCGACTCGTCGAACGCGGCCAGCGGCGAGTGGTTGGTGGGCGCGGTCTCCGGGGCGAGGCCCTCGGGAGTGGCGCCCAGGAAGATCATCGCGCCGGGCACCTCCTCGATGACCCGGGAGAAGTCCTCCGCCCCGGTCAGCGGGTTCTCCATGGGCGCGAACCACTCCTCGCCGAACGCCTCACGCACGGTGTCGGCGGCGAAGCCGGCCTCGGCCACGTCGTTGACCGTGACCGGGTACGTCTCGGTGAACTTCGCGTCCACCGTCAGTCCGTGCGCGGCGGCCACCCCCTCGCAGACCGCCACCAGGCCCTCCCGCAACCGGGCCCTGGCCTCGCGGGAGAAGCTCCGCACCGTCGCGGCGAAGCGCGCGTCGTCCGGGATGATGTTGGCCGCGGTGCCGCTGTGGAAGCTGCCGACCGTCAGCACCACCGGGTCGAAGACGTCGAAGGAACGACTCACCCAGGTCTGGAGCGCGGTGACCATCTCGCAGGCCGCCGGGATCGGGTCCTTGGCGAGGAACGGCGTCGATCCGTGCCCCCCGGCACCCCGCACGGTGACGTCGAGCACGCTGGAGGCGGCCATCGCCGGGCCGCCCCTGGCGGTGAAGACGCCGGCCCGCCAGGTGTGGGAGAGGACGTGGAGGGCGTAGGCGGCGACCGGGCGCTGGCCCGTGGCGTCCAGCACGCCCTCGGTCAGCATGTGGCCGGCGCCGTCGTAGCCCTCCTCGCCCGGTTGGAACATCAGCAGGACGTCGCCGGCCAGCCGGTCCCGGTGGGCGGCCAGCAGCTGGGCGGCGCCGGCCAGCATGGCGGTGTGCAGGTCGTGGCCGCAGGCGTGCATCCGGTCGGCGGCCGCGGCGAACGGCAACCCGGTGCGTTCGGCGACCGGCAGCGCGTCCATGTCGCCGCGCAGCAGCACGGTCGGCCCCGGCCGGGCGCCGCGCAGCACCCCGACGACCGAGGTCAGGCCGCTGCCGGTGGTGATGTCGATGGGCAGCCCGGCCAGGGCGCCGAGCACCGCCTCCTGGGTCCTCGGGAGGTGCAGGCCGACCTCGGGAACGGTGTGCAACCGCCGGCGGAGCCGCACGAGTTCGTCGTGCATCGCCCTGGCGTCGTCGAGAAGGTTCATCGTGGATTCCTGCCCATTCCGGCCGGCCTTGGCACGCCGGCAGCGGGGCCGCCGGGCGGGCGCCGGGGCCGCCGGGCGGCGGCTCAGAGCGGGTCGGGCCGGTCCTGGCGGTGGCCGCGCGGCGACGGTCCGTCGGCGACCGCCTGGGTGATGATCGTCGCGTTCCCGGCCGGCTCCGTCATCGCCCGGCCGGCCCGGTCGCTCACCCGGATCAGCAGCGCGACCAGCAGCCAGTTCGCCACCGTGGACGAGCCGCCCTGGGCGAGGAACGGCAGCGCCTTGCCGGTGAGCGGGATCAGCCCGGTGACGCCGCCCACGATCACGAAGACCTGGAGCGCGAGCACCGTGGAGAGCCCGGCGGCCAGCAGCTTCCCGAACGGGTCGGGCGTGGTCAGCCCGGCCCGGATCCCGCGCTCCACCAGCAGGGCGTAGAGCAGGAGCACCAGGGTGACGCCGAGCAGCCCCAGCTCCTCGCCGACCGTGGTCAGGATGAAGTCGCTGCGGCCGGCGAAGCGCACCAGATAGGAGTGGCCCTGCCCGAGCCCGGTGCCGGTGAGTTCCCCGGCGCCGAAGCTGAACAGGGCCTGGGCCGCCTGGTCGGAGACCATCCCCGGCGGCTGCTGGTCCGGTGGCAGGAACGCGGCCATCGGGTCCAGCCAGGCCCGCACCCGCCCCTGGACGTGCTCCTGGGTGGCGGCCACGGTCACCGTGCCCAGCACGGCCAGCAGCGCGCCGAAGACCAGCCAGCCGATCCGGCCGGTGGCTATGTAGAGCATCGCGACGAAGACCCCGAAGAAGATCAACGAGGTGCCCAGGTCCCGCTCGTAGAAGAGCACCACCAGGCTGACCGCCCAGACCAGCAGGATGGGGCCGACGTTCCGCCCGCGGGGCAGCGCCACCCCCAGCACCCGGCGGCCCACCAGGGCCAGCGCGTCCCGGTTGGCCATCAGGTAGCTGGCGAAGAAGACCACGATCATGACCTTGACGAACTCGCCCGGCTGCACGGAGAGCGAGCCGACCACGATCCACCGCTTGGCGCCGTAGATGTCCTCGCCGAAGAACGCCGGGGCCATCAGCAGCAGCATCGCGACGGCCATGCCGAGGTAGGTGTAGCGCTGGAGGATGCGGTGGTGGCGGAGCACCAGCAGCGTGGCGATCAGCAGCAGCACCCCGATCACCGTCCACCTGACCTGGTCGGGGGCGACCGGCAGGGACTGGCCGTCGGTGGCGGGGAAGTGCGCGGCGTAGGCCTGGTCCAGCCGGTCGACCAGCACCAGGCCGAGGCCGGTGAGCAGCACCGTGATGGGCAGGATCAGGGGGTCGGCGTGCCGGGCGAAGCCGCGCACCACCAGGTGCGCGGCCACCGCCAGCGTGCCCAGGCCGAGGGCGTGCGCGGGTAGCCCGGTCGGCAGCCGGCCGTAGAGGGTCAGCCCGACGACGGCGTGCCCGGCGGTGACGATCGCGGTCGCGAAGAGCACCAGGAGCAGTTCGGTGTTGCGGCGCCGGGCGACCCAGGCCCGCACCCAGGGCGGGGTCGTCGGGCCGCCCCGTCGTCGGCGGCGGGCCCGCGCCGGGCCGTCGTCGTAGCCGTCCATCCCCACCCCATGTGTCGTGCCACCCCCGCGGCGACGGGCTCGGCGGCCCGCCGGCCGCCGCCTCCGGGCGGAGGTGAAGGCCGGTTCGCAACCTACCCAGCGACGCCGGGGACGTCACCCGGCGGTCGGGCGTCCGAACGGGTGAGGCGGGCCGGCCGGGCGGGGTGGGGGAACGGGTGTCCCACGGTCGGCGCCGTGGCGCATGTCGCCGGGGGCCGTGGGTACCCGAACGCGACTGACGCAACTATCACCCGGTTCCGTTCGTCTTCAGAGTGGGGAGGGGGTGACTCGCACCGCGGTGGTATGCCGGCGCGGTAGCTGGGTGTGGCCGGGCAGGGTACTCCATCGCCGAGAAAAAGATGCGCTGCTTGGGAATTCTGTCCGGATTCCCGTCGTTAGATCGTTACGGGCCTGGGAGGCAAGGGGGCATCCCGGTCCGGTCCGAGGAGGACCTCGTGTGATCACCTCGATCACTCTTGAGCAATCGCAAGGGAGCACGTATGGCAACCCGTGCCGTCGCCCGGCGTCAGGACACCCATGACAGTGTCGCGGCGGGCAGTGTCCGGTCCAGCGCGAGCAGCGATGCCACGGAGCGCGATCTGGTCGGTATGTATCTCGACGAGATAGCTCGCACCCCGCTGCTCGACGCGGCCAAGGAAGTAGAGCTGTCGCTCGCCATCGAGGCGGGGCTGTACGCCCGCCGCCTGCTCGACGGGCTGGAGGAGCCCGTCGGGGGAGCCGCCTCGGCCTCCGCCTCCCGGGCGGAGCTGGAGGCGCTGGTCTCCGAGGGTGAGCGCGCCAAGGACAGCTTCATCCGATCCAACCTGCGGCTGGTGGTGGCCGTCGCGCGGCGCTATCCACGCGCCGGGCTGCCCCTGCTCGACCTGATCCAGGAGGGCAACGCCGGCCTGGTCAGGGCGGTGGAGAAGTTCGACTACACCAAGGGCTTCAAGTTCTCGACCTACGCCACCTGGTGGATCAGGCAGGCGATCACCCGGTCCATCGCGGACCAGTCGCGCACCATCCGGCTGCCCGTGCACCTGGTGGAGGAGCTGGGCCGCATCCGTCGGGTGCAGCGCGAGTTCAACCGGGAGCACGGCCGTGAGCCGGAGCCGGCCGAGGTGGCCGGCGAGCTGGGCTCGACGCCGGAGCGGGTGCAGGACGTGCTGGACTGGGCGCGCGACCCGGTCAGTCTGAACATGTCGGTGGACGACGAGGGCGAGACCCAGTTCGGCGATCTGCTGGAGGACACTTCGGCGGCCTCGCCCGAGCAGTCGGTGCTGGTGATGATGCGGCGTGAGGGTCTTGAGGACCTGATCGGCCGGCTCGACCAGCGCACCGCCGCCATCATCAAGGCCCGCTACGGCATCGAGGACGGCCGCGAGCGCACCCTCACGGAGGTGGGCAAGCAGCACGGCCTCACCCGGGAGCGCATCCGGCAGATCGAGAAGCGCGCGCTGCTGGAGCTGAAGCGGATGGCGAACGACTCCGGCTTCGACGCGGCGGCCTGAGCAGACCACCGGCCCGACGGCCCGGCCGTGGCGCCGGGCCCGCAGCCGGGTGGCTGGCGAACGCGCCGGCGTCGGTGGCCGCCGCGCCGGACGGGCCACCGGCCGACGCGGCCGGGGCCGCGATGCCCAAGCCGCCCGTTCCCGCCGCTCCGGTGGCCCGGGATCGTGCCCTCCCGCCGACGGAGAGCCCCGCCCCGGGCCACGGCCGGCCGCTCGTCAGCCGTCGCGTGAACGGCGTCCGCCGGCCCGCCGGCCCGCGGCGGCCGACCGGCTCGGCCGGGCGGTCCGGGCGGTCCGGGCCTCGGCGGCCGCGTCGAGCGCGACGGCCAGCGGGGTCGCGGTGAAGACCGTGGAGGCCGTCCCGACCAGGATGCCGATGAGCAGCGCGAGGGCGAAGTCGGTGAGCGACCCGCCGCCCAGCAGGGCCAGCGCCGTCAGGATGAAGAGCGCGCCCATCCCGGTGTTGACCGTGCGCGGGATGGTCTGCAGGACGGCGGCGTTCGCGTGCGCGGCGAACGACCCGCCCCGGCCGGACGCCCGCAGCTCGCGCAGCCGGTCGAAGACGACGACCGAGTCGTTGACCGAGTAGCCGATGACGGTGAGCAGGGCGGCCAGGAAGATCCCGTCGATCGGGCGGCCCAACCAGGCGAAGGCACCGACGAGGAGAAGGGCGTCCTGGGCCAGGGTGAGGACGGCGGCGGTGGCGTAGGTCCAGCGGAACCGCACGGCCAGGTAGCCGAGTTGCGCCGTCAGGGCCACCCCGAGGGCGACCAGCGCGGCGGTGCGGATCTCCTCGCCCAGGCTGGGGCCGACCATCTCGTCCCGGACGATCTCCGTCTCGCCGCCCAGGTCACTGACGACCTCGCCGACCCCGGCCGCCTCCGCGTCGGACAGCTGGCCGGTGCGCACCGTGAGATCGCCGTCCGCGCTGGCGTGCACGACCGCCCGGGGCAGCCCCGCCCCGTCCAGCGCCGCCCTGGCCTCCTCGGCGTCGACCGGCCGCTCCGTGGTGTACTCGATCATCCGCCCGCCGGTGAACTCGACGCCCAGGTCCAGCCCCCGGACGCCGATGCCGACGGCGGCCAGCACCACGGCCACCCCGGAGAGCAGCAGCCACCAGCGGCGGTGCCGCATCAGCCGTGGTTCGCGGCGGTCCAGCCAGGAGCGGACCCGGCCGCGGGTGGCGACGCCGGACCGGCCGGGCCGCAGCCGGGAGCCCCGGCGGTCGATGGTGAGGCCGACGAGGGTCCGGGTGATGACCAGGGCGCTGAACATGGAGGCGAGCACCCCCAGCCCCAGCGTCACGCCGAAGCCGCGCACCGGCCCCGAGGCGAGGAAGAACAGCAGGGCGGCGGCGATCAGCGTGGTGATGTTGGTGTCGGCGATGGCGCCGAGGGCCCTGCGGAAGCCGGTGGCCAGGGCGGCCCTCACGGTGGTCCGGTGCCGGGCGGCGTACTCCTCGCGGGCGCGTTCGAAGACCAGCACGTTGGCGTCCACCGCCATGCCGATGGCCAGCGCGAACCCGGCGAGGCCGGGCAGGGTCAGGGTGGCGCCCAGGGCCACCAGCGCCGCGTAGGAGATCAGGGCGTAGCAGGCCAGGGCGAGGGTCGCGAGCACACCGAGCAGCCGGTACACCACGACGATGAACACGGCGGTGAGTGCGGCGCCGATCAGTGCGGCCCGGGCGCTGGCGTCGATGGCCTGGGCACCCAGGGTCGGGCCGATCGTGCGGTGTTCGAGGGGCTCCACCGGCACGGGCAGGGCGCCGCCGCTGATCAGCAGCTCCAGTTCGCGGGCGTCGGCGGCGGTGAACTCGCCGGTGATCTGGGTGCTGCCGCCGGTGATTCCGACGCCGCAGGACACGGAGGGGTCCATCTGGGGGGCGGAGATCACCTCGTCGTCCAGCACGATCGCCACCCGGCGGGCCGGGTCGCCGGGGGCGGCGCAGGCGGCCCGGCCGGTCAGGTCGCCCCAGGCCGCCTCGCCGGCGCCGGTGAAGTCGACGGTGACGGACCAGCCCAGGCCCTGTCGGGTGTCCAGCCGGGCCTCGGCGCCGGCCACGTCGGCGCCGGTCGACTCCGCCGGACCGAGTCGCAGGGGCTGGCCACTCTCATCGGGGAGCACCAGCTCCCCCGCCCCGGCCTGGTCTCGCTGCGTCCCCTCCGAAGTCCCCTCCGAAGCCTCGGCCGTGCCCAGGACGGGGTGGAAGGTGATCTGGGCGGTGCGGCCCAGCACGTCACGGGCCTCCTCCGGGTCCCGCACGCCGGGCAGTTCGACGATGATCCGGTTCTCGCCGGACCGGGTGAGGGTGGGTTCGGTCACGCCGAGCGCGTCGACGCGGTGGCGGAGTACCGCGAGGGTTCGGTCGGTGGCCGCCGCGTCCGCCTCGACGGTGTCGGTGTCCTGCGTCCGCAGGACGATCTGGGTGCCGCCGCGCAGGTCGAGACCGAGACGCGGGGGGACGAGAAGGGCGACACAGGCGGACAGGACGAGCACGGTCAGTGAGAGGGCGCAGCGCACCCGGGTGGCACGGGTCAAGGAGGGCTCCAGCAGGCATGCCGCGGCGCACGCTGGCGGACGCCGCGTGTGGACAGGGGTCGGGGTCAGGCGCCTGCGGGCGGGGCGCGGCCGGTGAGCGGCGCGCTGTACGGGGGGTGGGCGACGGCGGGCGCGGCCCGCCGGGGCTCCGCGGCCGCCAGGAACTCCGCCGGCAGCGCCGCGGAGGCGGCCGTGACGAGCGGCTGGGCGTGCGGGTCGGCGACGGTCGCCGACTGGGGGCGGGGCGGCTTGATCGCGTCGGGCCGGGCGGTGTCCCGGGTGTCCTCGGCGCGGTCGACGGCGTTCGCCACCGCGAGCGCGCCGGCCGGGGATGTGCCGGCGGCGGCCGGCGGCCCAAGCAGCAGGCAGACCACGGCCAGCAGCAGAAGCGTCAGCGCGGCGCGCCTGCGGGCCCGGGCCGTGCTCTCGGGACGGCCGGGGGCCGCGACGGGCCACGGGGGCATGGCGGCCTCCTCACGGCTTCCGGGCGGCAACGCTCAGACGAGTGGCCGGCGGCTCAGGGGGCGATCAGACCGGCGCGGTCAGCGTACCGGGCCAGCCCCGGCCGACTCCTCGGGCCCGGTTGGCGCAGCGGGGCAGGCCGGCGTCGGCCCACGGACTCGCCGCTGATCATCCCCGCGCCGCCATCCCACCGAACGATGTGACCGCGATCACTCTCCCCACCCGAAATAACCGGGGACTCCCTCTCCGTTGAGATCTCCGTCCGGGCAACCGGGGATTGTCTCCCCGGTTTGTTGAAAGCCGCACCATCCGGTGCCGCGTGCTGGAGGAGCCTCGTGGAGACCACCACCGTCAAGGGCGCCATGTGCCCGCCGTTGCGCGCCGACGCGGCGCGCAACCGGCAGCGCATCGTCCTCGCGGCCCGGGAGGCGATCGTCGAGTACGGGCCCGAGGTCGCACTGGACGAAATCGCTCGACGGGCCGGGGTCGGGAATGCCACTCTCTACCGGCACTTCCCCAACCGGCGGTCGCTGCTGCTCCAGGTGCTGATCCACGTCAACGACCGGATCACGGAGCGGGCCCAACAGGCTCTGGAGGCCGAGCATGATCCGTTCGAGGCGCTGAGCCGGCTCGTTCTCGACTCGGCCGAGGAACGCGTCGGGGGCCTCTGCCGACTGCTCGGCTTCGGCATCGACCACGCCGATCCCGCGCTGCTCGCCAGCCGGGACCGGGCGCTTGCGGTCACCGAGGAGCTGCTCGGGCGAGCCCACGCCTCCGGACAGCTCCGCCCGGACGTCGGCACCGGCGACCTGCTGGTCGCCGTCAGCCGACTCACCACCTCCGTCCCTGGCACCACCTGCGGCGACGACACCGTGCTGGCCCGCCGCCACCTGCAGATCTTCCTGGACGGTCTCCGCACCCCGCCGCGCAGCCAACTGCCCGGCTCCAAAACGCACTTGGCGGATCTCAAGGAAGAGCCCCGCTGATCCACCCCTGGTGACCCGCACTCAGCGCTGAGTTCGGCGGCACCGCCAAGTCTCTCCTACCGGACGTCCACGGCACCGGGCAGTACGCCGCGGGCTCGCCAGTCGATCCCGCGTTCGCCCACCGTCCCTCCGGCTTCGCCCTCTTCGCTATGAGGTAACCCACCCATGTCATCCGTGAACGCCACCGTGCGGGAGACGCCGACCGGCGCCGACCCGAGGCGCTGGCAAGCCCTCTTCTTCATCGCCCTGGCCCAGTTGATGGTCGTGCTCGACGGCACGATCGTGAACATCGCCCTGCCCACCGCCCAGGAGGACCTGGGCATCTCGGCGGGCAACCGCCAGTGGGTGATCACCGCCTACGCCCTGGCCTTCGGCGGTCTGCTGCTCTTCGGCGGCCGGATCTCCGACCTCTGGGGACGGCAGCGCACCTTCGTGCTGGGCCTGATCGGCTTCGCGCTGGCCTCCGCCCTCGGCGGCGCGGCCCAGAACGAGCTGATGATGTTCGGCGCGCGGGCGCTCCAGGGCGTCTTCGGCGCCCTGCTGGCCCCGGCCGCCCTGTCGCTGCTGACCGTGATGTTCACCGACGCCAAGGAACGGGCCAAGGCGTTCGGCGTCTTCGGCGCGATCGCCGGCGCCGGCGCCGCCGTCGGCCTGCTGCTCGGTGGCGTCCTCACCGAGTACCTGGACTGGCGCTGGACGTTCTACGTGAACGTGCCCTTCGCCGTGGTCGCCGTCATCGGCGCGGTCCTGGTGATCCGCGAGCCCGCGGAGGCCAGGAACCGCTCCACGCTGGACGTCCCCGGCGTGCTCCTGGCCACGCTCGGCCTGGTCGCGCTCGTCTACGGCTTCAGCCGCGCCGAGCACGAGGACTGGACCGAGACGTGGACCGTCGCGAGCTTCGTGGCCTCCGCCGTGCTGCTGGTCGCCTTCGTGATAGTCGAGTCGCGGGTCTCCTCTCCGCTGCTCCCGCTCCGTGTGGTCACCGACCGCAACCGGGGCGGCACGTATCTGGCCTTCGCGTTCTCGGTGATCGCGATGTTCGGCCTCTTCCTGTTCCTGACGCTGTACCTCCAGGTGATCAGGGGCTACACCCCGGTGGAGACCGGCCTCGCCTTCCTGCCGATGGTGTTCGGCATGGTGATCGGCTCCACCCAGATCGCCCCCCGGCTGACCTCGAAGGTGCCGCCCAGGTTCCTGATGGGCCCGGGCCTGCTGGTCGCCGCGCTGGGCATGCTCTGGCTGACCCAGCTGGAGATCGACTCCTCCTACGCGACGGTGATCCTGCCGGCCCAGGTGCTGCTGGGGCTCGGCATGGGCACCTCCTTCATGGCCGGGATGAGCCTGGCGACCTCCGGGGTCCGCGCCACCGACGCCGGGGTGGCCTCGGCCATGGTGAACACCGCGCAGCAGATCGGTGGCGCCATCGGCACCGCGCTGCTGAACACCATCGCGGCCAGCGCCAGCAGCAGCTACCTCGCCTCCCGGATCGGCGGCGCCTCGGACGAGGCCGCCCAGCTGCGGCTCGCCATGGAGTCCGAGGTGCACGGCTACAGCACCGCGATCTGGTGGGGCTTCGGCATCGTGGCCCTGGGCGCGCTGCTCGCCTTCGTGCTGATCAACGCCGGAAGGAGCGTCAGCCCGGGCGCCTCCGCCGACGGGGAGGCGGAAGCGCCGATCCCGGTGCTGGCGCACTGACGCCAGCGCCACCTCCGGCTCGGGGGCCGGCCCCGTCACCGGACCCCGACGCCCCCGGATGCGCGGCCCCCACGGCCCACCGGCCGTGGGGGCCCGGCCGTGTCCCGGCTCCGGTTGCCGATCCGGCGCGGCGAGCGGCACCGTGGAAGAGCCGGTGGCTCCGAACGCGCGCCGACGCTTCGGAGCCGCCAGGCCATCCGCCCTCGCCCCGCACGCTCGGTCCGCCTTCGTCACCCAGCGTCGGCCAGCGCGGCGGCCGGCGCTTCGCCACGGCGGAGAGCCTCGCCGCGCGCAGGGAGGCGTCGATGGGACATTTATCGAATGTCTACCGCCAGCGGCCAGGCTGGTCCCATGTCCGGAGACCAACAGGGCAACGGACGCTGGTTCGGACCGGCGGACGTTCTCACCAACATCCAACTGCTGCGCCTGGCCGACCAGGCCAGCGCCGCGCTGCGCCGCCTCGGGGTGACGGCCCGGGATCCGGTCGCCGTGCAACTGCCCATGTGTCTGGAGTCGGTGGTGATCACGCTCGCCTGTCTGACGGTCGGCGCCCAGCGACTCACGCTGCCGATCGACGACCAACGGGACTTCGTCCGCACCCGCCTCAACGACAGCGGGGCCCGGGTGGTGATCTGCGCCGACTCCTGCGAGGCCGACGGGCAGGTGCACCCCACCAAAGCGGCCATGGACCGCACCCTCACCGCCTGCCCCGCGGTCCGGACCGTCCTGGTCGTCCGCCAGCTGGCCCGCCCCGTGCCCTGGCACCCGGGCCGTGACCGCTGGTGGCACGAGGAGCTGGGGCCCGGATCCTCGCCACCACGGCCTTATCCTGGCCACATGACCGACCAGCACCGTCCGGAACCCGGCCGGGCCGTCGACCGGCTCGTCTTCGACGACCCGCTGTCCGGCCGCTCCGGGGACGACAGCGACCGCGGCTGGGGCGACAGCCCGGCGGAGGACGCCACCGAGGGAAATCTGGTGCGGCTGCTCGACGAGCGCCCCCCGCACCACATCTGAGCCGCTCCACCGCCCGCGGGAAGCCCCCGCCACCAGAGGTCTCGGGGCAGGGGCCGCGCGGCGTGGGGAGGGCCGGAGGGCTACTCCTCGTCGGCCAAGTCCGAGCCGTCCCCGGAACCCGCCGGGGCAGGGCCGCCGCCCTCGCCCGGCGCCGACCGCTGGGCCGCGACCAGGCCCGGCGAGCCCGTGCTCGCCGCCCGCAGGGCGACCAACTCGTCGCGGATCTGCGCCAGCAGCTCCACATCCGTCAGAGCCGCCGCCTCCGCCGGCTCCTTCGCCTTGCGCCGCTCCAGATAGCGGGTCATGGGCAGGATCATCAGGAAGTAGACCACCGCGGCGGTGATCAGGAAGGTCAGCGAGGCGCTGAGCACCGCACCCCAGCTGATCGTGACGCCGTCGCCCTGGGCGCAGGCCCCACGCAGGCAGAGCTGGTAGGCGTCCAGGTTCTGGGTGCCGAAGGCGCCGACGAGCGGGCTGATGACCCCGTCGACCACCGCGTTCACGATGTTGGTGAACGCGGCGCCGATGACGACGGCGACCGCCAGCTCCACCACGTTCCCCCGCATCAGGAAGCCGCGGAAGCCATCCAGCACATTCCGCGCCCCCGTCAGCACTCGACTGCCGGTCCGTTCTTCCTGGTTCACCGTCGTGCCTCTCTCCCGCACCGCGCGGCCGTCGTGCGTTGAGCGGCCCGTGCGGTCTCCTCGAATCGTGCCGGCCACCGTGCCCCAGGCACCGGGAGGCTGTCCAATCCAGAATCCGGCGGAACACAACCCTCACCACCGGGCCACCGCCAGCCGGAAACCCGCCGCCGCGCCCGTCAGCTCGGCCGCCGTCGCGGCGTCGACGGAGACCACCAGCTGCCCACCGAGCCCCTCGACCCCACCGGCGGAACCCGCCGCACGTCCCGGCTCCGGCACCTCGGCCACCCGCACCCCACTGGCCACCAGCCGCGCCGCTCCAGCGCCCGAGGGGGCCGGCTCGCCGACCGCCCCCGCGGCGTAGACATCGACCCGGTCTCCCGGCTCCAGGAGCCGGACCGACGCCGGGTCGGCGATGCGCAGCGGCAGCGCGACCGTCCGCTCCTCGGCCGCCTCAGCCGGCGGCCCGGCCGTGCCGTCCGGCGCCGAGGCGCCACCGCCCGCGCCATCGCTGACCAGGGCTTCCGCCTCGGGCTCGGGGGGCTCGGCGCCAGGCGCCCAGAGCAGCGACAGGGCCGCGACGCCCACCGCAGCGGCGCCGGCCAGCAGCCGCCCCCGGCGCCCGGGCCGCCAGCGCGACCGGCGGCCGGCACGCGGCCGGATCGGCGCGAAGGACGGCACCCCCAGCGGCCCGCCACCCGCCGCGCCCGCCGGCCCACGAGGGCCGGGCGCCGCCGGCGCGCGGGCCGCCGAGCGGCCAGGCGCGGCGGGCCGGCCGGCCCGCCGGAGCGACCGCCCGGCCGGGGAGATCCGAGGTGTTTCCGAGGATGTGAAGTGGCTCATGGCGCCACCCTGCCCGCCCCACGCGAACCGCGCTGAGCCCTGTGGACAACCCCGGGCCTGTGGAAA
The DNA here is from genome assembly GCF_031845445.1 of Streptomyces chisholmiae. Classification (NCBI taxonomy): domain Bacteria; kingdom Bacillati; phylum Actinomycetota; class Actinomycetes; order Kitasatosporales; family Streptomycetaceae; genus Streptomyces; species Streptomyces chisholmiae. The sequence continues at coordinate 205,601 of NZ_JAVREO010000010.1, read as the reverse complement.
ACCCGATCACCCGAACGAGGGACACCAGGGCGGCCGCCGGGGTGGCGTCACCCGCCTCCCGCGCACCGACCCGACCGCCGAACGGCCGTCACCGGCAAGGCGGTTGGGCGAACAGCCCGTGCGACGAGGCGGACCCCGACGGACATCAAGACAGCGCCACCAGCAACTGAAGCCGGCGTGGAAACAACGGGACGTGAGACGCGGAGCCGGCGCCGGAAACGGCGCCGACGCGCACAAAAAAGCCGCCGTGAGAAACAGCGCCGACGCACACGTGGCGGGCGTGGGAAGCAGCGCGGACATACCGCGGCACGCGTCAAGCGCCCCACGCGTGAAACGCCCCACGCGTGAAGCGCCCCACGCGTGGAGGAGACCAGGCGCGCAGGCAGGCGCGCGTAGGCGGACCGGGCGTCAGCGCGGCGGACGTCGGGTGAAGGAGGGCGACAGCACCACCGGCGCCCCCCACACCCCCTCGCCTACGGCAGACTGATCCCCGGATCCTGACCGTCGAGGGCCGTGCCGCAGGGGCAGTCGCGCCGTTCCGGCAGCCCGCCCACCACGTCGAAGAGCACGTCCCGCAGCCGGCCGACGTTGCGCCCGAACACCTCAAGCACCTCGGCGTGCGAGACCCCCTCGCCGGCCTCGGCCCCCGCGTCCAGGTCGGTGACCAGCGCCAGCGAGGTGTAGCAGAGCTCCAGCTCGCGAGCGAGGGCGGCCTCGGGGTGTCCGGTCATGCCGACCACCGACCAGCCGAGCGCCGCGTGCCAGCGGGACTCGGCGCGGGTGGAGAAACGGGGCCCCTCGATGACGCACATGGTGCCGCCGTCGACGGCGTCCCAGTCCCGGCCGCGCGCGGCGTCGATCGCCACCCGGCGGCCGGCCGGGCAGTACGGGTCGGCCAGCGAGACGTGCACCACCCGGGAGCGTTGCCCGTCCGGCCGGGTCTCGCCGTCGTAGAAGGTGCCGATCCGGCTCCTGGTGCGGTCGACCAGCTGGTCGGGCACCAGCAGGGTGCCGGGGCCGTACTCGGGGCGCAGCCCGCCGACCGCGCACGGGCCGAGCACCTGCCTGACCCCCACCGAGCGCAGCGCCCAGAGGTTGGCCCGGTAGTTGATCCGGGCGGGCGGCAGCTCGTGCCCACGGCCGTGCCGGGGCAGGAAGGCGACCCGTCGCCCGGCGACCTCGCCGAGGAAGAGCGAGTCGCTCGGCGCGCCGTACGGGGTCTCGACGGTGACCTCGACCACATCGTCGAGGAACGAGTAGAAGCCGGAGCCACCGATCACGCCGATCTCGGCGCGGTGCTCCGCGCCGACCGCGGCCGGACTCATGCGGCGGAGGCCGCCTTACCCGCGCTCTTCCCGGACGGGCTGGTGAGGCCGGCGCCGCCCGAGGAGGCCGCCGGCGTCGAGGAGCCGGAGCCACCGGAGCCGGACGAGCCCGACGAGCCAGCGGAGCCGGACGAACCCAAGTCGCTCGACGAGGAGGCGTCGGACGAGCCGGCGGAGCCGGGCTTCCCCGCGCTCTTGCCACCGCTGGCGGCACTGCTGCTCGACGAGGCGTTGCGGCTGTCATTGCGGTAGAAGCCAGAGCCCTTGAAGACGATGCCCACCGCCGAGTAGACCTTCTTCAGCCGCCCCTGGCAGCTGGGGCACTCGGTCAGCGCGTCGTCGGTGAACTTCTGGACCACCTCGAGGCCCTCGTCGCACGCGGTGCACTGGTACTGATAGGTCGGCACGTCTTCCTCCTGGCACTCTGCACTGTGGAGTGCTAACGACGCCCCATCGTGCAACATTCCGGGGTCGGAAGTCCACCGCAGTCGCCTGTGACCCGCCCGTCACGCTCCCCGTAGGCTCACCCCAGTGGCCGTATGTCTATGGTTGCTTCCACCCGCTCAGCTGCCCTGTGAAGGACAGAGATGCCCGCCAAGAAGCCAAGGCGACGCGGTCGTCTGATCGTGATCGCGCTCGTCGTGCTGCTCGTGGCCGGTGTCGGCTACGGCGCCTACTGGAGCGTCTCCACCGTACGCGCCTCCTACCCCCAGGTATCGGGAGAGCTCGCGATCGACGGGCTGACCGCCCCCGTGGCGGTGGAGCGGGACGCCAACGGCATCCCGCAGCTCTACGGTGAGACCGCCGAGGACCTGTTCCGTGCCCAGGGGTACGTGCACGCCCAGGACCGGTTCTGGGAAATGGACGTGCGGCGCCATATGACCGCTGGCCGGCTTTCGGAAATGTTCGGTGAGAGCCAGGTCGAGACCGATGCCTTTCTCCGGACGCTCGGCTGGCACCGGATCGCGCAGGAGGAGTACGACAACGAACTCTCGGAGGAGACCAAGGAGTACCTGGTCGCCTACGCGGACGGCGTGAACGCCTATCTGGACGAGCACAGTGGCGAGGAGATCTCGGTCGAGTACGCCGCGCTGGACTTCGTCAGCGACTATCAGCCCGACGCCTGGGAGCCGGTGGACTCGGTGGCCTGGCTCAAGGCGATGGCCTGGGACCTGCGCGGCAACATGGAGGACGAGATCGATCGGGCTTTCCTGACCGAGCGGTTCACTCCAGAAGAGATCGAAGAGCTTTACCCGGACTACCCCTATGACCGGAACCGCCCGATCGTGACCGAGAACGGCGCGGACATCGATCCCGCCGACGACGGTCTGGGGGACGGCACGGGCACCGGAGACGGGCTGGGAGACGGCACCGGCACCGGAGACGGGCTGGGGGACGGCACGGGCACCGGCGACGGCCTGGGGGACGGCACCGGCGCCCCGCCCGCCGGCGTTGACCAGGCGGCGGACGGCTTCACCACCCAGCTGGGCTCGCTCTCCGACACCCTGGACGAGATCCCGGCGCTGCTGGGCACCAACGGCGCCGGCATCGGCTCCAACTCCTGGGTGGTGCACGGCGACTACACCACGACCGGGATGCCGCTGCTGGCCAACGACCCGCACCTGGCGCCCTCGCTGCCCGGTGTCTGGTACCAGATGGGGCTGCACTGTTCCGAGGTGAGCGAGGAGTGCCCGTTCGACGTCTCCGGCTTCACCTTCTCCGGCATGCCGGGGGTGATCATCGGCCACAACCAGGACATCGCCTGGGGGCTGACCAACCTGGGCGCCGACGTGTCCGATCTCCGACTGGAAAAGCTCGACAACGGTAATTTCCTGCGCGACGGTGAGCAGATTCCTTACGACACGCGGACCGAGGAAATTCGGGTGGCCGGCGGGGAAACTCGGGAGATCACCGTTCGTTCCACCGTCAACGGCCCCATCGTCTCCGACCGGCACGAGGAGTTGGAGGCCGTCGGCGGCAGCGCGCCGGTGGACGCGGGGGCGCCCGACCGGGGCACCGGCTACGCGGTCTCGCTCAACTGGACGGCGCTCGAACCGTCCAACACCATGGACGCCGTCTTCGGGCTGAACGCGGCGAGCAACTGGGACGAGTTCCGCGCCGCCGCCCAGGACTTCGCCGTGCCCTCGCAGAACCTGATCTACGCCGACGTCGAGGGCAACATCGGCTACCAGGCCCCCGGCCAGATCCCGATCCGCGGCGCCGGCGACGGCCGCTACCCGTCGCCCGGCTGGGACTCCTCCTACGACTGGATCGACACCATCCCGCAGGAGGAGCTGCCCTACGAGTTCAACCCCGAGCGCGGCTACATCGTCACCGCCAACCAGTCGGTGATCGGGCCGGACGACTACCCGTACCACCTGACCGAGGACTGGAGTTACGGCACCAGGAGCCAGCGGATCGAGGACCTGATCCAGACCACCATCGAGGACGGCGGCAAGATCTCGATGGGGGACATGCAGGACATCCAGCTGGACAACCACAACGAGATGGCCGAGATCCTCGTGCCGTACCTGCTCGACATCGACGTCCCCGACCCCTACGTCCGGGAGGCCCAGGAGCTGCTGGAGGGCTGGGACTTCAGCCAGGACTCGGACTCCCCCGGCGCCGCCTACTACAACGCGGTCTGGCGCAACCTGCTGCAGCTGGCCTTCGGCAACAAGCTGCCCAAGGAGCTGCGCGTCGAGGACCAGTGCCTGTGGGTCTCCCCGGCCGACGAGTCCGAGCCGATGGAGGACATCGACGGCGGCGAGCGGCTGGTCGAGGAGTGCGGCGAGCGCAGCCCGGAGACGGCGCAGCCGGACGGCGGCGACCGCTGGTTCGAGGTGGTGCGCAACCTGCTGGAGGACCCGGACAGCGAGTGGTGGAGCACGCCGGCCATCCCCCAGGCGGCCGGCGCCGAGGGCCGCGACGAGCTGCTGGCCCGGGCCATGCGGGACGCCCGTTGGGAGCTGACCGCCGAGCTGGGCAAGGACATCGACACCTGGAGCTGGGGCCGCCTGCACCAGCTGATGCTCACCAACCAGACCCTCGGCACCGAGGGCCCCGGGCCCGTCCAGTGGCTGCTCAACCGCGGCCCGTGGAACCTCTCGGGTGGCGCGGACGCGGTGGACGCCACCGGCTGGAACGCGGCCGGCGGGTACGACGTGACGTGGGTGCCCTCGATGCGGATGATCGTCAGCCTGGACAACTTCGACGAGTCGCTCTGGGTCAACCTCACCGGCGCGTCCGGCCACGCCTACCACGCCAACTACACCGACCAGACCGAGCTCTGGGCCAGGGGCGAGTACCTGCCCTGGCCCAGCAGCCAGGAGGCGGTCAGCGAACGGTCGGCCAACACCCTCAACCTGACGCCGGCCGGCGGCGGGGACGAGGGCTGAGCGAGGCCTCGGGCCAGACCTTCGGCCGGTGATCGGGCGTGTGCCGCCCGGTCACCGGCCGAACCGGTGCACGCCCTCCGGGGTGAGCGCGGCGTGCACCGGCCGGTCGTGCGGCTCGCTGGGCAGCCGCTCGACCACCTCGTGGCCGTAGACCAGGGCCACCAGCGCCGGGGCGGCCGCCGACTCGGCGACCCGGGCCAGCGCGCGGTCGTAGGAGCCGCCGCCGCGCCCCATCCGCAGCCCGGCCCCGTCCACCGCGAGGCCCGGGAGCAGCACGGTGTCCGCCCAGGTCACGGCGGACCGGCCGAGCCGGCGGCCGGCCGGCTCCAGCAGCCGGACGCGGCCGGCGTGTTCGGACTCGACCAGCCGGCCGTGGCCGTCGAACTCCGCCCAGTCCAGGTCGTTGTCGGCCAACAGCACCGGCAGCAGCACCCGCACGCCCCGCTCGCGCAGCGTGCGCAACAGCGGCCCGGTGCCCGGTTCACGCCCCACCGAGACATAGGCCGCGACGGTGCCGGCCGCGGCCAGCTCCGGGAGTTCCAGGGCCCGTTCGGCGAGCGTCTCGGCGGCCTGCGCGACCTCGTCGGCGGCCAGCGCGGCCCGGACCGCGAGCAGGTCGCGGCGCAGCTCGCGCTTCCTTCGGGCCGGCTCCGTCAGCACCATCCGGCCGCCCCCGTCGCCACCCAGGTCGCCGGCGTCGCCGCGTCGGTCGCCGCCGGCCGGGGGCAGCCCGCGCCCGGTGCCGCCCGTTCACCACATCGAAGCTTTCGATTCACAACTACCCCTTCCGTCACACCATTCAATAACCCGCACGTAACCAGCAGGCAACCCGCGAGCCAAATCCGTTCACAACACGACGCCTCAGGCATAGGTGTCGGGAACTCCCAGGCCAGGTGGATAAAGTGACCGGCATGACCTCAGCGCGCCCTCGGATCAGTAAGGCTGTCATTCCCGCCGCTGGTCTCGGCACTCGGTTTCTGCCCGCGACCAAGGCCACCCCGAAGGAAATGCTGCCGGTGGTCGACCAGCCGGCGATTCAGTACGTGGTCGAGGAGGCGACCGCGGCCGGCCTGACCGACGTCCTGATGGTCACCGGTCGTAACAAACGACCGTTGGAAGACCATTTCGACCGCAACTACGAGCTGGAGGACGCGCTCCGCCGCAAGGGCGACCACGAGCGGCTCTCCCGGGTCCAGCAGTCCACCGCCCTGGCCACCATGCACTACGTCCGGCAGGGCGACCCCAAGGGCCTCGGCCACGCCGTGCTCTGCGCCGAACCGCACGTCGGTGACCAGCCGTTCGCCGTCCTCCTCGGCGACGACCTGATTGACCCGCGCGACCCCCTGCTGACCGAGATGATCGCGGTCCGCGAGCGGCACGGCGGCAGCGTGATCGCGCTGATGGAGGTCGCCCCCGAGCAGATCCACCTCTACGGCTGCGCCGCCGTGCGGCCGACCGCGGACGGCGTGCTGCGGGTCACCGGCCTGGTGGAGAAGCCCGCCGCGGCCGACGCCCCCAGCTCCTACGCGGTGATCGGGCGCTACGTCCTGGACCCGGTGGTCTTCCGGGTGCTGGCCGAGACCGCCCCCGGCCGCGGCGGCGAGATCCAGATCACCGACGCGCTCCAGGCCATGGCCGCCGACCCGAGCCTGGGCGGCCCGGTGCACGGCGTGGCCTTCAAGGGGCGCCGCTACGACACCGGGGACCGCGCCGACTACCTGCGCTCCATCGTCCGGCTGGCCTGTGAACGCCCGGACCTCGGCCCGGAGTTCCGGTCCTGGCTGCGGTCCTACGTGACCGAGGAGTTGCCGCACCTTGACTGAGCCAAGCCCGCCGAACGGGCCCGGCCCCGACGGCCTGTGGTCCGTCGACGCGCACCTGGCCGACGTGCTCGCCGTCGTGCGCCCGCTGGAGCCCATCGAGCTGCCGCTGCTGGACGCCCAGGGCTGCGTGCTCACCGAGGACGTCACCGTGCCCGGCGCGCTGCCCCCGTTCGACAACAGTTCCATGGACGGCTACGCGGTGCGGGCGGCCGACGTGCACGGCGCCTCGGCCGCCTACCCGGCCGTGCTCACCGTGCTCGGCGACGTGGCGGCCGGCAGCGGCAGCCTGCCGACCGTCCGGCCCGGCACGGCGGCGCGCGTCATGACCGGCGCGCCGCTGCCGCCGGGCGCCGAGGCCGTGGTGCCCGTGGAGTGGACGGACGGCGGCGCGGGCGGCGGCCCGGCGGTCGACATGACCGGGCCGGCCGGGCCCGAGGTCCGGGTGCACCGGCCGGCGGCGCCCGGCCAGTTCGTGCGCGCCCGGGGCAGCGACGCCGCGCTGGGCGCGGTCGCGCTCACCGCCGGCGCCGTGCTGGGCCCGCCCCAGCTCGGCCTGCTGGCCGCCCTCGGCCGGGCCACGGTGCCGGTGCGCCCGCGGCCGCGCGTCGCCGTGCTCTCCACCGGCAGCGAACTGGTGGCGCCCGGCGTCCCGTTGGGCCCCGGCCAGATCCATGACTCGAACGGCTTCCTGCTGGCCGCCGCCGCCCGCCAGGCGGGGGCGGTCGCCCACCGGGTCGCCGCCGTGGCCGACGATCCGGGCACCCTGCGCGCCACCCTTGAGGACCAGCTGGCCGGCGCCGACCTGGTGGTGACCAGCGGCGGCGTGAGCGTCGGCGCCTACGACGTGGTCAAGGCCGCGTTGACGGACCTGGACCCGGAGGTGGGCTCGGTCGCGTTCCGCCGGCTGGCCATGCAGCCGGGCAAGCCGCAGGGCTTCGGGCTGCTCGGCCGGGCCCGCGCCCCGCTCTTCGCGCTCCCGGGGAACCCGGTCTCCGCCTATGTGTCGTTCGAGCTGTTCGTGCGGCCCGCGCTGCGGGCGCTGGCCGGCCGTCCGGCCACCGAGCTGCACCGGCCGCGGACCGTCGCCCGGCTGGTCGGCGACGCGCCGCTGCGCTCCCCCGAGGGGCGCCGGCAGTTCCTGCGGGGGCGGTACACGCCGCCGGCCGACGGCGCCGCGCTCGGCACGGTGCGGCCGGTGGGCGCCGCCGACTCGCACCTGGTGGCCGCCCTGGCCCGGGCCGACGCGCTGATCGAGATCCCGGAGGCCGTCACCGAGGCGTCCCCCGGCGGGGAGTTCGCGGTGGTGCTGCTGGGGTGACGGAGGAGTACCGTAATCGGTCATGAACAGCCCACGTCTCAGCCACCTCGACGACTCGGGGGCGGCTCGGATGGTCGACGTGACCCAGAAGGCCACGACCACCCGCACCGCGCGGGCCACCGGCCGCGTGCTGGTGACCCCCGAGGTCGTCACGTTGCTGCGGGGCGCCGGGATGCCCAAGGGCGACGCCCTGGCGACCGCCAGGATCGCCGGCATCATGGGCGCCAAGCGCACCCCCGAGCTGATCCCGCTCTGCCACCCGCTGGCGGTCTCTGGCGTCACCGTCGACCTGCGGGTCGCGGACGACGCGGTGGAGATCGCCGCCGAGGTGCGCACCACGGACCGCACCGGCGTCGAGATGGAGGCGCTCACCGCGGTCTCGGTGGCCGCGCTCACCCTGGTCGACATGGTGAAGGCGGTGGACAAGGCCGCGGTCATCACCGATGTCCGGGTCGAGGCGAAGACCGGGGGCGCGTCCGGGGACTGGAGCCGGGAGCGGTGAGCGAGCCGTACCGGGCGCTGGCCGTCACCGCCTCCAACCGGGCCGCCGCCGGCGTCTACCCGGACACCGGCGGGCCGCTGCTGGTGGCCGGGTTGACCGAGTGCGGGTTCACGGTCGAGGGGCCGGTGGTGGTGCCGGACGGGGAGCCGGTGGCCGAGACGCTGCGCGCCGCGCTGGCCGAGGGGTACGACGTGGTGCTGACCACCGGTGGCACCGGGATCTCGCCGACCGACGCCACCCCGGAGATGACCCGCCGGCTGCTCGACTACGAGGTGCCGGGCATCACCGAGGCGATCCGGGCCGCCGGCCGGGAGAAGGTGCCGACGGCCGTGCTCTCCCGTGGGCTGGCCGGGGTCGCCGGGCGCACCCTGATCGTCAACCTGCCGGGCTCGACCGGCGGCGTGCGGGACGGGCTGGCCGTGCTCGCGCCGCTGCTGAGACACGCGGTTGACCAGCTACGGGGCGGCGACCACCCGTCGTGAACGCCCACTGGAGCGTCGAGTTGGTGGCCGGCGAGGTCGGTCTGCGACCCATCAGGCAGCGTGACCACCGTGCCTGGCGGGAGGTCAACCAGCGCAACCGCGAGTGGTTGCGCCCCTGGGAGGCGACGATTCCGCCCCCGCCCCACGGACACCTGGCGCCGCGGCGGCCGACCTTCCGGCAGATGGTGCGTCATCTGCGCGGCGAGGCGCAGGCGGGGCGGATGTTGCCGTTCGTGGTGACCTACCAGGGACGGCTCGCCGGGCAGCTCACGGTGGCGGGGATCACCTGGGGCTCGATGTGCGCCGCGCACATCGGCTACTGGGTCGACCGGTCGGTCGCGGGGCGGGGCGTGATGCCGACGGCGGTGGCGCTCGCCGTCGACCACTGCTTCTTCGTGCTGGGGCTGCACCGGATCGAGATCTGCATTCGTCCGGAGAACGGCCCGAGCCGGCGCGTGGTGGAGAAGCTCGGATTTCGTGAAGAAGGCGTGCGGCCCCGCTATCTGCATATCGACGGCGCCTGGCGGGACCATCTCATCTTCGCGCTGAGCGCGGAGGACGTGCCCCAGGGGCTGCTGTCCCGCCGGCTGCGCCAGACCGGCGCCGGCACGGCGACCCCGGGCCCGGCGGACGCCTCGGCGGCCACGGAGGCCCCGGACACCGCGGGTTCGTCCGGTTCGTCCGGGTCGCCGGAAGACTCATCACACAAATAAGAAACGTGTTCGAATTTCGGAGTGAAAAAGGCCACGCGGATAGCCGAACGCGTGGACGACTTCATAACAATCCGACGAAAGCTCTCGGATGACCGCCTGATCGTGCGACACACCGCCCAATTTGGCAGATGGACCCCCGCCAACCCCTCTACGGTGTGACCGTGAGCAGCAGTGGCCTCATCTTCGCAATGATCGTCGGGGCCTGGGCCGCGTACCTCGTGCCGATGTGGCTCCGCCGGCAGGACGAGTTGAACGACTCGCGTCCGACGGAACGCTTCAGCACCGCCATCCGGCTGCTGACGCGCGGTAAGCGCGCGCCGGCACCGGCCGAGCAGGGGGACACAGCGGAGCACGGCCCGGGTGACCCCGACGAGCCCGCCACCCCGGACGGGTCCGTCGACCTCCGGGCCTTCGCCGAGCCCGTCACCACGGCGCGGCCGGCCGCCGCCTCCCAGCCCACCCCGGCCGCGGGCGGCGCACCGTCCGGCGCCGCCCAGGGGGCCGCCTCGGCCGCCGGGACGCAGCCGCCCACCCCGCAGCGCGCGAGAGTCCTCGCGCGCCGGCGGCGCACCACCATGGTGCTCTTCCTGGCCTTCACCTTCTCCGGCATCTTCGCCGTCTCCACCAGCACCGGTTACCTGTGGCTGCCGGCGATCCCCGGCCTGCTGCTCGTCGCGTACATGGTCCACCTGCGCAAGCAGGAACGGCGCCGCTGGGCGGTGGCGGTGGACCGCCGTCGCGCCGAGGAGGCCGCCCGCCGGCTCCGCGAACGCACCCAGGCGAACGCGGCGGCGGTGCCGGAGAAGCCGGCCCGGGCGATCGTCGAGCAGACCGACCACGCGGAGTGGGTCGACGACCAGCAGCGCCACCAGAGCCCCGTCCCCGAGGACGCCGCCAGGAGCTGGGACCCGGCGCCGGTCCCCCTCCCCACCTACGTGAAGGCGCCGGTCGCGCCGCGCACCTCCCGGGGCGTGGACCTGGACGCCCCCGACACCTGGAGCGCGGCCCGCTCCACCACCGCCAGCGCCCCCCAGGCACCACCGGCCCCCCGGGCCGAGCCCCCCGGGCCGCAGCGCACCCCGCTCTTCGACCAGTACGCCGACGACGACCACCGCCGAGCCGCGGGCGAGTAGTCCCGTTCCCCTGGGGAGCCCGTGCGGATTTCGGCCCACCCCCCTCGGAGTGCTAGAGTCCTGGTGTCCACAGGGGCCTGTAGCGCAGCCTGGTAGCGCATCTCGTTCGCAACGAGGGGGTCAGGGGTTCAAATCCCCTCAGGTCCACAGCGACAAGGGCCGTTCACTAGACCAGGTAGAACGGACAGCGGAAGCCCCCGCCGACGTCACGTCGGCGGGGGCTTCGGCGTTGCCGCGGGCAGTGGTGGGTGGACGGTGGCCGGTAGAGTGCGGCGGGTGTCCGATTCCTCCTGCTGCCCGTGCTGCTGGCAGGAGTGGCCGCGGGCCTACCGCTTCAGGTCCGACGGGGTGGGGTTCCTGCTCTGCGTCGAGTGCGAGTCGGTGTGGTGGCCCGGGGACGACCTCGGCACCGTGGACGTCCGGTCCCTGGGCGACTTCGTCGCGGCGCGGCTCGGCGTCGTGGGGAGCCCTTGGGGCGAGCGCGGATGGGCCGATGTCATCGAGCCGGTGCCCGACTCCTGAGGCCGACGCCGGTGGCCGTCCATGTCCAGGGTAGGTGGGTGCGGCCGGGCGCCGGGTGGAAGGGATGAGGTATGCACCGAAGCCGGACCTATGCCGTGATCATCGACGTTCCCGAGGCGGAGGCGGCGGGGGCCGCCGCGTTCTGGGCGGCGGCGCTCGGGGCCACCGCCGAGCCGTACCCGGCGGCGCCGCAGTACACCACGCTGCACCGGGCGCTCCCCGGGCTGGTCACCGCCGTACAGGCGGTCGACGACGCGCCACGCATCCACCTCGACATCGAGACCGACGACGTCGAGGCGGAGACCGCCCGGCTGCTCGCGCTCGGCGCGGAGCGGGTGTCGCGGTGGCAGGAGTGCCAGGTGCTCCGCGCCCCGGGCGGCCACCTGATGTGCGTGCTGCCCGTGGAGACCGCCCCCGAGGAGTTCCGCGCCCGGGCCAACGTCTGGCCCTGACGCAGTGGGCGGGGCTGACGAGCGCGACCATGTGGGCCCGTGTTCCCTCGACTCGATTGTCAGTGGCAGCTTGTACCTTTCCGGCATGCCAATCGGTGACATCACACGGGACGCGGTGCTCAAGGCCCTGCACGAGCACGACGAGTTGGGCCGGGAAGCCTTCCACGCAAAGTACGGCTACGACCTGGCAAAGTCGCATGTGCTGATACACGAAAGGCGCGAGTACGACTCTGCTGCGATCGCTGGAGCCGCTCATCAGTGGAGTGCAGACCCGGGCGCGGCCCTGTCGCCCCATGAGTACGCGAAGGCCCGGGATCACGCGGCCAGCCAGCTCATCGGGGCCGGCTTCAAGGTCAAGGTCGTCAAGAATCCGGCGTGGGCGCGCGATGAAATCATCCTGGCCTGCCAGTTGGTGATGTCCAACGGCTGGCGCGGACTGGAAGCACACGATCCTCGGGTTGGCGACCTCTCGGCACTCCTTCAGCTGCTCCCCATCCATGCGGAAGCGAGTCGCAACGACAAGTTCCGGAATGCCAATGGAGTGGCTCGCAAGACCTTCGACATCGCCACGCGGCATCCGGAGTACACCGGTAAGCCAACGAACGGCGGCGCGCTGGATGTTGCGGTGCTGCATGAGTTCCTTGCCCGGCCAGCTGAGATGACCCAGGCAGCGGATCTCATCCGGCAGGGCCTCTCGTCAGGTTCACTCCAGGCGCTGCCTGTCGCCGATGACGAAGAGCTTGACGACTACAGCGCGCCCGAAGGGCGCTTGCTCCTGCGTCAGCATCGAGTCCGGGAGCGGAACCCCAAGCTTCGCCAACGCAAGATCGACTCGGTACGAGCGGCGGGCGGCCAGTTGTGCTGTGAGGCCTGCGGGTTCGACTTTGAGGAGGTGTATGGGGAGCGCGGAGCCGGCTACATAGAGTGCCACCACGTCGTGCCTCTGCACGTGGCTGGCGAGCGTCGGACGAGGCTCCAGGACCTCGCGCTTATATGCGCGAACTGCCACCGCGTGATTCACCGAAAGACGCCGTGGTCGACCCCTGAGGAGCTGCGCATCATCGTCGAACAGCGCCGCGCGAGCGGCGGACGGTAGGCCGGTTCGATGCAGTGGGCGGGGCTGGTCAGCCCGGGAGGTGCCATTGTTGGTAGCGGTTGTTGCTAATGCAGGTGTCCATGATGAGTTGTTCGCCGGCGCCGTTGTTGGTGAGGCAGCGGCCGGTGATGTCGCGGACGTAGTGGGCTCCGGAGCCGGCGCTCTGTAGTTGCCAGAATCCGCTGAGGTTGCCGCGGATCACCAGGTGGTCCGGGTTGGTGAAGCTCGTGGTGAGGATCGGGTGGTCCTCGTTGCAGGGGCTGAGGTCGTTGCCGAAGGCGTCGGAGCGGACCCAGCCGAGTGCCGTGTGGCCGCCCATGATCACCGCGGTGTTGTCGGTGGGTTGGTCGGAGACCAGGCCGACGCGCAGGCCGTCGCCGACGCTGGTGAGGTGGCCCCAGTTGTCGCCACCGCAGCCCCGGGGTGGGCCGCCCGGGTTGGCGGGTGGGTCGTCCGGCTCGTCCGGTTCGTCCGGCGGGTCGGCCGGGGTGCCGCCGGAGGAGGACGAACCACCGGACGAGTCTCCGGACGAGCCGCCCGAGGAGCCGTCGGAACCGCCCGTGTCGCCACCGGAGTTGGTGCCGCCGCCCGGGTTGGCCACCCCGCCGCCGGCGACGTCGGCGTTCTCCTGGGGGTCGTCGCCGGTCTCCTCGTCGTCGGTGCCCCGGTCGGTGGCCGACTCGTCCTCCTCGGTGTCCTCCGGGTCCTCGTCGGCGGTGGGCTCCTCCTCGGCCGGGTCGGTGGGCTCGTCCTCGGGTGTCTCGCCGTCCCGCGGGACGGGCAGCGAGGGGGCCGACTCGGGGGCTCCGCCACCGCCCGGGTTCCAGGGCAGGCGCTCGGCGAACAGGGTGGAGCCGACGCCCACCACGACGACCATCGGCATGGCGACGACGAGCGGGACGCGGCGCCGCCGCTTCCCCTCGTCCTTCGCCTTCTCCTCCGCCCCCTCGTCCTGCTTGTCCTGGCCCGGCGGCTCGGTCCCGGGCTCGACGGCGGCGGGCTCGGCGACGGGCGCGGCGGGGGCTTCGGCGTCGCCGGGATCGGCGGTCTGGGCGACCTCGGTGGCGGCCTCGGACGCGTCCGGGCCGGCGATGACCACCGCGGGCGGCGGGTCGTCGGCCGGCTCGCCCGTGGCTGCCCGGCGGGCGGCCGCGGCCATCGCCGCCGCGCTGGCGTGCCGCTGGTCCGGCTCCTTGGCCAACGCCCGCAGCACGAAGGCGCGCACCGGCTCCGGCAGGTCGTCCGGCAGCGCGGGCACCGGTCGCCTGATGTGCTTGAGCAGGATCTCCACCGCCGAGTCGCCGGTGAACGGCAGCCCGCCGGTGAGCAGTTGGTAGCAGATGACGCCGATCGAGTAGAGGTCGGAGGCCGGCACGGCGCCCTTCCCCTCGGCCTGTTCCGGCGCCATGTAGAGCGCCGTGCCCAGCACCGTGCGCGAGTCGGTGAGCTTGGCCCCGGCCACCGCGCGGGCGATGCCGAAGTCGGTCACCTTCACCCGGTCCTCGGTGGACAGCATCAGGTTCGAGGGCTTGATGTCCCGGTGCACGATGTCCTGTTGGTGCGCGGCGTGCAGCCCGTCGAGGGCCTCGGCGGCGATCCCCAGGGCACGGGCGGGCGCCATCCGCGCGCCCTCGGTGGCGAGTCGCTCCAGCGGCTGGCCCTCGACCAGCTCCATGACGATGTAGGCGACGCTGGCCTCGGCGTCGTCGTCCGCCGGCTGGTTCTCGCCGTAGTCGTGGACCTGCACGATGTTGGGGTGGTTGAGGGTGGCCAGGACCCGGGCCTCGCGGCGGAACCGGGCGACGAAGGTGGGGTCGTCGAGGAGCTTGGGGCGCAGCACCTTCACCGCGACGTGCCGACCGAGGACGTTGTCGTCGGCGCGCCAGACCTCGCCCATCGCGCCGCCGCCGATCCGCGCGACCAGGTGGTACCGGCCGCCGAGCTCCGTTCCGCGCCGCACCATGCCGCTTCCCCCAGCTGTCCGCTCGCTCGCCAGTTCCCATGGCCCCCGGTCCGATTGTGGCAGCGGGGAGTTGACTCGGGCGGGGAATACCAGCCGATGCCCGGGAGACGCCCAGGATGTCGCCGGCGCCGGCGGTACCCGGGGTCCTAGCGGCGCAGTTCGGTGGCGAGGAGGTCCATCAGCAGGCTGTCGTGCCAGGTGCCGTCGGCGCCGCGTTCGTAGTCGCGCATGATGCCCACCGGGCGGAAGCCGACCTTGGTGTAGCAGCGGATCGCGGCGGTGTTGGCGGCGGCGGGGTCGATGACCAGGCGGTGGTGGCCGTGGTCGTCGACGAGGTGGCGGGCCAGGGTGGCGACGGTGTCGGTGCCCAGGCCGCGGCCGTGTGCGGTGGGGGCGAGGAAGAGGTCCATGCCGGCGTGCCGGTAGTCGGGTTCGTCCTCGGCGTACCACTGGGCCAGGCCGACCGTCAGCCCCTGGTGCCGGACGGTGAACGAGTGCAGGGCCGGGTCGTCGAGGTCGGCGGCGATCTCGGCGGCGAGGTCGTCCCCGCCGCGCCACCAGGCCCGCACCTCGGGGGTGGACCTGATGGCGGCCAGCTCGGGGATGTCCTCCCGGGTGGTGGGGCGGAGGGCGACCAGGGCGCCGGTGAGTTCGGTCATGGGCAGAACGCTACGCGGTGCGCGCGGCCCCGGCCCGGTGTCGGCCGGGGACGGTCAGAGCGCCGCGTCCAACTCCGCGGCGAGGCGGGCCTTGGGCCGGGCGCCGACCACGGCTCGGATCGGCTGGCCGTCTCGGAAGAGCATCAGGGTGGGCGCGGAGAGCACCCCGTAGCCGACGGTGGTCCGCGGGTTGTGGTCGATGTCCAGGGTGACGATCCGCAGCCGGCCGGCGCGTTCGGCGGCCAGCTCGGCGAGCACCGGGGTCATCATCCGGCAGGGCGGGCACCAGTCGGCGGTGAACTTCACCAGCACCGGCAGCGGGGCGGCGAGCACCTCGGTGGCGAAGGTGGCGTCCGTGACCTCGGTGACGGCGCCGTCCACGGGCGAGGCGGCCGGGGCGGGGGCGGTGCTGGTGGTGGCGGTGCAGGCGGTGGCGGTGGTGGTTTCGGGCATGGCGAAGCTCCCTCGGTGTCGGGTCGCGGGTGGGTGGGGGCGGCCGTCAGCCGCGGCGCGGCTCAGCCGGCCCGGCCCGGGCGGCGGGCGGTGAGAAGGCACAGCCTGGCTCGGTGGCGACCGCCGCCTCCGCCTGGCCGAGTCGGCGCCGAACCGTCTCCCGGACCGCGCTCAACTCGCCGATGACCGCGTCCAGTTCGGCGAGCTTGGCGCGGTAGGTGGCGAGCGAGGCGGGACAGACGTCGCCGCTGGGGTTGCCGGCGCGCAGGCACTCGACGAAGGGGCGGGTCTCCTCCAGGCCGAAGCCGAAGTCCTGCAGGGTGCGGATCTGCCGCAGCAGCCGCAGGTCCGCCTCGTCGTAGGTGCGGTAGCCGCGGTGGTCGCGCCGGGCGGTGAGCAGCCCAAGCGACTCGTAGTGGCGCAGCGCGCGGGGGCTGGTGCCGGCCAGCGCCGCCAGTTCACCGATCCGCATGGGGCTCCCTTCCGTGCCGAGCGCGGCCCGGGTGGGCCGTGCGAGCCGGTACGTCTCCGACGGTAGCCCCTGACGTCGGCGTCAACGCCAGCGTGGGCCCCGGCGGGCGGGGCCCACGGGACGCGTCGGTCGACGCGCCAGGCGGAGGTGTCAGTCGACGCGCCAGGCGGCGACATCGGGCAGGTTGCTGATCCTGGGGTGCTGGAAGAACGCCCGGATGACCTCGTCCGAGTTGCGGTCGGTGACCACGTCGGGCCAGGCCATGAACCAGGTCCAGTCGGGCTGCTCGGTCAGCACCTCGGCCGGTGGCAGGTCGCCGATCTCGCCGAGGCCCAGCGGCCGGCCGTCGGCCAGCTCCCGCAGCCTGGCGTGGTGCTCGGGCTCGTAGTGGCCGCCGTAGGTGTCCATCGCCAGCACGTCCACCACGTCGTGGCCCGGGTAGTAGGGGGCGAACGGGGTGGCGCTGTCGTAGGCGGCGTTGGGGCTCCAGACCCAGACCAGGTTGCGCAGTTCGTGGTGGTTGACCAGTCGGTCGAAGAGCTGCCGCCAGAGCGCGACCAGCCGCTCTGGCTGGGCGCCCCACCAGAACCAGGGGCCGTTCATCTCGTGGTACGGCCGCCACAGGACCGGCACGTCGGCCTCGTCGAGCTGACGCAGCACGGCCGCGGCGGCGTCCACCTGGGCGCACCAGCGGGTGTGCAGCGGGGAGCCGGGTGCGAGTACCGAGTCGAACTCGGTCGGCGGGAAGTCCCGGATGATGCCGCCCTGGAACTCCACCGGTTCGTCGTCGGCGGGACAGACCGCGTGCCAGGTGTAGGTGATGACGGCGCCGCGCCGGTGCCAGGCGACGGCCTCCTCGACGTTGGCCGCGCGGCGGTCGACGCCGTCCAGGGTGCCGGGGGCGGAGAAGCCGATCTCCTGGCCCCAGACGGCCGGCACCCGGTCGGTGATGGCGGTGATCCGCTCGGTCCAGGCGGAGCCGTGGATCGGCTGGTTGTGCTGGCCGGAGAGGGTCGTCTCGCCGGAGACGCGGTACAGCAGGTCGAGGAGTCCGCGCGCGGCGGCGCTGGCCCCTGGGGTGACGGGCGGTATCGGGGTGGTGGGCTGGGCGGGATCGTTCGGCATGGTCGGCACGCTATCGCCGCTCGTCGGCGCATCGTAGGGCAGGGCGGGGGCCGGTGCCGGGGAGGGGGCGCGCTGCCCGCGCCGAGCGGCGGCCTGGGCCTCGACGCCGTCGAGGATGATCTCCAGCCCCAGGGCGTACTGGGCGTCGAAGTCGTCGACGTCCAGCTGTGCGTGCTCGGCGAGGGCCGGGTGGCTGTCGGCCCGGCTGGCCACGAACGCGGCGGCCCGCCGGCGCAACTCCGTCTCGTCCGCCGGGTCGTGGATCAGGTCGCGCCAGATGTTCTCGTTGGCGACGAAGCCCTGGGTGTAGGAGGTCAGGGCGCCGACGGCGGCCAGCAAGGCCGGGCCACGGAGCCCGGCCCTGGCCAGTTGGGCGTAGAACTCCTCGGACCTGGCGAGGGAGTTGGGGCCGAGCAGGGGGCGGGTGGCGGCGAGCGCGGCGGCCCAGGGGTGGCGCCGCATCAGCTGGCGGCTGGCGGTGAGCTGTCGGGTGAGCGTCGCCCGCCAACCGGCCGCCCCGGGTGGGGAGTCCGGACTCCGCCCGCCTGGCACCCCGGCGGCTGGGGCGCGGACCGCCTGGCCCGGGGCGTCCGGGGCCCGTTCGGCGGCCGGGCTGCGGGCGGCCGGGTCACGTTCGGCGGTGGGTGGGGCGGGGACCGGCAGCTCGGCGACCACCTGGTCGTAGGCGAGGTCCAACACGTGTTCCCGGCTGCTCACATGGGCGTAGAGCGACATCACGCCGGCCTCCACCCGGCCGGCCAGTCGGCGCATCGAGAAACCCGACACACCCTCGGCGTCCAGCAGTTCGACGGCGGCGGCGACGATCCGCTCGCGGGAGAGGCGGGGCTTGGGCGGTGGCTCGTCGGAGAACCAGATGGCGGGCTGCCGGGGGTGGGACATGCGCGGCACTCCTTTCGTACACCGTACGAACCACCGTACGGCTAGCTTCGTCCGCACCGGACGGGCCCGCCCCGTCGGCCGCCCCGGGCGCGGGGTGATGGGGGCGCGGGGCCGCGGGTGCGCGGGGCCGACCGCCAGGGGCGGCCGTGACGCGGGGACGCGGGGCCCGGAGCCGGGCTGACGGCGACGAACGGAAGGGGAGGCTGGCGATGGCTGGCACGGTGGACCGGTCGAGGACCGGAGACGACGGCACACGGAGCGACCCGGCGATCGGGCTGTGGGCCCGGTTGCCGGGCGAGGCGGAGCGGGAGTGGGTGCGGGACTACGCGCTGTTGGCGTTGCGGATCGACCGGCGGCTCACCGCCGACGGCGGCACGGTGTTGATCTACCGGGGGCCGGCCGCCTGGTCGGCGCGGGTGGCCGCGGAGGAGCCGCCGCCGGCCGGACGGTTGGTGGCCGACGCGGACGCCCTGGTGGAGAGCGTTCCGTGGCCGGACCCGGCGCGCCGGCGCTATCTGCGGGCCCAGCTGACGGCGCTCCGGGCGGCGGCCGACTGGCTGGCCGGCGCGCGACCGCCGCTGCCCGAATACGCCAGCACCTGTCTGGGGGTGACCGTCGACTGGCTGCCCGAGGAGCTTTTCGCCGAACAACATGACCGGTTGGCGACCGCGCTGCCGGCCGGCCGCGGCTCGCTCGGCGAGCGGCTCCGGGCCTGGGACGCCGCCCACCTGTTGCCGGCGGACCAGACCGGCCGGCGGGCCGAGCTGCTGTCGTCGGCCATCGCCGAGACCAGGCGGCGGACCGGCGCGCTGGTGGACCTGCCGGCGGACGAGCGGGTGTCGGTGGAGCTGGTCTCCGGGGTCGGCTACCGGGCCGCCGGCCACCACGCCGGCGGCGTGGACTCGGCCCTCTACGTCAACGCTGACCTGCCCTTCCAACTGGCGGACCTCTGCTACGTGGTCGCGCACGAGGGGCACCCGGGACACATCGCCGAGTCCGTCCTGAAGGAGCGGGAACTGCTGCACGGGCGGCAGCGGTTGGACCACTGGGTGCGCTTCATGCCGGGACCGTCCTTCGTGCTCAGCGAGGGGCTGGGGCTGCACGCCGAGGAACTGGTCTTCCCCGGGGACGAGGCGCAACGCTGGCTCACCGACCACGTGTTGCGCCCGGCCGGGATCGCCGGCGACGGCAGCGACTTCGCGGCCATCCACCGGGCGCGCAACGTCTTCTTCGGCGCCTGGGGGAACGCCGCGCTGCTGGCCGCCGAGGGGCGACCGGAGCCCGAGCTGATCGCCTACCTGACCCGGTGGGCGCTGCTCAGCGACGACGAGGCCCGGTTGGCGCTGTCCTCGATCGGGTCCACCGGGATGGCGTTCTACGTGTTGGGCTACTTCCACGGTTGGCGGCTGTTGGACACGTGGCTGGCGGGGGACCGGCGCGCGGCGCGGGTACGGCGGCTGCTCACCGAGCAGTTGCTGCCCGCCGACCTTGTCGCGGACTGACCGGCCCGCCGCACCGGGTCAGCCGTCGGACGGGTCGGACCGTCCCGCGCCGGCGTCGGTGACCGGGACCGGCGAGGGGCTGGCCGGGTCGTCGGGCGCCTCCGTCGGCTCCGGCACCCGGTCGTAGGGGGTGTACCCCCGCACCTCGGCCGGGTCCACCAGCGAGGCCAACTCCCGGGGCGTCAGTCCCTCCTCGTCCGGAACCTGTCCTGCCGCCATGGGCTCTCCTCTCGATCGTGTCGCTCGCCGGTGTGCGGTACGGCCGGCCGCGCCCGGGACCGGGCGGTCAGCGCGGTCACTCGACCGTTCTCGTGCCGCTCGGGCCCGCTCGGGGCTCGCGCCGGCTCGGCGCGCCGCCGCTCAGGGGGCGACGGGCGGCGCCGGTGTGGGTGACGCCGGCCCGGGGAGGGCCGGTTCCCCGGGAGCGGGCGGCGGCGCCGGGGCGGCGGCAGCGGGCGGCGGCGCCGGGGCGGCGGCAGCGGGCGGCGGCGGGGAGAGGAACTCCAGCACGTCCATGTCCTCCCCCAGCACCCGCAGGCCCGCGGTGTGCGCGACGCGCCGCTCGAAGCCACCGTCCGCGCGCATCCGCCAGGCCGACTCCAGGAAGATCTCCGGCGGGTGCGGATAGGAAGAGGCGTAGGAGCGCCCGCCGTACCAACCGCCCACCCAGCGACCGTCCTTGAGCCGGATGCGCACGAAACAGGAGCCCCGGGCCCGGAACATGTGGTCCCAGGCGGTGGGCGTGCCCTGGAAGCGGGCGGCCCAACGACGGCGCTCCCGCCAGGAGACCAGGCCGGCGGCCAGCGCCGGCACGGCTATCAGCAGCACCAGCGCCCACAGCCCCGCCATCCTGGGCCGCTCCAGCACGCCGTCCCAGCCCCGGCCGTCCGCCCCGCGCAGCAGCCGGAGCAGGGCCGGGCCGGCCAACAGCGCGTACACCGCGTCCAGCAGGATGGACGCGACCAGCGCGCGCAGCACCCGCTCGCCCAACTCCCGCTCGCCCGGCACCGGCCCGCGGAAGCGCTCCCGCAGGAACTGGTACACCGCGCCCGGCAGCACGGCCAGCGCCAGCAGCGCCAACTGCACGACCGTCGAGGGCGACTGACCCATCCGGCACCTCCCCTTCTCCCCCGGACCGGCGGGCATCCCCACCCGCGTCCGCTCCCGCCCGCCCCCGACGCGCCGGGCGGCGGGCATCCGCACCCCACCCCGAACATCACCGAGCGTGACCAACTGGCGCCCATCGTAACGCCTGCCACCGACAACCGTCCTGCGGACGGTGACCATCCGTGACGTTCCCTCACGTTCCCGGCCCGCGTCGCGCCCACTCCGTCAGAGGCTGCCGATACCATGCCGACAGCGGCGAGTTGGGGGTGGGCCATGGACCCGTTCACGATCGGTTCCGTCATCGCGATGGTGGAGACGGTGACCTCGGGCACGATCAGCGGCGCCGCCAGTGAGGCCGGTCGGCGCGCGGTCGAGCGGCTGTGGGCCCTGGCCGGACGGGCCAGAGCGGACGAGGACGGGCCGCCGCCGACGTTGCCGACCACCACCGAGGAGCGGCGGCGGCTCGCCGCCGAGCTGCACCGGCTGGCCGGCGGTTCCGCCGAGGTCACCCGCGAGTTGGCCGCGCTGATCGAGGAGGCCAGGGTGGCCGCCCGGCGGCCGGCGCTGGCCGTGCCCCGGATGCTGCCCGCCGGCACCCGGCACTTCACCGACCGGGAGCGCGTCCTGACCCGGCTGCGCGGCCTGCTGGACACGGCGCCCGACGCTCCCGGCGGCGCGCCCACCGTGGCGGCGCTGGTGGGTCCCGGCGGAGTCGGCAAGAGCGCCACCGGGCTGCACTGCGCACACCAGTTGGCGCACCTGTTCCCCGACGGCCAGCTGTACGCCCGGCTGGGCGGGGCCTCAGCGGCCACCGCGACCCCGCCGGCCGAGGTGCTCGCCCGGTTCCTGAGCGCCCTGGCGCCGGCCGAGCAGCCGCGCGGCGATCTGGACGCGCTGGCCGGGCGCTTCCGCGACCTGGTCGCCGGACTGCGGCTGCTGGTGCTGCTGGACGACGCGCACTCGGCCCAGCAGGTGCTGCCGCTGCTGCCGGCCGGTCCCGAGGCGTTGGTGCTGGTCACCAGCCGGTACCGGCTGGGCGCCCTGGCCGTCGACCCGGGCGCCGAGATCATCCAGCTCGGCCCGTTGGAGCCGGCCGACGCCCGGCTGTTGCTCACCCGGGTCTCCGGCCGGGCGGCAGCCGACGAGGCGAGCGCCCACGGCGTGGCGGCACACTGCGGCGGGATGCCGCTGGCGCTCTGCGCCACCGGCTCGCTGCTGCGGGAGCGGGAGCACCTCAGCTGGGCGGCGCTGGAGCGACGGTTCGACGAGGAGGCGGGGCGGCGGGCGAGCGGGCTGAGCTCGGACGGCGACGGTGACGGTGACGGCGACAAGGAGCGGGAGGGCCCGATGGCCAGCCAGGGCGAGGCCGATCCGGTGTGGAAGAGCACCGAGCTGAGCTACCGCGAACTCTCCGCGCCGGCGGCCCGGTTGATGCGCCGGGCGGCGCTCTGGCCGTGGCCGGCGCTGACGCCGCCGCTGGCCGCCAGGGCGGCCGACCTGCCGGTGCCCGAGGCACGCGCCGCGCTGGAGGAGCTGGCCGCGGTGCATCTGCTGGAGGAGTTCGGCCCGGAGCGCTACCGCTTCCACGACCTGGTGCGGCAGTTCGCCGTCGAGCAGGCCGAGCGGGCGGAGTCCGCCAGGGAGCGAGCCGCCGCGGTGCGCCGCGCGGTGCTGTGGGTGCTCGGCTTCGCGACCGACCGGGCCCGGCGGGTGCTGCCCGACCGCTGGTGGCTGGGCCAGGTGATCAACCGGCCGCCGGCCGGGCCGGCCGACGGCCGGCCCGCGGGCGGCGGCGGGGAGGGTCCTGGGGCGGACGCCGCGACGGCGCTCGCCGAGCTGGACACCGAGCGGGAGACGCTCTGGGCCGCGGTGGACGCCGCCGAACAGCTCGGTCTCGACGACCTGGTCTGGCAGTTGGCCGAGGCCAGCTGGCCGCTCCACCTGCGGCTCGGCTACTACGAGCGGATGGTGGCCACCCACCGCAGGGCCGTCGAGGCGGCCGTGCGGCACGCGGCGGACCTGGGCGACCCGATGGCCGAGGGCCGGATGCTGGTGCAACTGGCCTTCGCGCACCTTCGGTTGGGCCAGGCGCTGGAGGCGGAGGTGGCGCTGGCCGACGCCGAGCTGGCCGACCGGCGGGCCGGCCACCGGCGGGGCCAGGCCACCGCGTTGGAGATGCTGGGCCTGCTGCGGCTGAGCCAGTGGCGGTGGCAGGAGGCCGCCGACCGCTTTGTCGCGGCGCGTGAGCTGGTGGCGGCGATCTCCCCCGGTGAGGTCGGCCACGGGGACGTGCCGCGCGCGCTGGCCCTGCTCGACCACCACCTGGGGCGCGCGCTGCGGCCGGTGCGCCCGCACGCCGAGGTGGTCGACCAGCTGAACGCGGCGCTGGTCGCGTTGCGTCGGCTCGACGACGGCTACAACGTGGCCCGGGTGTACATGAGTCTGGGTGAGACCCACCTGGCCGCCGGCCAACTGCCGGACGCCCGGCTCTGCCTGGACCGGGCCGTGTCGGCCATGGCCGCGGCCGGCGCCGGGGTGCAGCAGGCGGACGCCCTGGAGCTGCGGGCCGGGGTCGCCAGGGCCGCCGGCGAGCCGGCGGCGGAGCGGGCCGACCTGGTGGCCGCGGCGGAGCTCTACCGCGCGGCCGACGACGAGCGGGCGGCGGCCCGGGTTCAGGCCCGGCTCGCCCAACTGCCCACCCGGCCGCACGACTGACGCCGGGCCGGCCGGTCGCACGCCACCCACGACGGGGAGCCGCTCGCGGCGCGGCGGCCCGGCCGGCGGACGGCGTGCGGTGGGAGTACGGCCGCGGCGCCGCGCGGCCAGGCGGGGACGGCGGGCCCCGCCGTTCCCCCGGGCGCGGGGCGGCGGCACGGCTCCGGCCCGACGGCGACAGCCACTCGCGGCGCGGCCGGCGAGCCGGCGGGCGGCCGTGGGGCGGCCTGGTCTGCCGTCGCGGCCGCGGGTCCGAGGGCATCCGGTGCCGGGGAACGGCCCGTTGCTCCCGCGGGCCCGGACGGGGCCCGGGGCCCGCCGCCGGGGCGCGGCAGCCGTCCGCCCAAGCCCTCCGGCGGGTCAGGCGGGATGCTCTTATGGATGTCAGGCGGGTTGGGGGAGGCGGGTGACGGTGACGCGGTGCTGGGTGCTGCCCGTGGTGACGAGGAGAGTGCTGGGTGGGCCGGTCCGCCGGGGGGCCGCGTCCAGCCAGGCGTGCAGCGCGGACGCGTAGGCCGCCGGGTCGCAGAGGTCGGCGCGGCCGTCCCCGTCGGGCACCGCGGCGAGTTGCAGCAGTTCGCCGCTCCTGGTCCGCACCGTGCAGCGGTCCGGGCCGCTGACGTAGACCGCCAGGGCGCAGTAGCGGTGCCGGGCCAGCGTCTCGGCGGTCCAGGTGGCCGGGGGCCCGTACCGGGGGTCGTCGGCCGCCGCGTAGCGCAGGATGATGTCGGCCACCGACAGCCGGCTCGGGTCCTGGGTGTCCTCGTGCACCACCGTGTGCGCCCCGTCGGCGGTCGGCTCGGCCGCCGGCTCGGTGTCCTGGTCCGGGTAGCGGGTGACCGCCACCTCCGTCGGCGACTCGCTGACCAGCCGGGTGAACGCCCGGACGGGCGCGGTCCGTTCGGCCGGTTCGAAGGCGGGCGTCGGCAGCGGGTCCAGCCGGGCCGGTCGGTCGCTCGGCTCGGGCAGCCCGATCAGCCGGTAGAAGAGGGCGCGCAGCAGCGGCGCCGCCTGGCCTGGGGTGGAGGAGATGTGGTCGGCGAGGGCGCGGTAGCGCTCGGGCCGGTGCCGCTCGACCACCCGGTCGAGTTGGGCCCGCAGGCTGCCGGTCGGGCGGAGCCGCGGCCCGGACCGGCCGAGGGCGGCGACCGGGGACTTCGGGTCGAGGTCGCCCTCGGGGAAGGTGCCGAGCAGCACGGGGGTGCCGGCGGCCGCGGCGTAGCTGGTCACGCTGCTGTGGTCGCCGACCACGCAGTCGGCGGCGATCAGCGCCTGCCGCCAGCCCTCCAGCGGGTCGATCAGGGTGAGACCGGCCCGGCGGGCCCGGTCCAGCCAGGCGCGGAGCTGGCCGGGGCCGTGTCCGTACCAGATGTTGGGGTGCAGGACGGCGGCCGCCCGGTACTCGTCGGCCGGCAGCTCGCCGACCAGCCGGCGCAGCAGCCAGGGCAGCAGCTCGTCGTGGTCCTCGTCGGCGTCGCCGAAGAGGGACCGCGGGGACCAGGTGGAGCTGAGCACGACGAGCCGCTGCCCGGGCGCCACCCCGAGGGCCCGCCGGAAGCGGGCCCGGTAGGGGCGGGCCGCCAGGATGCGGTCCCAGCAGGGGTCGCCGGCCAGCACGGCGGTCGGCGCCGCCTCCGGGCAGGCGGCGCGCAGCCGGTCCATCTGTTCCGGGTGGGAGAGCACGGTGGCGGTGGCCAGCGGCCGTCCCTGGTGCAGCAGCCAGTCCGGGGAGAGCCCGAAGACCGGGGCACCACGGTTCGGGCGCGCGTCGCCGCCAAGGGGCGCGTCGCCGTCGGAACGCGCGTCGCCGTCGGAACGCGCGTCGCCGTCGGAACGCGCGCCGCCGTCGGAACGCGCGTCGCCGCCAGGGCGCGCGCCGCCGTCGGAACGTCCGCCCCCGCCGCCCGCGGCAGACTCCGGGGTGGCGAGCCGCTTGTTGTAGCCCACGCCGTGCGAGAGGACCGCCAGGTCGCCCTGGATCAGGCCGAGTTGGCCGCCGTAGCTGGCGGAGATGGCCAGGTCCACGGGGGTGGCCTTGGCCTGTTCCCAGGGCAGCACGGGCAGCCCGAGCGAGGAGAGCAGCTCCGGCATGCCGGCCAGGAACGGCGAGGAGCCGGTGCAGGTCGCCAGCATCTGGACCCGCAGATCGTCGGCCATCAGCGGCAGCACGTCGAGCAGCCGGGTGGCGGAGGTGACGTTGTGCACCACCAGCAGCACCCGGCGGCAGCGCGCCCTGGTCACCCAGCGGTGCGCGTCCCGCCCGACCGGGACCCGCAGGCCCGCCCCCTCGTGCACCGTCACTCCCCCTCGACGTCAGGCTGTTCGCCGCTCCCAGGATGCCCCGCGTTTCCCTCCCGTACCAGCGGCCCCACCGCCCGCCGGTCTCCGTCTCCCGAGTGACCGTCAATTCCACGTGCCTGAGTGGTCGTTGTCGACAGCATCGGTCGAACAGCGGTGGCCCTGGTGCGGCGCGGTCGGTCAGGTGATCTCATGGGTGGGCCAACACCAGGGTTGGAAGGGGCCGTTGATGACCGTCAGCAGACTGCGGGACATACCGGGGATCGGGGTGGACGTGCTCGGCGACCGCGCCGACGCGCTGGCCGATCCCGACCTGTTGCGGATGGAGAACCTGGACACCGACCTGCGCCCGCCGCACGCCGCGCTGGTCGCCACCCACCAGGCCGTGGATCTGGACGCCGCCAACAGCTACCTGCCGTTCCAGGGCAGCGTCCAGCTGCGCCGGGCCGCGAGTTGGCACGTGGGCCGGCTCGCCGGGCGGGGCTACGACCCGGAGACGGAGTGCGTCACCGTGGCCGGCGGGCTGAACGGGGTGTTCAACACGCTGCTCGCCACGGTCGAGCCGGGCGACGAGGTGGTGCTGCCCGACCCGATCTACGCCGGGCTGGTCAACCGGGTCCGGCTGGCCGGCGGGGTGCCGCGCTTCGTGGCCTGCCGACCGACGGCTGACGGCTGGTGGCTGGACCCGGCGGAGCTGGCCGCCGCGGTCGGGCCGCGCACGGCGGCGGTGCTGCTGATGAGCCCGGCGATGCCGAGCGGGCTGCTGTTGGACGAGCGGCACTGGGCGGCGCTGGCCGAGCCCTGCCACCGGCACGACGCCTGGCTCGTCTACGACGCGGCCATGGAGCGAATCCGCTTCGACGACCGGCCGCCACACCACCCGGCCGCGCACGACGGGTTGGCGCCGCGCACCATCACGGTGGGGTCGGCGTCCAAGGAGCTGCGGATGATCGGCTGGCGGGTGGGCTGGGTGGTGGGGCCCGCCGAGATCCTGGCCGACATCCGGCTGGTGGGTCTGAGCAACGTGGTCTCCCCGGTGGGGCTGGCGGAACGCGCGGTGGCGGAGGCGTTGACCGCGCCGGGCGCGGACGAGGACCTGGCGGTGGTGACGGCCCAGTGGCGGCTGCGGGCGGAGACCGTGCTGGCCGAGCTGGCCGGCTATCCGCTGGTGCGGCCGGGCGGCGGCTGGTCGTTGCTGCTGGACGCCCGGCAACTGGGCCTGGACCCGGGGGACTTGTCGGAGCGGCTGCTGACCAGGGGCAAGGTGGCGGCGACCCCGATGACCGGTTGGGGGCCCAGCGGCGAGCGCTATCTGCGGCTGGTCTTCGCCAACGAGCCGCCGCACCGGTTGGCGGAGTTGGGCGACCGCTTCCGGGCCGCGCTGGCCTGAGCCGGCCCGGCCACCGGCTGCCCCGGCGGCGCGCCGGTGGCCGCCGGGCCGGGCTCAGTCGCGCCCCGCCGGGCCGGGCTCAGTCAAGCAGCGCGGCCCGCCAGTGGGCGGCGCGGGCTTCGACGTACTCGGCGTCCTGCCGCCAGACCGTGCCGTGGCCCTCCCGCCAGAGGGTGGTCCAGGGCTCGACGCCGGCGGCCGTCTGGTCCCGCAGGAAGTCGTGCATGGCCAGCGTGCGGGCGGTCAACAGCGGGACCCAGGCCCGGCGTTGGGTCTCGTCCAGGCCGTAGGCGTCGGCCAGCACGCGGAGCCGGTCGGCGGCGTCCCGGTCGGTGCGCCGGAAGGCCGGGTTGGCGGAGAGCGGGAGGAAGCCGTGGGCGGCGTAGGCCAGGTCGCCCAGCCGGGTGCCGGGGCCGGCGCCGTCCCAGTCGATGAACTGCCAGTCGCCGACGTCCAGTTCGGCGTCGGCCGGCAGCACCAGGTTCCAGGGGGCCAGGTCGTGGTGGACGATCTGCTCGGTGCCGTCCGGCGGGATCAGCCGGCGCCAGGCGGCATCGGGCGGTGGGGTGAACTCGGCCGCCGCGTCGTGTAGTTCGCGGATCAGCCGGCCGACCCTGGCCAGCCGGCCGGTCGGGTCGAGGAGCCCGAACCGGTCGGGCCAGGCGGTGCTGCCCGGCGCGAAGGTGAGCACCTCGCGCCCCTGGGCGTCGATGCCCAACGGGCGGGGCGCGCCGGTGAACCCGACCGCGTGCAGGTGGTGCAGCAGGGCGTGCACGGCCGGGGTCCAGGGGCCGGCCGGGCGGCGCACGGTGTCGCCGATCCGGACCACGCCGCCGCTCACGTTGCCGCCGGTGAGCGGCGTCTCGCCCGTCGTGTCGGGGTCGGTCTGGGCCATGCGGCCGAGTCTGTCAGCTCACTCGCCGAGCGGCACGCTGGTTTCCGTCCCGTCCGGCCACCGCACCACGGCGGTCGCCCAACCGGCGGAGTCCGGGCCGGCGTCCGGGCCGGCGTCCGGGAAGCTGACGGTCGGGGCCGGCGGCAGGCCGGCGGCCGGCCCGGTGTGGCCGAGGAAGACGGCGACCACGTGCAGCGGGCCGCCCGCCCGGTAGGCGGGGGTGGCGCTGTGCGGCCCGAAGGCGTTGCCGCCCGTCGCACGGTGCACGGTCAGCTCCGCCTCGGCCGGGAAGAGCGGCAGCACGGCGCTGGTCAGCCCGTCCGCCCGGCGGGCCGACGCGACGCCCGGCGTCTCCCCGACGACCGGCGGCCGGGCCGCGGCCAGCGCGTGGCCGCCGACCAACACCCGCGCGTCGCCCTGGGGTTGGCCGACCCGGGCGAACCGCACCTCCCACGGGCCGCGCAGCGTGCTCACCGTGGTGACCCACGGGCCCGCCGGCCAGTCGGCGCGCTCGTCCGAACCGTCGGCCGGCCAGTGTGGCCGGTGCCGGGAGGCGGCGAAGTCTGCGGTGAGCGCGAGGCGTCGCAGCGGGCTGCGGTGGCCGGGGGTGCCGTCGGGGGCGAGCAGCGTGACCTGGTTGTCCACCGGCGCGCCGAGCCGGGCGTCGCCGTCCCGCTGGTGGCCCTCCCGGTCGGCGGCCGGCGGCCGGGCCTCGCCCAGCTCCGGGCCGGCGTGCGTGCTGTAGGCGACCCGGGCGTAGTGCGGGTCGTCGCGGCCCGGCAGGTCGGGCGGGGTGTGGTCGGTGCCGTGGTTGGCGATCCGGACCACGCCGTCGGCCGCGGTGCCGGCGGCCAGCCAGCCGGGGCCGGGCAGCGGCCGGACGAAGTCGCCGCGCTCCACGGCCAGTCGCTCCTCGGTGGCGGTCCACACCGGGTGGTCGGCGGGCAGCAGCAGGCCCGCCATGCCCTTGCTGGCCCAGTACGGGGAGGCGGGCCCCGAGTAGCGCTGCCGCATGGGCTCGAAGCGGTGGTGCCAGCCGAGGGAGAGCAGCCCGTCCTCGGCGGCGGCGCCGCGGTCCAGGAAGTGCCGGAGCATCCCGGAGGCGATGCGGCGGGTGCGGCCGGGCGGCAGCGGGGTCGCGTCGAAGAGCGCGCCGGCCCAGAACGGCGCGGCGGCGGCGAACCGGTAGGTGAGGGAGCGGCCCTGGAAGAGCGGCCCGCCGTCGGCGGCGACCAGGTGCTCGGCGTCGGCGACGAAGGTCCGCAGCCGGGCCCGGTAGCGGTCGGCGAGCCCGGGCTCGGCGTCCCGGCCGGCGATCCTGGTGTACCAGAGCGGGTAGAGGTGCATCGCCCAGGCGTTGTAGTAGTCGAAGTTGCGGAACTGGCCGCGCTGGTAGGCGCCGTCCGTGTACCAGCCGGCGCCGGCGTACCAGTCCTCGGTGGCCTCGACGGCCCGGGCGATGTCGTCGGCCTGGAAGGGGGCGCCGACCGAGCGGAGGAAGGCGGCGACCGTGGCCCGGAACCAGAGCCAGTTGTTGTGCGGCACCCAGACGCCGGCGAGTTCGGAGAGCCAGGCGACGGTGCGCTCCTGGACCTCGGCGGGCAGCCGGTCCCAGAGCAGCGGGCGGGTCTCGTGCAGGCCGAGGGCGACGGAGGCGGCCTCGACCCTGGCCTGCGGCAGGTCGGCCGGCCGGGGCCAGGCGTGCGGGTGGCCGGGGTCGGTGCCGGTGGCCAGGCCCTCGGCGTAGGGCGCCAACAGCTCGGGGGCGCACGGGTCTTCGAGGTTGGCGCCGCCGGTCCTGAAGGCGGCGAGCAGGAAGGTGCGGGCGTAGCCCTCCAGGCCGTCGCTGTGCCGGCCGGAGCCGCTGGCCGGGCCGGGCAGCTGGATCAGGGCGTGCCCTGGCGCGGCGTGCGGGCGGACGGCGGCCAGCAGCCGGTCGGCGGCGGCCAGCCAGTGCGCCCTGGTCCAGCCGGTGTACGGGGAGCGGGTGAAGTCCGGCGCCCCGCCCGCGAGGTCCCACGCCCCGGTCGCGGCACCGCGCTCGTCGGTCGCCAGATCCTGCTCGTCGGTCACGCGCTGCCACCTTCGGTCGGACGGATGCCCTCTGCACGATGAACCAGCCGCCCACCGCGGTCAAGAGAACCACCCAGAAGCGACAACGAGCGCGCAAAACCGATCAGAACCATGCGGGACCGCGCCGAGCGCGGCCCCGCCCGCCCCCCGCGGCCGTCACCCCCGGGGGTAACGTTCCAGCCAGATCCGGGCCGAATCGCCCGGGCCGTGCAGCGCCGCGCCCTGGGTCATCTCCATCGCGAAGTCGTCCGCCAGCTCCAGGATGGTGGTCCGGCCCTCCAACTCGGCCACCCAGGCCGGCGGCAACGCCGTCTCGCCGTGCAGCGCGCCCAGCAGGTTGCCGCAGATCGAGCCCGTGGAGTCGGAGTCGCCCCCGTGGTTGACGGCGAGCAGCAGGCCGTGCCGGATGTCCTGGGCGACCAGCGCGCAGTAGACCCCGATGGCCAGCGCCTCCTCCGCCGTCCAGCCCTCGCCCAGCGCGGCCACCCGCTCCGGCGTCGGCAGCCCCTGCCGCACCGCGCCCAGCGCCTGCTTCAGCGCCTCGGTGGTCTCCTCGTGCCCGGGCCTGGTGGCCAGCTGGGCCAGCGTCTTCTGCACCGCCGTGTCCAGGTCGTCGCCCCGGACCAGGGCGTGCACGATGGCGGCGAAGGCGCCGGCCGCCAGCATCCCGGTCGGGTGGCCGTGGCTCTGCGCCGCGCACTCGACGCCGAGTTGGAAGACCAGCTGCGGCTCCCAGCCGACCAGCAGCCCGAACGGCGCGGAGCGCATCACCGTGCCGCAGCCCTTGGAGTCCGGGTTCTTCGGCTGTTCGACGGTGCCCATCCGGTCGTCGCCCAGGCCGCTCAGGCAGGCGTTGCCCGGGGCCCGCTGCGCGTAGAGCCACTCCTCGCGCGCCAACCAGCCGTCGCCCGGCCGGCGTTCGTCCGGCCCCCACTCGCGCTGGGTGCGGTACCAGCGGCGGTGCGCGGCGTGCACGTCGGTGGGCGGGTGCCAGGCGCCGGTGTCCCGGCGGACATGGGCCCGGATCAGGCCGTCCACGGTGAACAACGTCATCTGGGTGTCGTCGGTGATGGCGCCACGGCGGCCGTAGGCGGGGACGTAGTCGGTGACCCCGTCCGGCCCGTGCGCCTCGCGTATCGCCGCCAGCGAGTCGAACTCCACCCCGGCGCCCAGCGCGTCGCCTATCGCCCCGCCCAACAGGCAGCCGCGCACCCGGCTGCGGAAGTCCTGCTGGTCCGCCCGCCCCCACAGGGCGCCGGCCCCCGGCGGGTTCACTCGGCGCCCCCGACCAGCGGCAACAGCCGGGGCAGTCGGCCGTCGGCCGCCTCCGCCGCCGCGACCCGCTCGGCCGGCACCGCGCCGTAGGTGGTGGTGCGCGGCCGGGCCGGGCGGCCGGCCAGCTCGGCGATCTCGGTCAGCTCGGCGACCGAGCGGTGCGACCCGTAGGCCGAGCCGGCCATCCGGGAGATCGTCTCCTCCATCAACGTGCCCCCAAGGTCGTTGGCACCGGAGCGCAGCATCGCCGCCGCGCCCTCCGTGCCCAGCTTCACCCAGCTCGTCTGGATGTTGGTGATGTACGGGTGGAGCAGCAGTCGCGCCATCGCTGTCACGGCACGATTGTCGCGCGCGGTGGGCCCCGGGCGGGCGATTCCGGCGAGATAGACCGGGGCGTTGGTGTGCACGAAGGGCAGCGTCACGAACTCGGTGAAGCCGGCGACGCCCCGCTCCGCGTTCCGCCGCTGGATGCCGGCCAGCGTCCGCAGGTGCCCCAACCAGTGCCGGGGCTGGTCGACATGGCCGTACATCATGGTGGAGGAGGAGCGCAGGCCCAGCTCGTGCGCCGTGGTCACCACCTCGATCCAGGTCTCGGTGGGCAGCTTGCCCTTGGTGAGCACCCAGCGCACCTCGTCGTCGAGGATCTCCGCAGCGGTGCCGGGGATGGTGTCGAGGCCCGCGTCGCGGGCGGTGGTCAGCCAGTCCCGGATCGACATCCCGGTGCGGGTGGCGCCGTTGACCACCTCCATCGGGGAGAAGGCGTGGATGTGCATCCCCGGCACCCGCTCGCGGACCGCGCGCACCAGGTCGAAGTAGGCGGTGCCCGGCAGGTCCGGGTGGATGCCGCCCTGCATGCAGATCTCCACCGCGCCCACCTCCCAGGCCTGTTCGGCCCGGTCGGCGACCTGCTCCAGGGAGAGGGTGTAGGCGTCCGCGTCGGTCCGGCGCTGGGCGAAGGCGCAGAACCGGCAGCCGGTGTAGCAGACGTTGGTGAAGTTGATGTTGCGGGTCACCACGTAGGTGACGTCCTCGCCGACCACCTGGCGGCGCAGCTGGTCGGCGACGTCGGCCAGCGCGTCCAGGGCCGGCCCGTCGGCGTGCAGCAGGGTGAGCGCCTGCTCGTCGGTGAGCCGGGTCGGGTCGTCGGCGGCGACCGCGAGCGCCGCCCGCGCCTCGCCGTCCAGCCGGGGCGCCGGGCGGACGTCCGGGGTGAGGCCGGGCTCGGCCAGCGCGCGCAGCTCCGACCAGTCGCCGTAGACCTCCTCGAAGTCGGCCCGCCGGTCGCCGGTGCGGCCCTCGGTGTCGATGGTGCGGTGCAGCTCGGTGCGGCCGGTGGCGGTCAGCGGCTCGTCCGGCTCCTGCCAGGGCAGCCCGACCGGCAGCGCGTCCTCGTTGGCCAGGCCGGTCTCCTGGTCGGCCAGCGCGCGGACGTGCGGCAGCAGCCGCGGGTCCAGCCAGGGCTCGCCGCGCTTGATGAACTCCGGGTAGATGGTGAGGCGTTCGCGCAGCTCGAAGCCGGCGGCCCGGGTGCGGGCGGCCAGCTCGTCGATGGCCGGCCAGGGGCGCTCCGGGTTGACGTGGTCCGGGGTGAGCGGGGAGACGCCGCCCCAGTCGTCGATGCCGGCGCGGATCAGCAGCGCGTACTCCTCGTCCACCAGGTTGGGCGGCGCTTGGAGTCGGGCGTCGGGGCCGAGCAGCAGCCGGGCCACGGCCACCGTGGCGGCCAGCTCGGCGAGTTCGGTGTCCGGCATGGCGCGCATCGCGGTGTCCGGCTTGGCGCGGAAGTTCTGCAGGATGACCTCCTGGAGCCCGCGGTAGGTGCGGGCGACCCGGCGCAGCGCGAACAGCGACTCGGCGCGCTCGGTGAAGTCCTCGCCGATGCCCAGCAGCAGGCCGCTGGTGAACGGGACGCTGGAGCGGCCGGCGTCCTCCAGGGCGCGCAGCCGGACGGCCGGCTCCTTGTCGGGCGAGCCGTGGTGCGGGCCGCCGGGCTCGGACCACAGCCGGGTCGCCGTGGTCTCCAGCATCATCCCCATCGAGGGGGCGACCGGCTTCAGCCGCTGGAACGCCGTCCAGTCCAGCACCCCGGGGTTGAGGTGCGGCAGCAGGCCGGTCTCCTCCAACACCCGGACGGACATCGCCCGCAGGTAGGAGAGGGTGTCGTCGTAGCCGGCGGCGGCCAGCCACTCGGCGGCCTCCGGCCAGCGGTCCTCCGGCCGGTCGCCGAGGGTGAACAGCGCCTCCTTGCAGCCGAGGGCGGCGCCCCGCCTGGCGATGTCGAGCACCTCGTCAGGCGAAAGGAACATGCCGTGCCCGGCGCGCCGCAACTTGCCCGGAACGGTCACGAACGTGCAGTAGTGGCAGCGGTCCCGACAGAGTCGGGTGAGCGGGATGAACACCTTCTTCGAGTAGGTGATCACCCCCGGTCGGCCGGCCGCCGCCAGCCCGGCGTCCCGCACCCGGCCGGCGGCCTCCGTCAGGCGGTCCAGGTCAGCGCCCCGCGCCTGGAGCAGGACGGCGGCCTCCGCCACGTCCAGGGCCACCCCGTCCCTGGCCCGGCGCAGGGCCCGGCGCATCGCGTTGGCCGTGGGAACGTCCGCGCTTCTCGTCATGTCTCCGAGGATAAGAGGGCGCCACCGGGTGCCGCCGGACGCGGTACGGCGTGGCCTGGAGTGGCGCCTGCGCGGGGCACCGTCTCCCGGGACGGGCCACTCCGTGCCACACTGCGATGGCCAACCCGGTCTTCCAGGGGCTCCGTTCTGGCGGATAGACTCCAACGTTCGCCCCGTATACACGTACAGAGGTTGAGAAGAGCAGAGGACACCATGGCCGTTGGTGAGGGGACCACGGGAGGGCACCCGCCCGCCTTGCGTTTCGCGGTGCTGGGGCCGGTGCGCGCGTGGCACGGCGATCGCCGGCTACCCGACGGATCACCCCAGCAACGCGCCCTGCTCGCCGCCCTGTTGCTGCGCCGCGGCCGGGCCGCCTCGATGTCCGAGCTGGTGGACGTGCTGTGGGACGAGCCGCCCCAGCAGGCCGTCGCCGCGCTGCGCACCTACGTCTCCCGGCTGCGCAAGGCCTTCGGGCCCCGCGCCTCGGTGCTGGTCAGCCAGTCCGGCGGCTACGCGCTGCGGCTCGGCCCGCCGGACGCGCTGGACCTGGACGAGGTGTCGCGGCTGGTCGCCGCCGCCGAGAAGGCCGTGGGCGCGGGCGAGTTGACCCAGGCCTACGAGCTGTACGGCGCCGCGGTCGAGCTGTGGGACGGCGAGGCGCTGGCCGGCCTGCCCGGCCCGGAGGCCGAGATGCAGCGCAACCGGCTCGCCGAACAGCTGCTCGGCCTGCGCGAACAGCGGCTCGACATCGGCCTCCAGGCCGGGCTGCACGCCGACTCGGTGGCCGAGTTGACCGCGCTGAGCGCCGCGCACCCGCTGCGGGAGCGGCTGCGGGAGCTGCTGATGCTGGCGCTCTACCGCAGCGGCCGGCAGGCCGAGGCGCTGGCCGTCTACGCCGACGCGCGCCGGTTGTTGACCGACGAGCTGGGCGTCGAGCCGTGCGCCGAGCTGGCGGAGATGCAGCAGCGCATCCTCAGGGCGGACAGCACGCTCACCCTGCCCAACACCCCGGACTCGCCCGCCAAGCCCAGCGTGCGGCCGGCGCAACTGCCGGCTGCCGTGCCGGACTTCACCGGCCGGGCCGGGTTCGTCACCGAGCTGAGCGACCAACTGGCCACCGCCGGCGGCCAGGTGATGGCGGTCTCGGCGGTCGCCGGCATCGGCGGCGTCGGCAAGACGACACTGGCCGTGCAGGTGGCGCACGCCGCGCGGGACCACTTCCCGGACGGCCAGCTGTACGTGGACCTCCAGGGCGCCGGCGCGACGCCGGCCGACCCGGCCGCCGTGCTGGCCGCGTTCCTGCGCGCGCTGGGCATACCGGACGACCGGGTGCCGGACGGGTTGGACGAACGGGCCGCCCTCTACCGCTCGTTGCTGGCCGGCCGCCGGGTGCTGACGCTGCTGGACAACGCCAGGGACGCCGCCCAGGTACGCGACCTGCTGCCCGGCACGCCGGGCTGCGCCAGTCTGATCACCAGCCGGCTGCGGATGGTGGACCTGGCCGGCGCCTACCTGGTCGACCTGGACGTGATGAGCCCCGCCGAGGCGTTGACCCTCTTCACCCGGATCGTCGGCGAGGAGCGGGTCAACAGCGAACGGCAGGCGGCCATGGCCGTGGTCGGGGCCTGCGGCTTCCTGCCGCTGGCCATCCGGATCGCCGCCGCCCGGCTGGCGGCCCGCCGCACCTGGACGGTCTCCACGCTGGCCAGGAAGCTCAGCGACGAGCGCCGCCGGCTGGACGAGCTGAAGGTCGGCGACCAGGCGGTCAAGGCCACCTTCGAGCTGGGGTACGGCCAGTTGGAGGCCGAACAGGCCAGGGCCTTCCGGCTGTTGGGGCTGACCGAGGGCCCGGACATCTCGCTGACCGCCGCCGCCGCACTGCTGGACCGGGACCAGGAGACCACCGAGGAGCTGCTGGAGTCCCTGGTGGACACCTCGCTGCTGGAGTCCGCGGCGCCCGGCCGGTACCGCTTCCACGACCTGGTGCGGCTCTTCGCCCGGGCCTGCGCCGAGCGGGACGAGCAGCCGCCGACGGAGCGCGCGGCCGCGCTCTCCCGGCTGTTGGACTACTTCCTGGCCAGCTGCGCCCGGGTCTACGCGCTGGAGCGTCCCGGCGACCGGCTGGTCGACCACCTCGCGCGGACCGAGCACCCGGGGCTGACGTTCCCCGACCTGGACTCCGCGGTCGACTGGTTCTTCAGCGAGGCGGAGTCCCTGCTGGCCTGCGTCCGGCAGCAGGACGACCCGGGCAGCCTGCGGCGGGCCGTGGACACCCTGCTCACCGCCCAGGACCTGGCGGAGTCCGGCGCGTTCTCCCACCAGTTCGATCAGGTGGTGCGCCGGATGCTGACGGCGGCCAGGGAGGCCGACGACGACCTGGCGCAGGGACGGCTGCACGCCCTGCTGGCCCACGGCCACTCGGTGGACGGGCACTTCGACGAGGCGGACGCCGAGAGCCAGCAGGCGCTGCTGCTCGGCACGGCGGCCGGCGACCCGTACGCGGTCTCCACCGCGCTCAACGACCGGGCCATCATCGGGATCTACCGGGGGGACCTGGAGGCCGCGGAGAGCTACCTCAACCGAGCCGTCGAGCACTTCCGCGCGGACGGGAACGTGCCGGGCGAGGCGAGCGCGCTGTGCAACCTGGCCCGGGTGCACCTGGAAACGGGGCGGGTGGACAGCGCGATCGAGCTGGCCGGCCGGTGCGTGGACACCTACCGCAGCGGCGCCCGGCAGCCGTTGCGGCTGGCCAACGCCCGTTACACGCTGGGCATCGCGCTCACCAAGGCGCGGCGGCACGAGGCGGCGATGGCGGAGTTCGACGAGGCGCTGGCCGTCTTCCACGACAGCCGGCAGCGGCTCTGGGAGGGCGTGACGCACTTCCGGATCGCGGAGGTCCACCTCTCCGCCGGCCGGCCGGCGGAGGCCGCCCGGCACGCGGAGCAGGCCCTTGCGCTGGGCGGCATCGGCGGCGAGTGGCGGCGTGGCACCATCCTGTTGGTGCTGGGCCAGGCGCTGGACGAGCTGCGGCAGACGGACCGGGCGCGGGCCTGTTGGCTGGACGCGCTGGCGATTCTGGAGCGGGTGGGCGCGCCGGAGACGAAGCTGGCGCGGAACCTTCTCACTCCGACAAGCGTCTAGAGCCGCGAGCCCGATCCACAGAACGAACCCGGTAGCGCGTTTATCGGTCATTTACGTTTGCGTGCCAGGCTCAGGCGCACCAACACTGATCACGGGGGGCGGGCGATTCGCAGCTGCGATCGACCTGGGCAACGGGGGTTGCCGGCTCGCCTTGTCGCCGCCGCCAGTCTTTTCGTCAAGGAGCTGACCATGACCGACACCACGACGAAGACGGAGACGGACGAGCAGACCGTCAAGCCGCTGGGTGACCACCACGCCTCCAGCGAGCCGGTCGACGGCACGGTGAAGCCACTCGGCGACCACCACGCCTCCAGCGAACCCATCGACGGCACGGTGAGGCCACTCGGCGACCACCACGCCTCCAGCGAACCCATCGACGGCACGGTGAAGCCACTCGGCGACCACCACGCCTCCAGCGAACCCATCGACGGCACGGTGAAGCCACTCGGCGACCACCACGCCTCCAGCGAGCCGAAGGTCCCCGGCCACGTCCCCGAGCGGGACGAGGTCAAGGCCGAGGCCGAGGCCGGAGTCGAGACCCAGGGCGACCACCACGCCTCCGGCGAGCCCAAGGGCAAGCCGGCGGTGGCCCCTGTGGACCGCTTCGCCTCCTGAGCCCACAATGGAGGTACGAGAGGCCGGCCCCCGGTGTCCCGGGGGCCGGCCTTCTCGCGTTCGGCGATTCCGCAGCACCTCGCACCACCGCGTCACGGGAAAGTCTTCGCAACCACAGGCGGAGGACGCGCAGTTCGCGTTCTCAGTGAGGAGTCCGGCATGACCCGCATCAGGAAGTTCGCCATCGGACTGGCGCTGGCCACCGCACTGGTGGGGGCCGGCGCGGGCGCCGCCCAGGCGGACCACCACAGCAGCAGCTACCCGGGGGGCGGCACCCTCTCCGCCGTCCGTTAACTCCGGCGCGCCACCGGCCGGACGCCGTGAGCGTCGCGGGCGACTCCCATCAACGGGAGTCGCCCGCAGGCGTTTATCGCCTGTTTATTGCAGCCTGACATGCTCATCGAGTCCGGCCGCACAGGGGTGCGCGGCCGGGCCTCCCCGGTGGGCCTGTGCGGCGACGACGGGGGAGTCGCCGGACAGGTATTCCGAGCGGATGGTCCGGGCGGCGCGGAGGGGGCGCCGTCCGGACGGGAACCGCGAGGAACACCATCGCATCGGCCGCCAGTGAGGGCTGGCGGCCGATGCCCGGCCCACGGCCGCCCCGGCCGCCCCCGAGTCCCGCCCTCCGAGTGCCCTCGGTGAGCCGGCGGTTGACGCCCGTCAGTCGCGTTCGTCCCGCTCGGTCGCCTTGGCCCGGACGTGGATGCGCTCGCCCTGGTTGCCGAAGATGCTGAGTATCTCCGCCGGTTGGGGCCCCGGGTTGCTGAACGCGTGCGGCACCCGGGTGTCGAACTCCGCGGCCTCCCCCGCCCGCAGCGACAACACCCGCTCGCCCAGCACGAGTTCCACCCGGCCGGCGAGCACGTAGAACCAGTCGAAGCCCTCGTGGGTGCGCAGCTCGGGCCGCCGCCCCTCGGGGCCGCAGCCGAAGCCCGGCGGCAGGATCTGCTTGTAGGCGTGCAGGCCGCCCAGGTAGCGGGTGAGCGGCACGAAGGTCTGGCCGTGCCGGACGAAGGGGCGCGGGTGGACCCGCGGGTCCCCGGTGGTGGGCGCGTCCACCAGCTCGTCCAGCTGCACCCGGTAGGCGCGGGCCAACGGCAGCAGCAGCTCCAGCGTCGGGCGGCGCTGGCCGGACTCCAGCCGGGAGAGGGTGCTCACCGAGATCCCGGTCTGCTCGCTCAGGGTGGCCAGCGTCACGTCCCGCTCCTGCCGCAGCGCGCGCAGCCGGGGGCCGACGCCGGTGAGCACCCGGGACAGCTCGGCCGCCGGATCGCGCGGCTCGGGCCCGCCGCCGGCCGCCGGGCCGGTACTCCGCTCGCGTTCACTCATGTCCCCATCATGGCCCGCCTCCGCCAGCTTTTGCCAGCTCGGCAAGAAGCTTTGCCGATCGGCCGCGCGATGCCGCATCGTCGGCCGTGGTGGGACCGCCGGGCCCCGCCGCCACCCGTTCCCTCCGCCCGTTCTCCCCGGTTCCCCCCTTTCCCGTACTTCCCGTACCTCCCGTACCTCCCGTACCTCCCGTACCTCCCGTGAAGGAGACAGCGAGATGACCCAACAGGCACCGGGGCGCTCAGCCCCGCACGGACCGACCGACCGGTACGACGTGGCCGTGATCGGCGGCGGCCCCGCCGGGCTGAGCGGCGCCCTGGCGCTGGCCAGGGCCCGCCGCTCGGTCCTGGTGCTCGACGCCGGGCAGCCGCGCAACGCCCCGGCCGCCCACGCCCACAACTACCTGACCAGGGACGGCGTCCCGCCGCAGGAGATCCTGGCCGCCGGCCGGGCCGAGGTGCTGCGCTACGGCGCCGAGATCCGCGACACCGCGGTGGTCGCCGCCGAGCCCGACCCGGCGGCGGCCGACGCCGCCGGCCCGGCCGCCGGGTTCCGGCTGACGCTGGCCGACGGCCGGGCCGTCAGCGCCCGCCGGCTGCTGGTCGCCACCGGCCTGGTCGACGAGCTGCCCGCGGTGCCGGGGCTCGCCGCGCACTGGGGCAGCACCGTGCTGCACTGCCCCTACTGCCACGGCTGGGAGGTCCGTGACCAGCCCGTCGCCATCCTCGGCACCGGCCGGCTCGCCGTCCACCAGGCGTTGCTGTGGCGTCAGTGGACCGCGGACCTGACCCTGGTCACGCACGCCGGCCCCGACCTCACCGCGGAGGACCGGCGCAAGCTGGCCGCCCGGGGCGTCACCGTCGTCGCAGGACCGGTCGCCGGCGTCACCACCGACCCGGCCGGCACCCTCGACGGGCTGGCGCTGGCCGACGGCCGAACCGTCGACTGCCGGGCCGTGGTGGTCGCGTCCCGCGCCACGGCCCGGATCGAGGCGCTGGCCGGGCTGGGCCTGACCGCCACCGAGGTGCGCTGGGAGGACGAGGTCATGGGCAGCCAGCTCGCCACCGACCCGACCGGCCGCAGCACCGAGGTGCCGGGCGTCTGGGTCGCCGGCAACGCGGCCAGCGTCGCCGACCAGGTCGTCGCCGCCGCGGCGGCCGGGGTCAGGGCCGGCGCCATGATCAACATGGACCTGGTCGAGGAAGAGACGGCCGCCGCCCTGGCCGCCGCCCCCGCCGCCTGACCCGCGCCCCCACCCCACCCGCACCGCACCGCACCGCACCGTCCAGGAGCCGCCATGCACCAGCACCAGCACCAGGAACCCCGGCCGGACGCCGAGGAGATCCCCGACACCCGCTACTGGGACGACCGGTACGCCGGCGTCCGACACCTGTGGAGCGGCCAGCCCAACACGGTGCTGGCCCGCGAGACCGCCGAACTCACCCCCGGCGCCGCACTCGACCTGGGCTGCGGCGAGGGCGGCGACGCCATCCACCTGGCCCGCCTCGGCTGGCGGGTCACCGCCGTCGACGTCTCGGCGGTGGCCCTGGAACGGGCCGCCGGGCACGCGGCGGAGGCCGGCGTCGCCGACCGGATCGACTGGCAGCGCCACGACCTGGCGGAGACCTTCCCGACCGGCGCCTACGACCTGGTCACCGCCCAGTTCCTGCACTTCAGGGACGGCACGCTCAGCCCGCGGGTGCTGCGCGCCGCGGCGGCCGCCGTCGCCCCCGGTGGCACGCTGCTGATCGAGGCCCACGGCGGGATGCCCCCGTGGCAGCGGGAACTCGCCGCCGGCCTGTCCTTCCCCACCCCCGAGGAGACCGTCGCCGCCCTGGAGCTGGCGCCCGACGAGTGGCGGGTGCTGCGCGCCGAACGGCATCCGCGCGAGCAGCGCCACCCGGAGACCGGCGAGCTGGTCACCCGCACCGACCAGACCGTTCTGGCCCGCCGCACCGCCGTCGACGCCCCCCGTTAGGGCCGCCGCCGGGCCAGGGCCGGGCGAATCCCGGCCGGGGCCGGGTGAGCGGTGGGCGGCCGCTTGCCCCCGGGCGGGGGCGGCGCCATGATCGTGGCTTCCGGTGGCCCGGGGTTCGCTCGGCGTCACGAGGACGGGGGGAGTACGGGTGATGGAGCCGTTGGCCGCGGACGACCCACGCGAGGTCGGGGGCTACCGGCTGGTGGGCCGGCTGGGCGCGGGCGGCATGGGCCAGGTCTATCTGGGGCGGTCGGCCACCGGCCGGTACGTGGCGCTGAAGCGCATCCACCCCTGGCTGGTGGCCGCCCCCGGGTTCCGGGACCGCTTCGCCCGGGAGATCCGCGCCTCCTGGCTGGTCACCGGGCCCGGCACGGTCCGGGTGGTGGCGGCCGACGCCGAGGCGGCGAGCCCGTGGCTGGCCTCGGCCTACGTGCCGAGCCCCACCCTGGGCGAGGTGTTGGCGGAACGGGGCGCGCTGCCCGAGGAGACGGTGTGGCGGCTGCTGGTCGGCCTGGCCGGGGCGCTGGCCGAGGTGCACGGGCACCAGGTGGTGCACCGGGACCTGAAGCCGACCAACGTGCTGCTCTCCCAGGCCGGGCCGCTGCTGATCGACTTCGGCATCGCCCGGGCCATCGACGAGACCGGCCAGACCGGCACCGGGCTCGCCGTCGGCTCCGCCGGCTACATGGGTCCCGAGCAGGCCATGGGCAAGCCGGTGACGTCGGCGGCCGACGTGTTCTCGCTCGGCGCGCTGCTGGTGCACGCGGCGACCGGGCGCCCGCCGTTCGGCACCGGCCAGGCGCCCGAGCTGCTCTACCGGGTGGTGCACGAGGAGCCCGACCTGGCCGGGCTGTCCCCGGCGCTGACCACCGTGGCCCGCGGCTGCCTGGCCAAACAGCCGGGCCAGCGCTGGTCGTTGGAGCGGCTGCGGGCGTTCGCCGCCGAGCACGACACGGCGGGGCGGGACTGGCTGCCAGGGCGGGTCAGCGCCGAGATCGCCCGCCGCGCCGAGCACCTGCTGAGCCTCCCGGAACAGCCCCCGGAGCCCGGGGCGGCGGACGGGGACGGCGCCGCCGCGTCGTCCGAGGCGCCCACCGTGGTCGCCCCGCCGATGCCGCCGCACCCCCCGACCCAGGTGCAGCCGGCGGCCGGCGGACCGGCCGCGGACCGCCCCGCCACCCTGCTCGTCCTCTGGCGGGCCTGGGTGCGCTGGCGCCGCCGGGCGGCGCGCGAGCGGCGGGCGAAGCCGGCCAACCGCCGTGCCCCGGTCGGGGCGTTGGCTCCCTGGGTGAGTGACCGGGGGCTCGGCCGGCTGGCGCTCAGCCTGTGGGGCCTGGTGCCGATGCTGCCGCTAACGTTCATGGCGCCCACCATGCGCGAACTCGTCGACCGCTACCCGGAGAACCCGGACGACATCGCCTTCGGCGGGCTCTCCGCGTGGGCCCTGCGCACCGACTGGTTCCTCGTCTGGCCGTGGGTGCTGGGGGCGGCGCTGCTGATCCTGTCGTTCGCCCGGGCCCGGCTGGCCGGCTACCCGGAGCCGACCGTGCGGGTCTGGGTCGGGTTGACCGCCGCGTTCTGGCTGACCTGGGCCGGCACGGTCGCGGTGTGCTTCGCCTGGTTCCTCGGCCTGGACGAGGGGCTGCACGAGGACCGGTTCCTGGACGGGGCGTCCCCCGCCTATGTGGCGCTCTACGCCGCGGTGGCGGCCGGCCTGGCCGGCGCCGCGCTGTCGACGCCGTTCGTCCTGTTCACCGCGGCGCGGCGGCTGAACCAGGCGTCGATCCGCGCGATCCGCGGCGGTCGCGGCGCGGCCGCCAGCCGCTGACCTGCCGGCCCACCAGCCGGTGAACCCGCCCGGCTGGTCGCCGAGTTGACGGCTTCCGGGCGGCGGCTGTTACACCGCTGAGGAGAGAAGTTCGCGAACCGTTCGCTCTGGTTCCCCAGGATCGGGGTCCCCGATCCGGCCGGGAGACGGGGTGGACGGAGGCTGGGCACATGGCGTTGACGGAACGGGCGGAGGCGGGCCCCCTCGCCGCCGATGACCCGGAACGGATCGGCCCCTACCGGTTGTTGGGCCGACTCGGCACGGGGGGCGGTCTGGGCCAGCTCTATCTGGGGCAGGGGCCGGACGCCCGGCCGGTCGCGGTCCGGGCGATAGCCAGCCGGTTCGCCGCCGACCCGGCCTTGGTCGACCGGCTGCGGGCCGCGCTGAGCGCCGCGGGGAACATCGAGGGGCCGCTCGTCGTCCCCGTCCACGACGCGGACCTCGACGGGCCGGCGCCGTGGCTGGCCAGCGCCTTCCACGACGCCCACTCCCTGGCGCGATTCGTGGGCCAGCGGGGCCCGTTGACGCCGGAGGCCGGCTGGCGGGCGGCGGCCGGGCTGGCCGCCGCGCTGGCCTCGGCGCACGCGGCCGGCGTGCCGCACGGCGCGCTACGGCCGTCGAACGTGCTGCTGACGCCGGACGGCCCCCGGCTGACCGAGGTCGGCACCGCCCACGCGCGGCACCCGGGCGGGCCCGGCGGCGCCCCGGACGAGGCGGCGCTGGGCGACCCGGACTACCTCTGCCCGGAGTCGGTGCTCGGCGAGCCGGCGGGGCCGGCCGCCGACCTGTACGCCCTGGGCGCGGTGCTGCACTTCGCGGCGACCGGCCGGACGCCCTTCGGCTTCGACGCGGGCCGGGGCCGGATGAGTGCCTTCGAACGGGCCGCCGCCTACCAGCGGATCGTGCGGGAGACGCCGGACCTGTCGGCCGTCCAGGACCCAGGGCTGCGGGCGCTGATCGCCGACTGCCTGGCCAAGGAGCCCGCCGAACGGCCCACCGCGGCCGCCCTGTTGGCGCGCCTGGAGCCGGCGGCCGGGGTCGCCGCACACCCGCCGACCCAGCCCGCAACGCCGCCACCGGCCGCGGCACCCACCACCCCGCCGCCACCACCGGCCGCGGCGCCCGCCACGCCGCCGCCGGCCGGCGCACCGGCCGGGCCCAAGCTGCCCACCGTGTCCGCGCCGCCGGCCACTCCCCCGCCCCCGCCTACCCCGCCGACCCCACCGGCCGGGTCGGGCGGCCGGCGGCCGACCCGGCGGACCTGGTTCGCCGGCCTGGCCGGCGTGCTCAGCCTGGCACTCGTCGCCACCCTCGTCCTGCTCCTGCGCGACACGGACGACTCCTCGACCACCGCGGCCCCCGGCGACCAGGCCGGGGAGGGGGAACAGCGGGCGCCGGGCAGCGACGGTGACACGGCCGCCGCCGGCAGGTTCGGCTTCGACTGGGGCCTGACCGTCGCCGACGTGGTGGACACCGACGACGACTTCGGCGACTTCGTCGGCCTGTGGTCCACCGAGTCCAGCGTGGTCGTCGGCACCTCGCACGGCGGCCTGACCGCCGTGGACCCGGCGACCGGCGAACGCCTGTGGACCTGGCGGACCCCGGAGGACGGCCGGCTCTGCACCATGGCCCCCGGCACCTCGGACGGCGTCGGCGCGGTGATCTACGAGAGCGCCCGGGGCACGGCGGGCACCATGGAGCGGTGCGACCGGCTCCAGACCATCGACCTGGCCACCGGCGAGGCCCGCTGGGCGGAGCCGACCCCGCTGCGCGACGAGGGCATGACCGGCGCGCCGACCCCGCTCAACGG
The DNA here is from genome assembly GCF_031845445.1 of Streptomyces chisholmiae. NCBI lineage: Bacteria > Bacillati > Actinomycetota > Actinomycetes > Kitasatosporales > Streptomycetaceae > Streptomyces > Streptomyces chisholmiae. The sequence goes on along the minus strand of NZ_JAVREO010000010.1, from coordinate 160,697 downwards.
GCAGGCGCTGTCCATCGGCGACGGCTTCGTCACCGCCCCCTACGGCGAGGGGGACCCCGGCCAGGACATCGACTTCGGCCCCACCGACCTGCTGGTCGCCGACCTGGCCACCGGCGAACCCCGGTGGCGCACCGCGTACGACGGAGCGCCGGAGGCCGACGGCTGCGCGCTGGTCGGCGAGGCGCTCGCGATGCGGGACCGGGTCTACGCGGTCGGTGCCTGCGACGGCGGCGACGTTCCCCAACTGCTGTCCCTGGAGGGCGAGTCCGGCGCACCCGAGCGGGTGGCCGAGCTGGCCGGCTGCGTGCACTCGACGGACGTCCCGACCAGCGCGCTGCTCACCACCAACGGCGACCACCTGGTGATCGGCTGCCAGCCGCTGACGGGCGAGGCGGTGCTGCACACGCTGTCCGCCGACACCGGCGCGCTGCTCCCGGTCACCGTCGGGCCGTTCGCCGAGCGCCGGGTGAACGAGGACTTCGCCACCGTGTCGCCGCCCACCAGCGTGCTGCTGCGTGGCGACACCCTGTACCTGCCGCAGGCCCCGGCGGGCGCGGAGGCCGGCCCCACCAGCGACGGGGTCGTCGCGGTGAACCTCACCGACGGGACCGAGCTGTGGCGGGTGTTCCGCTCGGGCGCCGAGCGGGTGCGGCTGCTGGGCGGCACCGAGACGGAGGTGGAGATCCTCGCCGACGGCGGGCAGTTGCCGGCCACCGTGTACACCGAGAACGAGACCGCCGCCCCGAGCCACCGGAACACCCTTGACGAGAACCAGCGCGCCCTCCTGGAGAACACCGGTCCCGAGGTGCTGAGCGCCCGGATCGGGGACCGCCTGGTCCTGGCCTTCGCCGGCGCGTCCAGCCCGCAGGACCCGGTGCTGGCCATGCTGGACACGGGCGGTGCCAACCCCAAGTAGCCGCGGGCGGACAGCGGCGCCCGGCGACTGTCAGTGGGCCGTGGTGTGCTGGTGGCCCGAGCCGACCCCGGCTCGGGCCACCAGTAGGAAGGACCTCGCCGCATGCCAGGAAAGCTCGTCTACTCGGCCATCACCTCCCTGGACGGCTACCTGACCGACCCGCAGGGCGCCTACGGCTGGAGCGCCCCGGACGAGGAGGTGCTCGCCTTCGTCAACACGGTGGAACGGCCGGTCGGCACCTACCTGTTGGGGCGCCGGATGTACGGCGAGTCCACGTACTGGGAGACGGCGGCCGACGAGCCCGGGCTCTCCCCGGCGAACCAGGAGTTCGCCCGGATCTGGCTCGCCGCCGACAAGATCGTCTACTCCCGCACCCTGCCGGCCGTGCACACCGCCCGCACCCGGCTTGAGCGGGAGTTCGACCCGGCCGCGGTGCGGAAGTTGAAGGCCGAGGCCACGGCGGACCTCTCGGTCTCCGGGCCGACCCTGGCCGCCCCGGCGCTGGCCGCCGGGCTGGTGGACGAGTGCCACCTCTTCCTCAACCCGGTCACCGTCGGTGGCGGGCTGCCCGCCTTCCCCCGCCAGCCGGGGTTGCGCCTGCGGCTGCTCGACCAGCACCGGTTCGGCAGCGGGGTGGTCCATCTCCACTACGCGGTGCTTCCGCCGGCCGACGCCGAGCCGCCGGGGGCCTGACCGGCACGACGGCGGGCCCGGTGCCGGCGGTGCTGAACCCGTGGCGGGCCGGGCCGCCGGCCGGCGCGGCCCGGCCGGCGGTGGGCGCGTGGCGTGCGCGCCGCGCGCCCCGGGCTCGGCCGGCCGCCCCGCCGGCCGGCAGTTCCGGCCCGGGCGAGCCCCGGCGCGCCCGCCGGCGCGAGCCGGGCGGCACGCGCCGCCGGCCCCGCGGGGGTCACTCCAGGAAGACGGTGACCGCCAGCGGCAGGTGGTCAGAGGCGTTGGTGTCGATCAGCTCGAAGTCGCCGAACGCCACCTCGGGCGCCCCGAAGATCCAGTCCACCCGGCGCGGCGGCGCCACCGCGGTGTCCAGGCCCGGGTCGCCGGCCTCGTCCTGGGCGCTGTGCAGCCCGGTGGCCCGGATGGTCTCGATCTCCGCCGTGTCGGGGCGGGCGTTGAGGTCGCCGGCCAGCACCGCCGTCGGGTCACCGACGACCTGCTCCAGCACGGGTTCGAGCTGGGCCAGCCGGGGCCCGGGCGCCGCCCCGCCGTGCAGATGGGTGCCGACGATCCGGGCGGTCTCCCCGTCCGTGAGGCGGACCGTGACCGCCGCGTAGGAGCGGTCCATGTCGCCGCCGGCGCGCGGCAGTTCGCCGGTCTCGGCGGCGACCACCGGGAGGCTGGTGAGGATCAGGTTGCCGAACCTGTCGTCGGCGGCCGGCGCCCACACCGCGGTCACGTCCAGCCGCCGCTCCAGGAAGGTCACCAGGTCGAGGCCGCCGGCGAGCGGCTGACCGCGCGGCACCTCCTGGAGGACCACCACCTGGGCGCCGGAGTCCCGGATCACCGCGTGTAGCGCGTCCGGTGCGAGCTGCCCGTTCTGGTTGACGGCCGAGTGGACGTTCCAGGTCAGCAGCCGGTACATGCCGCCGGCGGTGTCCGTGGGCAGCGGTTCGGGCCCGGCGCGCAGCGCGCCGGCCAGCGGCGGCCAGGCCAGCAGCAGCACCGCCACCACCACCGGGGTGAAGGCGCGGGCCAGCGGCGGCGGGGTGGCGGCCCAGGCCGCCGGCCCGGCCAGCGCGAGCGCCAGCAGCAGCGCGGCCAGCCAGGGCAGCACCCGGTGCTCGTGGGCCAGCGCGAGCAGCACACAGCCCAGGCCGGTGCCGAGCCCGGCCAGCGCCAGGTCGAACTGCGGGCCGTGGCCGAAGCCCATCGGCACCGCCAGCGCCCGGCGCAGCACCGTGGGCAGCACCGCCAGGCCGAGCAGCGCGGCGGGCGCCACCAGCGGCGCCGGCCCCAGCGCGGTCAGCACGGTGGCCAGCGGCAGCGCGCCCGGCAGCGCCCAGCGGGTCAGGCCGGCCAGCCGGGCCGGCTCGGGCAGCGAGAGCAGCGCCAGCCCGGCGACCGCGCCGGCCGCCAGCCAGAGCCCGGCGACGGTCAGCGGCAGGTCGCCGGCGGCCGCGACCGCGCCGGGGGTGGCGAACACCATCGTGTAGAGGGCGAAGACCGGGCCCAGCACAGCCAGTTGGGCGCCGCCGGCGGGCCGGGCCAGTCGTTCCGCCTGGGCCGCCGTGGCCAGCCGGCCGAGCAGCGCGACCAGCGCCAGCACCAGCAGCCAGCCCAGCACGCCGCCCCGCCAGATCAGGTCCAGCAGGTCGAGCGGGAGGCGCAGCGCCAGGTCGGCGGCGACCGCCAGGGCGATGGCCCGGGCGGCGCGGCCGGGGCCGGCCGCCGTGTCGCCCATGTCGCGGCGCACCACCAGCACCAGCGCGAGCACCGCCACCGCCAGCGCGAAGCCGACCAGCGGCGCCGAGCGGCCCACCGGGAACTGCACCAGCAGCCGGGCCCCGGCCAGCACACCGACCGCCACCGTCAGGCCCTGCCGGGAGCCGAGCCACCAGGTCAACGGCCCGGCCAGGCAGGCCAACGCGGGCACGGCGGCCACCGCGAGGGTGCCGGCCCCGCCCAGCACGGTGCCCCCCAGCCGCAGCAGTTCCAGGGTGACCAGGGCGACGACGGCGGTGAGCAGGGGCAGCGGACGCGCGACGGGGCTCATGGCCGGTGAGGTTAGTGCCCGCATCCGGGGTGCGTCCGTTCGGGGTGCGGGCCGGGACGGCTGGACGTAGCGTCGAAGTACGAGCCAGATCAGACAGTCGTGCCTAGGGAGGCTCGTCATGGTGCGTAACACTCTCGGAGCGGTCCTCGCTCTGATAGCCGCGATCGTTGGTATCGGCAGCGTGTTCTTCAACTGGTACGGAGGACGCGACGGCCGCTACTACCGATGGTGGGATCTCTTCAACGGGGCGGGCGTCACGGGAGGGAACGCGGCCCTGTTCGCGGGTCTCTTCCTTCCGATGCTGGTGGCGGCGGCGCTCGCCGTGGCCGGCATCCTGCTGCGGTCGCGACTGCTGACCGCGCTGTCCGGGGCGGCGATCCTCGGCTTCACCATCCTGTGGATGGTGCGCCAGTACAACGTCGCCGACAGTCTGACCGTGGGCGCCGGCGGCATGAAGTGGGCGGCGCTGGCAGGCCTCGGCTCCGGGCTGCTGATGCTGTACGCGGCCTCCACGATGGCCGGCCGACATCTCGCCGAGCGCGGCATGCGTGGGCATCGCCACGATGAGCACGAACACCGGGGCGGCGAGGTGCGGCAGGGCCCGTGGCGCAAGCGCCACGAGGAACACGCGGCACACGGTGAGCACGAGGAGCACGGCCGGCGCGACGTCGCCTAGCCGAGCCCTCAGCTGACCGGAACGCGCGCCACCGCCGCCCCCGCCAGGGGGACGGCGGTGCGTCGCGCGCGGCGGCCGGTCAGGACTGGCGGGTGCCGCGGGCCGCGTCCAGCGCGTAGACGCAGTGGTCCTTGCTGCAGGCGAAGACCATGCCGTCGGCGGCGGCCGGGGTGCCCGTGATGGCGCCGCCGGTCTCCAGCTTCCAGCTGAGCCGGCCGCTGACCGCGTCCAGCGTGTAGAGGCAGTGGTCCTCGGAGCCGAAGTGCAGCCGGCCGTCCCGCACCACGGGCGAGCCGACGATCGCCTCGCCGGCGGCGAACCGCCAGCGCGGGGTGCCACTGACCGCGTCCAGCGTGTACATCGCGGTGCCGCTGCCCAGGTGGACCATGCCGTCCGAGACCAGCACCGGCTCCGTGGACTGGCGGGCCTCCGTGGCGATCCGCCAGCGGTCGTCGCCGGTGGCCAGCTCCAGGGCGTAGACCGTGCCCAGGTAGTCGGTGAAGTAGATGCCGGCGTCCCGGCCGCCGGCCGGCTGGTACGTCGGCGGGCAGAGGATCGCGGCCGGCGCGTCGAACCGCCAGCGCTCCCCGCCGGAGGCGGCGTCCAGCGCGAGCACCCGGGAGCCGGCACAGACGTAGACCGTGCCGTCGTCGGCCGGGGTGACCCGGACGGGCACCCCGCCGGTGACCGAGGTGTCCCCGACCGGGTAACGCCACAGCTCGGCGCCGGAGCGGGCCTGGAGGGCGTAGAGCTGGCCCTCGCCCCAGGCGTAGACCACGCCGTCCCGCAGCACCGGCACCGCGTCCTGCGTCTCGAAGTCGCTCTGCGCGCCGGTCAGCTCCCACAGCTGCTCGCCGCTGCCCGCCTCCCAGGCGGTGACCAGGCCGCCCCTGGAGGCGGTGAGCACCGTGCCGCGCTCGGCGCGCAGCCCGTAGATCCAGCCGTCCGTGGTGACCCGCCAGCGGTCCGAGCCGTCGGCGGCGTCCAGGGCGTACAGGGTGGGGCCGTCCGAGGCGAGCACCAGACCGCCGCTGACCGCCATCGACCAGGCGACCTCCCGGGTCCTGAACCGGCGGCGGCCGCTGGCCACGTCCAGCGCGTGCACCTCGAGCGAGGTGACGTAGAGCGCGTCCCCGAAGACCGTGGGCGAGCCCCACAGGTCGTTGCTCATCCGGAACCGCCAGGGGCGCCAGCGCGGGGCGGCCCCGGCGGCGGCCTCCCGGGCGACCTGGTGGTCGGCCGTGGCACCCGGCTGGTGCATCTGGCCGGGGTGCGCCGTGTTCGGGCTGGGCACCGCCGCCTGCTGGTGCGCCGTGGGCGGCCGGCCCCACTCGGGGGGCGGCGCCTGCTGCTGCTCGGCCCGGGGCGGCGGCTGCGCCAGCGGGCGCTGCCGGACGGGCGGGCCGGTCGGCGGGCCGTCCGGGGTGGGCGGCGGGGGCGTGCTCGGCGGCGGGGGCGGCGGCATGGACGGCATCGGCGGCGCGTAGGAGTGCGGCGCGGCGGACGACGGCGGCCTGGCCTGGGAGGGCGGCGGCGGGGCGGCGGGCGGCTCCTGGCCGCCCGTCCAGGGCGGCCTCGGGGTGCTGGGGCCGCTGTTGAGCCGGCCCCGGCGGGCCTCGATCATGGCGACCGCGCCGGGCGGCAGCCAGGCGGACGCGGAGCCGCCGTCGTCGCCGGCGGCGAAGAGGTAGGGGGCGAGCTGCGCCTGGAGATCGGCCGGGGACGGGCGGTCCTCCGGCTTGTGCTCCATCAGCGACTCGATCAACGGGCGTAGCTCGTCCGGGAGTCCGGCCAGGTCGGGCCGGTCCCGCAGCAGCATGAAGACCGTCTCCACCGGGTTGCCGCCGTGGTAGGGCGGGTGGCCGGTGGCGGCGAAGACCAGGGTGGAGGCGAGCGAGAAGACGTCGCTGGCGCCGTTGACGCTGCGGGAGTCCTTGGCCTGCTCGGGCGACATGTACGCCGGCGTGCCGACCGCGACGTTGGTCATGGTGAGCCGGGTGTTGGAGACGCCGGACGCGATGCCGAAGTCGATCACCCGGGGGCCGTCCTCGACGACCAGCACGTTGGAGGGCTTGAGATCGCGGTGGACCAGGCCGGCGCCGTGGATCGACTGGAGCGCCTCGGCGATGCCGGCGGCCAGCCAGCGCACCGCCTGGGCCGGCAGCGGCCCGCACTCGGTGACGATCTCCTCCAGGGAGGGCGCGGGCACGTAGGCGGTGGCCAGCCAGGGCACGGCCGCCCGCGGGTCGGCGTCCACCACGGCCGCCGTGTAGAAGCCGCTCACCGCGCGGGCGGCCTCCACCTCCCTGGTGAACCGCACCCTGAACAGCTGGTCCTCGGCGAGCTCGCTGCGCACGGTCTTGATCGCCACCCGCCGGCCGGAAGCCGAGCGGGCCAGGTAGACCAGACCCATACCGCCGGCGCCCAGCCGTCCGAGCACCTCGAACGGCCCGATCCGCCGGGGATCGTGCTGCGTCAGCTGCCCCACCATGTGCTTGCCACCTCCCCGTCTGGGCGCTTGCGTGTCCCGCCCCCATCGCAGCATCTCATTGCCACCGGGCAGGGGCGGGCTTCCGAGACGATTCTTCCCCCCGGCACTGACAGAGCCGAACGCGGGGCATGGATCTGCTGGTATGTCCCGGATTTCCGCGTTCGCCCCACTGCATCGTCCCCAACCAACGGCCCCATTCCCCATTCGGATGCGATCAAATCGCGCCGAGATCGCGCGTCGATAAGCTGACTGGCATGACAGGAAAGGTAACGACCGTGGACGGCCGGGTAGCTGGCCGTCGCGGTCAGGCGACGCGGCAGAAGCTCCTCGACTGCCTCGCGAAAATGCTCGGCAGCTCCCCCTACCGAGACGTCAAGGTGATCGACGTAGCACGCAAAGCGGGCACTTCACCGGCCACTTTCTACCAGTACTTCCCAGATGTCGAAGCCGCCGTGCTGGAGATCGCGGAGGGCACGGTCCGGGACAGCGCCGCCCTCTCGGAGTTGGTGGCCGGCCGCTCCTGGACCGGCAGGGCGGGCAAGGAGACCGCCGACAAGCTCGTTGACGGCCTGCTCGCCTTCTGGCGCAAACACGACGCTATTCTCCGGGTCATCGACCTCGCCGCCGCCGAGGGCGACCGGCGATTCGTCCGGATCAGAACCCGGGTGCAGGGCGCCGTGGTCAAGCCGTTGACCGAGTCCATCGAGTCCCAGCTGGGGCGCGGCCGGGCCACCCCGCCGGCCGCCCCGGCCGCGTTGGCCGGTTCGCTGGTGACCATGCTGGCGGCCGTCTCCGCACAGCCCAAGAGCCTCCAGGCGTTGGGCGCCAAGCAGTCCGAACTGAAGCCGGCGCTCTCCCTGTTGGTGCACCTGGGCGTCACCGGCCGCAAGCCGGCGAAGTAGGGGAACGGGCGGCGCCGCCCGGCCCCTGTCTCCGGGACGGCGCGTCCCGAACCGCCGGTCACGCGCCGGCGCGTCGCACCGGCGGGCGGCCGGCCGCACCAGCCCCCTGCTGGGCGACGGGCCGGCTGCGTATGCTCCTGCCCATGCCGAACCCGCCCGCGCACCCGGACGCCATACCCCCGTACACGTGATCGGGGCCGGCCCCGGAGGGCTCGCCACCGCGGCCGCCCTCGCCCAACGCGGCGTGCGCGCCGTGGTGGTGGAGAAGTCTCCCGACGTGGGCGCCAGTTGGCGCGGCCACTACGAACGGCTGCGGCTGCACACCACCCGCCGCTGGTCCGGGCTGCCGGGGCTGCCGATACCCAGGTCGGCCGGCCGCTGGGTGGCCAGGGCCGACTTCGTCAGCTACCTGGAGGGGTACGCCCGGCATCATCGGCTTGATCTGGCCGCCGGCGTCGAGGTGTTCCGGATCGAACGCGCCGCGGACGAGGGCGGCTGGACACTCGCCGCGTCCGGCGGCCGCCAGCTGCGCGCCTCCGCCGTGGTGGTGGCCACCGGCTACAACCACACGCCCCGGATGCCGGACTGGCCCGGCTCGGCCGACTTCACCGGCGAGCTGCTGCACGCCCGCGGCTACCGCGAGCCCACGCCCTACCGCGACCGGAAGGTGCTGGTGGTGGGCGCCGGCAACACCGGCGCCGAGATCGCCGCCGAACTGGCCGAGTCCGGCGCCGAGCAGGTCTGGCTCTCGGTCCGCACCCCGCCGCACATCCTGCGCCGCGCCACCCTCGGCTGGCCGTCGCAGGCCAGCGCGATCCTCTGCCGGCGGCTGCCGGTCGGCCTGGTGGACCGGGCCGCACGGCCGGTGGCCCGGCTGCTGCCCGACCTGTCGGCGCACGGGCTGCCGCGCCCCGAGGCCGGCCTCTACACCCGGGTGCGGCAGGGCGCCATCCCGGTGCTCGACCGGGGCCTGGTGCGGGCGGTCAAACGCGGCCGGGTCCGGCCGGTGGCCGCGGTCGCCGCCTTCGACGGGCCGCTGGTGCGCCTGACGGACGACTCCGAGCTGGCCCCGGACGTGGTGATCGCCGCCACCGGCTACCGGCGCGGCCTGGAGCCGCTGGTCGGGCACCTGGGGCTGCTGGACGGCACCGGCCGGCCGCTGGTGCACGGCCGGGAGACCCATCCGGCCGCGCCAGGGCTGCACTTCACCGGCTACGCCAACCCGATCAGCGGCGCGTTGCGGGAACTCGGCCGGGAGGCGCCGAGGATCGCCGCCGCCATCGCCCACCACCTCACCGACCGCGCCAGGTCGGCCCGCCGCTGAACGCCGGCCGGCGGGTGCTCGTGGGCGATCAGCCGCGCCCGGCGGAGTCCGGAGCCCGCCGGGACCGCGGGCCGCGCCAGGCCGGCGTTTCCGAGTGGCCGAGCCGGGCGTCAACCTCCGCACGGCGCCGCCGCTTTCGGGCGGCCGAGCCGGGCGTCCCCTCCCCGGCGACGAGGAGGGGGCCCGCCGGGTGATCCGCACTCGCCGAGGGCACCGGCCGCCAGCGGCCGGCCTCGACGTCCCCTCGCAACGCACCACCCCGTCCCGTCCGAACCGGCCTCCACGGTTGGACGGGAACCCTTCACAGAGTCATCGAGCCAATACGCGACGTCAATAGCTGGCCGGAATCCTGCGGTTCGCCGCGGGTACCGCGTCCGGCGGCTGACCTGGGGGGGAACAGTCCACCTCGCACCAGACGCGCTTGCCCTCGCCCTCCGGCTGCCAGCCCCACCGGTCGGCCAGCACCTCGACCAACTCAAGCCCCCGGCCGTCCGTGTCGCAGCGCCCCGCCTGCCGGGGCAGCGGAGCCAGGCCGCTGCCGTCCACCACCTCCAGCCGCACCGGCCGCCCGGCGCAGCCGCGCTCGGCCCGCGCCGGCTCGGGGGGCCGCACGGCCACCCGCAACACCGCCGGGCGGCCGGTGTGCACGACGGCGTTCGTCACCAACTCGGAGACCAGCAGCACCAGGGTGTCGCCCGGCGCCGCGTCGGGGCAGGCCGGGCAGGGCAGGCCCTGCCCCACCTGCGCCCGCATCCACCTGCGGGCCCGGGCCACCTCCGCGGGCTCGGGGGCCACCTCCAGCTGTCTTTCCAGCTCCTGCACCGTTCACACCATCCGAACCGCCGGACAAAACGCCTCACACCGAGGCACAACCCCAGCTCAGGACAGCATGATTGACGGGCGAGTCGGACAACAAGCGCTTCCGGAATAATCCGGCGCAAAGGAGTAAGCGAGCCGGCCGTTGTGCGAGACGTGAAACGTTCGCTCGAACAGGAGTAAGGCAAGGCTCACAGGCGTGAGTTCGGAGTGGCCGACCGGCCGGCGGGGCGTCAGGCGGAGAGCTGCGCGCCCGTCCCGCCGACGGCGGACGCCAGGTCGGGGTGGCAGTCGAAGAGCCGGCGCACGCCCAACGCGGCCAGCACGCGGTTCACGTGCGAGCCGTCCTCCGCGCCCCTGGCCGGCAGGATCAGCCGCAACTCGCCGGCGCACGAGCGCATCAGGCGGCGCGCGCCGACCAACACGCCCACCCCGCTGGAGTCGCAGAACAGCACCTCGGAGAGGTCGAGCACCAGTCGCCGGCGCCCGTCGGCCACGGCGTCGTGCACCCGCTGGCGCACCGACGGCGAGGTCGCCAGGTCCAGCTCGCCGACGACCCGCAGCACGGTCCAGTCGCCCCGCTGCTCCGCCAGCACCCTGAGCGCCGTCATCCCGCGTCCTTCCCTGATCGCCGACCGCCCCGCATTCCATCTCCTTCTACGCGACCTGCCCACTTTCCCGATCGGCACGCGTCACAATCCGGCTCCGGGTGGACTCGCACCCGTCATCCGGCCACCGTACGCCGGACACCCACGGCGGATTCGTTGGACTCTCCGATCAACGGGTACCAAGGTCAACGCGTGGGGGCGCGCCGGAAGCGCACCGCACACTACATTTGACGTGACCGAGCAGCCGGAGGTTGTCGGCGGGCGGACGGGAATGGGGGTCGGATGGCGCACGAGACGCCGCGACACTGGGACCGGAACATGCGGGAGCGGCTGCGGCGCGGGGAGGCCGCGGCACTGGCCGAGCTGTACGACCGGTTCGCCTCCCTCGCCTACGGCATCGCCCAGCGGGTGCTGGACGACGAGGCCGCCACCGGCGCGGTCACCCGCGAGGTGTTCGGCGCCATCTGGGAGTCCCCGGAGCGGTTCGACCCCCGGCAGGGCACGATGCGGGCCTGGATCGCCGGGCAGGCGCACCAGCTGGCGGTGGCCAGGCTCCGGGAGCGGGCCGCCGGCCCCGCGGTGCGCGAGCAGGTGGCCGCGGCGGCCACCGCGGCCCGGGCGGACTACATCGTGACGGCGATGCCGGCGCCGCTGCGGGAGGCGCTGGAGCTGACCCGCTTCCAGCGGCAGGACTACCGGCAGATGGCCGAGCGGCTCGGCATCAACGAGGACGAGGCCAGGCGCCGGCTGCGGCTCGGCCTCCAGCTGCTCTCGTCGGCCGCCCAGTACGGCGCCGAGAGCGCGGACCCGACCGGCGGGCGGCCGGCGCCGCCCAGGGAGCTGGGGTCCCGGTGAACACCCCGCGCCCCGGCGGACCAGGCCCGGGCCGCGCCGGCGCGTCCGACGCGGCGGGCCCGGCCTCGGCCGGTGGTCCAGGGGAGGGCGGGCGGGACCGCGCGTGCGATCTGGCGGACGCGGCCCGGGTGCCGGTACCGCGTCGGGGGGAGGCCCAGGTGGGGGACGGTTCCCGGGAGTCCGGCCAGCCCGGTGGGCCGGACGCGCACCAGCGGGTGACGGCGCTGCTCGGCGCCTGGGCGCTGGCCGCCTGCTCGACCGGCGAGGCGCGGCTGGTCGAGGAGCACCTGGACGCGTGCGCCGGCTGCGCCGCCGAGGCGCTCCGGCTGCGGGACGCGGCGATGCTGCTGGAGCCGCGGCGCAGCCTGGACCTGGACCCGGAGCTGCGGGCCGAGGTGCTCGACGGCTGTCTGGCCAGGCGGCCGGCCCGGCTGCCGGTGCCGTCCTGGGCCGCGCCGCTGGACGCGGAGGCGGCGCGGCTGGACGCACTGCTGCACGACATGGCCGACGAGGAGTGGCGCACCGAGGTGCGGCTGCGCTGGTACGACGAGGAGACCGAGCGGGAACACCCCACCACGGTGCCCGGCGTGCTGGCCCATCTGCTGGCCTCGGACGGCCTGTTGGCGCGGACCATGGGCCTGCCCGACCCGCTGGCCGAGCTGCCGGGGCTGGCCGACGCGGACGATCCGGTGGTCCGCGCCCACGCCGTGTGGGCGCGGGACGCCGGGTCGCCGCCGGCCGATCCGAGGGCCGGCTGGGAGCCGTGGCGCGCGCAGACCAGGGCGCTGGTCTGGGCCGCCGCCCGGACCGGCGGCCGGATGGGCGAGCGCCGGGTGGCCGGCTCCGGGCACGAGCCGAGCGGGCTGCCCGCGGTCGGGGACGCCCTCTCGCTCTCCGACCTGTACCTGGACCGGGCGTTCGCCTGCTGGGTGCACGCCGGGGACATCGCGGAGGCGGTGGAGTATCCGTACGACCCGCCGTTGCGGCCCCATCTGCGACTGCTGGTCGACCTGGCGGCGCGGCGGCTGCCGGGCAGCATCGCCGGCCGGCGAAGAGCCGGCCTGGCCCGGTCCAGCCCCCGGCTGACCACCGCCGGCTCGCCGGGCCGCACCCTGCACCTGGAGGTGGAGGGCGCCGGCGGCGGGGACTGGTTCATCCCGCTGGACTCGCCGGTGGCCGGCGTCAGCCGGACCGCGGCGCGGGCCGCGGTGGCCCATGTCGCGCTGGACGACGTGGTCTTCTGCCAGCTGGCCGCGGGCCGGATCGCGCCCGATGAGGCCGCCTCGGGCACCGAGGGCGACCCGGCGATCATCCACGACGTACTCGCCGCGGCCGCCGCGCTCTCCCGACTCTGACCGCCGGGCCATGACCGGCCGACGGCTGAGCACGGGCGGCTGACCACTGGCGGCTCACGACCGACGACTGACGACCGACGCACGGTCAACTCGTCGGCGCGGGCGTCGGGTTGGCCTTTGCCGTCCGTTGCCGCGGGCTTGCACCGTTCTTGACCGGACACGAGCAAAAGTGGTCGCATGAAGATCGATCTGCGCGCCCACAAGGCCTATCTCGCCCTCACCGTGATCGCCGCCGGCACGTTGCTGACCGGTGCGGCCTCCGGCGGCCCCGCCAGCGGGGCCGAGGCACCGGCCGCCGCCGCGTCCCACCGGACCGGGGAGGCGGAGATCAGGGACCTCTTCGACGACTGGAACGCCGCCCTCGCCACCGGTGACCCGGAGACCGTCGCCGACCTGTACGCCCCCGACGCCGTCCTGGAGCCCACCCTCTCGAACGTCATACGCTCCGACCGAGCGGGCATCGTCGACTACTTCGAGCACTTCCTGCGGCAGCGGCCGGTCGGGGAGATCGACGCGTCCTACGTCGAACTGCTGGGCCGGGACGCGGCCGTCGACTCCGGCGCCTACACCTTCACCCTGACCGACCCGGAGACCGGCGAGGTCTCCGAGGTGGCCGCCCGCTACACCTTCGTCTACGAGCGGGACCGGCACTCCGACGCGTGGCGGATCGTCAACCACCACTCGTCGGCGATGCCGGAGGGCTGACCGGCCGCCGGGCGCCCCCACGGGGGCGGGCGCCCGGCCTCGGACGCCCGCTAGTCGAAGACCACGGTGCGGTGGCCGTTGAGCAGCACCCGGTGCTCGCTGTGCCACTGCACCGCGCGGGCCAGCGCCCGGCACTCGACGTCCCGGCCGACCGCGACCAGCTGGCTCGGGGTCAGCTCGTGGCCGACCCGCTCCACCTCCTGCTCGATGATCGGGCCCTCGTCCAGCTCGGCCGTCACGTAGTGCGCGGTGGCACCGATCAGCTTCACGCCCCTGGCGTGCGCCTGGTGGTACGGCTTCGCGCCCTTGAAGCTCGGCAGGAAGGAGTGGTGGATGTTGATCAGCTGGCCGGCCAGCCGCTTGCACAGGTCGTCCGAGATCACCTGCATGTAGCGGGCGAGCACGACCAGCTCGACCCGCTCCCGGTCCACGATGTCCAGCAGCGCCGCCTCGGCCTCCGCCTTGCCGTCCGCGGTGACCGGGATGTGGTGGAACGGCACCCCGTAGGAGCCGACCAGCTCGGCGAAGGTCGGGTGGTTGGAGACCACCCCGGCGATCTCGATCGGCAGCGCGCCGATCCGGGTGCGGAACAGCAGGTCGTTCAGGCAGTGGCCGAACTTGCTGACCATCAGCAGCACCCGCGTCTTCTCGTCCGCGCGGTGCAGCCGCCAGTCCATCTGGAAGGTGTCGCCCACGGCGGTGAAACTGGCCCGCAGCTTCTCCAGGGTCACCGGCGCCTGACCGGAGAAGTGCACCCGCATGAAGAACAGCCCGGTGTCGCGGTCGCCGAACTGCTGGCTGTCCTCGATGTTGCAGCCGGTCATGAAGAGGTAGCTGGACACCGCGTGGACGATCCCCGGCTTGTCCGGGCAGGACAGGGTCAGCACGAACTGCTGGCGCCCGCCGGCGTCGCCCCGTGCCGGGTCCCGGTCGGGAGAAGTGGTGGTCATGGTGGACAAGCCTGGCACACGCCGACCGGCGCCGTCAGACGATGCGGGCGGCGTCGGTCAACTCGTCCAGGGTGCGTGGCGGCACGTCCGGGTCCTCCCCGTCGGCGCCGGCCAGCCGCACGTGCGCCGCGCGGGCCGCCTGCACCGCCTCCGGCCACGCCGGGTGGCCCAGGTAGTCGGCGACCGGGGCGTCCGCCCCGACCTGGTGCATGATCCGCAGCACCCGCAGCACCGCGGCGTCCACCAGCACCGCCTCCTCGCTGTCCCGGAAGACCGCGCCGACGTACTTCTCGGCCGACCAGTTGTCCAGCCAGGTGTCCTCGACCAGCCGGTAGACCGCGTCGGTCACGTCGCCGTAGCCGGGCACCCCGGCGAGCCAGCAGTTCTGGTGGAAGACGGGATCGGAGAGCATGTGCAGCGCCGAGCGGACGTTGGCCCGCCAGCGCCACCATGGCATGTCGTTGAGCGGCATACCCGCCATGGTGGTGGAACCGCCCGGCCGACGGGAAGACCTATCCGTACCTTGCACGCCGACCGATGCTACGGGTTCGTCGTTCACAGCTGGGTGGCGGCCCTCTCCGGGAGGCCGAAGCGGCCGGCCAGCGGGTTCCACAGCTCGGCGGCCCGCTCCTTGGCCGCGGTCGCGCGTCCGCTGGCGGCGTCGCCCGCGTTCGCGCTCCCGGTGTGCTGGGCCTGACCACCGCGGCAGACCTCGCCCCGGTTGCCGCGGGCCTCGTCGGCCCAGGCCGCGTAGTGGTCGTCGGCCTCGGCCGACGCCTGCCACGCCTCGGTCAGCGCCTGGATCAGCTGGTCGCTGTCGGGCAGCTGGTCCAGGGTCAGCTCGTTGAGCCGGTCCACCAGGCCGGTGCGCTGGTCGGCCGCGGCCCGCAGGTCGATGGCGGCCTGGTCCAGCTGCTCGCACTCCCGGATGTTGCCGACCGACCTGATCACCGCGTCCCGGCTGTCGTTGCTGTCGGCGAGCAGCGTGGACAGCGCCTCCGCCTGCGCCCTGGCCGCGGCCTCCGGGTCCTCGCCGGCGTCCGGCTCCTGCTCCGGCTCCCCGGCCGCGCCGTCGCTCTCGCCCGCGCCCCCGGTCTCCTCGCCCTGCGCCTCCGGCTGGACCGGGTCGTCGGACGAACCGCCGCCGTCGCCGCTCAGCAGGTAGCCGGCCAGCAGGCCGAGCACGGCGCAGCCGGCGATCACCGCGCCGACCAGCAGCGCCGGGCTCCTTCTTCGCTCCGGCCCTGGCCCGTCCTGCCAGCCGCCGCCACCACCGCCGGGGCCGCCGCCCTGCCAGCCGGCGGACGGGCCGGGCTGCCGCGCCGGCTCCCGGTCGGCGGCGGAGCGGAAGAGCTGGTTGAACGACACGTCGGGGCCGCCGGGGCCGCCGGCCTGGGCCGGCCCCCCGCCGCCGTCCAGCCGGGGCAGCGCCTGGGTGGCGTCCGGGCCACCGGCCGCGCCGCCGGCGGCCGGCGGGGTCGGCGCGGCCGACCGGTGCCGGCCCGGCTGCCGCGGCGGCACGGCCCGCAGCCTGGTCGTCTCGTCGGGGTTGGGGCCGGCCGGCGGCACCGGCGGCAGCAGCTGGGTGGCCGCCTCGCCGGGCGGCCCGTCGGTCACCGGCGGGATCAGCTCGGTGGCGCCCTCGTCGGGGGCGCCGGCCGCCGGGACGGCCCGGAGCAGCTCGGTCGCCGCGTCCTGCGCCGGGAACCGGTCGGTGACCAGCGGGATCAGCTCGGTGGCACCCTCGTCGGCGGCGCCGCCGGGCGGCGTCGGCTGGGCGCCCTGGCCCGGCGGGCCCGGCAGCGCCGGCCGCTGCCGGCCCTCCGGGAGCGCCGGCTGGGCTGGCTGGGCCGGTTGGCTCGGCTGGGCGTGCCGCGGCTCCTGGCCGGGCAGCGGGCGCGGGCCGGCCGGCGCGCCGGGCGCACCGCGCCCGCCCGGGCCGACCGCGCGGAGCTGCGTGGTGGTCTCGGTCGCCGGCGGCCGCCCCTGGCCGCCGGCGGGCGGCGCCGGCGGGCCGGCGGAGACCACGGGCGTCACCTGGGTCGGCATCGCGTGCTGGTCGGGCCCGGCCGGGGGCCACCCCGGCGGCTGGGCCGGCGGGGCCGGCGGCGCCCCGGGGGGCGCCGGCGGCACCTGCGGCACCACCTGGGTGGGCGGCGGCTGCCCGGGCCCGCCGGGCGTCGTCTGCCCCGGCCCCCAGTGCTGGCTCCACGGCTGGCCGGGCGGCGGCGGGGCCGGGGTCACGTCGGGGCGCGGCTCGCCGGGCACCGGGCCGGTTCCCGCCGGAAGCACCACACCCTCGCGCGGCTCGTCATCCCGTCCGTTGTGGCTCGTCACCGGGGGGCTCCTCGTTCGCTGCACGCACCTAGGCCGTCTCGCCGGGCCACGGTACCGGCTCACCGCAGACTGCTGTGCCACCCGGCGGTCGTCAAGTCCGAGCGATCAGACCGGAGTCGGCGCCAACGCCCAACGGCTGTCGAACTCCCGGACCAGACGGTGGTCGCGGTGCGGTTCCAATCGCCCCCTGAAGTCCGCGAAGTACTCGGCGCCACGGCCCGAGCGGAGCCCGGAGAGCAGCTCACCGGCCTCGCCCGCGGTGTGGCAGGCGTGTTCGAGATCACCCTCCTGAAGGTGGCCGGTGGCCATGATCAGCATGCCGATCGCGCGCCGCCGCGCGCGCTTGGCCGGGTGCCCGGCCACCGCCTCGGCGGCCCGCCGCTGCGCGGCCCGGCCCTGGCCCAGGTCACGGTGGCAGTGCGCCAGCTCGTCCGCGAGGTAGGCGGTGTCGAAGTGCCGGACCCACACCGGCTCGTCGGCGTCACCGCCGGCCGCGCCGGCACGTTCCTGCGCGGCCAGCGCCTCGGCGGCGGCCCGGCGGCAGCTCTCCCGGTCGCCCAGCTGGGCGTGGCCGCGCGCCTCCGCGGCGAGGAACAGCGCCCCGGCACGCGCCGGCACCTGCCCCCTGGTGCCCTCCTGCGCCGCCCTGGCCAGCTGGATCACCTCGCGCGGGTTGCCCAACTCGGCGGCCAGATGGCTCATTCCCGCCGCCAGCACATAGCCGCCGAAGCCCCGGTCGCCGGACGCCTGGGCCAGCCGCAGGGCCTGGATGTAGTAGCGCTGGGCGAGCCCGGGCAGCCCGCTGTCCACCGCCATGTAGCCGGCCAGCTCGGTCAGTCGGGCGGCGGCGGCGAAGAGCTGGCGGCCGGTGGCCTCCCGGTAGGAGCCGGCCAGCAGCCCGGCCACCACGCCGTTGAGGTAGTGCACCACCAGCGGCCGCACCTGGCCCGAGCCCCAGCGGCGGTCGAGGTCGACCAGCGCGGCGGTGGTGTCGGTCAGCGCCGCCACGTCGGCCTCGCCCACCCGGGGGCCGCCGGTCCTGGCGACCTCGGGGTCGGGCGGGGTGATCAGCCAGTCCCGGCTGGGCTCGACCAGCGCCGCCGGCGCCACCTGCGCCCCGCCCGGCGCGTACGGGTGGGTGCCGCGCTCCCCCTCGGTCCGCTGCACGTCGGAGCGCCACAGCTCGGCGGCCTGCTCCAGGGACTCGGGGAGGCCGGCGGCGAAGTGCAGCCCGACGGACGAGGTGAGCTGCCGGGTGGTGCCCATCCCGATCTCGTCCACGGTGACCGGGCGGCCCAGCTTGCGGCCGAGCGCCTCGGCGATCAGCTCGGGCGCCCGGCCACGCGGCTGCTGGCCGCGTATCCAGCGGGCCACCGAGGTCTTGTCGTAGCGGAAGTCCAGGGAGCGCTCGGCGGCGCACATGTTGACCCGACGGGCCAACCCGGCGTTGGAGCAGTTGGCCTCGCGGATCAGCGCGAGCAGTCGCTCGTTGGGCTGTCGGGCGATCAGTGGTCTGGCGGACATCCTTGACTCCCTTGGCCGATCGGCTCGCGGGTCGATCCCGGGCAGAACCATGCCCGGTCGATGTCGGCTCCATCCCGTATGCCCCGGTCGATGCACCCATGCGCCCCGGCCGTGGGACCCGGCGCACGGGCGGCGTCCGGCCGGGCGACGGCGGGGGCGCGCGGCGGGACGCGCCACGCCCGGGGCGGCGGGCCGATCCCGGGCCGGCCGGTGCCACCTGGGGGGATCAACGGAGGGCGGCCCGCCGCCCGTTGCGCGGCGGGGGGCGGCGCGCCGGGAGCGCGGGGGCGCGCGGCGGCCGACGCACCAGGGCGCGCCGCCCATGCGCGCACTCCCTCAACCGGCCCTGCGCGCCGGTCTGACGCCACGCACACACCCGCCGGGCGCCCCCGGGCGCCCCTGTCGCCCGCCGCGCAACGGGCGGACGCCGGGCGGCGGGACCAGCCGGGGCGGGGGTGTTTATATGGTGTGCCGCATGACCGATAACGGGGAAAAGGACATACCGCCCACACCAGGGAGAGTCGGGACCGCTTCTCAGCCATCCGTCCCGTCCCCGGCGCCCGCCGCCCCCGAGGGGGACCGCCCGCCCGCGGTCCGGGTGCGCGGACTGTGGAAGAGCTTCGGCGAGCAGTCGGCGGTCTCGGGCATCGACCTCGACCTGCCGGCCGGCCACTTCGTGGGCCTGGTCGGCCCCAACGGGGCCGGCAAGACCACCACCCTGTCGATGATCACCGGCCTGCTCCGGCCCGACGCCGGCCAGGTAGAGGTGGTCGGCCGGGACGTCTGGCGGGACCCGGTGGACATCAAGTCCCGGATCGGGGTGCTGCCCGAGGGACTGCGCCTCTTCGAGCGGCTCTCCGGCCACGAACTCCTCACCTACCTGGGCCGGATGCGCGGCCTCGACCCGGCGGAGCTGACCCGCCGCACCGACCAGCTCCTGGACGTGCTCGACCTGTCCGGGTCCCAGCACAAGCTGGTGGTGGACTACTCGACGGGGATGCGGAAGAAGATCGGGCTGGCCGCCGCCCTGCTCCACAACCCCGAGGTGCTCTTCCTCGACGAGCCGTTCGAGGGCGTCGACCCGGTGTCCGCGCAGGTCATCAGGGGGGTGCTGGAGCGCTACACCCAGTCGGGCGCCACCGTCGTCTTCTCCAGCCACGTGATGGAGCTGGTGGAGTCGCTCTGCGACTGGGTGGCCGTGCTGGCCGGCGGCCGGATCCGGGCGCACGGACCGACCGCGGAGGTCCGCGGCGACGCCGAGTCGCTGCACCACGCCTTCCTCGACCTGGTGGGAGTCCAGGGCAACCCGGAGGGCACCCAGCTGGACTGGCTGGGGGGCGCCCGGTGAGCGCGCCCGCCCTGGGCGCCGGCAGCATCACCGGGGTCTTCGTCCGGCTGAAGCTGTCGCTGCTGCGCAACGGCATGCGGCAGTCCTCCGGGAAGTCCGCCGCCTTCGTCGGCTCGCTGGTGCTCGCGGTGCTGGTCGGCGCCCTGGGCCTGCTGGCCATGGTGGCGCTGCGGCAGAGCGCCTACGGCCCGGACGCCGGTGTGGTGCTGACCGTGATGATCGCGGTGGGCTGGCTGTTCCTGCCGCTGTTCATCGGCGTGGACGAGACGCTGGACCCGGGCCGGCTGGCGATGCTGCCGCTGCGGCCCCGCCCGCTGCTGGTCGCCCAGCTGGCCAGCGGACTGGTCGGCGGCGGCCCGCTGTTCACCCTGCTGTTGCTGGTGGGCGCGGCGGTGGTGGCGGTGAACGGCACGGCCGCCGCGCTGGTCGCCGTGCTGGCCGTGCCGCTGACACTGCTCTTCTGCGTCACCCTCAGCCGCGCCGTGGCCACCGCCAACGCCCGGCTGCTGACCAGCCGCCGGGGGCGCGACCTGGCGGTGCTGAGCGGTCTCGTGGTGGCCTTCGGCCTCCAGGGGCTGAACCTGGGGCTGAGCCAACTGGCCGACGAGGACGGCAGCCTGGCCCCGGTGGGCACGATGGCGGACGTGCTGCGCTGGTTCCCGCCGGGCACCGCGGTCCAGGCGGTGGGGCTGGCCGACGAGGGCTCGATCGGGCTGGCGGTGCTGGCGCTCGCCGGTACGGCCGCCGGCTGGCTACTGCTCCTCGCCTGGTGGCAGCGGGTGTTGACGGCCCTGCTGACCACGCCTGACCAGTCCACGTTGCAGCCGCCCGGCGAGGCCGGTGGCGTGCGCGCCGGGCGGGAGCGGGGGCTGGCCGGCTGGCTGCCGACCGGCCGCACCGGCACGGTGATGCTGCGGGTGCTGCGCTACGCCTGGCGGGACCCCAAGGCGAAGATGTCCTGGGCCACCTCGCTGGGCATGGGCCTGCTGCTGCCGGTGATCTTCGGGGTGCAGGGCGAGGGCAGCGTCTACCTGTCCTGTTGGGCGGCCGGCCTGCTGGGGCTGCTGATGTACAACCAGTTCGGCGGCGACTACAGCGGCTTCTGGCTGGTGACGCAGACCATCAGCTCGCCCAGGGACGCCTTCGTCGAGCTGCGGGCCAGGACCCTGGTGATCTGCCTGCTGGGCACGCCGCTGTTGCTGGTCGTGGTGGTGGGCACGGCGGCGCTCTTCGACGACTGGGCGGCGCTGCCGACCGGACTCGGGGTGTGCGCGGCGCTGTTCGGCTCGCTGATGGCGGCCGGCGCGCTGGCCACCGCCTGGTTCCCGTACTCCATCCCGCAGGAGGGCGCGATGAAGAACGTCGCGCCGGGGCAGAGCGGGCTCGCCTGGGGCGGCATCCTGGCCGGGATGCTGGTCGGCGGGGTGCTCACGCTGCCGGTGCTGCTGCTGGCGTTCGCGCTGCGGGACGGCTCGTCGGGCTGGCTGCTGGTGCCGGTGGGCGTGGTCTGGGGCTTCGCCCTGTGCTGGGCGGGGCTCTGGGTGGCCGCCCGGCGGGTGGCGAACCGGCTGCCGGAGATCCTGGCCGCGGTGAGCAAGGGCTGAACCCGGCCGGGGCGGCCCGGCGGGGGCGCGGAAACGGCGACGGGCGCCAGCGGATCACGCTGGCGCCCGTCGTATGTGTCGAACGAGCCCGACGCCCCGGGGTGCGAGGCGGGCCGCTCGGGGGCGGGCCGCCGGCCCGCCCCCGCGATCAGCCGAGGAACGCGCCGGACTGGAGGTCCTCGATGGTGATGACCTCGGTCGCCGCCGGCTGCTCGGCCGGGACCGGCTCGTTGAACGAGCTGAAGTCGATGGTGCCGGCACCGGTGGCCGGGTCGTTGTTCTCGATGCGCAGCGGGAACGGGTCGCCCTCGGTGGCGACCACGATGGTGGCCTCGTCGCCCTCGTGCAGGGTGACCGCCGGGGTGCCGTCGATCTCGGTGGCCTCGCCCATGGTCAGGCCGACCGCGTTGCCGCCGGTGCCCATCTGGGAGAGGAAGGACTCCAGGTTGCAGGACTCCGCCGAGGAGTTCATCGGGGGCTCGTCGGCCGGGCCGTAGAGGAAGAAGCCGTCGAGCTGGCTCAGGATCGACTGGTCGGTCACGCCGGCGGCGGTGGACCAGAAGGTGGTGTCGGGGCGCAGCCACGCCTCGTTGCCCAGCTTGATGATCTCGAAGGAACCCTGCGAGCTCATCGAGATGGACCCGGCGCAGTCACCGTCGCGGCTGAGGTGGAGGTCGATCCCCATCTGCTCGCCGGCCTGGTCGATGTCGCCCACCATACGCAGCGCGTCCGCGCCCATCAGGGCGTCGAAGGCCTGGTCCGCGATGTCGTCCGCGGAGGCGCCGGCGAAGGCGTCGCCGCCGTCGGTCTCCTCCGCGGGCTCCTCCTCGTCGGTGCCCTTGTCCTGGGACTCGGTCTCCGTCGAGGCGTTGTCGTCGTTGTTGCTGTCATCGCTGGAACAGCCGGCCAGCGCGACCATGGCGGCCGCGGCCACGGCGGCGGTGGCCACGCGGGTGCGGCGGGTTATGAGACTCATCGTGCCCCCGAGGAGAGATGTGTTCTGAGTGGTCTAGAGGCACCAAGCTGGTGGTACCACGGCTCACGGTATCAACGCGCCCTCGACGAAATGCCGGAGAGTCGCCCGCCATGCGGTCGCCCGCTCCATATGCGGCAAATGCCCGGCTCCCGGGATGTCCGCGTAACTCCCCCTGGGCAGCACCCGGACCATCTCCTGCGCCTCCGCGCGCCCCAACTCGCCGTCCACCCCGCGCACCACCAGCGTCGGGCACGAGACCTCGGCCAACTCCTCCCAGTGCGCGTCGAAGGCGAAGCCCTCCCGGACCGCCAGGATCTGCTCCCGACTGAAGACCGGCCGCCAGCCGCCGGCCCGCCGGGCCATCACCTCGGCGAAGAACCGGCCCCGCGCCGGATCGGGCCGGCGCAGCGTCGGGTCGTGCTCGCCGAACCAGGCGCGCACCTCGTCGATCGAGGCGAACGGCAGCGGCCAGGAGCCGAGCCAGCGCCGCCAGCGGCGCTGCGCCTCGGCGCCGATCGCGGAGGCGCGCATCTCGCAGATCACCAGCGCCCGCACCAGATCCGGCCGCCGGGCCGCCAACCGCCAGGCGGTGAGCGCCCCCAGGCCGTGCCCGACGAGCAACACCGGGCCCAGCCCGAGCCGTTCGACCACGGCCTCGGCGTCCGCGGCGAAGGCGGCCGGATCGAACGGGCCGGCCGGCGGCTTCCCGCTGCGGCCGTGCCCCCGCTGGTCCAGCGCGACCGTCCGGAAGCGGGGCGCCAGCCAGCGCCCCGTCTCCGCCCAGTGCTCCCCATGCCCCATCAGCCCGTGCAGCAGCAGGGCCCCCGGACGGCTGGCCGAGCCCCGCCCGAACTCCCTGGCCACCAGCGGCAGTTCGCCATAGCCGGCCACCTCGATCACGCGCCCCATCGGACCGGCCCTCCCTTCCTCGACCCAGCCACACCGTCGCACCCCAGAATACCGAACACATATTCGAACAGCGGGGTTCGCGGCCCCCACTTCACCCCATCGAGGGAACGCGTCACCGGAGTTGACGGAGGCCGTCCCGGCCCGTCCACCACCTGGACCGCACCGGCACAGCACAGCGGCGGCCCGGGCCGGCCGCCACGTCTCCGTGCCGCCGGCCCGGGCCGCCGCTGGTGACCCGCCGCGCGCCGCCGCCGATCAGGCCTTGGCGACGAAGACGTGCATCGCCACCTGCTGGTCCAGCTCGGCCGACTCGCCGCCGCTGCCCACCTGGACCGCGCCGGCCCCGGCCGCCGTCACACTCACCGAGGCGCCCGGCTGCACGCCGGCCCGCCGCAGCGTGTGCATGACCTGGGCGTCCGTCTGCACCGGCTCGCCGATCCGCCGGACGATCACGGTCTTGCCGCCGTCGACGTCCAGCTCGGAGAGCGCGACCACGCCCTCGGCGAGGAACGGGTCGACGGCGCCCGGCTGCCCCAACTCCTCCAGGCCCGGGATCGGGTTGCCGTAGGGGGACTCCGTCGGGTGGTTCAACAGCTCCAGCACGCGGCGCTCCACGGCGTCGCTCATCACGTGTTCCCAGCGGCACGCCTCGGCGTGCACCTGCTCCCACTCCAGGCCGATCACGTCGACCAGCAGGCACTCGGCGAGGCGGTGCTTGCGCATCACCCGCTCGGCCAGCCGGCGGCCCTCCGTGGTCAGCTCCAGATGCCGGTCGCCGGCGACGGTGAGCAGGCCGTCCCGCTCCATCCTGGCCACCGTCTGGCTCACCGTGGGCCCGCTCTGCTCAAGCCGCTCGGCGATGCGGGCACGCATCGGGACCACCCCCTCCTCCTCCAGCTCCAGGATGGTGCGGAGGTACATCTCGGTGGTGTCGATCAGTCCGGACATGAAGTGCCCCTCGATCTCTCGTGCGGTGGCCCTATGGCAATTCTGACGCACTGCGCTGACAACGGACCCCGTCGCGGGTAACCGGGCGCGCGCATATTGACACCGAACTGGTCTGGACCATTACGGTGTGCCCTGAAGACCCCGATCCCCGCCACCGGCCAGCAGCAAGGGACGCCCGCAGATGCGCGAAGAAACCCTCGCCCACCAGTTCTTCGATGCCGCGATCGAGCTGCTGCGCCAGGTCAGAGACCAGGAGGCGGGGCACATCACCGAGGCCGCCACACTGATCGCCGACACGGTGAGCAACGGCGGCAAGGTGTTCGCCAGCGGCGCCGGGCACTCCGCGTTGCCCGCCCAGGATCTAGTCTACCGGGCAGGCGGTATGGCGCTGGTCAACCTGCTGGCCATCCCCGGCACCGTCGGGGTCGACGTCTCCCCCGCCACCCTGGGCAGCGCGCTGGAGCGGGTCAGCGGGCTGGCCCCGGCCACCCTGGACAGCAGCCCGGCCGCCCCCGGCGACCTGCTCATCGTGATCTCGCTCTCCGGCCGGAACACGCTGCCCATCGAGCTGGCCCAGCACGCGCGGGAACGCGGGCTGACGGTGCTCGGCGTCACCTCCGTCGGGTACGCCACCGGCACCGCGTCCCGGCACCCGTCGGGCACCTTCCTCAAGGACCACTGCGACGTCGTGCTGGACAGCGCCATCCCGATCGGCGACGCCACCCTGACCCGCGACGGCATCGGGGCACCGTTCGCGCCCGCCTCCACGGTGGTCACCTGCGCGCTGCTCCAGGCGGTCTTCGCCGAGGCGGCCGGCCGGCTGGCCGAGCGCGGCATCGAGCCGCCGCTGCTGCGCTCGGCCAACGTGGACGGCGGGGGCGCCTGGAACGAGCGGGTCTACCGGGAGCACAGCGAGCAGATCCTCTGGCGGCGCTGAGCCTCGGCCGGCCCTGGCCGGGCAGGCGGCGACGGGGCGGGCGACTCAGTCGCCGCCGTCACCTCCGCACCCGCCACCGCCGCCCCCGTCGCCGCCCGCGCCGCCGCGACCGCCGTACGAGCGGTTGCGGCGGATCTCCCGGAGGATCCGCTCGTTCTGTCGCCGTTGGCGCCTGTCCAGGTGGCGCCGGGACCTGTTGTCGATCCGCCGCTCCCAACGGGCCCGCCCGTCCCGGGCGCCACCGCCACCAGCACTGCTGACCAACCCCACCAGGGCCAGCACGACCACCACCACTACCAGCGCCTCCATAGCGCGCCCCTCCCTGCTCCCCGCTCGGCGAGCCCTACGCCTGACCTACCCGGCCGGCGCGGCGGTGGGTGGGGAGTGTCGGGTCGATGTCCGGGCGATGTCCGGGCGAGAACCCGGCCCACGACCGGCGGTCAGCGCCCGGCCAGCAACCGGGCCAGGTCGAGGACCGCGCCGACCCGCAGCGCCACCTCCTCGCCGTAGCCGGCGTCCAGCCGGTCGAAGGCCCGCCGGCCGCCGCCACGCAGGAAGGTCAGCGCCCCCAGCGCCCGGCCGCGGCTGCGCACCGGGACGCAGAGCGCGTGCTCGGCGGCGATCGGCCAACGGTGGTCCCTGGCCCAGGCGGACCGGGCGACGCCGCCGGTGGCCCGGACCGGGACCCCGCAGTCGACCGCCTGGAGCGCCGGGTGGCCCGCCCGGTAGCGGACGGCGACGCCGCTGGCCACCGCGGGGGCGAGCAGCCCACCGGGACTCTCCGCGAGCCGGACCAGGCCGCCGGCCTCGGCGGTGACGTCCAGCAGCACGTGCTCGGCGAACCCGGGCAGCGCGTAGTGCAGGTGCAGCAGCGCCGCGTCCAGCGGGTCGGCGCAGTCGGCCGCCGCCCGGGAGGCGCGGCTGAGCTGGCTGTCCCGGAACCGCTGACGGGCGGCGTCCTGCCCGGCGCGCTTGGCGTGCGTGATGTCCTGGAAGACCCAGGCCACCCCGAGCGGGGCCGGGTCGCCGACCACCGGGGACCCCAGCCGGAGGAAGCCGCTGCGCAGGCAGCGGCGCGGCTCGACGGGCCGGGTGTCGAACGGGGCCGGCTCGGGGAACCCGTCGTCGCCCCTGGTCAGCCACAGCTCCACCATCTCCTGCGGCGGCTGGCCGGCCAGCGTGTGCTCCAGGGCGCTCTCCAGCTCGTCCAGGCCGGCGACGAAGAACTCCGCCAGCGGCTCCCCCAGCAGGTCGAGGCTGGCCACCGAGAGGGCGTCAGCCGCCTGGCCGTTGGCGGCGACGGTGCGCAGGTCGGCGTCGACCAGCAGCACCCCGAACGGGGCCTCGGCCAGCAGCGCGTCGCTGAGCGCGAGGTGGCGTTCCAGGTCGAGCTGGGCGAGCGCCTCGCCGAAGGCGCAGTAGGCGCCGACCGGCCGGCCCTCCCGGTCGCGCACCGCCGTGACGGTGGCGCGCATCAGCACCCGGCTGCCGTCCGCGCGCAGCAGCGGGATCTCGCTGACCCGCCGGGCGGGGCCGCCGGCCGCGGCGGGCGCGTCCCGCAGCACGGCCAGCAGCCGGGCGGTCACCTCGGCCGCGTCCGCCTCGCGGACCAGCCAGCCGCCGAGCCCCGGCCGGCCGACGGCCTGCCCGGCGGTCCAGCCCAGCAGCGCCGTCGCCCGCTGGTTCCAGTGGGTGATCCGGCCACTGCCGTCGAGCGCGAACAGGGCCGCCTCCATGCCGCCCAGCAGGGCGGAGAGCAGCCGCTGGTCGGAGACCTGGCGGGCGGACGCGCTCTCCCCCGAGGCGTCCGGCCGCCCGGTGGTGGCGGAATGGTCGGCGTCCTCGCCCTGGTCGTCGTGGGTCGTTCCGGATGGGACCGCCTTGGAGTGAGCTGCCTCGAAATGTGTGGTCACCTGTCTTACCCCCAGCACAGGAGAGTGGGCACCGGTCGCGTGCGCCGATCCATTCAACTCCACGGTGACGTCCGTCACATAGGGTTTCAACGAATCTCGTTGCCGCACCGGGCGCCGGCCGACCGCGCGGCCGGCGGGGGCGGGGCCGGGTCGGGACTTAATTCCCTTGGCAGCGGGCGCCGGGTTCGCCTACCGTCTGAGGCACACGAGAAGGGAGGTGGTTCGGCAGATGTATGACAACCGGACGCGTGAGGTGACTGCGGCCTAGGTCGCTGGTTCACACGACACGTGGCGAAGCCGGCGCCGCCGGCCAATCCCAAGCAGTCACCCGATCCGCGAGCCGCCGGTAAGTCCGGCCGGCTCCCCGAGGCCCTCGTGGCCTCGGGGACCAAAGGCTCGCGGATCGTTTTTCTGTGCCCGCGCGCAGGGCCTCGGGCCCGCGCCGGCCAGCCCGGCCCGCGCGCCGGCGCCCACCCCCGGGCCGCCGGCGCGCGGGCCGCGGGCCGTTCAGGGGGAGAGCCGCCGCACCGACCAGCCGCCGTCCTCCGCCCGGACGTAGGCCAGCCGGTCGTGCAGCCGGTTGCTCCGGCCCTGCCAGAACTCCACCGCCTCCGGGGCGACGCGGTACCCGCCCCAGTTCGGCGGGGCCGGCACGTCCTCCTCCTCCGGGTAGCGCGCCGCCAGCTCCGCGTACATCCCGTCCAGCGCCTCCCGCGAGGCGACCGGCGCCGACTGCTCGCTGGCCCAGGCGCCCAGCTGCGAGCCGTGCGGGCGGGTGCGGAAGTAGGCCGCCGTCTCGTCCCGGCCGGTGCGGCGCACCCGGCCGGACACGATCACCTGGCGGCCGATCGGATGCCACGGGAAGAGCAGCGAGACCTGCGGGTTGACCTCGATCTCCCGGCCCTTGCGGGAGGCGTAGTTGCTGAAGAAGACGAAGCCGCGCTCGTCGAGGCTCTTCAGCAGGACCGTGCGCTGGCTGGGGCGGCCGGCGGCGTCGGCCGTGGCCAGCACCATGGCGTTCGGCTCGGCGAGCCCGCCGGCCGCCGCCTCGTCGAACCAGCGCCGGAACTGGGCGAGCGGCTCGGCGGCGACCGCCGCCTCACTCAGCCCGGCGTCGCGGTACGTGACCCGCATCGCCCCCAGGTCGGCGCCCGCCCCGGCCCCGGGGGGCCGGGCCGGCTGGGGCGGCGGCGGGGGCGCGGCGGGCGCGCCGGGGACCTGGGGCCGGCGGGATCGGTCGGCGTTCTCGGCGTGGGACACGGCCCATATCTTGCAACATGGGACTGACAGTGGCGGGCGCGCCGGGAATTCGTTCGCCGACCCCGTGCCGGCCCGACACGCCTGGTTAAGGTGGCCGCCAGGAAGACCACCCCCGGATGCCGAGGAGCCGCAGATGACCGCCGACTTCGTACCGGGCCTCGAAGGGGTCGTCGCGTTCGAGACCGAGATCGCCGAGCCGGACCGGGACGGTGGCGCGCTGCGCTACCGGGGCGTGGACATCGAGCAGCTGGTGGGCCACGTCCCGTTCGGGCAGGTCTGGGGGCTGCTGGTGGACGGCTCCTTCGAGCCGGGGCTGCCGCCGGCCGAGCCGTTCCCGATCCCGGTGCACTCGGGCGACGTGCGGGTGGACGTGCAGTCGGCGCTGGCGCTGCTGGCGCCGGTCTGGGGGCTGCGCCCACTGCTGGACATCGACGCCGAGCAGGCCAGGGACGACCTGGCCAGGGCCGCGGTGATGGCGCTGAGCTTCGTGGCCCAGTCGGCCCGCGGCCCCGGGCTGCCGATGGTGCCGCAGCGGGAGATCGACCGGGCGGCGACGATCACCGAGCGCTTCCTGCGGCGCTGGCGGGGCGAGCCGGACCCGCGCCATGTGGCGGCGCTGGACGCGTACTGGACGTCGGCGGCCGAGCACGGTATGAACTCGTCGACGTTCACCGCCCGGGTCATCGCCTCGACCGGTGCCGACGTGGCGGCGGCGCTCTCCGGCGCGGTGGGCGCCATGTCGGGGCCACTGCACGGCGGCGCGCCGTCGCGGGTGCTCGGCATGATCGAGGAGATCGAGCGGACTGGGGACGCGGCCGGCTACGTGCGGCGGAAGCTGGACGCCGGCGAGCGGCTGATGGGCTTCGGGCACCGGGTCTACCGGGCGGAGGACCCGCGGGCGCGGGTGCTGCGGCGCACCGCGCGGGAGTTGGGCGCGCCACGGTTCGAGGTGGCCGAGGCGCTGGAGCGGGCGGCGCTGGCCGAGCTGGCGGACCGCCGGCCGGATCGGGTGCTGGCCACCAACGTGGAGTTCTGGGCGGCGATCGTGCTGGACTTCGCCGAGGTGCCGGCCTCGATGTTCACCGCGATGTTCACCTGTGCCAGGACCGCCGGCTGGTCGGCGCACATCCTGGAGCAGAAGCGCACGGGCCGGCTGGTGCGCCCCTCGGCGCGCTATGTCGGCCCGCCGGCCCGCCCGGCGGCCGGGCTGCCGGACTACCCCGGCCACCCGGGCTCCCCCGGCTGAGCGGGCCGCACCGGGCCGGCCGGCCCGGTGCGGGCTGAGCGGGCCGGCCCGCCGGCCGGACCGCCCGCGGGCGGATCGGCCCGGCCTCGCACCGGGCACCGGATGGCCGGATACGGAACGAGTCAGAGACCGGAAACGGCCCGGGGGCTGGTCGGCCCCCGGGCCCTGGTGGGTCAGGCCGGCTCGACCGGGAGGGCGTGCAGCTCGACCGGCTCGTTGCTCGGCTTGCCGCCGACGCCGGGACAGGTGGAGAGGCGGTGGGCGATCTCCACGGCCCGCTCGTGGCTCGACACCTCGATCACCCAGTACCCGGCGAGGATCTCCTCCCGCCCGGCGTCCAGCCCCTCGCTGACCCGCGGCTCGCCGCCGTCGGTGGCCTGGACCGTGGTGGCGGCGCCGGGGCCGCCGAGACCGCGCGCGTCCACCAGCTCGCCGTTCCGCTGCAGCTCCTCGTTCAGCTCGGCCATGAAGGCGAAGAGCGCCTCGGTGTCCGCCTCGCTGTAGCCCGCCATGTCGGCTTCCCAGGTGGAGGCCTTGCTGGCGATCTGCACCATGTACTGCATCGAACTGCTCCCTCGTTCGGTTGGCTGTGGTTGGTTCGCGCGGTCGTGTCCGGGTCGGGGCGTCGCCGCTCGGTGGCTCGGCGCCGGGGCGCCGGGCCGGGCGGATCGTGCGGTGGTGTTGTCAGGGAGGACCGGGCGCGGGCGGCGAACTCATCGCCGCCCGGCGGTGTTTCTCCGGGCTCCTAGGGTGGGGGCATGAACGCCCTCCCCGAAGCCCGTGCCTTCCTGATCGCCGACGTCTTCACCGAGCAGCCGTTCGGCGGCAACCAACTGGCGGTCCTGCCGGACGCCGCTGGCCTGTCTGACCGTCAGCTCCAGTCGCTGGCACGCGAGTTCAACTTCTCGGAGACGGTCTTCGCGGTACCGCCCAAGGACCCGGGACACAGCGCCAGACTACGCATCTTCACCCCCACCGGGGAACTGCCGTTCGCCGGGCATCCGACGGTCGGCGCGGCGGCGGTGCTGGTCGGGCAGGGGCTGCTCGACCCGGCGGCGACCGGCGGACAGGTGCTCTTCGAGGAGGGGGTGGGGGTGGTCGCGGTCGAGGTGACTGGCTCGCACGCCCGGCTGACCCTGACCTCGCCGTACCTGACGGCCGCCGAGCCGCCGTCCCGGGCGGCGGTGGCCGCGGCGCTGTCGCTGGACCCGGCGGCGGTGCTGGACTGCTGGTACGGCGGGGTGGGCCTGCGGTTCTGCTACGCGCGGCTGGCCGACGCGGCGGCGGTGGACCTGGCGGCGCTGGACCAGGCGGCCTGGGCGGCCTCGATCGCCGGCGGCTGGGCCGAGGATCTGCACGTGTTCGCCGGGGAGTTGGCGGACGGCGGCCGGGTGCACGCGCGCTGTTTCGTGCCGTCGATGGGGGTGCCGGAGGACCCGGCGACGGGGTCGGCCGCCGCCGGCCTGGTGGCCGGCCTGGTCGCCCGGGAGGGGCGGGCGCCGGCCACGGCCGACGGCGAGGTGCGGCTCACCGTGGCGCAGGGGGTGGCCATGGGGCGGCCGAGTTTGATCGAGGCGGCGGCCAGCTGGCGGGCCGGCCGGCTGGCCGAGGTCTCGGTCGGCGGCCACACGGTGCTGGTGGCCAGCGGCACCGTCACGCCCGGCCCGGCGTAGCGGGCACGCGCCGGGGCGGGGGCCGCCCGCCCCGGCGCGGCCGGGTCAGCCGGTCGGCACCTCGCCGCGTTCCCGCGGGGCCCGGCCGGTGTCGTCGTCCTCGTCCGGGTCGGTGTTGAGGGACAGCACCAACGCGTCGCGCTCCGCCGTGGGTTCGGGCTTGAGCAGGCCGATGCCCAGGTAGAGCACGAGCGAGGTGAGCAGCGGCAGCCCGACGATCGCCGCCTCCGTCGAGCCGTCGATCTGGTAGCGGACGACGTACCAGACGGCGAGCCCGCCGGCCCAGGAGGTGATCGCCGCGGTGGGGCCGATCCGGCGGAACCAGGGCAGCAGGCCCAGCATCAGCGGGATGGAGATCGGCCCCATGGTGGCGGCGACCAGTTGCACCACCGTGTCCAGGACGAAGCCCTCACCCCTTGTGGTGATCGCGATCAGCATGCTGAGGCTGACGAAGAGCACCGTGGTGATCCGGGCGAAGAGCAGCTGGGCCGCCTCGCCGAGCCGGCGGACCTTCGGCGCCAGCACCGGCGCGATGTCCCGGGTGATGACGGCGGTGATCACGTTGGAGTCGGAGGCCACCATCGCCATCGTGTGGGAGAAGAAGCCGGCCAGCATCAGCCCGATCAGGCCGGCGGGCAACAGCTCCTTGGAGAGCGCCACATAGGACTCCTCGCCGGCGGTGAGCCCGGGCACGATCAGCGGGGCCGCGACCATCGGCAGGAACAGGATCAGCGGCCAGACCAGCCACAGGATGCTGGAGAGCAGCGCGGACCGCTTGGCGGCGGAGCCGGACGGCGCGGCCATGTAGCGCTGCGCCAGGTTCCACATGCCGCCGTTGTACTCGAAGGTCTTCACGAAGAGGAACGCGATCACCAGCCAGGTGGTGACGGAGCCGCTGATCGGGTCGCCGTGGCCGTCCGGCAGGTCGCCCCACATGGTGAACGGGAAGTCCGCGCCGAGCTTGGCCATCACCGCGAAGAGCATCGCGAAGCCGGCGACCGCCTGGATGACGAACTGCCCCATGTCCGTGAGGACGTCGGCCCACAGGCCGCCGACCGTCATGTAGGCCATGGTGGCGACGCCGGTGAAGATGATGCCGACTTCCAGCGGGATGTCGGCGAAGCCCTTCAACAGCACGGAGATCGCGACCCACTTGGCGGCGATGTCGACCACCTTGAGGGCCGCGCCGCTGTAGGCGAGGACCTGCTGGGTGGGCAGGTTGTAGCGGCGGGCCAGGTACTCCAGCGGCGACTTGACGTCGTGCTTGGCGCGCAGCCGGTTCCAGCGGGCGGCGAAGAGGAAGGCGCCGACGCCCACGCCGAGGCCGATGGTCAGCGGCCACCAGAAGTAGACGGTGATCCCGTCGTTGTAGGCGACGGCGGCGAAGGCGACGAACATCACCGCGCTGTAACCCGACATGTGGTGCGAGATGCCGGAGAGCCACCACGGTATTCGGCCGCGGGCGGTGAAGAAGTCGGCCACGTCGTGGACGCGTTTCTTGGACCACCAGCCGATGGCGACTATCACCAGGAAGTAGCCGGCGACCACGATCCAGTCGAGTGCGGACATCGCGGCTCCTAGGAGGAGGGGATGGGGAACGGGGGCGGTACGGGCGGGTGGCGCGTGGGTCGGTCGGCCCGGCTCACCAGTAGGCGCGCTTGGGCTGGAACGCCGGGTCGGTGCGCCGCATGTAGGCGGTGTCGTCCCGGCGTTCGATGCCGCAGCGCAGGTAGTTCTCGTGCAGCTCGGCCAGCGCCGCGCGGTCGAGTTCGACGCCGAGGCCAGGCGCCGCGGGCAGTGGCACGGCGCCGTCCACGAAGCGCAGCGCGCCGGGCACCACCACGTCCTGCCCCTGCTGCCACGGGGTGTGGGTGTCGCAGGCGTGGGTGAGGTTGGGCACGGCGGCGGCCAGTTGGGTCATGGCGGCCAGGCTGATGCCCAGGTGGGTGTTGGAGTGCATGGACAGCTCCAGGCCGAAGGTGGCGCAAAGCGCGGCGACCTGGGTGGAGCGCAGCAGCCCGCCCCAGTAGTGGTGGTCGGTGAGCAGCACCCCGACGGCGCCTTTGGCGATGGCGGGCGGCAGGTGCTCGTGGGTGACCACGCACATGTTGGTGGCCAGTTTCATCGGGACCTCGGGCGCGACCCGGGCCATCCCGTCGATCTCCGGGGTGGGGTCCTCCAGGTACTCCAGCACGCCGGCCAGCTCCCGGCCGACCCGGATCGAGGTGTCCGGCGTCCAGGCGGCGTTGGGGTCGATCCGCAGCGGCAGGTCGGGGAAGGCGTCGCGCAGCGCGTGCACCGCGGCGATCTCCTGGTCCGGCGGCAGCACCCCGCCCTTGAGCTTGATCGAGCCGAACCCGTACTCGCCGACCAGCAGTCGGGCCTGGGCGACGATCCCCTCCGGGTCGAGGGCGGCGCCGAACCGGTCCTCCTCGGCGTCCGGGTGGCCGGCCCACTTGTAGAAGAGGTAGGCGCTGTACGGCACGGCGTCCCGGACCGGCCCGCCGAGCAGGTCGGCGACCCGCAGCCCGGCGGCCTTGCCGCGGATGTCCAGGCAGGCGACCTCGAACGGGGAGAAGACCGCGTCCACGGTCTTCTGGTTGCTGCCGGCGCCGGTCAGCCCGTGCTGGTCGACGAAGACGTCGGTGCCGACGGCCCCGGCGACGCGGGCGTACTGGGCGTGGTGGGCGTGCACGTCGAGCCCGACCAGCGCGGGCGCGGCGGTCCGCAGGCGCTCCAGGTGGGAACGGTCCCCGTAGGTCTCACCCAGGCCGGTGAGGCCCTCGTCGGTGAGCACCTCGACGACGGTGCGCAGCGCCCAGGGCTCGTGGACACCGCTGGCGTTCAGCAGGGGCGGGTCGCGGAAGGCGACGGGGGTCAGCTTGATCTCGCGTATGCGCATAGGCGACCATTCACATATTTGAATATGGGCCATTCTGGTGAACAGACGCGGCAACTGTAGAAGTGCCCTATGGGGCAGTCAAGGGTGTGCGCAGGCCAAACAGGGAGGCGCTGTTCAGCTAGCTGAACAAGGCGGCCCCGCCGCCGAGTTGCTCGCGGAACGCGGCCGGGGGCGGTGGCCGGCCGGCCACCGCCCCCGGTCAACGCGCGCCCCCGGCCCGCCCGGTCAGCCGGCGGGCGGCCCGTCGGCGGCGCCGTCCAGCGCCTCGGCCAGCACCTCGGCCAGGTGCCTGGCCCGGCGGCCGGCCAGCTGGTCGAGCTGGAGCCGGCAGGAGTAGCCGTCCGCCAACAGCACGGCGTCCGGCGGCGCCTGGCGCACCGCCGGCAGCAGCTGGTCCTCGGCGCAGGCCACCGAGACCTCGTAGTGGCCCCGCTCGAAGCCGAAGTTCCCCGCCAGGCCGCAACAGCCGCCGGAGAGCGGCCCGGTGAGGCCGGCGGCGGCCCGCAGCGCGACGTCGGGCGCCTCGCCCAGCACCGCGTGCTGGTGGCAGTGCGTCTGCCCGGCCACCGGCCGGTCGATCATCGGCGGCCGCCAGTGCGGCGCGTACTCCGCCAGCGTCTCGGCGAAGGTCCGTACCTGGGTGGCGAGTTGGGCGGCGCGCGGGTCGTCGGGCAGCAGCTCGGGCAGGTCGGTGCGGAGCGCGGCGGCACACGGCGGCTCCAGCACCGTCACCGGCCGGCCGTCGGCCAGCACCCCGGCCAGCCGGTCCAGGGTGCGGCGCCCGGTGGCCCGCGCCCGGTCCAGCTGCCCGGTGGAGATCTCGGTCAGCCCGCAGCACACCGCGCCGTCCGGCACCGTGACGCCGAGCCCCGCGTCGTCCAGCACCCGCACCGCCGCCCGACCCGCCTCGGGCGACAGGTAGTTGGTGAAGCTGTCCGGAAAGAGCAGCACCGCGCCGCCGGCCGACCGGCGCTGCCGCGCCCACCAGCGGGTGAACGGCTCGGCGGCCAACGGCGGGATGCCCCGCTCCGGGGCGATCCCGCCCAGCCGCTTCGCCACCGCGGCCAACGGCCCCAGCCGGGCGGCCAGGTTGGCCGGTCCGGCCAGCCGCAGCGCAGCCACCAGCCGCAGCCAGGTCGGCAGCCGCCCCATCGCGTAGTGGCCGGCCGGCCGCGGCCGCCCCCGGTAGTGCTGGTGCAGGAACTCCGCCTTGTAGGTGGCCATGTCGACGCCCACCGGGCAGTCGCTGCGGCAGCCCTTGCAGGACAGGCAGAGGTCCAGCGCGTCCCGCACCTCGGTCGAACGCCAGCCGTCGGTCACCACCTCGCCCAGCAGCATCTCGTGCAGCAGCCTGGCCCTGCCCCGCGTCGAGTGCTCCTCCCGGCCCGTGGCCCGGAACGAGGGGCACATCACGCCGGCCCCCGAACTCGGCCCGCTCTCCCGGCACTTGGCGACCCCGACGCAGCGCCGCACGGCCGCCGAGAAGTCCCCACCGTCGCCCGGGTAGGCGAACGCCACCGGCGGCGCGGTGGGCATCCCGAGGAACCGCAGGTCCGCGTCGAGCCGCGCCGGGCGGGCCAGCACCCCGGGGTTGAGGCCGCGGTCCGGGTCCCACAGCGACTTGAACCGGTCGAAGACCCCGACCAGACGCTCCCCGTACATCCGGGGCAGCAGCTCGGAGCGGGCCAGCCCGTCCCCGTGCTCCCCGGAGAGCGAACCGCCGTGCGCCACCACCAGGTCGGCCAGCTCCACGCTGAACTCGCGGAACCGCGCCACCCCCTGGGGAGTCAGCAGGTCGAAGTCGATCCGGACGTGGATGCAGCCGTCCCCGAAGTGCCCGTAGGGCAGCCCGCGCAGCCCGTGGTCCCGCAGCAGGCCGCGGAACTCCCGCAGGTAGGCGCCGAGTCGGGCCGGCGGCACCGCGCAGTCCTCCCAACCCGGCCACGCCTCACCGCCGTCCGGCAGCCGGGTCGCGGTGCCCGACGCGTCCTCCCTGATCCGCCACAGGGCGCGCTGCGCCGCCGGGTCGGTCAGCACCGTCGACCCCGTGATGTCGCCGGCCGCGGCCCGGCACAGCGCGTCCGCCGCGGCCCGCGCCGCCGCCGGCCCGGCGCCGCCGACCTCCACGAACAGCCAGGCCCCGCCGGGCGGCAGCGCCCGGGCGGCGGCCCCGCCCACCAGGTCGGCGGCCATCCCCTCCACGGTGAGCGGCCCGTGCGCCAGCAGCCCGGCCGCCGCCTCGGCCGCGGCGCTCTCGTGCGGGTAGCCGAGCACCGCCAGGGCGCGCGCGGCCGGCGGCTCGACCAGCGCGACCTTCGCCTCGGTGAGCACCCCCAGGGTGCCCTCCGAGCCGGTGAAGGCGCGCGCCCAGTCCCGGCCGCGCTCGGGCAGCAGCTCGTCCAGCGCGTAGCCGGAGATCCGCCGCGGCAGCTCGGGGAACCCGGTGCGCAGCGCCGCCAGTTCGTCGGCGACCAGGTCGGTCACCGCCGCCCGCAGCCGGTCCGGCACCCCGGCCCCGCCGCGGCCGAGCACCGCCGGCTCGCCCCGGTAGCTGAGCACCGTCAGCTCGCGCACGTTGTCGGCCGTGGTGCCCCAGGCCACCGAGTGGGAGCCGCAGGAGTTGTTGCCGATCATCCCGCCCAGGGTGCAGCGGCTGTGCGTCGACGGGTCGGGCCCGAAGGTCAGCCCGTGCGGGGCGGCGGCCGCCCGCAGCGCGTCGCAGACCACCCCCGGCTCCACCACCGCCGTCCTGGCGTCCGGGTCGATCGACCGCACCCGGTTCAGGTGGCGGGTGAAGTCCAGCACCACGCCCAGCCCGGTGGCCTGCCCGGCGATGCTGGTGCCGCCGCCGCGGGCCACCACCGGCACGCCGCGCTCCCGGCAGACCGCCAGCGCGGCCGCCACGTCCTCGGCGTCCCTGGGCGCCACCACCCCCAGCGGTACCCGACGGTAGTTGGAGGCGTCCATGGTGGCCAACGCCCGGCTCGCCGGACCGAACTCCACCTCCCCCCGCACCCGGGAGGCGAGCGCGGCGGCCAGCTCCGCCACCGCCCGCTCCGCGCCACCGCTCGCCACTTCACGCCCTGTTCGACTCGACCGTTCCATACCTCCCACCCTGCACCCATTTCCTCACGCGACGGGTGGGTGAACACACAGAAGGCACTTTCGATTCACCGCTGAGTGACGTTATGTCAGTCGCCAACTCCCCATATAGTGTTGGCGAATTTCCGCCCCCCTGACGTCCCCCCCGAGGTCCACGTTCCATGACAGCGCACACCCGGCCGGAGCGCCGGAGGCCGCAGCGTTCGGCGAAGCGTCAGACGCTGCTCGCCCTGTTGATCACGCTGGTGGTGACCGGAGTGACCTGGACGCTCTCGGTCTACCTCGCTCCCGATTCGGTCCGCACCCCCCTCGCCTGGGGCGCCGGCCTCGGCGCGGTGGCGCTCTGCGTCGCCGTGCCCTGGGCGGTGCACGGGCACGCCAGATCCCGGCTGCTGACCGAGCGGTTGGCCGAGCAGCGCCAGCGGTCCGAACGGTTCGCCGACGTCGCGGTGCCGGAGCTGGTCGCCCGGCTGCGCGACGGCTCCGGCGCGGCCACCGCGCTGGCCGCGGCCGCGCCGGCCGACGAGGTCGAGGCGCGCGCCCTGCGCACGCTGGCCGACGAGATCGGCCGGGCCGAGAGCAGCAAGGCCGCCTCGCTCGCCGCCTGCGCCGGCGCCGCCGGCCGGATGCAGGCCCTGGCCCTCAGCATGCTGGCCGAGCTGCGCGAGATGGAGCACCGGCACGGCGACGAGGAGGTGCTCGGCGACCTGCTGCTGCTGGACCACCGCACCGCCCAGGCCGGCCGCCTCGCGGACAGCATCGCGGTGCTCACCGGCGCCCGTTCCGGTCGGCGTTGGTCGAAGCCGATCGTGATGGAGAGCATCATCCGCGGCGCCATGGGCCGGATCGGCGGCTACCAGCGGGTGCGTTCACACTCCACGGTGAACGCGGCCGTCGCCGGGCACGCCGCCGAGGGGGTGATGCACGCGCTGGCCGAGATCCTGGACAACGCGGCCAACTTCTCGCCGCCCACCTCCGAGGTGCACGTCTACGTCGAGGAGGTGCAGGCCGGCCTGCTGATCACCGTCGAGGACAGCGGCCTGGTGATGAGCGACGTGGCGCTGCGCCGCGCCGAACGGACGGTCTCCGCCGACAAGTTGGACCTCAGCGCGCTCTCCGGCACCCGGCTCGGCCTGGCCGTGGTCGGCGCCCTGGCCAGGAAGCACGGGCTGAAGGTCTCGTTCCGGCCGTCCGCCCGGGGCGGCACCGGCGTGCTGCTGATGATCCCGCAGGAGCTGATCACCCGGCCGCGCGCCAACGAGCCCACGCCGACCGCCGTCGCACCGGCCCCCGCCCCCACCGCGGCGCCCGTGCGCACGCCCGCGCCGGCCCCCGTGCCGGCCCCGGCCGCGCCGGTCGAGCCGCCCGCCCCGGTCGCCGACGACCGCCCCCGAGCCACCGAGGAGCACGCCCCGGCCGCCGCCTCCACCACCGACGAGCTGCCGCAGTTCGGCGAGAGCGGGCTGCCCAAGCGGCGCCGTGGCCGCACCCTGGCCAACGCCGACCGGCAGGAGCGCGCCCGCCGGGAGCGCGCGGCCGCGCCGCGCACCGCCCATTCGCCGGCCGAGTCCGCCGCCCGGTTCGGCGCCTTCCGGCAGGCGCTCCAGGGGCGGAACCGAGCCGCCGAAGACCCCCAGTCCACCCCCTCCCCCCAAGTGACGTCCCACCCGGAGGAACACACCCCATGACCACATCATCCGCCGGGGCCCGGCACCACCTCGCACCCTCTGGAACGGCGGACGAACGGCTGAACTGGCTGCTGGAGCGTCTGCTGGACCGGACGCCGGGGGCCAGGCACGCCCTGGTGCTCTCCCGCGACGGGCTCAAGCTCTGTCGCACCCCCGAGCTGTCCGAGGACCAGGCCGACCAGCTGGCCGCGATCGCCGCCGGCATCCAGAGCCTGTCGCACGGCGCCTCCATCGAGTTCGGCGACGGCAGCGGCGGGGTGCGGCAGTCGATGACCGAGTTCTACGGCGGAATACTGTTCATCGTGGAGGCCGGCGACGGCGCCCACCTGGCCATCGTCGCCGACCAGCAGGCCGACGTCGGCATCATCGGCCACAACATGAACGAACTGGTCGAGCAGCTCGGGGAGTACCTCAGCGCCGCGCCCCGGGAGCCGGGCGACGGAGGGGGTGCCGCGTGAGCCGCCCCGGCCGGGACGAGGAGCCCGACCGCCTCTACATCGTGACCAGGGGCCGCAGTCGGGCGTCATCCGACGCCTTCGACCTGGTCACCCTGGTGGTCAGCGAGTCGGAGCCCACCTCGGGGATGCAGTCGGAGCACACCAGGATCCTGAAGATGTGCCAGTACCCGACGGCCGTGGTGGAGGTCGCCGCCGAGCTGCGGCTGCCCATCACCGTGGTCCGCATCCTGCTGAGCGACCTGCTCGACTCGGGCCTGATCACCGCACGCCATCCCAAGACGGCCAGCTCGGCCACCCACCTTCCCCACTCGAATCTCCTTGAGCAGGTGCTCGTTGGACTCCGCAACCTCTGACCGCGCTGGCAGCCGCACTCCACTCGACCGGTCGGCCGACAACGGTCTGAAGATCGTGGTCGTCGGCGGCTTCGGCGTGGGCAAGACCACCATGGTGCGCTCGGTGAGCGACATCCGTCCGCTGAACACCGAGGAGGTGATGACCAGGGCCGGCGAGCAGGTGGACGACATCTCGGCGATCGAGGGCAAGACGTCCACCACGGTCGCCTTCGACTTCGGCCGGATAGCCCTGGACCAGCGCACCGTGCTCTACCTCTTCGGCGCGCCCGGGCAGGAGCGCTTCTGGTTCCTGTGGGACCGGCTGTTCGCCGGCACCCTGGGCGCCGTGGTCCTGGTGGACACCCGCCGGCTGGCCGACTCCTGGTACGCCATCGACCGGCTGGAACACCACGGCACCCCGTTCATCGTCGCGCGCAACGACTTCGGCGGGCAGCCGCACAGCGCCGAGCAGGTGCGCGAGGCGCTCGACCTGTCCGAGGACGTCCCGCTGATCGACTGCGACGCCCGCTCCCGCCCGTCGAGCAAGAACGTGCTGATCACGCTCGTCGAGCACCTCTACACCCTGTCCACCGCCCGGGAGAACGCCCAGTGACCACCCCCGCCCCGACCCCGTCCGCCGACATCCCCGGGCTGGCCCCGGACGCCGTGCCGCTCAGCGGCGAGCGGTTCCACACCGACCCGCACCGGCTGTACCGGGAGATGCGGCAGCAGCACGGCCCGGTGGTGCCGGTCGCGCTGCCGGGCGACGTCCCGGCCTGGCTGGTCATCGGCTACCGCGAGCTGCACCAACTGCTCAGCGACTCGGAGCTGTTCAGCCGGGACTCGGAGCTGTGGAGCCAGTGGCCGAAGATCCCGGCCGACTGGCCGCTGGGGCCGATGATCGGCCGCCGGCAGCCGTCGATCCTGTACACGGTGGGCGAGGCGCACACCCGGCGGGTGGCGGTGACCAACGAGGCGCTGGAGGCGGTCGACCAGATCGGGCTGCGGGCCGTCGTGGAGTCCCGCGCCGACCAGCTGGTGGACCGGATCTGCGGGCAGGGCGAGGCGGAGCTGATCGAGGACTTCGCCAAGTCGCTGCCGATCCTGGTGCTGGCCACCCTGCTGGGCTTCCGCGAGGAGGAGAGCCAGGGCCTCAGCCAGGCGATGCACGACATGATCGACGGTGGCGAGCGCGCCATCGCCGGCCAGCAGCACCTGCTCGGTTCGATGCGCCGGCTGATCTCGCTGCGGCGCACCCAGCCGGGCGCGGACGTGGCCACCCGGATGCTGGAGGGCAACCGCGGCTTCTCCGACGAGGAGCTGGTCCAGGACATGATGGTGATCGTGGCCTCCGGCCACCAGACCACCGCCGACTGGATCGGCAACACCATCCGCCTGATGCTCACCGACGACCGGTTCGCCGCCTCCTTCTTCGGCGGCCGGCACAGCGTCGCCGAGGCGATGAACGAGGTGCTCTGGGAGGACACCCCGAGCCAGATCATCGCCGGCCGGTGGGCCACCAGGGACACCAAGCTGGGCGAGCGGCACATCAGGGCCGGCGACATGATGCTGCTCGGCTTCCAGGGCGCCAACGACGACCCGCAGGTGCGGGTCCACCAGGCGGCCGGCGGGGGCGGTGTCACCGGCAGCGGGCTGACGGGTGGAAACAGCGCGTTCTTCTCATTCAGCCACGGAGATCACCGCTGCCCGTTTCCCGCGGTGGAGATTGCGGAAGTCATCGCGAGGACCGGCATCGAGGTGATCCTCGACCGGCTTCCCGACATGGACCTGTCCGTATCCCCGGCAGCGCTCAACCGGCGGCCCTCGCCCTGGCTGCGCGGCATGACGACGTTGCCGGTGCGCTTTACGCCGACCCCGGCACTTGGAGGCCAGAGATGAGTTGTCCCGTCCACCACAGCGGCGACGCACCGAGCAGCGACACCATCGTGCTCGACCCACTGGTGCGCGACCTGGCGGGGGAGGGCCGGGCGCTGTTGGCGGCCGGGCCGATAGCCCGGGTGGAACTCCCGGGCGGGGTCCCGGTGTTGGCCGTCACCCGGCAGGAGGAGGCGCGCCGGCTGTTGAACGACCCCAGGCTGGTCAAGGACGTGGCCGCCTGGGGGGCCTGGCAGCGTGGCGAGATATCCCAGGAGTGGCCGCTGATCGGGCTGGCCGCTCCGCCCCGCTCGATGCTCACCGTGGACGGCGCCGAACACCGGCGCCTGCGGGCCAAGGTCGCCCAGGCCCTCAGCCCTCGCCGGGTCCAGCTGCTGCGGCCCGGCGTGGAGCGAATAACCGAACGGCTGCTGGCGGATCTCGCCGAGCGGCCGACCGACGCGCCGGTCGATCTCAAGGCGCTCTTCGCCTACCCGTTGCCGATGGCCGTGGTCTGCGAACTGATGGGCATCGACCCGTCCGCGCAGCCCCGACTGCGGGATCTGTTCGACGAGTTCTTCAACACGCAGACCCCGCCGGCCCGGGTGCCGGTGATGTTGTCGGAGCTGAACGCCCTCTTCGCCGCGACCGTGGCGGAGAAGCGCGCCCAACCCGGGGATGATCTTACCAGCGCGCTGATCCTCGCCGACGACGGCGGCAGCCGGCTGACCGACGACGAGATCACCAACACCCTCCAGCTGATCATCGCCGCCGGCCACGAGACCACCATCGCGCTGCTGGACAACGCGGTGCGCGGGCTGCTGACCCACCCGGACCAGAAGGACCTGGTCCTCTCCGGCGAGGTGCCCTGGGAACATGTCATCGAGGAGACCCTCCGCTACTCCCCGCCGACCTCCCACGTGCTGATCCGCTTCGCCACCGAGGACATCGAGGTCGGCGACACGGTCATCCCCAAGGGCGAGGGCCTGATCACCTCCTACGTCGCCATCGGCTGGGACGACGCGCAACACGGGCCGACCGCCGAGCGGTTCGACATCACCCGGCCGACGCCGATCCGGCACATCTCGTTCGGGCACGGCCCACACGTCTGCCCGGGCGCGCCGCTCTCCCGGCTGGAGGCCGCCGTCGCGCTGCCCCGGCTCTTCGAACGCTTCCCCGACCTGGCGCTGGCCGTGCCGGACGAGGAGCTGCGCCGCCGGCCCAACGTCACCCAGAACGACCTCTACGAGCTGCCCGTCTGGCTGCACGGCGAGCCCGCCTGACGCCCGGTCCACGGGCCGGAGCGGCGTGTCTCACCCCCCGGACGAGGTGCCGAGGGGGCCGGGAAGGGACTACGCTCCGGCTCGTGGCCGAAATCGAGATTCCCGCTGAGATCAAGCCCGCCGACGGCCGGTTCGGGTCGGGCCCCTCCAAGGTGCGCGTCGAGGCGCTGACCGCCCTCGCGGCGACCGGTGACTCCCTGCTCGGCACCTCCCACCGCCAGGCGCCGGTGAAGTCCCTGGTGCGCCGGGTGCGCGAGGGGGTGTCCGCGCTGTTCTCCCTGCCCGACGGGTACGAGGTGGTG
Source organism: Streptomyces chisholmiae (assembly GCF_031845445.1). Classification (NCBI taxonomy): domain Bacteria; kingdom Bacillati; phylum Actinomycetota; class Actinomycetes; order Kitasatosporales; family Streptomycetaceae; genus Streptomyces; species Streptomyces chisholmiae. Next base: position 117,754 of record NZ_JAVREO010000010.1, on the reverse strand, counting down.
CTGGGCAACGGCGGCTCCACCGCCTTCTGGGACATCGCCACCCACGGGCTGATCGAGGCCAAGTCGCAGCACGTGTCGTTCGGCGAGTTCTCCGCCAAGTTCGCCAAGGCCGCCAAGCTGGCGCCCTGGCTGGACGAGCCCACCGTGATCAGCACGGAGCCCGGCGGCTACGCGCTGCCCCGCGCCCAGCGCGGCGTGGACGCCTACGCCCTCACCCAGAACGAGACCTCGACCGGCGTCGCCGCCCCGGTCCGCCGGGTGGCCGGCGCGGACGAGGGCGCGCTGGTGCTGGTGGACGCCACCTCGGGCGCCGGCGGGCTGCCGGTGGACATCGCCGAGACCGACGTCTACTACTTCGCGCCGCAGAAGTCCTTCGCGGCCGACGGCGGCCTGTGGATCGCGGTCTTCTCGCCGGCCGCGATCGAGCGGGTGTCCCGGATCGCGGCCTCCGGCCGGCACATCCCGGAGTTCCTCTCGCTGCCCACCGCGATCGACAACTCCCGCAAGGACCAGACCTACAACACCCCGGCGGTGGCGACCCTCTTCCTGCTGGCCGACCAGCTGGAGTGGATCAACGGCCAGGGCGGCCTGGACTGGGCGGTCGGCCGCACCGCCGACTCCTCGAACCGGCTCTACTCCTGGGCGGAGAAGGCCGAGTTCGCCTCCCCGTTCGTCACCGACCCGGAGGCCCGTTCCCAGGTGGTCGGCACCATCGACTTCGCCGAGAGCGTGGACGCCGCCAGGCTCGCCGCGGTGCTCCGGGCCAACGGCGTGGTGGACACCGAGCCCTACCGCAAGCTGGGCCGCAACCAGCTGCGGGTCGCGATGTACCCGGCGGTCACGCCGGACGACGTCGAGGCCCTGACCCGCTGCGTGGACCACGTGGTCGAGCGCCTCTGACCGGCGACACCTCGTGCGAGGGCCCCGGTCGGTCGTCCCCCCGGACGCCCGACCGGGGCCCTTCGCCGTACCGGCCCTTCCCCATGACCAGCCTAGCGGCCCAGCGCCTGGTAGCGGCGGACGGCGAGGGGGACGAAGACGGCGGTGATCAGCAGCGGCCAGACGACGGCCATCAGCATCGCGTTCTGCTCGATCCAGCTGTCCCCGGTGGGCAGCGGGTTGCCGAACAGGTCGCGGATGGCGTTGGCGGTGGAGGAGACCGGGTTCCACATGGCGATGGTGCCGAGCCAGTCCGGCATCATCGACGGCGGGGTGAAGACGCTGGAGATCATCCCGAACGGGAAGGCCACCGCGAAGAGGTTCCCCGCCACCTCCTGGTTGGGGGTGACCAGGCCGAGGAAGACGCCGATCCAGATCAGCGCGAAGCGCAGCAGCAACAGCAGCCCGAACGCGCTCAGTGTCGCCATCAGCCCGCCGTTGGAGCGCCAGCCGATGACCAGCGCGATCACCGCCATCACCACCAGGTCCAGGGAGGCCTGGAGGACGTCGGAGACGCCGCGCCCGGTGACCACGGCGGACGGCGCCATCGGCATCGACCGGAACCGGTCGGTGATGCCGCGCTCCTTCTCTATCACCACCGCCATCGCGGTGTTCATGAAGCCGAAGGCCATGGTCATCGCGAACAGCCCGGGCATCGCGAAGGACTTGTAGTCGGCGCCCTCGCCGACGTCCATGGCGCTGCCGAAGACATAGACGAAGAGCAGCACCGAGACGACCGGGAAGCCCAACTGCCAGGCGATCATCGAGGGTTGCTTGACGATGTGGGTCAGCTCCCGGCGGACCACGGTCAGGCAGTCGACGACCGCCCAGTAGACCGGCCGGTCCGCCTGCTCGTCGTCCAGCGCGATCGGGGGCTCGGGGGACGCCGCGGCGTCCTTGGACAGGGTGGTCACGCGATCCGCTCCGTACTCCGCCCGGCGGCGGCCTCGTCGGTCCCGCCGCTGGCGGCGGCTTCCTCGGGGTCGTCCCCGGTGAGGCGCAGGAAGACCTCGTCCAGGGTGGGTCGGCGCAGGCCGATGTCCAGCACCGTGATGCCGCGCTCCTGGAGCTCCCTGGCGACCGTCGTCAACGCGGCCACCCCGTCGGCGACCGGGGTGTGCACCCGCAGCGCCGCCTCGTCCTGCTCCGGGCCCACGCCCTTGGTCACCCGGGACATGGTCTTCACCGCCTGCGGCAGCTCGGCCGGGTCGGAGACGACGACTTCGAGGCGGTCGCCGCCGAGCGCCCGCTTGAGGCCGGCCGGGGTGTCCTCGGTGATGTTGCGGCCCTTGTCGACCACCGCGATCCGGTCCGAGAGCTTGTCGGCCTCGTCCAGGTAGTGGGTGGTCAGCAGGACCGTGGTGCCGCCGGCGGCCAGCGACCTGACGGCGTCCCAGACCTCGCTGCGGCCGCGCGGGTCGAGCCCGGTGGTCGGCTCGTCCAGGAAGAGCACCTGGGGCGCCAGGATCATGCTGGCGGCCAGGTCGAGCCGCCGCCGCATGCCGCCGCTGAAGCTCTTGACCTGCTTGTCGGCGGCCTCGGCCAGGCTGAACTGGTCGAGCAGCTGCTCGGCCCGCCGCCAGGCGGTGGCCCGGTCCAGGTGGTAGAGCCGGCCGAACATCCGCAGGTTCTGCCGGGCGCTGAGGATCTCGTCCACGGCGGCGCTCTGCCCGGTGAGCCCGATCCGGCGCCGGACCCGGGCGGGCTCGGCCCGCACGTCGATCCCGGCGACCTCGGCCCGGCCGCCGTCCGCGCGCAGCAGCGTGGACAGGATGCGCACCGAGGTGGTCTTGCCGGCGCCGTTGGGCCCCAGCAGGCCCAGCACGGTGCCCCGCCGGACGGCCAGGTCGAGGCCGTCCAGCGCGACCTTGTCCCCGTAGCGCTTGCGCAGCCCCTCGGCCACGACCGAGTACTCGGATGATCCCATGCCCCGTCCCCTCCTGTCCCTCGCCCGGGCGTCACCGACGCCCGTGGACGCACCACGACTGGGTACGCTGTACCCAATGTAGCGTACGGCGTACTCGGTTTGGCTACGGGTTTTCGGGTGGACGGCTCTAGGATGCGGTGATGACCTCGGAGAGTGAGCAGACCCGCGCCGCCATCGTCCGCAGCCTGGAGCTGTTGTGGCGGGGGCGCGGTCCGCGCACCAGGGGACCGAAGCCGGGGCTCTCGCTGGAGGGCATCGTCACCGCCGCGGTGGCGCTCGCCGACCGGGAGGGGGTGGAGGCCCTCTCCATGCGCAAGGTCGCCGCCGAGCTGGGCGTCGGCACCATGTCGCTGTACCGCTACGTGCCGGGCAAGACCGAGCTGCTGCACCTGATGATCGACCAGGTCGCGGCGCCGCCCGAGCCGGTCCCCGGGGAGGCCGACCAGGACTGGCGCACCCGCCTGGAGCGCGTCGGCCGGGCCACCTACCAGCGCCTCCAGGACCACCCCTGGCTGCTCCAGCTCAACCTGGCCAGGACGCTGCTCGGCCCCAAGGCGCTGCTCGACTTCGACCACTCGCTGTCCGTGCTGGACGGCCTCGACCTGACCGGCCGGGAGAAGGTCTCGATGATCGTCGCGCTGGACTCCTACGTCACCGGCATCGCCCGGCACTACGTGCTGCTGCGCCAGGCGGCCGAGGAGTCCGGGCTCTCCGACGAGGAGTTCTGGGAGCTGCAGGGCCCGTCCATCGAGAAGATCTTCACGCAGGACGACTTCCCGCACGTGATGCGCCTGGACGAGGACGTCTTCTCGGCGACGCCGGACGAGATCACGGACTTCGGGCTGGCCCGGGTGCTCGACGGGATGGAGGCGTTCATCACCGCACGGCAGGCGGCCCGCCGGGAGGGGCGCTGGCAGCCGCCGCCGGCCGCCGAGCCGGACGGGGAGTGCCTGACCTGACCCGGCCCGGCGGCCCGGGGCCGGGCGCGGCGCGCCGGGGGCTGGGCGTCGGGAGTCGAGGGCGGGCGCCGAGGGCGAGGGCGGACTTCGGGCGCCGAGGGCGGGGGCCGGCGGCCCGAGGTCCGGCGGACCAGGGGCCCGGGATCAGGGTCGGGGTCGGGCGCGGGTGGGATCAGGGTCGGGGCGCAACTCCTGGGGTACGCGGCGCCGTCGGGGCCAACCAGCGGGGTAGGCCAACTGTCCGCCCCGGGACGACGCCCCGGCCGGCGCCCAGCCGGCAGGCTGCTCCGGTGACTTCCTCTCGTCCCCCCTTCGCACGCCGACTCCGCACGCTCAACTGGCCGTTGGTGGTCCTGCTGGTCCTGCTCGCCCTGGCCCGCCCGCTCGCCTCCGTCGCCGGGCTGGGCGACGTGCTCGGCCGGCCGCTCACCCCCTGGCTGCTGATCGGGGCGGTCTCGGTGGTCTGGGTGCTGCTGACCAACCGCCGGCCGGAGCCCGACCCGATGACCACGCTGACCGTCACGGGCCTCGGCCACGGGCTCAGCGTCATCCTGGTCGGCGCGGTCCACTCGCTGGCCACCGGCGACTGGCAGGCGCCGCTGGAGCAGCCGCTCAGCCTGGCGCCGATCCTGGTGGTGAGCGCCGGCTGGGGCGCGCTCTGCGGCCTGGCCGCCCGGGCCCGCCAGGGCCGGTGACCGCAGGGGGCCGGTGACCGCGCGCGGCGCCGCGCCGCCGGGGCCGGCCCGCCCCGGGCCGGTCGGTCAGCCCTTGCCGCCCCCGCCGGGCAGCCGGCGGGAGGCCAACAGCGCGACCGCGCCGACCACCAGCAGCACCAGGACCGCGTTCGAACTGAGCCCGCCGTCGGACCCGTCGTCCGCCCCGGCCTCGCCCGAGCCGCCGTCCGACGACCCGCCCTCGCGCGCTGCCCGCTCCTCGTCCGCGGCCGCCACGTCCGCCGGCAGCAGCTCTCCCGACAGCTCGACCGGCGTGACCTCACTGCCGGCACCCTCGGAGCCGAACATCACGTACCGCCCGCCGACCGCGAAGGTGACCGACTCACCCTGCCGTTGGATCGGCACCCGCACCCGGCTCTCCAGCCGCTCCGGCAGCCCGTCCGCACCCCAGGCGTACATCCGCGCCGCGAAGTAGCCGCGCAACAGCAGCCGACTGCCGTCCGGCGAGAACGCCCCGTCCGTCACCTCCAGTGGGACGTCCGCGACCGGTTCGAAGACATTAACCCCCGCCTCTGACAACGCCTCCGGCCCGGCGTAGAGCGCACCCGACTCGTCGCCCTTCTTACTGGCGATATAAACCCGGCCGGTCTCCGGGTGCACCATCAACGCCTCGGCGTTGCGCGGGCCGTCGGCGTACTGGACGGTGAACGTGGTGGGCGTGACGGACTGGTCCGTCAGCTCGGCCGGCTCCGCTATCCGGTAGATCCACACCTCCGACCAGCCGCCGTCGAAGTTGTCGCCGATGTCGCCGACATAGAGGTTCCCGTCCGGGCCGAGCGAGATCGCCTCGATGTCCCGGGCCGTGACGCCGGCCAGGTCGACCGTCGCCACCGTCTCCCCCGTGGTGCCGTCCACGGCGTAGATCCGCGCGGCGTCGTCGCTGTCGTTGTGGGTCCAGTAGACGTCCGGGTGGCGGGTGCTGGCCGCCAGGCCGCTGGACTCCGTCAACCGCTCGTCGAGGAGGGTGAACTCCTCGGGGGCCGGGGCCTCGTCGGCCGCCACGGCCGGCCCGACACCCGCCAGCACGGCCGCCCCCACCAGCGCGACCACCGAGGAGGAGCGGACGAGGACGCGCGTGATCCAGGAGGGCATGGCTCAAGAGTGCCATCCCGTGGCGACCCCGCGCCCAGCCGGCCCCACGGCCCGAATCCGGCCACCGGCCGGCAAGTTGCCGTCGCAACGGGTGTACCTTTACGGTCAGGCCCCATGAACGCATACGGACCGCCGATACCAGCGCCTTACCCCGCCCCCACGCCGCCCCCGGCGGCTTTCCCTCAGCAAATCCACATCCTGGGGATCGTCGGTGGCGCGCTCGCCACCGTGGGCTCACTGCTGGCCTGGACCCGGGTCGAGGGCCACTCGTTGATGGCGGGCGACGCGGACGGCGTCAGGGGTACCTCGGGCGACGGCCTGTGGACACTGATCCTCGGCCTGGTCGCGGTGGCCCTCTTCCTGGCCGCCAGGTTCGCCAGGAAGCCGGTGCTGAACGCGGTCGGCGTGGTGCCCGGGCTGATCGCCGCCGGCATAGCGGCGCTCAACATCGCCAACCCGGACCGGCTGGCGCGCGCCCGCCTGGAGGAGGAGATGTCCCTCACCGACGCGCAGTGGAACCAGGTCGCCTCGTCCTTCGAGTTCTCCGCGACGATCGGCGTCTTCGTGGTGCTGCTGGGTGCGCTGGCCATCGTGGTCGGCGGCATCCTGGCGGTCACCCAGCTGCGAAAGGGCTGACGGACAAGGCCGGTTCGGGTGTCGGACCGGCCAACTCCCTCTGGGAGTATGGAGACTCGCGGGGCATGAGTGCGCCATTTCCGGGAACGATCTCCGTCGATCGTCCGTCGAACCAGTACGGTGGCGCATTGCGGACGAAGTGGAGACTTCGTTCCGGATGGGGACGTCTCTCGGGGAATGCGATACAACTACGCGAAGATAAAAGCCACATAAACCACCTATCGGTCAATCGAGTTGCGTAGGGATATCCCAGTTCCTAGCGTCTCCCGGCATGAGTGGATACGGACAACAGCAGCCGGGCCCGTACGGTCAGCAGCCGCCGCAGCAGCCGGGCCCCTACACCCCGCCGCCGCAGGGACAGCAGCCCGGCCCCTACGGCCAGCAGCCCCCGCAGCAGCAGCCTGGCCCCTACGGCCAGCCCCCGCAGCAGCCGGGCCCCTACACCCCGCCCCCCGGCGGGACCCCCGCGGTCTCCGCGCTTCCCCAGCAGATCCACATCGCCGGCATCGTCGGCGGCGCGCTGGCCGCGCTGGGCTCGATGCTCGCGTGGGTCTCGGGCGAGATCGAGGGGACAAGCGGCAGCGAGGCCGGCACCGTAGGTGACGGCCTCTGGACGCTGCTGCTGGGCCTCGCGGTCGCCGCTCTCTTCGGCGCCGGTATGGTCACCAAGAAGGTCGTGCTCTCCGCGGCCGCCGCGGCCCCCGGGCTGATCATCCTGATCATCGGCATCCTCAACTTCGCCGATCTGGAGCGGATCATGTACGCCGCAGGTGAGGACGAGGGAGCCTCACGAGAGATGCTCGAAATGCTCATCCCCGAGATGGACCTCTCCCCCGGCATCGGCCTCTTCATGGTGCTGCTCGGCGCCCTGGCGGCCATCGCCGCCGGTGGCTTCTCGGCCACCAAGCTGAAGAAGTAACCCGCCGCTTCACGGAAGCAACCAGCGGTTCGGCTGCCAACGGAACCTTCCTATGCGCTCTGGGGCCGGTCACCACGTCCGTGGTGACCGGCTTTGGCGTGTCCGGGCGACACGAGCCCCCAACTGACGCTTGCCTTGAGCCCACTCCAGGGCGTTTGCTTGCCGACCATGAGGTACACGCAGCTGGGACGCACGGGACTCAAGGTCAGCCGACTCGTGCTGGGCACGATGAACTTCGGTCCGGTGACCGACGAGGCCGACAGTCACGGGATCATGGACGCCGCGCTGGACGCCGGTCTCAACTTCTTCGACACGGCCAACGTGTACGGCTGGGGCGAGAACAAGGGCCGTACCGAGGAGATCATCGGCAACTGGTTCGCCAAGGGCGGGGACCGGCGCGACAAGGTCGTGCTGGCCACCAAGGTCTACGGGCACATGGGGGGTGACACCCCCGACGTGTGGCCGAACCACGACAAGCTGTCGGCCGTGAACATCCGACGGGCCGTGGACGCCAGCCTGAAGCGGCTCCAGACCGACCACATCGATCTGTACCAGTTCCACCACGTGGACCGGGACACCCCGTGGGAGGAGATCTGGCAGGCCATCGACGTACTGGTGCAGCAGGGCAAGATCCTGTACGCCGGCTCGTCGAACTTCGCCGGCTGGCACATCGCCCGCGCCAACGAGGCCGCCGCCCGGCGGAACTCGCTGGGCCTGGTGAGTGAGCAGTGTCTGTACAACCTGGCCGAGCGGCGTGCCGAGATGGAGGTCATCCCGGCCGCCGAGGGGTACGGGCTCGGCGTGATCCCGTGGTCGCCGTTGCACGGCGGCCTGTTGGGCGGCGCCATCCGCAAGGAGCGGGAGGGCGGCGGCGGCCGGAGCGCCGGCGGCCGGGCGGCCGAGGTGCTGGCCAACCCGGAGTCCAGGGCGCAGGTGCAGGCGTACGAGGACCTGCTGGCCAAGCACGGCGTCGAGCCGGGCGACGCGGCGCTGGCCTGGCTGCTGACCCGGCCGGGCGTGACCGGGCCGATCGTGGGCCCGCGCACCCGGGAGCAGCTGGACTCGGCGCTGCGCGCGGTGGAGTTGGAGCTGGACGCGGAGCTGCTGGCCGAGCTGGACCGGATCTTCCCCGGCCCGGGCGCCTCGCCGGAGGCGTTCGCCTGGTGACGTGACGTGACGCGCGCCGGCCGGCCCGCCTCTCCTCGGCTGAGGGGCGGGCCGGCCGGCGTTGTCAGACCCCGCGGTTAGGGTGCGGGGCATGGCTGAACGGATCGCCGAGTTGGATCGGCTCACCGAGTATCTGGCGGCCTCGGGGGTGGTGCCCGCCGAGGGCTTCCGGCCGCATCCGCTGGGTGCCGAGAGCCCGGGCTACCCGGGCGCCGACGACCGGCTGCGCACCTTCGCCACGGCGACGTCCACCGGCTCGTCCTACGCGATATGGCTGCGGGACGACCGCGCGCCGCTGGCCTCGCTGCCGGTGGTCTTCCTCGCCGACGAGGGCGGTCTCGGCCTGGTGGCGCGGGACTTCCGGGAGTTCCTCCGGGTGCTGGCCACCGGCTGGAGCCCCTGGGGCGGCTGGCACGGCGTGGAGTACGACGACGAGGACACGGCGGCGGAGGAAGGCGAGGGGGCCGCGTTCCGGGCGTGGCTGGCGGCCGAGTTCGGAATAGCCCCGGCCACCGATCCGAACGAGGTGGTGCGGGCCACCGAGGCCGAGCTGTGGGAGCCCTTCGCCGCCTGGATAGGCCCGCTCTACCCGGACGTGGTGGCCGCGCGGGCCACGCCGGGCGGTCCCTGACAGCTAGCCGCCGAAGGCGGCGGCGATGGCCACCACGGCGAAGATCAGGACAAGCGCGGCGCTGACGATGCGGGCTCGGGTCTTGGCGTTCACGCCCTCCACGGTACGCCCAGCTCAGTGGTGGCCGGCGGCGGCTCCGCCCAGCGGCCAGCCGGCCTCGGTGGTGTAGCCGGCGCCGGGGTCGTCGTCGGCGCTCATCAGCACCACCGGCCCGGCCGGCCAGGGGCTGCCCCGGAAGCCGGACAGCAGCGCCAGCCGGGAGTCGAGGTCCCCGTTCCGGTCCCGGTGCCTGGCGAGGGTGAGGTGCGGTCGGTAGGCGTCGTGCGGGGTGCCGCCGGGGGCGCCGGCGGCCTGGCCCGCCGCGGCGCTGGCGGCGGCGAGCCGGCCCAGGGGCGCCAGGTCGCCGGCGACGCCGGCCCACAGGTGGCGCCGGCCGAAGGCGCCGGCGCCGGCCAGCCGCAGGGTGAGGGGCGGGGTGTTCCCGGCCACCTCGGCGAGGCCGGCGCGCAGTGCCGGGAGCTGGTCGGGCTCGACGGCGCCGAAGAAGGCGAGCGTGATGTGCCAGTCGGGCCGCGCCACCCAGCGCAGCCGCTCGTCGCCCGGCAGGGCGCGCAACGGCACGGCGGCCAGGCCGAGTTCGTCGAGCGCCTCGGCCGGCGGGAGCAACGCGGCGAAGAACCTCATGGCCAGCCAGCATAGGGACAACGGCGCCTAGGATGCGCGGCATGGAGAGCGCCACGGGGAGCGGTACGGAGGACGGGATGCGGATCAGGCCGGGGAGTTCGGCGGATCTGCCGCTGGTGCTGGGCCTGTTGGACGGGGCGGTGGCCTGGCTGGTGGCCCGGGGGCTCACCGGGCAGTGGGGCACCGAGCCGTGGTCGGCCCGGCCGAAGGCGGTCGCCAAGGTGGAGCGGTATCTGGCGGAGGGCGCCCCCTGGGTCGCCGAGATCGGCGGTGAGCCGGCCGGGACGCTCACGCTCACGCACGGCCCGGGCCCGGAGGTGGCGCCCGCCGACGAGCCGGAGCGCTATGTGCACCTGCTGGTCACCGACCGGCGGTTCGCCGGCCGGGGCGTGGGCGGCGCGCTGCTGGCGCACGCCGCCGAGGAGACCCGCCGGGCCGGCGTCGATCTGCTGCGGGTGGACTGCTACGCGGGGAACGGGGGCCGGCTCGTCGCCTTCTACACCGGCCAGGGCTTCGTCCCCACCGAGCCGTTCGCGGTCGGCGACTGGCACGGCCAGGTGCTGGCCCGCCGGGTGGGTGCCGCGACCTGACCCCCGCACACTGTGACGCACGTCACGGGAACTCGGGGCGCCGAGCGGACAAGAGGGGGCGTGAACCATACGATGCACGCGCGCCTGCGGGCCGGCGATCCGGACGCCTTCCGGGAGTTGTTCGACTCCTACGCGGGCCTGGTCTACGGCTACGCGGCGCGCGCGACGGGGGACCGGAGTCTGGCCGAGGACGTCGTGTCGCTGTGCTTCCTGGAGGCCTGGCGGTTAAGGGACCGGCTGCGGGACGAGGGCGAGACGCCCCGCCCCTGGCTGATGGGCATCGCGGTCAACGTGCTGCGCAACACCGCCAGGGCCAAGCGCCGCCACGAGCGGGCGATGGCCCGGCTGCCACCGCCGCCGACCGAGCCCGACTTCTCCGACGAGGTGGCGGGCCGGCTCGCCGACGCCGAGCAACTGGCGGCCGTCAAGCGGGCCTTGGACCGGCTGCCGGAGCGCGAACGGCAGACGTTCATGCTGCACGTCTGGTCGGGGCTCAGCTACGCGGAGACCGCCGAGGCGCTCGGGGTGCGGCTCGGCACCGTGCGTTCCCGCCTGTCCAGGACCCGGAAGCGGCTGCGCGGGCTGGCGGACGAGGAACTGCGGATCGGGGCCCGGCGGCGGGGAGAAGTCCCGGAAGAACATCGGGAACCCACCCGGCGGCGCGGACAACAACCGGGTGACCGCCGGCTGATGGCGGTCCGGTCGATCGAGGAGAACAGACCATGAGGCACGAGGACTCCCCGGAGCGTGACGAGCTGGCCCGCCTGCTCCCGCCGCCCGGTGACCCGGTGCTCCCTCCCGGCCGCCAGCGCGTTCTTGAGGAGCATCTGATGAACCAGCTCAGCGATGCGCACCAGCAGGCCCCCGAACCCCGCCGGGCGCCAGCCCGGAACCGGCGCCGGCTGGCCCTGATCGGGGTGCCGGTGGCGCTGGCGGTCGCCGCCGGCGTGGTGGTCGTCGGCCAGCAGGGCGGCGGCGACGCCGGCCAGCGGCCGCCGGCGGTGGCCGGCGACAACGCCCAACTGACGGAGACCATCGACCAGATCGTGTTCGCCGCGAACGCGGCGGAGCCGCTGGTCCCCGAGCACGACCAGTTCATCTACATCCACAGCCAGGTGCAGTACTACGGCGTCTCGGAGAACGAGTCGGGCGAGGGAACGACGGAGCTGGAGTCGCCGCGTTCCCGCGAGGTCTGGCAGTCGACGGACGGGGACCAGGGCTGGCTGATCGAGCCGGAGACGCCCGGCGGCATGCCCGAGGAGGGCATCACTCTCGACGAGGTGGTGGAGGACAGCCTGAGCAGCCCCTCCTACGACTTCCTGAGCACCCTGCCGACCGATCCCGAGCGGCTGCTTGAGCTGATCTACGAGGACGGTCTCGGCGAGGGTGACAGCCCCGAGGAGCGGGCGTTCAGCACCATCGGCACCCTGTTGCGGGAGAGCCTGCTCCCCCCGGACCTGGGCGCCGCGCTGTACGGGGCCGCGGGCCGGATCCCCGGCGTCATGGTGGTGGACGACGTCACCGACGCGCTGGGCAACGAGGGCATCGCGGTGGCGCTGGAGAGCGAGACCTACGACGAGCGCATCGAGTGGATCTTCGACGCGGTGGACTACACCTACCTCGGTGAGCGCATCGTGGCGATCGAGGGCAACACCGTCGCCGAGCCCGGCACGCTCCTCGGCTGGACGGGCGTCATCGAGCAGGCCGTCGTCGACGAGAAGGGGCAGCGCCCCGGCGACGCGGCGGACTCCACAGACTCCGCGGACTCGGCGGACTTGGCGGACTCGGCGGACGAGACCGCGTAGCTCCGTCGGGCCGGGCGCCGCGTCGGTGGGACACAGGCCGTCCCACCGGCGCGGCACACCGGTCCACGCGGCGCCCGGGTTCAGCGCGGCGCGCCGGTTCAGCGCGGGGGCAGGTCGAGCAGCTCCCGCACCTCGGGCCGGTCGAAGAGCCCCACGCACCAGGCGAAGTGCCCGTCGTCGCCGGTCGGCGAGTAGATCGTCGCGGTGCTCAGCGAGTACGCCGCCCGATAGGTGAGCAGGGTCGCCCTGGGGTGGCCCAGGCGGTCGGTCATGGCGGCGAGCAGCGCGTCGTCGTGCGCCCGCGCCGCCGGCCCGTACATGTCGAAGAAGCCGGCGGCGGTGGCCGCGTCGAAGGCGTTGTCCCCGGCGCCGGTGAGGAAGCCCCAGTCGAGCAGGGCCACCACCCGGCCGCCCCGGTCGACCAGGATGTTCGGCGGGCAGATGTCCCCGTGCACCACCCGTTCCGGCCCGCCGGCCGGCAGCGCGAGGAGCCGGTCCCGCACGGCGGCCAGGATCCGGTCCAGCTCGGGCAGCGCCCGGAGCAGCGGGCCGCGGCTGGCGGCGGCCCGCCGCTCGGCCAGGTCGGCGAAGGCCGCCGGCCAGTCGCGCCCGGCCCGCAGCGGCTCGGCCTCGTCGAGCACCGGCAGGGCGCGGGCCGCCGGTCCGGCCGTGGTGGTGCCGAGCACCGCGACCACGTCGAGGATCGCGGCGTGCTCCGCCGCCGGGTCGAGCCCGGCCTCGCTGAGCGGCACCCCGGGCAGCTCGCGTTCCACGCTGACCACCACGCCGTCCAGCTCGCGCACCGCCACCGGCTCAGGGGTGGCGAACGGGAGCCGCTGGGCGGCGAGTTCGGTCTGGAAGGCGGCGTGCCGGCGCACGTCGGCGAGGGTGCGCCCGGGGTTCCACACCTTGCCGACCAGGCCGCCGGCCAGCCGGTACACCGTGCCCTCCATGCCCTGGCCGAGGAGGTCGGCCGGGCGGTAGCCCAGCCGGCCCAGCACCTCGGCCGGCGTCCGAGCCGGCTCCTCGGCCGTGGTGCGGCCGCCGGTCGGTTCCTGCACACTCGACACTTCTGCCGTCCCTTCGACGGTCGGCTTCGCGGGGCCGGCGTCCACCGGCCCCGCGCTGTCCCCGTTCACCCGCGGCGTCCTCGTTCACTCGCGGCGTCCACCGGTCACCCGCGGTGTCCAGCGTCCGACGCCCGCGGTGCCCGCCCGGCCGGCGGGCGGCTCGCCGTCACGCCGCCGGGCGGACGGCCGCGCCGGCCGGGGCCGGCGCCTCGCGGCTCTCCTCGCGCGGCACGAAGGCCACGCCCCGGCGACCGGCGCGCAGGCTGATCCGCAGCCGCAGCCCGCCGACCCTGGCCAGCATCATCGCCACCCCGACGGCCGCGGCCAGGCAGACCACCGCCCCGCCGAGCAGCCCGATCCGGGCGCCGAAGGCGTCGCTGAGCCAGCCCACCAGCGGCCCGCCGAAGGGCGTCCCGCCGACGAAGACCATCATGAAGAGGCTGATCACCCGGCCGCGCATCGCCGGGTCGGTGGAGATCTGGACCGTGGAGTTCGCGGTGACCTGGAAGGTCATCCCGGCCAGCCCGATCAGCGGCATCAGCAGCGCGAACGTCAGGAAGTTCGGCGCCGCCGAGGCGACCACCAGCAGCACGGCGAAGACCGCGGCGGCGGCCACCGTGAACCGGATGCGGCTGCTGCCGCGCCGGGCGGCGAGCAGCGCGCCGATCACCGAGCCGGCCGCCATCAGCGAGTTCAGCAGCCCGTAGGTGCCGGCGCCGGAGGCGAAGACCTGGTCGGTGAAGGCGACCAGCCAGATGGCGAAGTTGTAGCCGAAGGTCCCGATGAAGCCGACCAGCACGATGACCCAGAGCAGGTCGGGCCGGCCGCCCACGTAGCGCAGGCCCTCCCGCAGCTGCCCCCGGCCACGCGGCACCCGCTCGGCGCGGGTCAGCTCGGAGGTGCGCATCATCAGCAGCCCGATGATCGGCGCCACGAAGGACAGGCCGTTGATCAGGAACGCCCAGGCGCCCCCCACGGCGGCGATCAGCACGCCGGCCACGGCCGGGCCGATCAGCCGGGCGGACTGGAAGTTCGCGGAGTTCAGCGAGACCGCGTTGCGCAACAGCCGGGGGCCGACCATGTCGGAGACGAAGGTCTGCCGCGCGGGGTTGTCGACCACCGTCACCAGGCCGACGACCAGCGCCAACGCGTAGACGTGGTAGACGTTCACCACGCCGGTGAAGGTCAGCGCGGCCAGGCTGAGCCCGGTCACGCCGAGGACGGCCTGGGTGCCGATCAGCAGCATGCGCTTGTCGAACCGGTCGGCGAGCACGCCGCCGTAGAGGCCGAAGAGCAGCATCGGCAGGAACTGGAGCGCGAGGGTGACGCCGACGGCGGCGGCCGAGCCGGTCAGCTCGTGCACCAGCCAGTCCTGGGCGATGCGCTGCATCCAGGTGCCGATGTTGGATATGGCGTTCCCGAAGAAGTGGATGCGGTAGTTCCGCACCTGGAACGAGCCGAAGGTGGATACTTTGTCGTTTTCGGTCAGAGATGCGGGTGCGGAGCCTGCTCCGGGTCCCGAACTCAAGGGTGACTCTCCTTAGTACTCAGTGCGTGGTGCGGTGTGCCGGTGGTGCGGATGGTGCCGGTGGTACCGATGGCGCCTGGGTGGCGCCCCGCTGGTCCGGCGGGCGGCCGCGGTGCGGCCTGGCTGGTGGGGTTGGGCTGGTGAGATGGAGCTGGGAGGTGGGCCGATGGGACGGGGCGCGCGACGCTACAAGTGCGCCAGCTTGTGCAGCACGGGCGCGGCGGCGCGCAACGCGGCCCACTCCTCCTCGTCCAGCTCGTCGGCGAGCCCGGCGAGCCAGGCGTTCCGCTGGGCGCGGCTGGCCGCGAGCATCTCCTCGGCCGCGTCGGTGGCGGCCACCAGCTTCTGCCGGCGGTCCTCCGGGTGCGGCTGGAGCTCACACAGGCCCCGCTCGTGCAACAACGACAGGATGCGGGTCATCGACGGCGGCTGCACGTGCTCCTTGCGGGCCAGCTCCCCCGGCGTCATCGCGCCGCAGCGGGCCAACGTGCCCAGCGCGGACAGCTCGGCCAGGCTCAGGGTGCGGTCCACCGAGACGTGCCGCATCCGGCGGGAGAGCCGGAGCACCCCGACACGCAACGTGTTGATCGCCTCGGCGTCCTCCGGGCGGTCCATCGCGTGAGGCATGAACAACCACCGTTCGCTCATTAGCTTGCCTAACGAAATATAGGACGAACAGCCGCCGCTGTACATTCCTCGGACCCACCGGAGTGAGCAAACCCACGAAGCCCCCACGTTTCCCACCCGGCGGTACGCTGATCCGGCAAGCCCGGCGGCACCTCGGACGGGCGCGAGGCCCGGCGTCGCCCGGGACTCTACCGCGACACGGAGACGGAGGGCGGCGCGATGCGCCTGGGCGAGCTGGCGGACGGCAAACGGGAGGCCCCCGAGCCGCTGGAGGGGAACCCGGTCCGCACGGTACTGGTCGGCACCCTCGTGTGGGCGGCGCTCTTCGTCGTCCAACTGCCGTTCTACGGCTGGTTCGACGACCACGACCGGCTGTGGTGGCTCTGGACCTGCGCCGCCGGCGCCGGCCTCGGCCTGATCGGCCTCTGGTACGTCCGCGCCCGCGACGCGGCGATCCGCCGCGCGGCGGAGGCGGAGGCGGAGGCCGACGAAGCCGGCCAGGAGCCGGCCCCCGAGGACTGACCCCGAGGACCGACCGCCGGCCGCCTATGTGGGGGTGTTTGGCGAGCTTGTGGGAGTGGCTGGTCCGGGCGGTGGGGATGTGGTGTCATCGCGTGCGAGGTTTCGCGGCGGCGAGCGACGGGGGAAGTCAGGCTGATGGTGGCGGAGTTGGAGCCGGGTGATCCCCGGCGGGTGGGTCGGTACCGGATCACCGGGCGGCTGGGCGCCGGTGGGATGGGGCGGGTCTTTCTGGGGCGCTCGCCCGGCGGGCGGCTGGTCGCGGTCAAGGTGGTGCGGGCCGAGCTGGCCGACGACCCCGGCTTCCGCGCCCGCTTCGCCCGCGAGGTGGCCGCGGCCCGCAAGGTCACCGGCCTGTTCACCGCCGCCCTCGTCGACGCCGACCCCGACGCCCCCACCCCCTGGCTGGCCACCGCCTACGTCCCGGGCCTGGCCCTGGACGAGGCGGTCGCGGCACACGGCCCCTGGCCGGTCGCCTCGGTGCGCGCGCTGGGCGCGGGGCTCGCCGAGGCGCTGGAGGCGATCCACGCCGCCGGGCTGGTACACCGGGACCTCAAGCCGTCCAACGTGCTGGTCGCCCCGGACGGCCCGCGGGTGGTGGACTTCGGGATCTCCATGGCCGTCGAGGCCACCGCGCTCACCCGCGCCGGCACCGTGATCGGCACCCCCGGCTTCATGGCCCCCGAGCAGCTCACCGGCGCCCCCGTCACGGCCGCCACCGACGTGTTCGCGCTGGGCGCCGTGCTCGCCTACGCCGCCACCGGCACCGGCCCGTTCGGCACCGGCTCGGCCCAGTCGCTCAACTTCCGCATCGCCTACGAGGAACCTGACCTCGCCCAACTCCCCTCCCCTGGCCTGGAGATCATCGCCCGCTGCCTGGCCAAGGACCCGGCCGAACGCCCCACCGTGGCCGCCGTCCTGGACGAACTCGCCCCCGAGCAGGCGGAGTCCGAGACCCACCCGGCCACCCGCGTCGATCCGCAGGCCGGCTGGCTCCCCGAGCATCTCGCCCAGGCCCTGCCCACCGCCTCCGCCACGCCCCGACCGGAACCGTCCACCGCCCCCACCAGCGCGCCCCCGCCCCCGCCACCGACCCGGGCGGCGACCACGGCGGTGCCGGCCGCACCCGCCGGCCCGGCCGGCGCGCCCCGCGCCACCGGCGCGCTCTGGACGGCCATCGTCATGGTGGTGGCCGCCCAGTTCCTGCCGGCCTACCGGGGTGACAGCATCGCCGACCACCTGGGGGAAGGGTCCTGGCCCGGCCTCCTGCTCGGCGCCCTCAACGCGGCCACCTGCGGCCTGCTGCTGGGGCTCCAGGCCAGGAGCGGGAACGCCCCCGTCCCGACCTGGGCCCGCGTACTGCACGCCACGGTGACCACCGTCGTCACGGCGACACTGCTGATCATGCTGGTCGGCTACACCGGCGGGGACCTGAGCCCCGTCGGCCCCGGCGGTTGGAGCCTGATCCTCGCGGGCGTACCGCTCTTCTACAGCGTCCACCAACTCTCCCCCGCGCGCGCCCTGTCAGCGGGGCCGGTGCCCGCCCCGGCCGCGCCGGGCACCGTGACCCCGGAGTCCCGGGAACGGGCGGCCAGCGCCCTGCGGTTCGCCATCGCGGCGATCACCGTCGCGATGTTCCTGCCAGCCATGGACGGCGACAACGTGGTCAACCACCTGTCGGAGGGCTCCTGGCCGGTCGCCGTCTTCGCCGTGGTCAACGTGTCCACCAGCGTGCTGGTGCTGTCCCTCCAGAACCGGTCCGGCGCGGCGCCGGTGGCGGCCTGGGCGCGGGATCTGCACGGGATACTCAGCACCTTCGTCATCGTGCTGCTGCTGGCCATGCTGTTCGGCATCTACGAGGACCAGGGCGACTTCGACGGCATCGGCCCCGGCGTGTGGGCCTACGTGCTGGGCGGCCTGGCGCTGCTCTACAGCATTCGCCAACTCTCCCCCTCCCGGGCCCGTTCCTGACCCGTCCGGTGCATGGCATGCTGGCCGGTATGACGTTGATCCGAAAGGCCGATGGCGCGTAGGGCGCCCGGCGCGGTGCGCGCCGAGAAGCGGTGGGTCCGGGGGGACGCCCGGAAGTTGAGCCAGGTCACCGGGCTCGGCGGGCCGGCGTTGGCCGCGGTGCGCCGGTTGGAGGCCGGCCGGTTCTGGCCGGGCGCGCTGCGGGAGGCGCTCGACCGGTACGAGCGGTTCCTGCGGGTGCCGGGGCGCTACCTGTCGTTGCCGGCCTGTCCGTGCTGCGATCCGCTGGCGGACCGGGACACGGTGGAGGAGTTCCTCAACGCGCTGCCGCCCCGGGCCCGGCGCGAGCTGCGGGCGGTCGTCGCGCCGCTGGACGCGGAGTTCGAGCGGCGGACGCTGCCCGACCCGGGCGTGGCCAACCCACCCTGGTCGAGCGGCTGGTGGCACCGCCGGCTGTCCGACCCCTAGGGCTCAGGCGGGGACGGCCGGCTCGGCGGGCGCGTCCGCCGGATCGGCCCAGACGACGCGGGCGCTGACCTCGGGGTCCCGCTCGAAGCTCGGGAGGACGCGCGCCAGCGAGGACATCCGCATCCGGCGCTGGCCCGTCACGCTGACCACCTCGTACTTGCCGTCCTCCAGGCGCATGCCCCAGGCGGCGACCAGCGCGTCGTCCTCCTCGCCGATGACCTGGACCACGGCGAAGAGCTTCGGCAGCTGACTGGCCACCATCTCCCGCACCTCGGTGTCGAAGTCCGTCTCCCACAGCGCCCAGTCCGTCATGATCCGTGCTCCTTCGGTGAGTTGAGCCAGTGCGCAGCATGCTAGTGGCTTACGTAAGCCGAGGACATCACTCGAACGTGTGAATTCATTTTGTCGCTACCCGAACTAGGATCGGTGCGGACAACCGGCACAACCGGCTTTACGCGAGGGGGCGTTACCCATGGCCAGTTCTTCTGCCCAGATGCGGCGACTTGGGGCGGAGCTGCGCAGGCTCCGGGAGTTGACGGGGCGGACGCAGGGCGATCTCGGACAGGTCCTCGGCCGCACGCACGCCAGCCTGGTCAACTGGGAGCGCGGCAAGACGCGGATCAGCAAGTCCGATCTCGCCTACCTGCTGGCCGAGTTGCGGGCGCCGGCGGAGGTGCGCCGGGGCCTTGAGGAGCTGCGGGTCGCGGCGCAGCAGACCAAGTCCCCGTGGGGCACCTTCGGGCTGCCGGACTGGCTGCGGCCGATCATGAGCTTCGAGGAGGACGCGGTCCAGGTCCAGACGTTCCAACCGGTGCTCGTTCCGGGGCTGTTCCAGACCGAGGAGTACGCCCGGGCGATCCACCAGACGGGCCGACACAAGGTGGACCCGGAGTTCGTGGAGCGGTGGGTGGCCGCCCGGATGCGCCGGCAGTTGCGGCTGAACGGGGCGGAGCCGCTCCGGGTGCACGCGGTGATCCCGGAGGCCACCCTCCGACTGGAGGTGGGCGGGCCCAAGGTGCTGGTCAAGCAGGTGGCCCGGCTGCACGAGCTGTCCCAGCTGGAGCATGTCACGCTTCAGGTGCTGGCCGCCGACCGGCACGGCTATGGCGGGGTGGCCAGCAACTTCATGGTGCTGCACTTCGCCGAGCCGGAGCTGGATCCGCCGCTCGGCTGCTTCGACGGCCCGCTGGGCGGCTATATGATCAGTGAGGAAGGCGATGTGGCTACCCTGGTGGCGATGTTCCAGGATCTGAGCCGACTGGCCCTCTCGCCGGAGGACTCCACGGAGCTGCTCGCCAAGACCCTGGCTGACCAATCCGGATAGGACCTCTCATGGCCGAGCCGACCGAGCACGTTGCCTGGCGCACCTCCTCCTACAGCGACGCGGGTGGCGAATGCGTCCAGTTCGCACAACTCCCCGACGGAAGCGTCGCGTTCCGCGACAGCAAGACCCCCGACACCGGCACCCTCCACTTCCCCGCAACCCAGGCCCGAGCCTGGCTGACCGACCTCAAGCGCGGCTGACCGCCAGCCGCCAGCGCCCACGGGCCCCGACCGCCGCCCCCGCGGAGGTCGGGGCCCTCGGCATGGCGCCCGCCCCGCCCGGCAATGCTTCCGGCAGCCCCCACCGGAAGGATCTACTCATGGCCGAGCCGACCGAACACGCCACCTGGCGCACCTCCTCCCACAGTGACGCGGGCGGCAACTGCGTCCAGTTCGCACAACTCCCCGACGGAAGCGTCGCGTTCCGCGACAGCAAGACCCCCGACACCGGCACCCTCCACTTCCCCGCACCCCAGGCCCGCGCCTGGCTGACCGACCTCAAGCGCGGCTGACGGCCGGATCTCCCGGAAGGACGCTTCCATGGCCAAGTCCTCGACCGAGCACGTCACCTGGCGCACCTCCTCACACAGCAACGCGGGCGGCAACTGCGTCCAACTCGCCCAACTCCCCGACGGCAGCCTCGCGTTCCGCGACAGCAAGACCCCCGACACCGGCACCCTCCACTTCCCCGCCCCCCAGGCCCGCGCCTGGCTGGCCCACCTCAAGCGCGGCTGACGGCGAGCCCGGCGGCCCCACGGCTCGGTTCCTTATCTTTCTGTCACCAACGCCCTGATGTCATAAGGGACATGAGGGTTCTGGTAGCCGAAGACCACCACGTGTTGGCCCGCACCATCGCCAAGGGGCTGCGGCGCGCGTCGATCGCCGTGGACCTGGCCGCCTCGGGGGACGAGGCCGAGCGGATGTGCCTGCTCACCGACTACGACGTGCTGGTGCTCGACCGGGACCTCCCGGTGCTCACCGGGGACGAGGTGTGCAGAAGGCTGCGGGCGCTGCCCGACCCGCCGCGCATCCTGCTGCTGACGGCGGCCGGCGGGGTCGCGGAGAAGGTATACGGGCTGGAGGAGTTGGGCGCCGACGACTACCTGGCGAAGCCCTTCGACTTCGCCGAACTCGTCGCCCGCATCCAGGTCCTGTACCGCCGGGCGCCGAAGCCGCCGGCGGCGGTGCTGCGGCACGGGAGGGTGCGGATGGACCGCACCCGCCGGGAGGTGCTCGTCGACGGCCGGCCGGTCGATCTCACGCCGAAGGAGTTCGCCGTCCTGCACCTGCTGTTGGCGTCCCCCGACGAGCCGGTCGCGCACCGCGACCTGGTGCGGTCCGTGTGGGACGAGAACCTGGCGCCCACCACCAGCGCGGTGCGCGCCACGGTCAGCCGGCTGCGGGCGAAGCTCGGCGGGCCCGACACCATCGCCGCCGACACCGGCCGCGGCTACCGGCTCGCCCGGTGATCCGGCGCCGCTGGTCCCGGCTCCCGTTCGTCACCCGGCTCGCCCTGGCGTTCGGCGGCCTGTTCCTCGCGTCGGGGACCGCGCTGCTGGCCTTCGTGGTGGCGCTGGCCCGCTACGGGACCGCCGCCCGGGCCGAGGGGATCGCGGTCTCGACGGACGACGAGCCGCTGGACGGGGACGCCGGGCCCCTCTCCCCGACCGACTTCGAGCCGACCGAACGGGCCGAACCGACCGAATGGGCCGGCCCGACCGGGCGGAACGGGGAGAGCGGGGAGAGCGCGCCCACCGGGGAGGAGCTGCCGGACGGCGTCTCGCTGCGCTACCTCGACGCGACCGTCCAGGCCGTGCAGGACACCGCAGTGGCGCAGATGCTGCTGTGGTCCGCCATCGGCCTGGCCCTGATGACGGTTCTCGTGGTGCTGACCGGCCGGCGGCTGGCCCGGCGCGCGCTCCGGCCGGTGACCGCGGTGACGGACACCGCGCTGCGGATCAGCGAGACCAGCCTGGACCGGCGGCTCGACCTGTCCGGCCCGGACGACGAACTGCACCATCTCGCCGACGCGTTCGACTCCATGCTGGAACGGCTCCAGCGGGCCTTCGACAGCCAGCGCCGCTTCGTGGCCAACGCCTCGCACGAGCTGCGCACCCCGCTCGCCGCCCAACGCGCGAGCATCGAGGTCGGGTTGGCCGATCCGCTGCCCGCGGACCTGGTGGAGACCCGGGAGGACCTGCTCACCACCAACCGCGAGGCGGAGCGGCTGATCGCCGCGCTGCTGCTGCTGGCGCGCGGCGAGCGCGGCCTGGAGCGGCCGGAGGAGGTGGACCTGGCCGAGGCGGCCGACACGGCGACGGAGGCGCTGCGGCCGCTCGCCGAGGAGCGGGGGCTGGCGCTGCGCGTCCAATGTGCCGAGCCGGCGCGGGTGTTCGGCGATCCGGTCCTGATCCGGCACCTGATCACCAACCTGGTGGGCAACGCGCTCCGGTACAACCGTCCCGACGGCCACGTCGAGGTGACGCTGGACGGCGGCACGCTCACCGTCACCAACACCGGCGCCCCCATCGCTCCCGAGCTGGTCGAGGGGCTCTTCGAGCCGTTCCGCCGGCTGGGACAGGACCGGGTCGGGGGCACCGGGCACGGGCTCGGCCTGTCCATCGTCCGGTCCATCGCGCGGGCGCACGGGGCCGCGCTGCGCGCCGCGCCGGGGCCGGACGGCGGGCTGGCCGTGACCGTGGAGTTCCGGGCGGCGCGCGCTGTGCCAGTGGGATAAGGAAACCGGCCGGCCGGAGCGCTTTCCGCTTACCGTGCTGAACGTGGCCCCGCGATGAGATGGAGGCACGAACACGGCAGCGGGCCGGGTTCGCGGAAACAGGGAGTACCTCATGCGCAAGTCTCGGATCGTGGGCATCATCGCGTCGTCGGTCGCCGCCGTCGGGCTGACCGCGCTGGCCGTCACCTCGGCCAACGCGGCGAACGGCGCCGGCGAGAGCGACCCGGCCGGCACGCCCGCCGAGGGCACCACCCAGCCGACCGAGCCCGGGCCGCCCGTCGATCTGGGGCCGGGCGTCGCCGTGGAGCAGACCGAGGACGGGCTGCGGATCAGGAAGCTGACCGAGGAGGAGCTGGCGGACATGGACGGCGCCCAGCCCACCACGCCGTTCGAGTCCACCGAGTCGGCCGCCGAGTAGCCGGTCGGCCCCCGGCCGCCGGCCGCCGGGGGCCGGCGGTCCCGGGCCGGCGGTTGAGGGGCCGGGGCCGGCGGTTCGGGGCCGGGGCCGGGGCCGGGGGGCCGACGTGCCGCGCGCGCGAGCGGGGGCCGGCCAACGCCCCGCCGTCCGGGGGTGTTGGCCGGCCCCCGGCGGCCGCCTAACGGAAGCGGTCGGCGTGTTCGGCGACCCACTGGGCGAAAGTGCGGGCCGGGCGGCCGATCACCCGGGCGACGGTGTCGTCCACCGTGCGGGCCGCCGGGGCGGGGTCGGCGTGCCAGTCGATCACGTACTCGGCATCCGCCCGGGAGACCCCCTCGGCCAACAGCCGGTCGACCGCCTGCTGGTGGCTGATCCGGACCAGGGACACGTCCCGGCCGATCGCCCGGGAGACGGCCGCGATCCGGTCCGTGGTGGTCAGCGACTCGGGGCCGGTGAGGTTGTAGGCCCGCCCGGCGTGGCCGTCCGCCAGCAGCGCGACCGCCGCCACCGCCCCGATGTCCGCCTCGTGCACCACGGCGCTCGGCTGGTCGAACGGCTCGCGCACCACCCCCTCCTGACGGATGGAGTCGGTCCAGGTCAACGCGTTGGACATGAACTCCTGCCCCTCCAGCCTGGTCCACTCCACGCCCGACTCGGCCACCGCCTGCTCGGTCGGGCCCACCCAGCCGCCCCACAGCACGGTGATCCGCCGCACCCCGGCGGCCACCGCGCGGCGCACCAGCTCGGGGCCGACCTCGGCGAGGCCGGCCGTCGCCGTGATGTGTAGCCGGTCCACGCCGTCCAGCGCGGCGCCCAGCGCGGCCGGCGCGGTGTGGGTGCCGCCCACCACGGCCACCCCCGGCGGGAACCGGCCGGCCGCCCGGTCCGGGTCGCGGGTCAACGCCCGCACCGGCTCACCCCGTCGCGCCAGTTCGGCCACCACGTGTCGGCCGGTGTTCCCGGTCGCGCCCGTCACCAGCGTCGTCATCTCCGCACCCCTCTCGTCAGGCCGGAACCGGCCTCGTCGCGAGCGACCCTAGGAGTTCAACTCGACTTGAGGTCAAGCGCGTTCGCCACACGCCCCGCAGGCCCGGCTACTCCGCCGGAGGCGAGCGGTATCGCCCGGTTTCCGCCGGAGACTGACCTCGGGGAGCGGTTCACGAACGTTTGGAGTCTGGGTAAAAGCACGTTGTGACCGCTTCCCCGCACTCCCCCGCGGCCCGAGCGCCGCACCGCTAAGGTGGAACCGGTCCAGGTGAGTGGGTCACGGGGCAGGGGGGAGACCGGTCCTCGGGCGCAGGAAGCGAGGTCGGGGTGTCCGCCTGGTATCCACACACGCAGGCATGGCGAAAGAGCAGCTTCAGCGGGCAGAACGGCAGCAGTGAGTGTTGCCTGGTGGCGTTCGCGGCGGAGGAGGTCCTGGTCCGTGACTCGAAAGTCGCCCAGGGTCCGGTACTGCGCCTGCCCCGGGCAGCCTGGCGGGACGCGCTGGCCACGCTGGTCCGCCCCCCGGAGCCGGCCGGCGGCTAGGCCCATGGCCGGATCAACAGCAAGGGCGACGGCCGGGGCGACGGCCGGTCCGTCGCGTCCGGTCTGAGGCGGAGGCGCGATGGGAGCCCGGGAGAAGCGGTGGTTCTCCCCCTACGCCCTGCTCGCCGGCGGGACGGCGACGGTCGCGGGAGCCGGCGCCTCACTACTGGCCGAGGGGGCCGGGGCCCGGCTGCTGGTCTGGGGCGCCGTCGCGGCGGCCGTGGCCGTCGCCGCCGGGATCTGGCACGGCCAGGACCCGGTCAGGGCCCGTCGGTTGACGGCGGGGTGGCATCCCCGCCCGCGCCCTCGGCCGGAGCGTCGCCGGCACGACGCCCCCTGACGCGCGCGACCAGCCACCCGGTCACCGAGGTCACCAGCGCCGCACCCACCACGCTGACCAGCGGCCAGACCTGCTCCCAGACCAGGTCACCGATCCCGCTGGCCGCGTACCAAACCAACAAGACCGCCGCGACGGTCGCGGCGGTCTTGATGACGAAACTCCATATCAGGGCGTGGTTCCTGCGGCGCTCCAGCCGTAAGAGCCGCTCCAGCTCGACGTCGCTCCCCATGGCCCGCAGGGTGATGTCATGGGCGGTCGGGGCCCGGTCGGGCGCGCTCTCCTCCGGGCCCGGCGCGGTGTCCGAGGACGCGGGGAGGCCCGGAGGGACATCTCGTCTCCTGAAAACCTGCATGGCTGCTCCGTCACTCCCTCCCCGCGGGGAGACGCGCTCGGCCTCAGTTCGTGCCGAGCCCCTCCAAGGTCTGGTCGATCAGTGCGAGAGTGGCCTCGTCGCTCAGGGCCCGTTCGGTCAGGTCCTCGAAGCACTCCTGGTAGCGCGCGATCAGCTCGTAGTCGTCGCGGCTGGCGAGCGTGCCCCCCAGGGACTCGACGTTGACGAGGTCGTCGTCGTCCTCGAACCCCAGCAGGGCGAAGCTGCCGTCGACGCTGGCGTGCACGCCGGCGGTGAACGGGAGGATCTGCAGGCGCACCCGATCCCGCGTGGCCAACTCCCTGACATAGCGCAGCTGTTGACGCATGAGGGCGGGGCCGCCGATCATCCGGCGGATCGCGGCCTCGTCCACGATGAAGTGAGTCTGCGGGCCGTCCTCGGTCTCGAAGAGCCGCTCCTGCCGGGCCGCGCGCAACTCCGCCGCGCGCCGGGCGCGCTCGGGGCTGACCACCGGCAGCGCCAGCGCCACGACGTAGTCGGTGGTCTGCAGGAAGCCGGGAAAGTAGATCGGGTGGAAGGCCCGGATCGAGGTGGCCGACCCCTCGTAGGAGAGGTACAGGTCGAACGGCGGCTGGACGATGTCCCGGAACTGTGTCCACCAGGGCTGCCCCTTGCTGCCCCGGGCGGCCTCCTCCAACGCCGCGACCAACTCGGCGTCGGCCACCGCGTACTGCCGGACCATGGCGCGCAGGTCGGTGACGGAGAGGCCGACCGTGCCCTTCTCGATGCGGATGATCTTCGAGATCGACCACTCCAGGGCGCCAGCCGCCTCGTGCTGCGTCAACCCCGCCCGCTCCCGGGCCCGTCGCAGCTCGACGCGCAGCCGGCGGCGGTTGAGGGTGGGGTCGTCTGCCCTGGACATGGGGCTCCTTCGCGGTGAGCGGGGGTCGGCACGGCCTGGCGGGAGGCACCCGGCCCGACCATCCGGAATGCCGACACTCGTCGAACAGCCAGGATACTTATCGAACTCTTACACAACGACCGCTGGCGATGGGGGCGTTGGCCAACAGCCTAGCGCCAGTATGACACATGTCATTCTGACTCATGCGGCGTCAGCGAACCGGCGCGGGCCCGCGCCGGGCCAACCGCCGGGGCACACGTCGGCACCCGCCGGCGGTGGTGCGGCCGGCGGGTGGTGGTGGCGCGGAGGATGCTCAGGCCGGGTCGGCCAGCTGGGTGTGGCGGGTGGCGGCCAGGGCGCCGAGCAGGGTGAGGGCCTCGGCGGTGGGGCTGGCGGGCGCGGCGTGGTAGATCACCAACTGCTGGCCGGGCGCCCCCGACACGTCGAAGGTCTGGTAGCCCAGGGACAGCTCGCCGACCGCCGGGTGCCGCAGCACCTTGCCGCCGCTGGTCTTCGGATGCACCGTCTGGGTGGCCCAGAGCGCGGCGAACTCCGCGCTGGCCTCGGTCAGTTCGCGGACCAGCGCGCGCAGCCTGGGGTAGTCGGGATCGTGGCCGGTGGCCTGCCGCAGCGAGGCCACGACCGCCTGCGCCGCCTCGTGCCAGTGCACGTGGAAGTGCCGGCCGACCGGGTCGAGGAAGACCATCCCGGCCAGGTTGTCGGCCCGCTCGAACGGCGAGAACAGGGCCCGGGCCAGCGGGTTGGCGGTCAGCAGGTCCAGCGCCGGACCGAGCACGAAGGCCGGGGTGTGCGGGTAGCCGTCGAGCAGCTCGCGCAGCTGGGCGCTGACCGTCTCCCGGGGCGGGGCCCCGGCGTCGTCCGGGACCACGCCGGCCAGCCGGTAGACGTGCGCGCGGGCGTCCGGGTCCAGCCGCAGCGCACCGCAGATCGCCGCCAGCACCTGCGGGGACGGGTGCCGCGCGCGGCCCTGCTCCAGGCGCGCGTAGTAGTCGGTGTTCATCCCGGCCAGGACGGCGACCTCCTCCCGGCGCAGGCCGACCACCCGCCGGCGGCCGTGCGAGGGCAGGCCCACCTCGTCCGGCCGGCGCCGGGCCCGGTGCGCGCGCAGGAAGTCCCCTAGCTGCTTGCCACTGGTCATGCCGCCCAGGGTAGGCCGCCACCGGTGCCCTTTGCCTGGGTGTGCCGGACCCAGGCAACAGCCGTCCTGGCACCGGCGGGCCGCGCCGCGCACGCTCTTCGGTGGCGGGCCCACCACGGGGCGCCGCCGGAAGGAGACTGCGTAGATGACAACCGGAAACGCCAAGGCCGTCGCGATCACCGGGGCGAGCAGCGGCATCGGGGAGGCGGTCGCCCGGCGGCTGGCGGCGGACGGGCACCGGGTGCTGCTCGGCGCCCGCCGCACCGACCGGCTGGCGCGGCTGGCCGAGGAGCTGACCGAGGCCGGCGGGGTGGCCGCGTTCCGGCGGCTGGACGTGACCGACGCGGCGGACGTGCGGGACTTCGTCGCCGCCGCCCGCGCCGAGTTCGGCCGGCTGGACGTGCTGGTCAACAACGCGGGGGTGATGCCGCTCTCCGAGCTGGCGGCGCTCCGCGTCGAGGAGTGGGACCGGATGATCGACGTCAACGTGCGCGGGGTGCTGCACGGCATCGCCGCCGCGTTGCCGGTGATGCGGGAGCAGGGCGGCGGCCAGCTGGTGAACGTCGCCTCGGTCGGCGCCCACGAGGTGGTGCCGACCGCCGCCGTCTACTGCGCCACCAAGTTCGCCGTCCGGGCCATCACCGAGGGGCTGCGCCAGGAGAGCGGGCCCGAGCTGCGGGTCACGCTGGTCTCGCCTGGGGTCACCGAGTCGGAGCTCGCCGACCACATCGGCGACCCGGTGGCCCGGGAGGCCATGCGGGAGTACCGGAAGGTGGCACTGCCGGCCTCGGCCGTCGCGGACGCCGTCGGCTACGCGATCGCCCAACCGGCCGAGGTGGACGTGAACGAGATCATCGTCCGGCCGACCGCCAGCGCCCAGTAACCGAGCATGGAGGGGAACGAGTTGAGCATCACCACCGAGGAGTACACGGCCCTGCTGGCCCGGCTGCGGGCGCTGGAGGACACCGAGGCGCTGCGCGCGCTGCTGCACGGCGGCTGGCGGGCGCTGGACCGGCAGGACTGGGACACCTGGATCGCCTGCTGGGCCGAGGACGCCGTGCTGGAGTTCGGCCCCTGGGGCGAGATCCGGGGCCGGGCGGCGATCCGCGAGCGGGTGGCGGCGGCCGAGGCGGGCTACCCGCACATGCAGCACCACATCCTGAACACCCGCTTCGAGGTGACCGGCGACCGGGCCACCGGCACCGGCTACATGTGGTTCGTGGCCGTCACCGAGACCGGCGGGCCGGCCGCGCCCTACGCCATGGGCGGCCCCTACGCCTGGGAGTTCCGCCGGGGCCCGGCCGGCTGGCTGCTGACCAGGCAGCGGCTGGGCGTCTGGTGGACCGACGGCGCGGACCCGAGCGGGGCGCTCGCCTGACCGGCCGCCGTCAGCAGGTCGCGCGCCAGGCGTCCAGCTCCCAGTGCTTGGCGAGGGAGCTGAGCCCGAGGCGGGAGGTCTGAGGGCAGAACTCCGCCGGCGCCAGCTCGTACTCGACATGGAAGACCGGCTTGTCGGCCTCGATGAACGGGGTGAGCAGCGCGCACTCGTCGTGCGCGGCGCACTCCTCGTTGACCGCGAAGTCGAACACGTCGACCAGCTCGGGTATCTGGTCCAGGTCGTTCTTCAGGCCGACGGCCAGGCCGCGCTCGTGCGCCAGCTCGGCGACCATCAGGTTGAAGGCCAGCTGGTCGTCGGCGGTCAGCGGGAAGCCCGTCTCGTTCTGGTAGCCGTCGAGGAGGTCGGGCTCGACCGCGTCGAAGCCCTTCTCCGCACACAGGTCGAAGCGCTCGGCCAGCAGCGGGCCCAGCACGTCCAACGCGCGGATGTCCAGCCAGCGTTCGCCGGGCCAGCCGTTGCCCTCGCCCAGCAGCTCGGCGGGGAACGCGTCGGCGTCCGGGCGGAAGTCCTCCCAGGCGCCGGCGTTGACGTAGCAGATGACCTTCACGTCCCGCGCGTGCAGCGTGGCCACGTCCTCGGCGGTCGACTCGAAGGCGTCGATGTCGTAGACGGGGACCGGGAGGTCGAGGTCGAGCGGGCCGGTCAGCTGCCACTGCCAGTCGAGGCCGGCGGCCGGCCTCCACCAGTCCCCGGCCCCGTCGGCCTCGGCACCCGCCTCCGAGGACGCCGCCGCCCGGGGGCGCTCCTCGCCGGCCGAGCAGCCGACCACGGCCAGCAGCAGGGCGGCGGCCGCCGCGGCGGCCCGGACGGACCTCAGTCGAACCATCGGGCGGTCTCCAACTCGGCGGCGCGGCCCGGCTCCTCCAGGAGCGCGGCCAGCTCGAAACGGCGCGGCCACTGGCCGGTGGCCCAGGCCAGGCCGGCGGCCAGCCCCTCGAACGTCGCCGCGTGCAGCGCCCCGTCGGCGGTCAGCCGCCAGTCCATTTCCTGGCCGTCGATCACCAGGCCGTCCTCGTGCTCCAGATACCACTCCGGCGTGTCCTCGCCCAGCAGCTCCCGGGCGGCCGCGGGCACCTCGCGGCGGGTGCCGCCCTCCGGCGGCACCGCCGGCAGGGCCGCGCTGAGCAGCCGCACGTCCAGCACCGCGGCCAGCTCCCCGGCCAGCTCCGGCGGCACCGGCAGCAGCGGCCGGCCGCCGGCCAGCGGCAGCAGATCCGGCGCGTCGGCGACCAGCGCATCGGCCGCGTCCACCACCCGCACCGCGCCGTCCACCACCGCCCGCAGCGCGTCGGGGAGCGTCACCTCCGCCGGCTCCAGCTCCGCCAACAACCCGTACAGGCCGTGCAGTTGGCTGGCCGAGACGGCCAGCTCCCGGTCGCCGAGGCGGGCCAGCAGCTCGGCCGCGCCGCCCGGCTCGGCCAGCAGCGCGGCGGCCGAGGTGCGCACCCCGAGGGCCCGCAGCACCTCCTCGTCCACCTCGGCGGTGTCCGCGTCCGGATAGAGGCCGGCCAGCAGCGGATCGCCGTCGGCGGCCCGCAGCCCGGCCGGGCGCCGGCCGTCCAACACCGGCGCGCCCCGCAGCCACCAGGCCGTGTAGGACCGCACCGACTCCAGCGTGCCGTCCGGCATCCGCACCCGGACCCGCCCGGTCAGCGCCTCCCGCAGCGGGGAGCGGCCCAACAGGCCGAGCACCCGCGGCCAGTGCGCGTCGTCCACCAGCTCCAGATCCCGCACCGCCAGCACCTCGGTGGCCACCGGGGGCAGCGCCGCCGGCGGCAGCGCGTCCAGCACGTCCTCGCACCAGACGTCCGCCGAGTCCGCCAGGCCGAGGTCGTCCGGCTCGGCGAAAGCCCCCTCGCGCGGCTCCATCTCGTCCGGGTCCAGGACCACGTCGGCGGCCCTGACCAGCACGAAGTCGGCCTGCACCCCGACGGCGGTCAGCACCGACTCGCCCCACTCGTCCGCCAGATCCCGGTCACACGCCAGCAACTCGTGCTCCCTGATCACCTGTTGGAAGACGCTGCCCGGGAAGACCAGCTCGCCGGCCGGGGACAGCTCGCCCGTCTCGTCCGGCAGCGCCAGCGCGCCCAGCCAGGGCGCCTCCCCCGGCGCCAACTCGGCCTCCCGCACCAGCGCCAGCACCGTGCCGGCCAGCTCGGCGGCCGGCACCGCGTCCTCGTCCCACACCTCGAGATCGGCGGACGCGGCCACCGCGTTCCGCACCTGCGGGGTGTCCAGCACCGCGCGCGGGGTCGCCGGGGCGGCGCCGAGCTTCTCCAACAGCGGGTGCGCGGCCTCCGGATGCGCCACCTTCAGGCCCAGCCGGCCCAGCTCCGTCGGCTCCGTGCCGGCCGTCGGCAGCAGCACCCGCATCGGGCCGATGGTGGTGCGGCCGTCGGCGAGCGGCACGGGCAGGCCGGTCAGCAGCTCCGGATCGACCCCGGCCAGCGAGTCGTAGAGCCGCCACCACCAGGCCGCCGGCCGGTCCACCCCGGCGAGCCGCTCGACGACCTCGCCGAGCGAGACCCGCGCCACCTCCAACACCCGCAGCTCCGCCCGGCGTTCGAGACCGGCCGGCAGCAGGCCTGGGAACAGCTCGGAAAGCACCGCCACCGTCTCGGCGCCGGCCCGCTCCAGCAGCTCCGCCTCGGTCGGCCGCAGCGCCACCGGCGGCTCCGGCTCGGCGGGCGCCTCCCCCGGCAGGGGCTCCCCGGGCAGCGGCTCCACCAGCTCCGGCACCGGCGGCCCGGCCGGCGCGACCCCGGCCGCCGCGCTCGGCAGGAACGCCGTCCCCGGCAGCAGCTCCAACAGCGCCTCGCGCAGCCGGCCGTCCAACTCGCCCCGGCCCAACGGGCCCGGCACCAACGCGAGGATCTCCGGCGTCACCGGCCGCCAGTCGGCCAGCAGCGCGGCATAGGACTCGGCGGCCCGGGCCAACAGGAAGTCCGTCAACGGTCCCGGCGCCACCCGGCGGCGGGTCGGCTCCAGCGGGAAACTGCCGATCAACAGGGCCGGCAGGCCCAGCACCTCGTCGGTCGGGGTCGGCGCGTGCAGCACGGGAGCGCTGCTCGGCGGGCTCGGCGCGCCCTCCGCGTCCACCGGCACCGCCCAGCTGATCGACCACCGGCGGCGCTGCCGCTCCTCCAGCGGCCGGTCCGCCAGCAGCGCCTCATCGGCCTCGCCGGCCACCGCCGAGATCCGCCACCGGGTGGACCGCACCGCGCTGCCGGCGGGGCCCGGCTCCTCCGTGATCTGCGTGTAGGGCCCGAACTGCCGCCGGGTCAGGGCCCGCTCCCCGCTCGGGGTGTCCAGCACCACCTCGCCGAGGCCGGGCAGCGCCAGCAGCAGCGTGTCGTCCACCGCGCCCAGCAGCCGATCCGCCAGATCCTCCGCCGCGGCGTCCCGCAGCGGCAGCGTGATCACCGTGTCATAGCCGTCGGGGACGGCCGCCTCGGCCGCCGGCAGCGGCAACGGCAGCCGCAGCAGCGGCACCGCGTGCCGCTCGCCGGCCCGGCGCTCCCACTCGGCGGCCAGCTCCGGCACGTCGTCGGCGGCGGCCCCGGCCAGCTCGGCGGCCTCGGCCAACGACCAGCGCACCCCGCCCCCCGCGCTGGCCACCGCCGGCCGGTCGCTCACCGCGAGCACGGCGGCGAAGCCGACCCCGAACCGGCCGACGCCACCCGAGTCCCGCTTGGCGGAGGCCCGGAGCGTGGCCAGCGACTCGACGCCGGCCGCGTCCAACGGACTGCCCGTGTTCGCCGCCGTCAGCACCCCGTCCCGCAGCGTCAGCCGCAACCGGCCCGGCACACCGGCCCGTTGCGCCGCGTCCGCCGCGTTCTGCGCCAACTCCACGACCAGCCGGTCGCGGTAGCCACCGCGCGCCAGGTCCTCCTCGGCGTTCGCGTCCTCGCGGAACCTGGCCGGCGAGTCCCGCCAGGCGCGCAGCACGCGCTGCCGCAGCCGCTCGGTGGAGAACGGGTCGGGCAAACCGGAGTACGGGTCAACCGCGTGGTCGGTGGTCACGTCACCGACACTATCGCCGACCACCGACACCCCCCGCCTCCGGTCGCTCGTCTGTTCGGCCCGCCGGCCGGATTGTCGGTACCCGGTGTTACGTTCGGGGCGCGATGACCGACATATCCTTCCTGCTCCTCGCGGGCGGCACGGTGTTCCTCGGCTCGGCCCTCCAGAGCAGCATCGGGCTGGGTCTCGGCCTGCTGGGCGCGCCCGTGCTGGCCCTGCTCGAACCCTCGCTGCTGCCCGGCGCCCTGGTGATCACCTCCATGGTGCTGCCGATGCTCGGCGTGGCCAGCGAGTGGCGGGACGTGGACTGGCGCGGCCTGGCCTGGGCGCTGCCGGCCCGGGTGCCGGGGGCGCTGCTCGGCGCCTGGCTGGTCGGCCAGCTGGCGCCGGCCGCGCTGGCCGGCACGGTCGGCGCGATGGTGCTGCTGGCGGTGGCCGCCTCGCTGTGGCGGGTCAGGGTCGCGGTCCGCCCCTGGTCGCTGCTGGCCGCCGGCGCGCTCGGCGGCGTGACCGGCACCGCCACCTCCATCGGCGGCCCGCCGCTGGCCCTGCTCTACCAGCACGAACGGCCGGCCCGGGTGCGGGCCACGCTGGCCGCGTTCTTCCTGTTCGGCGGCGCGATATCGCTGGCCGCGCTGCTGGCCGCCGGCCAGCTGACCGGCCGCCAGGCCGGGTACGGCCTGGCGGCCACCCCCCTGATGGTCGGCGGCTTCCTGCTCGGCCGCTCCCTGCGCACCCGAGTCGACGCGGGCGCGCTGCGCGCCCTCCTCCTCACGGTGGTCGCCCTGGCCGGCGCCGGCCTCCTCCTCCGAGCGGTCCTCCCCTAGCTAGCGGGCACGCGCCGGGGCGGGGGCCGCCCGCCCCGGCGCGGCCGGGCCAGCCGGGCCAGCCGGGCCGCCGGGGCTACCGGGACCCGGGTGGGGCCACCGCTCCACGGGTCGGCTCGCGGTAGCCGAGGGCCTGCCGTGTACCGAGGCCAGGGAAGCCAGCAGCCCGCCGCCCCGGGCGCACGCCCAAGGGAGCCGGAAACAACCCGCGGCAGCTCACAGGGGGCGGGGCCGTCCCGTTCGGCGAAGGTCAGCGGAGCCGGGGGACGACAAGCCGGACCGCGCCGGGCGAAGCCGTCTACGGCGGGTCAGGCGGGCGACCGGCCTGCCGTTCGGCGACGCCCGAGGAGCCCGGTAGCCGACAGCCCCGAGCCCCCGGCCCAGCCGGTCCGCCGCCGGGCGCGGCAGCCCACAGGGCCGTTCGGCGAAGCCGGGCAGCCCCCGAACCGCCGGCGCAGCCGCCGCCACGCCCGGCAGCGCACAGCGGTCAGACGCCTGCCGTTCGGCGAAGGCGCAGAACCGCGAAGCGCACCAGCGCGCACCAACCCGGGCCCCCGGCGCGGCCGAGCCGCTACGCGGCAGCGCGCGGCGGACCGGGGCCTGCCGTTCGGCGGAGCCGTCAGAGCGGGTCGGCGCCCAGGTCGTCGACGACCGGGGGTGGCGGGGCCTGGTGCTTGGGCGGCTCGGCCGCCTCCGAGTGGGCGCCGCAGCCGTAGGCCAGCGAGACGACCCGGCCGTCGGCCGGCGCGTACTCGTTGCCGCAGACGCCGAACGCCTGCCGCAGGCTGCCGGCGAGCGGGATCAGGAAGCCGCAGCTGAGGCAGGAGGCGGGGGCCGCCTGCGCCATCGGGGTGGCCGCGCCGAACTGCTCGTCCCAGCGGTCGGCGGCCTCGCTCAGCCCGTGCCGGGAGAGCACCCGGCTGCGGCCCAGGCCCAGCTCCTCGGCCACCTCGCGGACGGTGCCGCGGTCCGGCCCGGTCTCCGGCTCCTCGGCCGAAGGGACGCTCGGCGGGGTCTCCTCGGCCTGGTAGCCGGGCTCCAGGCGCGGGTCGTCCTCCTCGGCCGGCAGCAGGTCGCCGGGGCCCAGGTCGCCGGGGCGCAGCCGTTCGCTCCACGGCACCCAGTCGGGGGCGAGCAGCGCCTCGGGTCCCGGGGTGAGCGCCACCTCGTCCACGGTGACGTAGCGGGCGCGGGAGGCGCGGGCGACGGTGACGCCCCAGCGCCAGCCCCGGTAGCCCGGCTCCTCGCTGCCGAAGAAGTGGGTGACCAGGCGTTCCCCGTCGGCCACCAGGCCCAGGTGCTCGCCCAACCGGTGCGGGTGCGCCGCCTGGGCCGCCGCGTCGCGGGCCAGCTCCACCGCTTCGGCGCACAGCCGGTCCGGCGTCCGGCTTCGCATCCCAGCACTCACAAGAACTCTCCTACGGCGTCGTTCGGGGCGCACACCTGGCGGGCGAACAGGGTGGACGGAGCGGACACCGGGACCGCTGCGACGCCGCACTCATCGAGGCCAGGCGCACCGTCGGGCCACGCTATCGCACGGGGTGGGTGAGCTGCGCATGGGTTCAGCGGCGGCGCCGCGCGCGGGCGGGTGCCGCCGGCTGGTCCGGCTCGGGGAAAGCGGGTAAAGGCCCGGCGGATCAGGGGAGTCAGGGGCGCCCCGCGCCGTACGCTTGCCGGTGTGGCTGCTGGCGGTCGGTTGGAAACGGAGACCGGGACCCGGGCCGGGGTGATCGTCCGCTCCGGCCGGGCGGTGGGACGTGTCGTGCTGGCGGGGCCACGCGCGGTGACCCGCCGGGTACGGCGGGCGACGCACGCGCACGGCGCCGGCGAGTCGGGGATGGCGAAGCTGATCGAGCTGCACGCGGTGCACTCGGCCGGCGACATGCTGATCACCTTCGCGTTGGCCTCCACCATCTTCTTCTCCGTGCCGACGGACGAGGCGCGCGGCCGGGTGGCGCTCTACCTGGCGGTCACCATGGCGCCGTTCATCCTGCTGGCGCCGGTGATCGGCCCGCTGCTGGACCGGGTGCCGCACGGCCGGCGGGCGGCGATGGCCGGGGCGCTGCTGGCGCGCGGGATGCTGGCGCTGGTGATCGCGAGCGCGGTGGTGACGGGCGGGATCGAGCTGTATCCGGCGGCGCTCGGCGTGATGGTCTGTTCGAAGGCGTACAACATCGTGCGGGCGGCGGTGGTGCCGAGGTTGTTGCCGCCGCGGGTCTCGCTGGTGAAGGCGAACGCCCGGATCACGCTGACCGGGCTGATCTCGGCCGGCGCGATGGCCCCGGTGGGACTGGCGTTGAACGCGGTCGGGGAGCGCTGGCCGCTCTACGCCGCCTGTGTGATCACGGTGATCGGCGCGCTGATGTCGTTCCGGCTGCCGGGTCGGGTGGATCTGGCGAAGGGCGAGCGGACGGCGCACCTGGCCGAGTTGGCGGAGCTGCGGTCGAGTCGGGGCACGGCGGACGGGCAGCGCGGCTTCCTGCCCAAGGTCGGCGACTCGCCGGTGCTCAAGGCGCTGGTGGCCAACTCGGCGCTGCGCGCGGTCTCCGGTTTCCTGCTGTTCTTCATGGCGTTCCTGCTGCGCGGGGAGCCGCTGCCCGGGCTGGGCGCCGCGCTCTCGCTCGGCCTGGTCGGGGTGGCCGCCGGGGTGGGGAACGGGCTGGGCAACCTGCTGGGGAACTGGCTGCGGGAGCGGTCGCCCGAGCTGATCCTGCTGGCGGTGCTGGCGGTGGCGGTGGGCACCACGGTCACCGCGACGGTGAGCTATCTGGCGGTGACGGTGATCGCGGTGTGCGCCGCGGCCGGCATCTGCCAGGCGTTGGGGAAGCTGGCGCTGGACGCGCTGATCCAGCGGGACGTGCCGGAGGTGGTGCGGACCTCGGCGTTCGCCAGGTCGGAGACGACGCTCCAGATGGCGTGGGTGATGGGCGGGGCGATCGGCATCTCGCTGCCGCTGGTCGGCCCGCTGGGCATGGGGGTGTGCGCGACGCTGGCGCTGCTGGGTGCCGGGCTGAGTGTGCGGGGGCTGTTGACGACGGCCCGACGCGGCTCGCCGCACCCGCGCGTCAGGTGACCGGTATCGGCCGGTAATCTGCCCGCATGACTGCGATCGCCAGGAACCGGGGCCGCCGGGCCATCCGTACGACGCTCGCCATCGGCACCGTTTCGCTGGGCGTCCTCGTGCTGTCGGCGTGTGAGAAGCCTTCCCCCAACGCGCACTTCACGCTGGACAGCAGCAGCAAGTCGCGGGAGACCGCGAGCGACTGCTACGGGCACGGTGAGCCGCTGGGCGCCGAGCGGGCCAGGGACTGCCTCGTCGGCACGGAGAACCGGGTGACGTTCACCAGCACGCCGGGCGACACGTTCCGGATCGGGGTGGACGCCCATGTCGCCGAGGAGGGCTGGCTGCTCTTCGTCAACGAGCAGCTGTACCGGGCGGAGCCGTTCACCGGCACCTACCGGAGCTTCCCGAGCGACCAGCTCTTCCAGATGGTGCAGCAGCAGGCGACGCCTGGCTCCCCGCCGGTCGCCGAGGAGCTGCGGCTGAGCGTGGCGCAGATCCGCGCGGACGACTACGACATCGAGACGATCTGGGCCTCGCAGACCCAGGAGGAGTACGACGAGCGGCTCCTCGGCAGCCTGGAGGGCGTCTGGAACGCGACGCTCGAACCGGGCGACTGAGGCCGGCCGGATCGGTTGACCTGATGGCGCGGGGCAGGACCCTGGTGGTCACCGCGGTGCCCGCCGAGCGGGACGCGGTGACGTTGGCGACGGGCGCCCCGCCGGACCAGTTCACGCTGCCGACCGGGCTGCCGCTGCACCGCGGGCCGGCCTGGGACGTGGTGGCGGTGGGCGTGGGCCCGGCGGCGGCCGCGGCCGGCACGGCGACGGTGCTGGCGCTGACCAGGGGCCGCTACGACCTGGTGGTGGCGGCCGGCATCGGCGGCGGGTTCGCGCCGGTGGCCGCCGTGGGCGACACGGTGGTCGCGGACGAGCTGGTCGCCGCCGACCTGGGCGCGGAGGACCCGGAGGGCCCGACGGGCTTCCTGGACGTGGCCGAGCTGGGCTTCGGCCAGGTGCGGCACCGGCCGCCGGCCGGGCTGGCGGCGGCGGGCGCCGCGGCGACCGGCGGGGTGCTGGGGACGGTGCTGACGGTCTCGACGACGACCGGCACGGCCGAGCGGGCCGCGGCGTTGACGGCCCGGCACCCGGGTGCGGCGGCCGAGGGGATGGAGGGCCACGGGGTGGCGACGGCGGCCGGCGCGCACCAGCTGGCGGTGCTGGAGATCCGCACCGTGTCCAACCCGGTGGGTCCACGGGACCGGGCCGCGTGGCGCATCCCCGGCGCGCTGCGCGCGTTGACCGACACCTTCGCCGCCCTGGGCCCGGCGGTCGACCAGTGGAGACGGGAGCACCATGAGCACGACGGCTGACGGCACGGCGGGCGGCGGGCCGCTCTCCCTGACCTACTCACCCTGCCCGAACGACACCTTCGTCTTCCACGCCTGGACGCACGGGCTGCTGCCCGGCACGCCCGAGGTGACCGTGGACTACGCGGACATCGACGTGACCAACGGGCGGGCCGAGCGCGGCGAGGGCGACCTGCTGAAGGTCTCCTACGCGGTGCTGCCCTGGGTGCTGGACGAGTACGAGCTGCTGTCCTGCGGCGGGGCGCTGGGGCGGGGCTGCGGCCCGCTGGTGCTGACCACCCGGGGCGGCTCGGCGGCTGACCTGGCGGGCCGGACGGTGGCGGTGCCCAGCGAGCGGTCCACCGCCTACCTGCTGTTCCGGCTGTGGGCCGCGGAGTGTGTGCCGGGTGGCGTGGGTGAGGTGCGGGTGCTGCCGTTCGCCGAGATCATGCCGGCGGTGCGGGACGGCCGGGTGGACGCCGGGCTGGTGATCCACGAGGCGCGGTTCACCTACCAGAACTACGGGCTGCGGCAGCTGGCCGACCTGGGCGAGTACTGGGAGTCGAGCACCGGGCACCCGATCCCGCTGGGCGCGATCCTGGGCCGCCGCTCGCTGGGCGCGGAGCGGCTGGCGGCGGTCAGCGCGGCGATCCGCGCCTCGGTCGAGCACGCCTGGGCGGACCCTTCGGCCAGCCGGCAGCACGTGCTGGCGCACGCGCAGGAGTTGGACCCGGCGGTGGCGGACGCCCATATCGAGCTGTACGTCAACGAGTTCACCGCGGACCTGGGCCCGGTCGGCTACGCGGCGATCAACGAGCTGCTCGGCCGGGCCGCCAAGGCCGGTCTGGTGCCGGAGACCAGAACGCTGCCCTGACGGCCCGGGGGCGGGGGCCCGCTAGCGGAGGCCGGTGAAGAAGGCGCGGACGTCGGCGACCAGCAGGTCGGGGCGTTCCATGGCCAGGAAGTGGCCCCCGGCGTCCAGTTCGGTCCAGCGGACCACGTGGTGGTCGCGCTCGGCCCAGGGCCGGACGGTGACGTCGAGCGCGGAGAGCAGCACCGCGGTGGGCACGGTGCCGCGCGGCGGCCCGGCCCAGCCGGCGGCGTCGGCGTCCGCGTCCGACCAGTCGGCGTTTCCGTTACCGGCCCCGTCCCCGTCCCCGTCCGCGTCCGACCAGTCGGCGTTTCCGTTACGGGCCCCGTCCCCGTCCTCGGCCGACCAGTCGGCGGCGGAGATGGTCTCGTAGTAGATCTGCGCGGCCGAGGTGGCGCTGGCGGTGAACCAGTGGAGCGCGACGGTGGTCAGCATCCGGTCCCGGCTGATGCTGTCCTCGGGCAGGCCCGCCTCCGGCTCGGAAAGCTCCTTGAACTTCTCGACGATCCAGGCGAGTTGGCCGACCGGGGAGTCGGTCAGCGCGTAGCCGACGGTGGCCGGGCGCTTGGCGTTGCACTGGAGGTAGCCGTCGTTGAAGTCCCGCATCCGGTCCCAGCGGGCGCGGTCGGCCGGGGAGAGGGCGTCGAACTCGCCCTCGACGCCCACCGGGAAGCTGAGCGCCGCGTTGAGGTGCTGGCCGAGCACCCGGTCCGGGGCCAGCCGGGCGATCTCCGGGGCGACCCAGGAGCCGGTGTCGTAGCCCTGCACGCCGAACCGCCGGTAGCCGAGCCGGCTCAGCAGCTCCAGCAGCTGCTCGGCCATCCGCGCCGGGCCGGTGCCTGGGGCGGCCAGCGGGGTGGAGAAGGCGAAGCCGGGCAGTGAGGGGATCACCAGGTGGAAGGCCGGGTCGTCGGCGGTGCCGCCGTGCCCGGCCGGGTCGGTGAGCGGGCCGATCACGTCGAGGAAGTCGGCGAAGGTGCCGGGCCAGCCGTGCAGCAACAGCAGCGGGGTGGCGTCCGGCCGCGGCGAGCGGACATGGACGAAGTGCAGCCGCTGCCCGTCGACAGTGGTGACGAACTGCGGGTGCGCGTTCAGCTCGGCCTCCCTGGCCCGCCAGTCGAAGGCGTGGCGCCAGTGCTCGGCCAGCTCCCGCAGGTAGTCCAGCGGAACCCCGCGTTCCCAGCCGGTGCCGGGCAGCTGCTCGGGCAGCCGGGCCCGCGCCAGCCGGTCGTGCAGCGCGTCGATCGCCGCCTGTGGGACGGCGATCCGGAAGGGCTCGATGGCCCCGGTGTCGGTCATGGCGGGCACGCTAGGCCCGGGTTGGGACCGTTCCGGTCCTAACCGCCGGGCCGCCGGAGCCGGGGCACGGTTGACTGGGGCGGAAGGGTGGAGCGAGGGAGGGCCATGGATCCGTCGGCGCGGTTGTTGCGGCTGCTCAGCCTGTTGCAGGACGGCCGGGAGCGGTCCGGCGCCGAGCTGGCCGAGCGGCTGGGGGTGACGGCGCGCACCGTGCGGCGGGACATCGCGCGGCTGCGGGCGCTGGACTACCCGGTGCGGGCGCTGCGCGGCACCGCCGGCTACCAGCTGGCCGGCGGCGCGGCGCTGCCGCCGCTGCGGCTGGACGAGGAGGAGGCCGTCGCGGTGGCGGTGGGCCTGCGGACCACGGCGAACAGTTCGGTGGCCGGCATCGAGGAGGCCGCGCCGCGCGCCCTGGCCAAGCTGACGGGGGTGCTGCCGGCGCGGCTGCGGCAGCGGGTGGACGCCCTGGGGACGAGCGCGCTGCACGTCGGGGCCGCCGGCCCGCCGGTGGCGGCCGGGACGCTGGTGACGTTGGCCGGGGCGAGCCGCCGCCGGGAGCGGCTGCGGTTCGACTACACCGACGCGCGGGGGCGGCAGGCGGTGCGCGAGGTGGAGCCGCACCACCTGGTGTCCCTGGCGCGGCACTGGTACCTGATCGCCTGGGACCTGCGGCGCGCGGACTGGCGCGTCTTCCGGGTGGACCGGCTCTCCCCGCGCGGGCCGGCCGGGCCGCGGTTCGCGCCGCGCCCGTTGCCACACGGCGACCCGGCGGCGTTCCTGGTGCACCGGCTCTCCGCCGGGCTCTGGCCGCACCGGGCGACATGCGTGCTGCACGTGTCGGCGGCGGAGGCGGCCGAGCTGGTCTGGCCGGGCACGGGGGTGGTGGAGCCGGTGGACGAGCGGAGCTGTCTGCTGCGGGTGGGGGCCGACAGCGTCCCCTCCCTGGTGTGGATGATCACCTCGGTGAACGTCGACTTCACGCTGGTGGAGGGGAGCGACGAGCTGGCCGCCGCGCTGCGGGCGCAGGCCGCCCGCTGTCTGCGGGCGGTCGCGGGCCGGCCGC
Organism: Streptomyces chisholmiae; assembly: GCF_031845445.1. Taxonomy (NCBI): domain Bacteria; kingdom Bacillati; phylum Actinomycetota; class Actinomycetes; order Kitasatosporales; family Streptomycetaceae; genus Streptomyces; species Streptomyces chisholmiae. The sequence goes on along the minus strand of NZ_JAVREO010000010.1, from coordinate 76,858 downwards.
CGGCGGGGGCCGGCGCGGCGGCGGGGGAAGCGGCGGGTTAGACGTCCAGCTGGTCGGCGACGGCGCGCAACATGCCGGCGATCTTCCGGCCGCTGGCCCGCTCCGGGTACCGGCCGCGCTCCAACTGCTGGGAGACGCCGTCGAGTAGCGTGGTCAGGTCCTGAACGATGGAGGCCAACTCGTCCGGCTTGCGGCGCTGCGCGGCGGCCACCGACGGCATCGGGTCGAGCAGTACGACGGAGAGTGCCTGGTCCCCGCGCTGCCCGGCGACGACGCCGAACTCGACGCGCTGACCCGGCTTCAGCGCGTCCAGGCCGTTGGGCAAGGCAGAGGAGTGCACAAAGACATCGCCGCCGTCGTCGCGGGAAAGGAAGCCGAAGCCCTTCTCGGTGTTGAACCACTTGACCTTGCCGGTAGGCACGTGTCCTCGTCCTCGCACTCGTCCATAACAGTGAGGCGGGCCACAACAGCCCGCCAGGTCTTAGGCTAATGGCCCGCAGCCCGGTGACAAGATGCTCCCGGGCCGTTTCGGAGGATCACTGCCCCCGGCGCGTCGCAAATATGCTCGCGCCTGCGATCCTGTGTGGGTGAGTACCAACCTGAGTGCGAACGCGAGCGCCGCGGCGCCCGCCGACGCGAGCGCCAAGCAGCCCGGTGACGCCCTGGTGCGGGTCGGCGGCGTGGTCTTCGCGGTCGGCGCCGTCGCCACCCTGATCACCGTGATCCCGCTGCTGGTGGGCGCCGATCCGCTGCCGACCGCCGCCTACCTGGTGTCCATGCTGATGGGCGTGGGCTTCTTCGTCGCCGGCTGCGGCCTGTTCCGGTCGATGTCCGTGCAACGGCGGCTGGACCGGGAGGCCCAGGCCGCCGGCCCGGTCGCGGGTCAGGCGTCGGCCGCCAGGTAGTCGGCCAACCAGCCGGGGAACGCGGTGAGATCGGCGAGCACCACGTCGGCCCCGGCGGCCCGCAGCTCGTCGGCCGGGCAGGGGCCGGTGGCCACCGCGACGGAGCGCGCCCGGGCGGCGCGCGCGCCGCGCACGTCCCCGACGTGGTCGCCGACGTACACGCCGGCGTCGTGCGCCAGCAGCGCCTCGGCCTTGCGCTCCGCCCAGAGTGAGCCGACCAGCACGTCCGGGGTGAGCCCCAGGTGGTCCAGGTGCAGCTTGGCGTTGCCCGGGTACTTGGCCGTCACCACCATGCTGCGACCGCCCAGCCGGCGCACCGCGGCCAGCGCCTCGGCCGCGCCGGGCAGCGGCGGCGTCGGCTCGATGGCCAGCTCCACGTACAGCGCCCGGTAGCGGTCGGCGGCGGCCGGCAGCCGCTCGGCGGGGAACCAGTACGCCAACTCCTCCTCCAGCGGCGGCCCGAGGCGGCTGACGGCGAGGTCGGCGTCGATCGAGACACCGGTCTCCTCGGCCAGCGCCCGGTAGGTGCGGTGGATCCCGGGGCGGGAGTCGATCAGGGTCATGTCGAGGTCGAACCCGACCGTGAACGGGGACGTCGGCGCGGAGTGAGGCATACCGCTATTGTGCCCCTGGCACACGCCAACACTTAGGCTCGCCTAACCTAACCGCGCGGGGGACCATGTCAACGACCGCCGAACGCCCGCCCGTCGGCGCGCGGCACGCGACCGCCGGCCGCCGGCTGGCGTGGGTGACCGCGGCGGTGGCGGCCGTCGCCGTGGCGATGCTGCTGAGCGTCGCCCTGGGCAGCCGCACCATCGCCCCCGACCTGGTGCTCCGCTCGCTCTTCACCGACCCCGACGAGCTGACCGGGGAGGCCGCCAGCGCCGCCAAGGTGGTCCGGGAGCTGCGGGTGCCGCGCACCGTGATCGCGCTGCTGGTGGGCGCCGCGCTCGGCCTGGCCGGCGCGGTGATGCAGGGCCTGACCCGCAACCCGATCGCCGAGCCCGGCATCCTCGGGGTCAGCCAGGGCGCCTCGGTCGCGGTGGTGCTGGCCATCACCTTCGCCGGCGCCAGCTCGCTGACCGACTACGTCTGGTACGCCTTCGCCGGCGCGGCGCTGGCCGCGGTCGCCGTCTACGCGGTCGCCAACCGGGGCCGGGGTGGCGCCACGCCGGTGCGGCTGGCGCTGGCCGGGGCGGCCGTCAACGCGCTGCTGGCCTCGGTGATCGCCGGTGTGCTGACCACCAACGCCGCCACCCTGGACGAGTTCCGCTTCTGGCAGGTCGGCTCGCTGACCGGCCGGGACGCCGAGATCGCCGCCAGGATCTGGCCGTTCATGCTGGTCGGCGCGGTGCTGGTGGCCGCGTCCGCGCGCGGCCTGGACGCGCTGGCGCTGGGCGACGACGCGGCCCGCGGCCTTGGCCAGAACGTAGCCGCGGTGCGGATCATCGGCGGGCTCGGCGCGGCCGTGCTGACCGGTGCCGGCGTGGCGGCGGCCGGGCCGATCGCGTTCGTCGGGCTGGCCGTGCCGCACCTGGGGCGGGCCCTGGTGGGCAGCGGGCACCGCTGGCTGCTGCCGATGGCGGCACTGCTGGGGGCGGTGGTGCTGCTCGTCTCCGACGTGGTCGGGCGGCTGGTCTTCCCGCCGTCCGAGGTGCCGGCCGGGGTGACCACGGCGCTGATCGGGGTGCCGTTCCTGGTCTACCTGGTGCGCCGCTCGGGAGGCCGGGCATGACCGACCAGCCCGACCTGACCGGCGCCGCGGGCGGGGCCGGGCCGGTGAGCGAGGCCGACCCGGTGACCGGCGCCGACCCGGTGACCGGCGCCGACCGCCCTCGCGCAACCGAGTACGGGGAGAGCCGATGACCAGCACCGCGACCCGGCCGCCGCGGCTGGCGAAACCCGCGCCGACGACCCGCCCCACCGGCTACCTGGTGCTGCGCTGCCGGGCCGCCTCGCTGCTGCTGCACCGCCGCACCGCGGTCGCCGTGACCGTGTTGCTGTTGGCGCTGGCCGCCGGCTGCGTGGCCAGCCTGTCGCTGGGCAGCTCGACGGTGCCGCCGCTGGACGCGGTCCGCTCCGTGCTGGGCCTGACCGACGAACACGCCTTCGTGATCGGGGTGCTGCGGCTGCCCAGGCTGACCGTGGCGCTGCTGGTCGGCGCCGCGCTGGCGGTGGCCGGCGGGCTGATCCAGACGGTGGCCCGCAACCCGCTGGCCAGCCCCGACATCATCGGCGTCAGCCAGGGCGCGGCGGCGGTCGCGGTGATCGCCATGACCTACGGCCTGGGCGGCACCGGGGTGCTGCCGTACTGGGCGACCGCCGGCGGGCTGGCGGCGGCCGTGTTGGTCTACCTGTTCGCGTGGCGCGGCGGCCTGCACGCCGGCCGGTTCGTGCTGATCGGCATCGGCTTCGCCATCGCGCTGCGCTCGGTCACCCAGCTCTTCCTCACCAAGGGCGACCACACCGTGGCGCAGCAGGCCACGGTGTGGATGACCGGCTCGTTCAACGGCCGTGGCTACGCCGAGGCGGCGCCGCTGGCCTGGGCGCTGCTCGCGCTGCTGCCCGCCGTCTGCTGGGCGGCGCGCGCCCAGCGCTCGGTGAGCCTGGACGACGACACGGCGACCGCGCTGGGCGTCCGGATCAACGCCACCCGGGTCGGGCTGGTGGCGGTCGGGGTGCTGCTGGCCGCGCTGGCCACCGGCACGGCCGGGCCGGTCGACTTCGTCGCGCTGCTCTCCCCGCAGATCGCCCGCCGGCTGACCCGCACCGCGCAGATCCCGCTGCTCGCCACGGCGCTGGTCGGGGCGCTGCTGACGGTGCTGGCCGACCTGCTGGCCCGGCTGCTGTTCGCGCCGACCGAGCTGCCGGCCGGGGTGGTCACCGCCGCGATCGGCGCCCCCTACCTGCTGTGGCTGATCTTCAACAACCGTGCCGGAGGCCGGGCATGAACTCCCCTTCCCCGTCGGAGCACCCGTCGGAGCACCCGTCGGAGCACCCGTCCGACCGCCCCGCTGACCGCCCCGCTGACCGGGCCGACGCGACCCGGCCGCGCGGGTCGCGGCCGATCCCCGCACCCGCGCCGGGCCGTGACCAGGACCGGGCCCCGGACCCGGACCCGCCGGCCGGCCGGCTCGCCGCCCGGGGCCTGACCCTCGGCTACGACGCCGACCGGCCGGTGGTCGACGCGCTGGACCTGGACGTGCCGGACGGCCGGGTCACGGTGATCGTCGGGCCCAACGCCTGCGGCAAGTCCACCACCCTGCGCGCGCTGGGCCGGCTGCTGAAGCCCCGCGCCGGGGCGGTGCTGCTGGACGGCGCCGAGCTGCACACGCTGCCGACCCGGCGGATCGCCCGGGCGCTGGGGCTGCTGCCGCAGTCCCCGGTGGCGCCCGAGGCGATCACCGTGGCCGACCTGGTCTCCCGCGGCCGGCAGCCGCACCAGCGCTGGTGGCAGCAGTGGTCGCCGGCCGACGAGGCGGCGGTCACCGAGGCGATGGCCCGCACCGCCGTGACCGAGCTGGCCGACCGGCCGGTGGACGCGCTCTCCGGCGGGCAGCGGCAGCGGGTGTGGATCGCGATGGCCCTGGCCCAGCAGACGGACCTGCTGCTGCTGGACGAGCCCACCACCTACCTCGACATCGCCCACCAGGTCGAAGTCCTCAACCTGGTACGCCAGTTGGCCACCGCGACCGAACAGGCCCCAGCGCGCACCGTGGTGACCGTGCTGCACGACCTCAACCAGGCCGCCCGCTACGCCGACCACCTGGTGGCGATGCGGGACGGCCGGATCGTCGCCCAGGGCGACCCCGGCGAGGTCGTCACCGCCGAGCTGGTGGCCGAGGTCTTCGGCCTGGCCGCCGTGGTGATCCCCGACCCGGTCACCGGCTCCCCGCTGGTGGTGCCCGAAGCCCCCACCCCACACCCCGCAACCGTTCCGTCAAGGGAAGGTCACACCCCATGAACCGCCGCACCGCCACCACCGCCGCGCTGGCCCTGGCCTGCGCCGTCACCCTCGCCGCCTGCGGCTCCGACGCGGACTCCGACGCCGGCTCGGGCGACGGCGCCGGGGACGGGACCGGCGGCACCCGCACCGTGGACAGCGCGATGGGCCCGGTCGAGGTGCCGGAGAACCCGCAGCGCGTCGTCGTCCTGGACACCGCCGAGCTGGACACCGCCATCACCCTGGGTGTCATCCCGGTCGGCGCCGTACAGGCCGACGCCACCCAGGAGTTCCTCGACTACCTGCCGCAGGACCAACTCGCCGACATCGAGAACGTGGGCGGCATCGCCGCGCCCAACCTGGAGGCGATCAACGACCTGGACCCGGACCTGATCATCGGCAGCAAGGTCAGGGACGAGCAGCGGTACGACGAACTGTCGGCGATCGCCCCCACCGTCTTCACCGAGACGGTCGGCGCGCCCTGGCAGGAGAACTTCCTCACCCACGCCGACGCGCTCGGCAGGTCGGCCGAGGCCGAGGAGGTCGTCGCCGCGTACCAGGCGCACGTCGCCGAGGTGGTGGAGGCCATCGGCGGCCCGGAGGCGGCGGCCGACATCGAGGTCAGCATGTTGCGCTTCATCGACGGCGGCAACACCCGGCTCTACGGCCGGGAGAACTACATCGGCGGCATCCTCGGCGACCTGGGCCTCGGCCGGCCGGCCATCGTGGACGACGCGCCGGACGGCTTCGCCGTCGAGATCAGCCCGGAGCAGGTGGACCAGGCCGACGGCGACGTCATCTACTACGCCTCCTACGGCGACCCCGACGCCTCCGGCGAGGACGCCGCGGTCGGCGGACCCCTCTGGGAGGACCTGACGGCCGTCCAGGAAGGCCGCGCCTTCCCGGTCAACGACCAGCTCTGGTACCTCGGCATCGGCTACACGGCGGCCGAGCAGATCCTGGACGAGATCGAGCAGACCCTGGTCGGCTGACCTCCGGCCGGCAGCGCGTTCCCGTTCCCGGCCCCGCCGGGAACGGCATCGGGAACGGGAACGCGCTGCCGGGTTGCCGCCTACGGTCGCGCAGCTCGCCGGTGCCGGGGGCTCAACTCCGCGCCGTGGCGGGGTCGGTCGCCGCCGTCGGGCTACTCCTTGACGGGCCGTCGGGCGCGGTAGAGGAGGAAGGCGGCGCTGGCGACCGCGGCCAGCCGCAGCAGCATGGGCCAGTGGTCGGCGAGGGCCTGTTGGGGTTCGCCGGCGGCCAGTTGTTCGCCCCAGTAGCCGCCGGCGCGGCCGATCAGCCAGACCGCGTAGCCGGTGGCCAGCAGCGCCGGCATGCCGAAGGTCGCCCACTGGCGTTCGCGCAGGCTCAGCCGGGGTGACCAGTAGGCCAGCAGCCAGCCCAGCAGCAGCACGTAGAACGAGCCGGCCACCGCGCCGGCGAGCAGCGTCACCACGCCGGCCAGCTCGACGATGCCGCCGCGGCGGCGTCCGCTGAGGACGGCCCTGGCCAGCCGGGTGCGGCGCCTGGGGGCCGGCGCGGCCGGCTCAGCCGGGGCCTGGGGGCCGGCCCGTTCGGCGGCGGCGCGTTCCGCCTCCACCTCGGCGGCGGTCAGCTCGGCCTCGGTGGCCGGGCCGGGCTCGGGGTCGGCGAGGCCGCTGGGGTGCATCAGCTCCGGGATGTCGATGCCGCCGCTGAAGCCGGCGATCTCGCCCTCCCGCCAGATCCCGCCGTGCGGTGGCGGCCCGCCCACCCCGAACGGGGGCGGCTCCAGCGGCGGCCCGCCGGGCTCGGGCGCGGCGGACTCGCGCGGCGCCGGCAGCGGCACCTCCGGCCTGGCCGGCGTCGGGGAGGGAGCCGGGGTCGGGGCCGGCCGGGCGGACGGGGTCGGCGACGGGGTGGGGGCGGGTGTGGGCGTCGGCGCGCTGGGCACCGGGCCGCCGGTGGCCTGGGCGACCACGTCCTCCGGGCGGCCCATCCTGCCCAGGATGCGCTTGACCGAGCCGCGCCCGGCGCCGCCGGCGGCGTCCGCCCGCTGCCGGCCGATCTCGTCCCGCAGCCGGTTGACCAGTCTGGCCCGCTCGGTGGAGGACAGGTCGGTGCCATGGGCCAGGTCGCCGACCCGGCTCAGGTAGTCGAACACCAGCTTCTCGTCGTCGTTCCCCACGCCACGCCCCTGCGCTCGCCGCCGCCCGGCCCGGTAGGGCCCCGACACTCCCCGCGTACTCCACGATGCTACTGACGCGGGCGCCCCGCCGGCCCCGAACGGCGCGGCCCGTTCGGCCGCCGGCGCGCGCCGGGGGCGCCCGGCGGGGCCGTGTTCACCCGGGCCCCGGGACAACTTCCCCCGGACGGCGGGGTGTGGAACCTACGGGAACGCCGTTGTTCATCGCGGGTTCACCGAACGCCGTGCAACCCGCTACCCACGCCTCGTTACATGGTGAACGTCGCTCGTGGACACCTTTTCACGCTACCGGGAGCCCGGATCGCCCGGCCGCAGGCCGCAGCCCGGCTCCCGTGGCGCGACGCGGCCTGGCCACCGCAGCTCTGGCCGATTCCTTCACCGCCGAGACCGACAGCGAGGGAGAGCCCGTGGGCGCCTGGTTGAGTTCGACTCGGACCACCCCCGTGTCCAGCCCGATGATCGAGGACGCGGCGGACGGCGGCCCGGCCGCCCTGGGTGCCGAGGTGGGCCAGCTGGCCGAGCCGGCGCGCATCCCGCTGGGCTCGCACCCGGTGGTCCTGTTGGCGGACGCCGACGAACGCATCCGGCAGGGGCTGACCGCCCAACTGGCCAAGTACCAGGTGTCGGTGGTGCACTGCGCGGACGGGGCGGCCGCGCTGCTGGAGGCCGGGCTGCGGAAGCCGGACGTGCTGCTGGTCTCGGCCGACCTGCCGCTGATCGACGGGGCGACGGTGCTGCGGCTGGTGCGGCGCCGGCTGTCGATCCCGGTGGTGCTGGGGGTGGGGCCTGAGGACACCGCGCAGGTGGCGCCGGCGCTGGCCGCCGGCGCGAGCGCTTGTGTCGCGCGCCCCTACCGGCCGCGCGAGGTGGCCCAGCTGCTCAGCCTGGCCGACCGGGGCCAGCGGGGCTGGGACCAGCCGCTGGTCTGCGGCCCGTTGACGCTGGACCCGAGCACCTACGAGGTGCGGATGCACGGGGTGTCCACCGCCCGGCTGCCGCTGCGTGAGTTCCAGCTGCTGCACCTGCTGATGCTGCACGCGGAGAAGGTGATCACCCGGGACCAGATCCGCACCGAGCTGTGGGGCGAGGGCGCGCGCCGGTCCAACACCATCACCGTTCACATTCGGCGGCTTCGGGAGCGGCTCGGTGACGACCCGCACCACCCGGAGATCATCCAGACGGTGCGCGGTGTCGGCTACCGCCTGGTGCCGCCGGCCGGTTGATCCACCGGGAATTACCGGGCTCACCGGGGCGGTCCGCCGCCCCGGTTCTCGGTCGTGATCACCAGGCCTTTTCCTTAACGATTCCAACTCTGTTTGTGAAACTGCCGGTTCCGCCGAACCTATCTTTCTGTTCACCTTCTGGCCCTCGCTCCTTCGCTGGTGGCTCTTACGTTCTCCCTCGACAGGACGTCATCGAAGTCATCTCTGCACCCCGGCACCGAGCCGGGCAGAAAAAGGAGCACAGGTCATGCGCAAGACGCGCGCTCGCTTCGCCGCGATAGCCGTGGTGTCCGCCCTGGCGCTGGTCACGGCGTGCAGCAGCGACAACGAAAGCTCGGACAACGGCAACGGCGGCAGCGGGGGCACCTCCGGGGGGAGCGAGGGCGGCTCCGAACTGTCCGGCACCATCTCCGGCGCGGGCGCCAGCTCGCAGGCCGCCGCCCAGCAGGCCTGGCAGGCCGGCTTCCTGGCCGCCAACCCGGATGTCACCGTCAACTACGACCCGGTCGGCTCCGGCGGTGGCCGTGAGCAGTTCATCGCCGGCGGCACCGACTTCGGTGGCACCGACTCCGTGCTCGCCGACGACGAGCTGGCCGCCGCCACCGAGCGCTGCGAGGAGGTCGTGCAGCTGCCGGTCTACGTCTCCCCGGTCGCGCTGGTCTTCAACGTGGAGGGCGTGGACGAGCTGAACCTCCAGCCCGCCACCATCGCCGGCATCTTCAACCAGGAGATCACCACCTGGAACGACGAGGCGATCGCCGCGGACAACCCGGACGCCGAGCTGCCGGACACCGCGATCACCCCGGTCAACCGGTCCGACGCCTCGGGCACCACCGAGAACTTCGTCGAGTACCTGCTGGCCGCCGCCCCCGACGCCTGGCCGCACGAGGCCAGCGACGAGTGGCCGGTCAGTGGCGGCGAGGCCGCCCAGGGCACCTCCGGCGTGATCCAGGCCGTCTCCGGCGGCCAGGGCACCATCGGCTACGCGGACGCCAGCCAGGTCGGCGACCTGGCCAGCGTGAACGTCGGCGTGGGCGAGGAGTTCGTGCCGTACTCGCCGGAGGCCGCCGCCAACGTGCTGGAGGTCTCGGAGCGGGCCGAGGGCCGCGGGCAGTACGACTTCGCGTACGAGCTGGCCCGGGACACCACCGAGGCCGGGACCTACCCGATCGTGCTCGTCTCCTACGCGATGGCCTGCGCCACCTACGACGACGCCACCAAGGCCGAGCTGGTCCAGTCCTACCTGAGCTACATCATCAGCGAGGAGGGCCAGGCCGCCTCCGCCGAGGCCGCCGGTTCGGCGCCGATCTCCGACGCCCTGCGGCAGGAGCTCCAGCCCGCCATCGACGCCATCTCGGCCAGCTGACGGAACCGAACGCCCGGCGCGGGCGGCCACCCGGGACGGTGGCCGCCCGTCCAGGGGTGGTGCGCCGGTCCCGGTGTTCACCGCCCGTTCGGACGCCAGCCGAGAAAGGGAGCGAAGAGTGTCATCCAGCACCGAGCTGACCCCCCAAGAGAATCCGTCGCCGCCACCGCCGAACGCCCCGATGTTCGGCAAACCGGTCAGCCGGCTCGGCGACAGGCTGTTCTCCTCGTCGGCCACCGCGGCCGGTGTGCTGATCCTGGTCATCCTGGCCGGGGTGGCCGCCTTCCTGGTCGTGGAGGCGTGGCCGGCCCTGTGGGCGGACGCCGAGGAGGTGCCGGGCGGGGACGGCATCGTCCTCTACATCTGGCCGCTGCTCTTCGGCACGCTGCTGGCCGCGGTGATCGCGCTGCTGATCGCGGCGCCGCTGGCGGTGGCCATCGCGCTGTTCATCACGCACTACGCGCCGCGCCGGCTGGCCAGCGTGCTGGGCTACGTGGTGGACCTGCTGGCGGCCGTGCCCAGCATCATCTTCGGCCTGTGGGGCCTGTCCGAGCTGGCGCCGCGCACCGTGGAGCCGACCCGCTGGCTGGAGGAGAACCTCGGCTTCATCCCGTTCTTCGCCGGCCCCGCCTCGGCCACCGGCCGCACCATGCTGGTCGCGTCCATCGTGCTGGCGGTGATGATCCTGCCGATCACCACGGCGGTCATCCGGGAGGCGTTCCTCCAGACCCCGCGGCTGCACGAGGAGGCGTCGCTGGCGCTGGGCGCCACCCGCTGGGAGATGATCCGGATGTCGGTGCTGCCGTTCGGCCGCTCCAGCATCGTCGGCGGCTCCATGCTGGGCCTGGGCCGGGCGCTGGGCGAGACGATGGCGGTCGCGATCGTGCTCTCCCCCTCGGGCGGCATCACCTTCAACCTGATCAGCAACGGCAACCCGTCCACCATCGCGGCCAACATCGCGCTGGACTTCCCGGAGTCGTCCGGCCTCGACGTGAACGTGCTGATCGCCTCCGGCCTCGTCCTGTTCGCCGTCACCCTGCTGGTCAACATGGGGGCCCGCGCGGTGATCAACCGACGCCGTGACTTCTCGGGAGCCAACTGATGAGCACGCCGACCATTCCCCCGCAGCGGGCGCCCGAGCCCGCCCCCGTGACGCTGGAGAAGCCGGCGCTCACCCACGGCTCGCTGCCGCGCCGCGCCCCCGCGCTGACCCTGCTGGCCTGGGTCGGGCTCGGGCTGGCGCTGTACCTCGTGCTGGACTTCAACCCGGTGGCCAGCGGGCTGCTCGCGGCGGTCGGCTACACCGCCGTCGTCCACGGCTGGTCGCGCCGGGTCGAGGGGCCGCGCAAGGCCAAGGACCGGCTGGTCACCGCGGTCGTCACCAGTTCCTTCGTGGTGGCGCTGCTGCCGCTGGTCTCGGTGCTGGGCGCGGTGCTCTCCCGCGGCCTGGAGCGGTTCGACGCCGACTTCTTCAACAACTCGATGCGCGGCGTCGTCGGTGAGGGCGGCGGCGCCCACCACGCGCTGATGGGCACCCTGATCGTCACCGGCCTGGCCGCGCTGATCTCGGTGCCGATCGGCATGCTCACCGCGATCTACCTGGTGGAGTACGGCCGGGGCCGGCTGTCCCGGGCCATCACCTTCTTCGTGGACGTGATGACCGGCATCCCGTCGATCGTCGCCGGCCTCTTCGCCTACGCGCTCTTCGAGCTGTTCTTCGGCGCCGGCGTGCGGATGGGCATCATGGGCTCGGTCGCGCTGAGCGTGCTGATGATCCCCGTGGTGGTGCGGTCCACCGAGGAGATGCTGAAGCTGGTGCCCAACGAGCTGCGCGAGGCGTCGATGGCGCTGGCCGTGCCGAAGTGGCGGACCGTGGTGCGGGTGGTGCTGCCGACCGCGCTGGCCGGCATCGCGACCGGCGTCACGCTCGCCATCGCCCGGGTCATCGGCGAGACCGCCCCGCTGCTGGTCACCGTCGGCATCACCAGCAGTGACAACTTCAACCCGTTCGACGACCGGATGGCGACCCTCTCCGTCTTCTCCTACAACCAGTACGCGACCCCGGGCATCCCGCCGGAGCCGTTCCTGGACCGGGCGTGGGCGGCGGCGTTCACGCTGATCCTCATCGTGATGGCGCTCAACCTCGTGGCGCGCCTGATCTCCCGCCTGTTCGCCCCGAAGACCCGCGCCTGACCGGCTGCCGGGAGAGTTGACGCAAAGGAAGCGAAGCACTGTGGCCAAGCGCATCGAGGTCAAGGGTCTCGACATCTACTACGACAAGTTCCTGGCCGTGCAGGGCGTCTCGATGACCATTGAGCCGCGCTCGGTCACCGCCCTGATCGGCCCGTCCGGCTGTGGCAAGTCCACGTTCCTGCGCACCCTGAACCGGATGCACGAGCTGGTGCCCAAGGCCCGGGTGGCCGGCTCGGTGGAGATGGACGGGCACGACCTCTACGCACCGCACGTGGACCCGGTGGCCGTGCGCCGGCACATCGGCATGGTGTTCCAGCGGCCGAACCCGTTCCCCACCATGTCGATCTACGACAACGTGGTGGCCGGGGTCCGGCTGAACAACAAGAAGATGAAGCGGTCCGAGATGGACGCCCTGGTGGAGCGGTCGCTGCGGGCGGCGAACCTCTGGGACGAGGTGAAGGACCGGCTGAAGCGCCCCGGCTCCGGGCTCTCCGGCGGGCAGCAGCAGCGGCTGTGCATCGCCAGGGCCGTCGCCGTGCAGCCGGACGTGCTGCTGATGGACGAGCCCTGCTCGGCGCTGGACCCGATCTCCACCCAGGCGATCGAGGACCTGATGCTGGAGCTGAAGAAGGACTACACGATCGTCATCGTGACCCACAACATGCAGCAGGCGGCCCGGGTCAGCGACGTCACCGGCTTCTTCAACCTGCGCTCCATAGGCGAGCCGGGCGGGCTGGTGGAGATGGACGACACCACCAAGATCTTCTCCACCCCGAGCAACCAGGCCACCGAGGACTACGTCTCCGGCCGCTTCGGCTGACCGGCCGGTCGGCACCGCGCCCTCGGCCCGCCCGCTCCCCCGCTCCCGGGGGTGGGCGGGCCGCGGCGCGTGCCGGGCCCGGCGGCGGCTCAGCAGGCCGACCAGGCCTGCCGGGGCAGGAAGTGCGGGAGGTCGTCCCACGCCGCCGGCGGCACGAACACCGGCCGGGTGAGCAGCCGGTCGCCGGCCCGCTGCACGTCGACCACGACGCCCAGCGACTCCGCCACCGGGACGCCGGCGGCCAGGTAGGACAGCTCCCCCTCGGGCTCGTGGGCCGCCGTCCGGTCGGCCAGCCAGCGCTCCACCTCGGACGGCACCCGACCGACCAGCGGCACGTCGCCGGCGAGCACCTGCGGCCCGCGCAGCGCGTCGACCGCCACCCCCGCCAGCCGCTCCGCCCGGTAGTAGAGCCGCAGCCCGAAGCCCCGGTAGTCGCCCTCCGTGACGACGCCGCCGGCCCCGGTGCCGGAACCGCCGCTGAACCGCGGCCGTTGGGCCTCCGTCGTGACGGCGGCCAGCGCCCGCGACACCTCGGCCGGGCGCATCCCGAAGCCCAGCGGGCCCACCCGCGCCAGCGGGTCCAGCGCCCAGCGCGCCCGCTCGTCGTCCGGCACCGCGTCCCACCAACCGACCATGGGCCCGCAGCCTACGGCAGCGCCGCGCGGCCCCACCGGCTACCGCGACCCGCCGTCGGCTACAGCGTCCTGGCGATGTGGTGGATCAGCTGCCGGGACTCCTCCTGGTCCAGCGAACGGTCGTTGGCGTGCCCGAAGAAGACCCGGTAGTGCGCCAGCTCGTCGTCCGCGCCCAGCAGCCCGCTGCCGGTCGGCCCGTCGATCAGCACCGTGTCCAGCTGCGGCACCACCCCGTGCACGTAGAGCACCGGCTGGGTCACCTCGTAGAAGTCCTCGTTGGTGAACGGGATCACCCGCAGCGTCACCTGCGGCAGCTCCGAGGTCTCGATCAGCGACTCCAGCTGCCGTCTGGCCACGCCACGCCCGCCGAACCGCATGTGCAGCGCGGCCTCGTGCAGGAACACCGAGAGGAGTGGCGGGTCCTCCCGCTCCAGCACCGCCTTGCGGCGCATCCGGTGCCGCACCCGCGCGTCGACCTGGTCGTCCGTCGGTGCCGGCAGCCCGCCCCGGAACAGCGCCCGGGCGTACTCCTCGGTCTGGAGCAGGCCCGGCACCGTCACCGTCTGGAGGCTGCGCATCGCCACCGCGTGGTGCTCCAGCTCGGCCACCGCCAGGTACTGGGAGGCAAGGGTGCCACGATATTCGTCCCACCAGAACTGGCCACGGTGTTCCCTGGCGATGACGCACAGGGCTTCGAGCAGGCTCTCGTCCGTGCAGGCGTAGAAGTCGGCGAGGCGCCGGATACGCTCCTCGCTGACCCCGATGCGGCCGGACTCTATATGGCTGATCTTTCCCTGGTCAGTGCCGAGCATGGCCGCCGTCTCCCGCGCGGTCCGCCCCGCCGCCACCCTCAACTTGCGCAGCTCCGCGCCGAGTCGGGCCTGGCGGGCGGTCGGGTTCTCCCTCGGCGGCATCGTGGATCAGGTCCTTCCGTTGGCTGGTTCCCGAGTCTGCCGCGCGCTGACCTCGACAGTCCACTCGCCACCGAACCCCCCGACAGCACCCTTGCTCCGGGTGACGGAAACCGCAGAAAGGGTTCCGCTGACGCGCTTCCCGGTCCCGAGCCGTGCCACCAGGGCCCGACTGCCGCTACGGTTGGCAGGATGACCAGCGGTTCCACCGACAGCCCTCGCACCCTCGCCGACGAACTGCGCGCTCGTTCCGACGCGGAGCTGTCCGAGCTGCTGCGCACCCGACCCGACCTGTTGTCGCCGCTGCCCGGCGACCTCTCCGAGCTGGCCACCCGGGCCGGCGCGCGCGCCTCCGTGGTGCGCGCCCTGGAGCATCTGGACACCTTCACCCTCCAAACGGCGGAAGCACTGGCCGTCGCCGAGCGCCCCTGTTCGCAACACGCGCTGACCGCGCTGCTGCCCGGCGGCGAACGACGGCTGCCCCAGGCGTTGGCCACCCTGCGGGCCCGGGCCCTGCTCTGGGGCCGGCCGGACGGGCTGCGCCTGGTGCGCACCGCGCAGGAGCTGCTGGCGCCGAGCGCGGCCCGGCCCAGCGCCACCGGCCTGGGGCCGACGCTGGCCGAGGCGGCGGCCGGTCTCGCGCCCAGCCGGACGCAGGCGCTGCTGGCGGCCTGCGGGCTGCCCGCCACCCACGACCCGGTGAGCGCGGTCGCCGCGCTCACCGCGCTCTTCCGCGACCCGGAGCGGCTGGCCGCGCTGCTGGCCGAGGCGCCCGACGCGGCCCGTTCCGCGCTGGAGCGGCTCACCTGGGGCCCGCCCTACGGCACCCTCGGCAGCGGCGCCGAGGCCGCCCGCACCGGCGCCCCGCTGCGCTGGCTGCTGGACCGGGGCCTGCTGATGCCGACCCAGCCGGGCACCGTGGTGCTGCCCAGGGAGGTCGCGCTCACCCTGCGGGACGGCCGGGCCCACCGCGAACTCCACCCGGAGCCACCGGAGTTGACGGCCCCGGTGCGGCACGACACGGCGCTGGTCGACGCCACGGCCGCGGGCGCCGCGCACCGCGCGCTGGACACCGTCGAGACGCTGCTGACCTCCTGGGAGACGGAGGGTCCGCCGGTGCTGCGCGCCGGCGGCCTCGGCGTGCGGGAGCTGAAGCGGGTCGCCGTGACCCTGGACGTGCCGGAGCCCGAGGCCGTGTTCTGGCTGGAACTGGCCTACGCGGCCGGCCTGCTGGCCGCGGACGGCGCGGCCGACGAACGGTACGCGCCGACCCCGGCCTACGACGACTGGCTGGCGGCGCCGACCGGGGAGCGCTGGCTGCGGCTGGCCACCGCCTGGCTCGCCGGCACCCGGGTGCCGGCCCTGGTCGGCGACCGGGACGGCAAGGGCCGGCTGCTGGCCGCGCTCGGCCCGGGTCTCGACCGCGGCGCCGCCGCCGACCTGCGCCACCGCACCCTGGCGCTGCTCGCCGCGCTGCCGCCGGGCGGCGCGCCGGAGCCCGCGGTGGTGCTGGACCGGCTGCGCTGGGAGCTGCCCCGCCGGCTGGCCGACCCGGCCAGGGAGCGGCTGGCCCGCACCGCGCTGGTCGAGGCCGAGACGCTGGGCGTCACCGGCCGGGGCGCGCTGGCCGGCTACGCCAGGCCGCTGCTCGACCGGCCGGCCGAGCCGGCGTCGGTGGCCGCCGCCGCCGAGCTGCTGGCGCCGCTCTTCCCCGAGCCGGTGGACCAGGTGCTGCTCCAGGCCGACCTCACGGCGGTCGCGCCCGGGCCGCTCCGCCGCGACCTGCGGGCCACCATGGCGCTCGCCGCCGACGTGGAGTCCACCGGCGGCGCCACCGTCTACCGCTTCACCCCCGGCTCGATCCGCCGGGCGCTGGACGCCGGCTGGTCGACGGACCAGCTGCACGCCTTCCTCGCCGAGGTCTCCCGCACCCCGGTGCCCCAGCCACTCGACTACCTGGTGGACGACGTGGCCCGGCGGCACGGCCGGCTCCGGGTGGGCGCGGCGGCCAGCTATCTGCGCTCGGAGGACGAGACGGCGCTGGGGCAGCTGCTCGCCGACCGGCGCTGCGAGCCGCTGCGGCTGCGCCGGCTGGCCCCCACGGTGCTGGTCTCCGACCTGCCGCCGGACCAACTGTTGCTACGGCTGCGGGAGTTGGGGCAAGCGCCGGCGGCGGAGACCATCGAGGGCGCCGTCGTCACACTGCGCGCCGAGTCGCACCGCACGCCGGCGCGCAGCGCCCCCGTGCCGGCGCCCGACGCGCCGCCGCCCGCCGACGACGCGCTGCTGGCCGCCGCCGTGCGCGCCGTGCGCGCCGGCGACCACGCCGCGGGCGCGGCGCCCCGACCGGCCGGCGCCGGCCGGGTGCCGGAGGTGACGGGACCGCCGCCGCGCACGGCGGCGGCCGACGCCCTGGCGGTGCTGCGCGCGGCGGCGGCCGAAGGCGGCCTGGTCGCCATCGGGTACGTGGGCGCCGACGGCATGGCCGGCCACCACGTGCTGGCCCCGGTCCGGGTCTCCGGCGGCTTCGTCACCGCCTTCGACCACACGGCGGACGAGGTCCGCACCTACCCGATCCACCGCATCACCGGCGCGGCACCGCTGGCGTGAGCGACGGGGTGGGGGCTAACAACGGATGGGCCCTCGGGGCCGAGAAGGAAAAACACCGCCTCGACCAGCACCGAGGCGGTGTCTCGGCGGCTGGCGGCCGCTCGTGCGGTCAGCGCGCGACGAGCCGCACGAACGCGCTCCACGCCGGCGCCGACACCGTCAACACCGGCCCCCCGGCAACCTTCGAATCCCGCACCGGCACCGCCCCGGAAACACCATCCCGAACTTCCAGGCAGTTTCCCTGACCGCCGTTGCTGTAGCTGCTCTTACGCCATTCGGCCATGGAATTCATCCAACTTCCTCGATACCAGCGCCAGACTCTCCCGCGAGCCCAGGGCCTCGCCCCGGAGCCACAGCGAGCGATCGGGCCGCACGGTGGCCCGTTGGGGCGCGCGGTCAGCGCGCGACGAGCCGCACGAACGCGCTCCACGCCGGCGCCGACACCGTCAACACCGGCCCCCCGGCAACCTTCGAATCCCGCACCGGCACCGCCCCGGAAACACCGTCCCGAACCTCCAGGCAGTTCCCCTGACCACCGTCGCTGTAGCTGCTCTTACGCCATTCGGCCATGGAATTCATCCAACTTCCTCGATACCAGCGCCAGACTCTCCCGCGAGCCCAGGGCCTCGCCCCGGAGCCGCTCATATGCCTGGAGCAACAACCCTACCCGGTCGGGGGACTCGGACATCTGTCCCCCAAGCACCGTATCGCCGAAGAGAGTTCGGTGCCCATCCGGTTGTCGGAGCAGGATGAAGGGCTCCAGCACCGCGGGCGCCCCCGCGGTGAACGGCAGAATCTGCACGGTGATGTTGGGCCGCTCGGCCGCTTCCCTGAGATGGGTCAGGGCCCGGCCCATGACCTCTCGGTCGCCCACCTCCGTGTGGAGCGCGGCCTCGTGGATGATGCTCCACAGCGCGGGCCCGGAACCCTGCGTGAAAACGGCCTTCCGGTCACGACGCGTCCTGACCAGGCCGCGCAGAATGTCCTCCGAAACCCTGGGGTCCCAGGCCAGGAAGATCGCGCGCGCGTACTCCTCGGTCTGCAGGATTCCGGAATCACGCTCGGCGAATAGGTCAGGACCTCGGCCGCGCGTTCCTCCTGCTTGAGATAGGGCGCGAACCAACTCGGGTGTCCCCGGTCAACGATCCGGGCCCGCAGCCGCTCGAACATGCCCGGGGTGCCGAACACCAGATCGCATTTCTGCGTGAACTTCTCGGACGGAATGATCAATCCCGCCTCCACCTTGCTGATGTAACTCTTCGAGTAGCCGGCGCCCTTACCCAGCTGGGACTGACTCAGCCCACGCCCCTCGCGTGCCGCCCGCACCTCACTACCGAGGTATTCGAGATCATTCAACCCCTCGCCCCGCGCCCCCTCTTGAGCGCCGCTGGCCTTGGCCGTTGTCACCGCATCCCCTTTCGCCGGGTCGCCAACCGTTGAATCGCACCGGGTCTCCCCGGCTCAACGGTCCCCGTATCTGCTTCGCTGTGGGCATCGCACTCCAAACCCTTAAGGGAGCTGCCATGACCGACCCGAAGCACCTTTCCCACGTCCCCGCCGACCAACTCGCCGACGGTAACGCTGACATCGACCCTTCGACCCTGGTCAGGAGCCTGCGCGACGCCCTCGCCGCACACGGCGTCAAGGCCCCGTCGCTGGGCCTTGACGGCCCCTCGATGTTCCACCCGTACGTTCCGACGCTGATCGAGCTGGGGTGCATCACCAAGGAGAACGCCCGCAGGCTCATCCAAGCGCTGGCCGGTCCGCGCCCCGCGGTGAACGGCTGAACCCCACCCGTCGGGCCGACGACGCGAACACCCGTCCGACCTGATCCCCGGGCGGCCGAGACAGGCGAGGCCAGCGGCGTTGAACCCGCCCAAGCCGAGGCGTTCAACGAACAAGGGCCCCAGTCCGCCACCCCCGCACCGGGCCGCCCAGTCCCGTGTGGGGGTGGCCCCGCTCCCCGGCACGGACGGCGCGCCGCGACGCGGGTAGACCCGAGGCCCGGTGGGGCATGAACATGCCATCATGCTCGCACCCCCACCACTCCCGGGAGGACCCCCGATGCGCTCCCTCCGTGTCGCGGCCGTGGCCCTCGTGGCGCTGCTCGCCGGCCTGCTCACCGTCCCGTCCGCGCGGGCCGACGACGCCAGGACCGCCGCGGCCCCCGTCTTCAAGGCGCCGTTCGCCTGCGGCCAGCAGTGGACCTACAGCCACCACTCCGCCGAGGTCCGGCGGGCCCTGGACTTCGTCCGCGGCGACGGCGGCGGCACCCACGGCGCCCCCGTGCTGGCCTCGGCCGCCGGCACCGCCACCCGCCACAACCAGCCGGGCGGCGCCGGCCAGTACGTCGTGGTCGACCACGGCGGCGGCTGGCAGACCTACTACTTCCACCTGGACAGCTACTCGGTGCCGCACGGCGCCCACGTCGCCCAGGGCCAGCAGATCGGCACCACCGGGTCCACCGGCAACTCCAGCGGCTCACACATCCACTACGAGCAGCTGCTCAACGGCGTGGGCCAGAACATCGTGATCAACGGCGCCGCCCTGCCCTACCCGGGCTCCTACCACCAGGCGTACCTGACCAGCGACAACGGCTGCGGGGGCGGCGGCGATCCTGGCCGCTACTGGGTGGACACCTTCGCCGCCACCGACGGCTACGCCGACGCCTCGACCGCCGCCCCGCAGGGCCGGCTGCACCAGGGCACCCACTACGTCTACTGCAAGGTCGCCGGCCAGCGGTACGAGGGCGCCTACGGCTACAACACCTGGTGGCTGCGGACCGACCTGGACGAGACCTACCCGGGCGGCGACGGCCGCGGCGCCTACGTGCCCGCCTACTACCTCTCCCGCTGGGGCAACGACGAGGCCAGGGACAACAACGGCACCGTGATCCCCGACTGCTGAGCCCGACCGTCCCCGACCGCTGGGCCCGGCCCATCCCGACCGCTGCCCCACCCCTGCCCGCTGACCCGTCCCGCCCGGCGCCCCCGGCACCCGCCGGGGGCGCTGTGGCGTCCGCCACGGGCGGGCAGCCGTGCCGGCCGGTGCCGATACGCGACACTGGAGGTTCGGGTCCCACCAGGTCCCGGAGGAGTACCGCCCGGTCCCGGAGAGGTCGGGCCCCGGAGAAGCCCGGTCACCGAGAAGGGGGCGCACGTGCCAGGACCGCTCATCGTGCAGAGCGACAAGACGTTGCTGCTGGAGGTGGACCACGAGGAGGCCGAGGCCTGCCGGCGGGCCATCGCCCCGTTCGCCGAGCTGGAGCGCGCCCCCGAGCACATCCACACCTACCGGGTGACCCCGCTGGGTCTGTGGAACGCGCGCGCCGCCGGCCATGACGCCGAGCAGGTGGTGGACGCGCTGGTCAGGTACTCGCGCTACCCCGTGCCGCAGCCGCTGCTGGTGGACGTCGCCGAGACCATGGCCAGGTACGGCCGGCTCTCGCTGCTCAAGCACCCGACCCACGGCCTGGTGCTGACCACGACGGACCGCCCGGTGCTCACCGAGGTGCTGCGCGCCAAGCGGATCAAGCCACTGGTCGGCGCCCGGATCGACGAGGACACCGTGGCGGTGCACCCCTCCGAGCGCGGGCAGATCAAGCAGCAGCTGCTCAAGCTGGGCTGGCCGGCCGAGGACCTCGCCGGCTACGTGGACGGCGAGGCACACCCGATCGAGCTGGTCGAGGACGGCTGGTCGCTCCGCCCCTACCAGCGGCAGGCGGTGGACGGCTTCTGGCACGGCGGCTCCGGCGTGGTGGTACTGCCCTGCGGCGCCGGCAAGACGCTGGTCGGCGCCGGGGCCATGGCCACCGCCAGCTCGACCACCCTGATCCTGGTCACCAACACGGTCTCCGCCCGCCAGTGGAAGGCCGAGCTGATCCGCCGCACCACCCTCACCGAGGACGAGATCGGCGAGTACAGCGGCACCCGCAAGGAGATCCGGCCGGTCACCATCGCCACCTACCAGGTGCTGACCACCCGGCGGAAGGGCGTCTACCCGCACCTGGAGCTGTTCGACTCCCGGGACTGGGGCCTGATCGTCTACGACGAGGTGCACCTGCTGCCGGCGCCGGTCTTCAAGTTCACCGCCGACCTCCAGGCGCGCCGCCGGCTCGGGCTGACCGCGACGCTGGTGCGGGAGGACGGCCGGGAGTCGGACGTCTTCTCGCTGATCGGCCCCAAGCGGTTCGACGCGCCCTGGAAGGAGATCGAGGCCCAGGGGTACATCGCGCCGGCCGACTGCGTCGAGGTCCGGGTGGACCTCAGCGAGTCGGAGCGGCTGGCCTACGCCATGGCCGAGCCGGAGGAGCGCTACCGGTTCTGCGCCACCACCGACGCCAAGCGCCGGGTCACCGAGGCGCTGGTCGCCAGGCACAGCGCCGACCAGACCCTGGTCATCGGCCAGTACATCGACCAACTCGACGAGCTGGGCGAGCAGTTGGGTGCCCCGGTGGTCAAGGGCGAGACCAGTAACGCGCAGCGCGAGCGGCTCTTCGACGCGTTCCGCTCCGGCGAGGTGCGGGTGCTGGTGGTCTCCAAGGTGGCGAACTTCTCGGTGGACCTGCCGGAGGCCACCGTCGCCATCCAGGTCTCCGGCACCTTCGGCTCGCGTCAGGAGGAGGCCCAACGGCTGGGCCGGGTGCTGCGCCCCAAGGCGGACGGGCACGAGGCCCGGTTCTACTCGGTCGTCGCCCGGGACACCATCGACCAGGACTTCGCCGCCCACCGGCAGCGGTTCCTCGCCGAGCAGGGCTACGCCTACCGCATCCTGGACGCGGCCGACCTGCCGGCCGACGACCAGCCCGCCTGACGACCAGCCCGCCCGACGACCCGTTCCGCCTGACGACCCGTTCCGCCTGACGCCGGGCCCGCCGTCAGGTCCTGACCACGGCGGGTTCCCGTGGGGGCGCCTCGCCGCGCCCCATGATGATCACGTCGAAGGCGGCGGCACCGAACACCCGGACGGCCCGCAGGGCCCGCCCGAGCCGCCCGCCCGCCGGGCGCCCCGCCGGGACGGGCCCGGCGCCGAACCGGTCAGTCGTCAACTCGCTCATGCCCCCAAGCCTGGCCCGGTCACCCGGTCGCGGGCATCGGCCGCTGGGCCGACGCTCCCCCCAGGGGCCGGCCGGCCCGAACCCCGAGGCTCCTCGGGGTCCTACCCCGAGCCGGTCAACCGACCGCGCCCCCGGAGGGGCACCCGCCGGGGGCGCGGCCCGACATTCGCGGAAGAAAATCTCCCGGCCACCCAACACAACGGCGGCCCGGAACGTCACTCCCCCGTCAGGGCGGCACGGAGGAGGACGATGCGCGAGAGCGAGTTCGGCGTCTGGTACGAGGCGTTGTGGCCCCAGGTCTTCAGGACGGTGGCGATCAGCGTCGGCGACCGCGGCCTGGCCGAGGAGGCGGTGGCCGAGGCGTTCGCCAAGGCCCTGGCCCGCTGGCCCAGGCCGGCGCAGGCCGACAACCCGCCGGCCTGGCTGCACCGGGTGGCCGTCAACGAGGTCCGCAGCCGCTGGCGCCGGGCCCGGCTGGAGCGTCGGATGGTGCGCCGGCTGGCCGGCCGGGCCGACGCCTCGGCCGCCGTGCTGCCGACGGCCAGGGACGACGCCCTCTGGGCCGCCGTCGCCCAACTGCCGGAGCGGATGCGGCAGATGGTGGCGCTGCGCTACGTGCTCGACCTGCCGGAGGCGGAGGTCGCCCGCCAGTTGGGCGTCTCCCGCGGCACGGTCGCCTCCACCCTCAGCACCGCGCGCGGCCGCCTGGCGACCGCCCTGGCCGAAACCCACCACCCGGCGGCCAGCGTGGCCGCCCGCGAGGAGGCCCGATGAGCAGTCAGCACCCATCCGACGAGGACCGGTTGCGCGAGGCGCTGGCCACCGCGCCGACCCCCCTCACCCCGCCGATGGCCGGCGTCGCCCGCCGGGCCGGCGCCCTGCGGCGGCGCCGGGTGTGGGGGCTGTCCGGCGGCGTGGCCGCCGCCGTCGCGGCGGTGACCGCCGCGGCGGTCATGCTCCCCGGCGCCATGGGCTCGGACGGCGACCCGGCCCCGGTCGCCAGGGACACGACCGTCCCCCCGGCCGAGGCGCCCGTCGAGGAACCGGCCGAGGAGCCCGGCGAGGGGTCTTCCGGCGGCACGTCGGGGGAGCCTCCCGAGGAGCCCGGCGTCGAGGACCCGGACGCCACGGCCGGAGTCCGGGTGATGTCCGACGGCGAGCTGCGGATCGAGATCGGCCGGGAGGAGGTGATGGACGCCGAGCAGGGCGAGGCGATGCTGGAGCGGCTGCGGGAGGCGGGCGTCGCCGCCGGCTGGATCACCGAGCGCTGCGCTCCCCTGACCGGCCTGGTGACCGGGGACGATCTGCCGGACGACGTGACCGACATGACGTCCGGCGCGTGGCTCATCATCTACCCGGAGCGCTACCCCGAAGGCGTCGTCCCGCTGGTCGCCCTGGGCGTTCCCCGGGTCGAGGCGACGGGCGTCGGCGGCAGGCTGGCAATCGCCGGCTACCAGGGCGACGCCGCCACCCTGGACTGCGTGCCCGATCCCCTCCCCTGGTAGGGCGCGCGCACCGGGGGTGGGGCCACGGGGCCCCGCCCCCTCGGGGGCCGGCGCGGGGCGACGATTTGCGGGCGGGCCCGGGGCCCGTCTAAGCTCCCGTGCCTTCCCTCCTTCCGAGCCCACGGGCCGGCGCCGCGTGCCGGCGTCGGACGCCCGCGCCCGGGCAGGAGCCGCCCGGACGGCAACCGGGCGGCAGTCCGTACCCGCCCGCCGCTCGTGCCCGGAGGCCCCGTCGTGTCCAGCCGTCCCCAGACCATCCCCGCCCAGGACCCGCTGGAGGCCGAGCGGGCCCATCTGGCCGCATCCCGGGCCGCGTTGCGCGCCATGCGGGAGCACACCGAGTCGCTGGACATCCGCGATGTCACCGCGAACTGGGTGAACGCCGAGGTGCTGGCGAGCGAGATCGAGCAGCGGATCAAGGCGCTGGCCGACCTCGCCGACACCCCGCTCTTCTTCGGCCGGCTCGACTACCACCACCGGGTGGACGCCGCGGACGAGCACGGCTACCGCTTCTACATCGGCCGCCGGCACGTGCACGACCCGGACGGCGACCCGATGGTGATCGACTGGCGGGCACCCGTCTCCGAGCCGTTCTACCAGGCGTCGAAGAAGGACCCCAGGGACGTCGAGCTCCGGCGCCGGTTCGGCTACGACGGCGGGGCGCTGACCGCCTACGAGGACGAGGACCTGACCGACCCGGACGCGGCCGACGCGGTCAGCGCGCTGCTCCAGCGGGAGATCGAGAAGCCCCGCGTGGGCCCGATGCGGGACATCGTCGCCACCATCCAGCCGGAGCAGGACGAGATCGTCCGGGGCGCGCTCGGCGAGACCATCTGCGTGCAGGGCGGCCCCGGCACCGGGAAGACCGCCGTCGGGCTGCACCGGGTGGCGTTCCTGCTCTACGCGCACCGGGAGCGGCTGGCCCGCAGCGGGACGCTGGTGATCGGTCCGAACCGGTCATTCCTGCGCTACATCGAACAGGTGCTGCCCACGCTGGGCGAGATGGAGGTCAAACAGGCCACCGTGGACGAGCTGGTGGCCCATGTCGAGATCCGTGGCGAGGACACCGCCCGGGCCGCCGCCATCAAGGGTGACGCGCGGATGGCCGAGGTGCTGCGCCGGGCCGTGCGGGCCGGCGTGACGCTGCCGACCGAGCCGGTGATGGTGGTGCGCGGCTCCCGCCGCTGGCGCATCCCGGTCCACGAACTCACCGAGATCGTCGAGGAGTTGCTCGGCCGGGACATCCGCTACGGGGCGGCAGGCGAGGCGCTGCCGCAGCGCATCGCGCACGCCGTGCTGGTCCGGATGGAACAGGGCGGCGAGGCGCCGGACGACCGGGTGCAGAACGCGGTGGCCCGCCACCCGGCGGTCAAGGCCGCGGTGAAGGCGATCTGGCCGGCGGTCAACCCGGCCAAGCTGGTGCTGCGGCTGCTCTCCGACCCGGAGTTCCTCGCCGCGTGCGCCGATGGCGTCCTCAGCCCCGAGGAACAGCGCGAGATCCTCCTGCCCAAGCCGCCCCGCAGCCCCCGCACGGCCCGCTGGTCCCGGGCCGACGCGGTGCTGATCGACGAGACCAACGACCTGGTCAACCGCACCGGCTCGCTGGGCCACGTGGTGCTGGACGAGGCGCAGGACCTCTCCCCCATGCAGTACCGGGCGGTCGGCCGCCGGTGCAGCACCGGCTCGGCGACCGTGCTCGGCGACATCGCCCAGGGCACCACCCCGTGGGCCACCGGCAGTTGGGCCGAGGCGCTGACCCACCTGGGCAAGTCGGCCGCCCACGTGGAGGAGCTGACCCAGGGCTTCCGGGTGCCGCGCGAGGTGATCGCCTACGCCTCCCGGCTGCTGCCCGCCATCGCGCCCGAGCTGCGGGAGGCCACCTCGATCCGGGAGGCGCCCGGATCGCTCACCGTGCGCCGGGTCGAGGCGGAGCAGCTGACCGCCGGCACCCTGGACGCCTGCCGGGCGGCGCTGGCCCACGAGGGCTCGACCGGCCTGATCGCCGCCGACGCCCGGGTGCCCGAGCTGCGCGCGGCGCTGGCGGCGGCCGGCCTGCCGCACGTCGAGCCGGGCCAGGAGACCAGCCGCGACGTCCGGTTGACCCTGGTCCCGGCCTCGCTGGCCAAGGGTCTTGAGTACGACCACGTGGTGCTCGACGAGCCGGCCGCGGTGGTGGCCGGCGAGCCCGACCACCGCACCGGCCTGCGCCGCCTCTACGTCGCCCTCACCCGAGCGGTCTCCGGCCTCACCGTGCTGCACGCCGAGCCGCTGCCCGACGAGCTGGCCTAGGCCGGGGGGCGGGCACGCACCGGTCCCGCACGGCGACCCGCGAGCGCGTCCCGCCGCCGCGTCAACCGCGCGCGGCGGGCGCCGAGTTCGGCGAACCCCGGGTCGGCCATCGCGGCCGGCGGGGGCCGCGGCCAGCCGCCGGGGCGCGGCGCCGGCCACGTCCGGCGCGCGGGCCAGGGCCCGCACGTCGGCCCCGGCGTGCCCGGCGGGGTCAGGCCCGGGCCGGGCGCCCGGCGGCAGAATGGCGGCATGGTCACCCCCGAGAACCCCTCGCCCGAGCCTCCCGGACTCGCCGACCGGTACGCCGCGCTGCCCGACGGCGGCGGCCGGGCGGTCGGCGGCCGGCTGCTGACCCGCTGGCGGGAGCCGCAGCGCAGGTACCACACCGAGGACCACCTGCGGTTCCTGCTCGCCCGGCTGGACGAGCTGGCCGGCGCGGCGGCCGACCCGGTGGCGGTCGAGCTGGCCGGCTGGTACCACGACGCGGTCTACGACCCGCGCGGCGCGGACAACGAGGAACGCAGCGCGGAACTGGCCGAGACGGAGCTGCCGGTGTCGGGGCGCCGCGCCGAGGTGGCCCGGCTGGTCCGGCTCACCGCCGGCCACCGGCCGGCCGCCGGCGACACCAACGGCGCGGTGCTCTGCGACGCCGACCTGGCGGTGCTGGCCGGCGCCCCGGAGGAGTACGCGGCGTACACGGCGGCGGTCCGGCAGGAGTACGGCCACCTGCCCGAGCCCGCCTTCGCCACCGGCCGAAGCGAGATTCTGCGCCAGCTCCTGGCCCGCCCGACGCTGTTCCACACCGCCTACGGCAGCGACCACTGGGAACCAACGGCCCGCCACAACCTGGCCACCGAGCTGGCCCTCCTCACCGGCTGAACCACCGACCACGGCGGCGGCCGCCCAACGCCCCCGGCCCCCGGCCGACTGCCCCGACTCCCGGGCCGGGGCCGGCCGACCGCCGGGGGCCGGTCCGCTGACCGCCGGAGGGGGCAGCGGTCAACGGTCGGCGGGGGCGTCGGCGGGCCGGTGGGTCGGGCGGCCGGTGGCGACGAGGCGGGGTGGGCGGGAGTCCCGGGCCTGGAGCCAGGCGCCGGCCAGCGCGCCGAGCAGCAACAGCGCGCCGAGCCAGGCCGTCCAGACGTAGCCGAGGCCGCCGTCGATCACCAGGCCGCCCGCCCAGGGCCCGACCGTGTTGCCGGTGTTGAACGCGGCCGTGGCGGTGGCGCCGGCCAGCGTCGGTGCCGCCGTGGCGACGTTGAAGATGCGGGCGTTCAGGCCCGGCCCGCAGAGGAAGGCGGCCAGCCCGAGCAGCCCGGCGAGGGCGACCGCGGCCACCGGCTGGTGGGCCAGCAGGGCGAGCAGCGCCAGCACCACGCTGGCCGTCAGCAGCCCGGCGTAGAGGGTGCCGAAGAGGTGCGCGTCGGCCAGCCGGCCGCCGATCGCGGTGCCGATCAGCGCGCCGACGCCGTAGAGCACCAGCACCCCGGGGACCCAGCTCTCACTGAGGCCGGTGACCTCGGTGAGCAGCGGCGCCAGGTAGGAGAAGAAACAGAAGGTGCCGGCGGCGAAGAGCGCGGTGGTGACCACGGCCAGCCACACCCGGCGGTCCCGGTAGATGACCAGCTCGGCCCGGAGCGGCACCCGGTCGGCGGCGCTCGGCGGCTCGGTGCGCGGCACGAAGAGCAGCACACCGACCAGGCCGACGGCGGTCAGCAGCGCCACCGCCCAGAACGCGGCCCGCCAGCCGAGGTGCTGGCCGAGCAGCGCGCCGCCGGGCACCCCGGCGATGTTGGCCACGCTCAGCCCGCCGAGCAGCACCGCCATGGCCCGGGCCCGGGCGCCCACCGGCACCAGGGAGATGGCCACCGCGGCGCCCACCGCCCAGAACCCGGCGCAGGCCAGGGCGCTCACCACCCGGGAGGCGAAGAGCAGCCCGTAGCCGGGCGCCAGCGCGCCCACCAGGTGGCTGACCCCGAAGACGGAGAGCAGCACCACCAGGGTCAGGCGGCGCGGCAGCCGTTGGGTGGCGGCGGCCAGGACGGGCGCGCCGACCACCATGCCGATGGCGAAGGCCGAGATCAGCAGCCCGGCGGTGGGTATGGAGACGTCCAGGTCGTCGGCCACCTCCGGGAGCAGCCCGGAGAGCATGAACTCGCTGGTGCCCAGGGCGAAGATGGCGCCGCCGATGACCAGCACGGCGGTCGGCAGCCGGTAGCGGGTCTCTGGCGTGCGCTCGGGCTCGGTACTCGGGGTAGACACTCGCCCTCCAACGTCGGTCGCTCCCCGTGGCATTCCCCGGCGCGATCGGTCGGCAAGCGGATAGCGCGCCGTGACGGGCCACTACCGGTCAGCCCCGACCATCCGGCGACCACTCGGCGCCACCCAGCGACCGTTCCCGACCGCCGCCCCATCCCCGCTCGCCCGCCGGCCGAGGCCAGCGACCATTCCCGACCGCCGAACCCGTCCCCGCTCGCCCCGCCGGCCGAGCCGGCGACCGGTCGCGAACCGACCCGACCCGACCCGCCGGCCGAAGCGGCGACGGGTCAAGCCCGGCCGAGCCGGCGACCGGCCGGACCGGCCGGACCGGTCAGACCGCCCCGCGGTACCGCTTGCGGCGGCGCAGCCCGGCGCCGTGCAGCAGCCGCACCAGGCGGCGGCTGTCCACCGGCACCGCGCCGCGCGCGACCGCCTCCGCGTACCGCTCCGCCGGCAGGTCGTAGTGGTCCCGGTCGAAGCCGCGCGCGGGGACGCCCAACCGGGCGGCGAACGCGTGCAGTTCCGCATACGACCGGTCGCTGACCAGGTGCGACCACATCCGACCGTGCCCGGGCCAGTCCGGCGGGTCGATGTAGACCGTCACGGGCGGGCCTCGCCCAGCCGGCCGACCGGCGCCAGCGGCTCGCCGGAGATCGGGCAGACCCAGTGCGGGTCCTCGCCCAGCTCCGGCTCGACCAGCAGCGCGTGCGGGTCGGCGCCGACGCAGCGCGGGCAGAGCGGCCAGCGGCCGCGGGTCTCCAGCAGCGCGTCCTGCATGTCCTGGGCGAGCAGCCCGGGCACGAAGGCGGCGCCCGCCGGCCACTGCGCCGCCCACCAGCGCCGGTGCGCGACCGCCTCCTCCAGCTGGGAGACCTCCGCCGGGCCGGCCACGCCGTCCGCCGTCAGATCGGCCAGCACCGCCGCCCGCCCCCGGTGCAGGGCCTCTTCCGTGGCCGGCTCATCCATGCTGACCATTGGACCAGAGATCGACGGCTTTCCCGAACTCCAGGCCCGCCGGGGCTCGGGGGCTTGACGCCACCCGTTGTCGAAAATACGTTTCACCTGTGAGGCACGCGATGAAGGAAAATTTCGCCCGACGACCCGGCCGCCCCCGCGCCGTCGCCGTCGCCCCCAGACCCGCGCCGCCCGAGCCCGGCGCGCTGGCCGCCAAGGTCCGCACCATGGCGCCGTCCATGACCCGGTCCATGCAGCGGGTCGCCGAGACCGTCGCCGGCGACCCGGCCGGCTGCGCCGCCCTCACCGTCACCGCGCTCGCCGAGCGCACCGGCACCAGCGAGGCCACCGTGGTGCGCACCGCCCGGCTGCTGGGCTACCCGGGCTACCGGGACCTGCGGCTGGCGCTGGCCGGGCTGGCCGCCCAGCAGGCGTCCGGCGCCGCGCCGGCGGTCACCGCCGACATATCGGTGGACGACCCGCTGAGCGAGGTGGTCGCCAAGCTCGCGCAGGACGAGCGGCAGACCCTCAGCGACACCGCCGGCGCCCTGGACGTCGCCCAACTGGAGGCGTCGGTAGCCGCGTTGGCCGAGGCCCGACGGATCGACGTGTACGGCGTCGGGGCCTCGTCGCTGGTCGCCCAGGACCTGGCGCAGAAGCTGCTCAGGATCGGCCTGATCGCGCACGCCCACACCGACCCGCACCTGGCCGTCACCAACGCGGTGCAGCTGCGCGGCGGGGACGTGGCGGTGGCCATCACGCACTCCGGCCGCACGGTCGACGTCATCGAGCCGCTCCAGGTCGCCTTCGACCACGGGGCGACGACGGTGGCGATCACCGGCCGGCCGGACGGCGAGGTGGCCAAGTACGCCGATCACGTGCTGACCACCTCGACCGCCAGGGAGAGCGAGCTGCGGCCGGCCGCCATGTCCAGCAGGACCAGCCAACTGCTGGTCATCGACTGTTTGTTCATCGGCGTCGCGCAGCGCACCTACGAGTCGGCCGCGCCGGCCCTGCACGCCAGCTACGAGGCGCTCGCCCACCGGCACACGCCCCGCGAACGCTGACCCACGCCCGGCGCGCGCCCCCCGTACCACCACCCGCACCCGACCCCCACCGCACGGAGAGTCGCCCGCGCATGTCCACGGACTTCGACACCCTCACCACCGAGGCGCACCGCCCCGAGCTGGCCGAGATCGACCAGCGCCCCACCCTCGACATCGCCCGCACCATGAACGCCGGGGACGCGCTGGTCCCGGCCGCGGTGGCCGAACAGCTGCCCGCGATCGCCGCCGCGATCGACGCCGCGGCCGACCGGATGGCCCGCGGCGGCCGGCTGCTCTACCTGGGCGCCGGGACCGCCGGGCGGCTCGGCGTGCTGGACGCGAGCGAGTGCCCGCCGACCTTCAACACCACGCCGGACGAGGTGGTCGGGCTGATCGCCGGCGGCCCCACGGCGCTGGTCTCGGCGGTCGAGGGCGCCGAGGACAGCCGGGAGCTGGCGGCGGCCGACCTGACGGAGATCGGCCTGACCGCCGACGACGTGGTGGTCGGGATCTCCGCCTCGGGGCGCACGCCCTACGCGGTCGGCGCCGTCGAACACGCCGCCGAGCTGGGCGCGTTGACCATCGGGGTGGCCTGCAACGCGAACTCCCCGCTGGCCTCGGCCGCCGACCACGGGATCGAGGTGGTGGTCGGCCCCGAGCTGATCGCCGGCTCCACCCGGCTGAAGGCGGGCACCGCGCAGAAGCTGGTACTCAACATGATCTCCACCATCAGCATGATCCGGCTGGGCAAGACCTACGGGAACCTGATGGTGGACGTGCGGGCCTCCAACGAGAAGCTGCGCGCCCGCTCGCGCCGGATCGTGACGCTGGCCACCGAGGCGCCGGCCGCGGCCGTCGAGGAGGCGCTCGACGCCACCGGCGGCGAGGTCAAGAACGCCATCCTGGTGCTGCTCGGCGAGGTGGACGCGGAGACCGCGGCCCGGCTGCTGGCGGAGTGCCAGGGCCGGTTGCGGGCCGCACTGCGGCGGGCGCTGGACGCGCCGGCCGACTGACCACGGACGGGCGGGCGGTGGACTGGCGGGCGGTGGACTGAGCGGAACGCCCGGTGGCGAGCCGGCGGGGCGGCTGCTTTACTCGATCATCGCTTTGTCATGGTCACGCAATCCAGGAGGTTCGATGAGGCTCCGCTCCCTCGCCCGCGTCGTGGCGACCGCCGCCCTCGCCGCGACACTCGCCCTGTTCACCGCGCCCGCCGGCCAGGCCACCCCGGCCACCGAGCCGGCGTCGAGCGAGGTCGGCGCCTACGCGAGCGGCACCATCAACGTGTTCCCGCCGATCCAGGGCGCGTCCACCTGGGACCGCTTCGGACAGACCCCGCCCGCCACGCACCACCGCGTGTTCTACAACTGGGGCTATCTGAACGACTGGTCGGTCGACATCTACCGGAACCCCGGCGCCACCGTGGTCTCCCCGTTCGGCACCACGACCTCGGCCGGCCACCCCGTCTCCGTCACCGTGGTGACGGTCCGGGCGGGCTGCGCCACCGGGAACCTGGCCGACGGCGGCTATCTCATCGGCCTGGAGGCGCGGGACACCACCACCGGCGAGGTGATCGGCCGGGCCGACGTGATGCACGTCGCCAACAAGCCCGCCAACATCGCGGTCGGGGCCACCGTCGGCCCCTGGACCAAGCTCGGCGAGACCGGCAGGTTCCGCTACTCCAGCTGCTACCAGGTCAACGGTGACGCCGGCGCCCACATCCACCTGGAGGTCATCAACCGCACCCGGTACTCCTGCTACCTCAACCGCTCCGCCGGCACCGAGCTGAACGACCTCACCGTCATCGGCCGCGTCGGCACCCAGAACAGCGGGCCGCAGCAGGCCTGCTGACCCGGACGACCGACGACCGGGACGGCCGGGACGACCGGCCACGCCGGACACGCCACGAGGGCGGCGCCCCCAGCCGGGAGCACCGCCCTCGTGTGACGCCCTGAGGTGTCGGCAGGACTCAGAAGTCCATGCCGCCGCCCATGCCGGCGGCAGCGGCGTCGGCACCCGCGCCACCCTTCTCCGGCTTGTCGGCGATGACGGCCTCGGTGGTCAGGAAGAGCGCCGCGATGGAGGCGGCGTTCTGCAGCGCGGAACGCGTGACCTTGGTCGGGTCCGGGATACCGGCCGCCAGCAGGTCGACGTACTCGCCGGTGGCGGCGTTCAGGCCCCAACCCGGAGTCAGGTTGCGGACCTTCTCCACCACGACGCCGCCCTCAAGGCCGGCGTTGACGGCGATCTGCTTGAGCGGGGCCTCCAGGGCCAGGCGGACGGCCGCGGCACCGGTGGCCTCGTCGCCCTCCAGCTCCAGCTTGTCCAGCGCCGAGGCGGCCTGCAGCAGGGCCACGCCACCGCCGGCGACGATGCCCTCCTCGACGGCGGCCTTCGCGTTGCGCACCGCGTCCTCGATGCGGTGCTTGCGCTCCTTCAGCTCGACCTCGGTCGCCGCGCCGGCCTTGATGACGGCCACGCCGCCGGCCAGCTTGGCGAGGCGCTCCTGGAGCTTCTCGCGGTCGTAGTCCGAGTCGGAGTTCTCGATCTCGGCGCGGATCTGGTTGACCCGACCCTGCACCTGGTCGCTGTCACCGGCACCGTCGACGATGGTGGTCTCGTCCTTGGTGATGACCACCTTGCGGGCGCGGCCCAGCAGGTCGAGGGTGGCGTTCTCCAGCTTGAGACCGACCTCCTCGGAGATGACCTGGCCACCGGTGAGGATGGCGATGTCACCGAGCATGGCCTTGCGGCGGTCGCCGAAGCCGGGGGCCTTGACGGCGACCGACTTGAAGGTGCCCCGGATCTTGTTGACGACCAGGGTGGACAGCGCCTCGCCCTCGACGTCCTCCGCGATGATCAGCAGCGGCTTGCCCGACTGCATGACCTTCTCCAGCAGCGGAAGGAGGTCCTTCACGTTGCTGATCTTGGAGTTGACGATCAGGATGTAGGGGTCTTCCAGCTCCGCCTCCATCCGCTCCATGTCGGTGGCGAAGTAGGCCGAGATGTAGCCCTTGTCGAAGCGCATGCCCTCGGTGAGCTCAAGCTCGAGCCCGAAGGTCTGCGACTCCTCGACGGTGATGACGCCTTCCTTGCCGACCTTGTCCATGGCCTCGGCGATCAGCTCACCGATCTGGGTGTCGCCGGCGGAGATGGAGGCGGTCGAGGCGATCTGCTCCTTGGTCTCGACCTCCTTGGCCTGGCTCAGCAGGGCCTGGGAGACGTTCTCCACGGCGGCCTCGATGCCCCGCTTGAGCGCCATCGGGTTGGCCCCGGCGGCCACGTTGCGCAGGCCCTCCCGGACCAGCGCCTGGGCCAGCACGGTCGCGGTGGTGGTGCCGTCGCCAGCGACGTCGTCCGTCTTCTTGGCGACTTCCTTGACCAGCTCGGCGCCGATCTTCTCGTAGGAGTCCTCCAGCTCGATCTCCTTGGCGATGGAAACACCATCGTTGGTGATCGTCGGGGCGCCCCACTTCTTCTCCAGGACGACGTTGCGGCCCTTGGGGCCCAGCGTGACCTTGACGGCGTCGGCGAGCTGGTTCATCCCGCGCTCAAGGCCGCGCCGCGCCTCCTCGTCGAACGCGATGATCTTGGCCATGTGAAGGGGTCCTCCCAGGACAGGGGTGGATTGCTCCGGACCGCGCTGGCGCCCGCGACGGACGGCTCCTGAGCGGTGGTTCCTTACCCCACCCACCCGAAGAACCTCACCGACCCGGTCCTTGCTGTCACTCTCACCCGTAGAGTGCTAACGCCATGATTAGCACTCTCACCCGGAGAGTGCAAGCGCCGAAGGCGCTGCACGACCCTGGGGGCACCTCCCGGACGGAGTCTGGGGGAGCAAGCGCCGAAGGCGCTGCACGACCCTGGGGGCACCTCCCGGACGGAGTCCGGGGGAGCAAGCGCCGAAGGCGCTGCCCGCCCCCGGGGGGCTCCCGACCGGGGGCGGACATGGCCGGGGCCCGCACCCTGGTGGGTGCGGGCCCGGCGACAAGGCCGCGATTGCGGTCGGCGTTTCAGGCGGTCACTCGGACCATGTCGGCCTGAGGCCCCTTCTGCCCCTGAGAGACCTCGAACTCGACCCGCTGCCCCTCTTCCAGAGTGCGGTAGCCGTCCATCTGGATAGCGCTGTAGTGGACGAAGACATCCGCACCACCGTCTACCGCGATGAAGCCGTAGCCCTTCTCCGCGTTGAACCACTTGACGGTGCCCTGAGCCATTCCCTACTCCCCATATTGCCGGCCTTTTCACGAGCCCACACCTCGCGGACCCGGGTCAGACCTCGGGCCCCACTCCCGGGCGGTGTGGGAGCGGACGCCGGAACGTTCGACCGCCGCTGAATGTATCTGGACGGACGCCCAGTGCAACAGGTCATTCGACAGGGAATTCTTGTCGCCGCAGAACGGGCAAATACCGCGAAGCCACTGGAAGTTGCACGATCCGCAGCGGGTCTTTCTGGCCAACCCGACAATTGGTGCAACAAATTCTGGCGACATTTATTTGCGCCGCGGTCCCGGGCTTTCCTATGCGCGGAGCGCGAATCCAATCGGGAACGAGGCCACTCTATCGGCAGCGGACAGGCCGCCGCCCCACGACCCGGGGGTCGTGGGGCGGGCACCGGAGGCCGTCGGGCCGCAGGTCAGCGGGCGCCGCCGGCGACCGCCGGGATGATCGAGACGCCCGCCCCGTCCGGGGTGGCGGTGGCGAGCCCGTCGGCGAACCGGACGTCGTCGTCGTTCACGTAGACGTTCACGAAGCGCCGCAGCTTGCCGTCCTCGTCCAGGACGCGGCCGGCGATCCCCTGGTGGTTCCGGTCAAGGTCGGCGAGCACCTCGCTGAGCGTGCCGCCCTCGGCGGTCACCTCGGACCGGCCGTCGGTGTAGGTGCGGAGGATGGTGGGGATGCGGACGGTGACACTCATGCCAGGCCAGCCTCTCGGAAGGAGTCCAGGTTCGGGCGGATGGTCGCGGACGGGCCGGTCGTGCCGGCCACCGCGTCCAGGGTCTTGAGGCCGTCGCCGGTGTTCAGCACGACGGTGGTCGCCGCCGGGTCGAGCACCCCGGCGGCCAGCAGCTTGCGGGTGACGCCGAGGGTGACGCCGCCGGCCGTCTCGGCGAAGATGCCCTCCGTCCTGGCCAGCAGCTTGATGGCGGTCACCACCTCCTCGTCGGTCACGTCCTCGACGGCGCCCCCGGTGCGGCGGGCGATGTCCAGCACGTAGGGGCCGTCGGCCGGGTTGCCGATGGCCAGCGACTTGGCGATGGTGTTCGGCTTCACCGGGCGGACCACGTCGTGGCCGTCCTTGAAGGCCCGGGAGACCGGGGAGCAGCCCTCGGCCTGGGCGCCGAAGATCTTGTAGGGGCGGTCGGCGACCAGTCCGAGCTGGATCAGCTCCTTCAACCCCTTGTCGATCTTGGTCAGTTGCGAACCCGAGGCGATCGGAATCACCAACTGGTCCGGCAGTTCCCAGCCAAGTTGTTCGCAGATCTCGTAGGCGAGCGTCTTGGAGCCCTCGGCGTAGTACGGCCGGAGGTTGACGTTGACGAACCCCCAGCCCTCGCCGATCGGGTCGCCGATCAGCTCGCTGCAGAAGCGGTTGACGTCGTCGTAGGTGCCCTCGATGGCCACCAGCTCGCCGCCGTAGACGGCGGCCATCACGACCTTGCCCTGCTCCAGGTCGTGCGGGATGAAGACACAGGAGCGCAGCCCCGCACGGGCCGCCGCGGCGCCCACGGCGCCGGCCAGGTTCCCGGTGGAGGAGCACGAGAGGGTGGTGAACCCGAAGGCGCGCGCCGCCTCGAGCGCGTTCGCCACCACCCGGTCCTTGAACGAGTGGG
Source organism: Streptomyces chisholmiae (assembly GCF_031845445.1). Classification (NCBI taxonomy): domain Bacteria; kingdom Bacillati; phylum Actinomycetota; class Actinomycetes; order Kitasatosporales; family Streptomycetaceae; genus Streptomyces; species Streptomyces chisholmiae. Next base: position 41,124 of record NZ_JAVREO010000010.1, on the reverse strand, counting down.
TCGGGTTGCCCGAGTCGTCCTTCACGTACAGGCCGCCGGTGACGCCCAGTTCGGCGGCGAGCCGGTCGGCGCGCACCAGCGGGGTGCAGCCCGGGTTGAGGTTCGGGTGTTCGGCCACGTCGGCCGGCACCGGCAGCAGCGGAGCGTAGCGCCAGATGTTGTTCGGGCCGGACTCGATCCGGCGGCGCAGCTCCTCGGGGTCGCCGCCGGGCAGGTCGTAGGCGACCTCCAGCGGCCCGAAACAGGAGGCACAGGCGAAGATCGGGCCGAGCGGGAAGCGTTCCCCGCACTCCCGGCAGGCGAGCGCGGCGGCCGGACCGAGATCGACGGTGGCGGCGGAGTCAGCGGAGTCAGCGGAGTCAGCCTGGTCGGCCGAGGTGAGCACGGACATGGGTACGAGGCCCCTCTCCTCATCTTCCCCGTGGCGGCTCTCGCCACGGGACGGAATTGGCACCTGTCCCGCCGGAGTGCCTCGCGTCCTCACGAGATCCGGTGGAAGGGTTGCCGGGGCTTCAACGGGCCGTTCCCTCTGCCCCTCTGGATGAGCGGTATGTGGTTGTCAACGCGGTCCCGATATGCGGAGGACACCTGCGCTGTTCGAGACTGTAACGGACAGCCCGCACAATGGCTCGGGCCGTCCGCTCCGCGAGACGACCCGAGGAGGTGGCCAGAAAACCCGCTCATAACGGGTTGGGTCACCCCAGAAAGGGGCAGACGCGGCCATACGGATGAAAGTGTGGCCGAATCGAACAGGAGCGACATTCGTGCTGGAAGAGGCAGAGAAGTGGCTGAGCCGCCGGTCCTGGGGCGTCACTGACCGCTCGATGCAGCAACTACTGACCGCCAAGCGGGCAGCGGGCGCGGCCGGCAGCATCAGCGTGGTCCTCCCCGCGCTCAACGAGGAGGCCACGGTGGGCGCCATCGTGGAAGCGCTGCGACGCGACCTGATGGAGGACGTCCCACTGATCGACGAGCTGCTCGTGGTGGACTCCGGGTCCACCGACCGCACCTCCGAGGTGGCCGCGGGAGCCGGTGCGAAGGTCGTGCACCGGGACGAGATCCTGCCCAGGGTGCCGTCCCTGCCCGGCAAGGGCGAGGTGCTCTGGCGGTCGCTGCTGGCGACCACCGGCGAGATCATCTGTTTCGTGGACGCCGACCTGCGGGAGTTCGACTCGCGCTTCGTCTCGGGCACCGTGGGCCCCCTGCTCACCGAGCCGGGCGTCCAGCTGGTCAAGGCCATGTACGACCGGCCGCTCGGCGACCAGCCGTCCGGCGCCCGGCAGGGCGGGCGGGTCACCGAGCTGGTCGCCCGGCCCCTGCTGAACCTGCACTGGCCGCAGCTGGCCGGCGTGGTCCAGCCGCTGGGCGGCGAGTACGCGGCCCGCAGGTCGCTGCTGGAGCGGCTGCCGTTCCCGGTCGGTTACGGAGTGGAGCTGGGCCTGCTGATCGACACGCTCAACGTGGCGGGCCTGGACGCGGTCGGCCAGGTCGACGTGGGCGAGCGCAAGCACCGGCACCAGGACGGGCAGGCGCTCGGCCGGATGTCGGCCGCGATCATGCGGGCCGCGCAGTGCCGGCTGCCGGGCACCATGCTGCCCACCCGGCTCGGCCTGACCCAGTTCCAGCGGACCGAGGACGGCGGCTTCGTCCCCGAGACGCACCCGATCCTGGCGGACGAGCGACCACCGATGTCCACCATCCCGGAGTACGCGGCCCGCCAGGCCGCCTGAGCCCCCGGGGCAGTCCGGCCCCCGGCGGGCCGGGCCGCCGGCTGTGACGTGGCCCACGTTCCGTTTCCCACCCGTCACAGCTGGCTAGCCTCCGGGCCCGAGGTGCGGGCGGGGTACCCCAAGGAGATCCGATGACCGCCGAGCGTCCCCAGCCGGCCGGCCAGGTGCTGGTCGCTTCCAACCGTGGCCCGGTGAGCTACACCCGCGCCGGCGCCGACGGCGCGCTGACCGCCAGGCGTGGCGGCGGCGGGCTGGTCTCCGGGCTGAGCGCGCTCGGTCCGGACGCCGGCACCTGGGTCTGCGCCGCGCTCAGCGACGACGACCGGGCCGCGGCCGCGGCGCACGGCGGCCGGCTGCCGGCCGCCGACACGGGCGGCCAGTCGGTACGGATGCTGGACATCTCCCCGGAGACTTTCGACGCGGCCTACAACGGGGTGGCCAACTCCGTGCTGTGGTTCGTCCACCACCTGCTGTACCAGACCCCGCTGGAGCCGGTCTTCGACGAACGCTTCGAGGCCAGGTGGGCCAGGTACCGGGCCTACAACCGGGCGTTCGCCGACGCGCTCGCCGAGGAGGCGGCCGAGGGCGCGGTGGTGCTGGTGCAGGACTACCACCTGTCGCTGGTCCCCGGGCTGCTCGCCAAGCGCCGCCCCGACCTGCGGATCGGACACTTCTCGCACACCCCGTGGGCGCCGCCGGACCTGTTCCGGGTGCTGCCCGACGAGATGGCGCGGGAGCTGCTGCTGGGCATCCTCGGCGCGGACCGCGCCGCGTTCCTCACCGCGCGCTGGGCGCGGGCCTTCACGGAGTGCTGCGCGGCGCTGCTGGGCGCCGAGGTCACGGCGCCGGGCCCGGCCGGCGACGGGTCGGTCACCCACCAGGGCCGCACCACCCGGATCGGCGTGCACGGCCTGGGCGCCGACGCGGAGTTCCTGCGGGAGCGGGCGTCCCGGGCGGACGTGGCGGAGCGGGCGGCCGAGCTGCGGGAGCGGGTCGGCCCCGGGCGGGCCACGATCGTGCGGGTGGACCGCACCGAGCTGTCCAAGAACATCGTGCGCGGCCTGCTGGCCTTCCGCCGGCTGCTGGTCGACCGGCCGGAGTGGCACGGCCGGGTCACCCATCTCGCCTTCGCCTACCCCTCGCGGCAGGACCTGGCGATCTACCGGGAGTACACGGCCGAGGTCTCCCGGGTCGCCGAGGCGATCAACACGGAGTTCGGCCGGGCCGACTGGACGCCGGTGGTGCTGCACGTGAAGGACGACTTCGCGCGCTCCCTGGCCGCGTACCGGATGGCCGACGTGGCGCTGGTCAACCCGATCAGGGACGGGATGAACCTGGTCGCCAAGGAGATCCCGGTGGTCTCCGAGCGGGGCGCCGCGCTGGTGCTCTCCCGGGAGGCGGGCGCGGCCGAGGAGTTGGGCGCCGACGCGCTGCTGGTGAACCCGTACGACATCGCGGGCACGGCGGAGGCCCTGCACCAGGCACTGACCCTGGACGGCCCGAGCCGCACCGCCCGCGCGGAGCGCCTCACGGCGCGGGCCACCGCGCTCCCACCGACCGCCTGGTTCCTGGCCCAGCTGCGGGCCCTGCGGCCGGCCTGAGCCACGCCCAGCCGCCGGTGGGTGCCCGGGCCGTGGGGCCCGAGCCGGCGCGCTTCGCGCGCGGCGGCCCGGATCAGGGACGCGGGGTGTCGAGGTGGGTGGCGAGGGTGGTGAGGAAGGCGGCCAGGCCGGCGGGGCCGGGGACCGTGAGGTCCGTCGCCTCGGCCAGCGCCGTGACCTCCGCGCTGCCGCTGCACACCCGCAGTCCCGGGGTGCCGGCGGCCCGCAGGGCGTCGACGGCGGCGAACGCCGGCAGGTCGCCGAGGTCGTCGCCGGCGTAGAGGACGGAGCCGGCGCCGGTCTCCCGGGCCAGGGCGGTCAGGGCCGCGCCCTTGTCCATGCCGCCGGGGCGCAGCTCCAACACCAGGCGGCCGGGCTCGACGGTCAGCCCGTGCCGCTCGGCGAGCGCCCCCAGCGGGGCGCGCAGCGACTCGAACGCGCCGGCCGGGTCGGGGGCACGCCGGGTGTGCACGCCCAGCGCGTTGCCCTTGTCCTCGATGAACGCGCCGCTGGGCTCGACCAGTTCGGGCAGCTCGGCGCGGGCCGCCGCGACGCCGGGGTGCGGCGGCGGGGTGCGCAGCTCGCCGCTGGCCGCGTCCCAGCGCTCGGCGCCGTAGGCGCCCAGCACGATCAGGCCGCTCAGCTCGGGGTGGTCGGCGAAGCCGCCGAGCCGGACGGCGACCTCGGCGGGGCGGCCGGTGATCACCGCGACGACGGCGACCCGGCCGGCGAGCCGGGCCAGCGCGGGCACCGCGTCCGGGTGCGCGACGGCCTGGGCCGGGTCGGGGACGATGGGCGCGATGGTGCCGTCGAAGTCGAACGCGATCAGTGCCTTCGCCGGGTCCGCCAGCAGCGCGGTCAGTCCGGCCCGGCCGGCTTCCGTGGTGGGTACGGGGAGTTGGCCCATGGGCCCGAGCCTACCGGCGGGCTCGCTTGGCGTCACGACGGCGTCGCAGCCGGTTGACCGTCACCGGGTCGTGGGCCAGCGCCAGCGGATCGTCCAGCAGGGCGTTGAGCAGCTGGTAGTAGCGGGTCGGGGAGATGCCGAGCCGCTCCCGGATGGCGCGCTCCTTGGCGCCGGGGCCCGGCCAGGAGCGGCGCTCCAGGGCGAGCACCGCGCGGTCCCGCTCGGCGAGCCCGTCGGCCGGCTGGGCCGCCGGCTCCGGGTCGTCCGTCGATTCCGCACTCACCTGGGCATGTTAACCGGGGGCGCTGACACCCACGGTGGCCCCGCTCGTCGCCGGATCCGACCCCCAGGAGGCAGCAATGACGGTCGATGGCAGCCGAACCGCCGCCGAGATCGCCGCCCAGCCCGAGGCCTGGCGGCGCGCCGCCAGCGCGGCCGCCGCGGCCCGCGGCGGGCCGTCGGGGGGTGGGCTGCCGCGGCCCGGGGAGCGGGTCGCGGTGGTCGGGTGCGGCACCTCGTGGTTCATGGCGCAGGCCTACGCCGCGCTGCGGGAGGCGGCCGGCGAGGGCGAGACGGACGCCTTCCCGGCCTCCCAGTTCCCGCTGGACCGGGCCTACCAGCGGGTGGTGGCCATCTCCAGGTCGGGCACCACGACCGAGGTGGCGCGGCTGCTGGTCGCGTTGCGCGGCCGGTGGCCACGGCTGCCGGTGCTGGCGTTGACCACGGACCGGGACACGCCGGTCGGCCGGGCCGCTGACCAGGTCGCCGTGCTGGACTGGGCGGACGAACGGTCCGTGGTGCAGACGGTGTTCGCCACCACAGCGTTCAGCTTCCTGCGGGCCGCGCTGGCGGCTCCGGTGGGTGGCGCGGCCGCGGTGGCCGGCTCCGTGGTGGACGCCGAGGCGGCGTTGGCCACGCCGCTGCCGGACGCGGCGCTGGCGGCCGGCCAGTGGACGTTCCTGGGCAGCGGGTGGCGCCACGGGCTGGCGTTGGAGGCGGCGCTCAAGCTGCGGGAGGCGGCCGGGGCCTGGACGGAGGCGTATCCGGCGATGGAGTACCGGCACGGCCCGTTGGCCATCGCGGCGCCGGGGCGCGTGGTCTGGCTCTTCGAGCCGGCGCCCGAGGGACTGGAGGGGAGCGTACGGGCCGCGGGCGCCGCCCTGTGGGGTCCGGCGGCGGGCGATCCGCTGGCCTCGCTGGTGCTGGCGCAGCGGCTCGCGGTGGCGGTCGCGGGGGCCAGGGGGCTCGATCCGGACCGGCCGCGCGGGCTCACTCGTTCGGTGATCTTGCCGTAGTGGACTAGACCTCTTCGCCTGTTCGGGGCGAGACTGGCGCGTGTGAGTCTCCAGGACCAGCAAGCGAAGTACGTGATCGCCCTCGATGTCGGCGGCACCACGCTCAAGGCCGCGCTGACCGGCCCGGACAACGTGCCGCTGTTCCGTGCCCGACGGGACACCGCGACCGGCGGGCCGGCGGCCGTGGTCGACGGAATTCTGGACTTCGCCACGGAGTTGGCCGCCGAGGGGCGGGCCAGGTGCGGCGGGCCGCCGGCCGCGGCCGGCCTGGCGGTGCCCGGGGTGGTGGACGAGGCCGCCGGCGTGGCCCGGTACAGCGCCAACCTCGGCTGGCGGGACCTGCCGTTGGCCGGGCTGCTGTCGGAACGGCTGGCCGGGGTGCCGGTGGCGCTGAGCCACGACGTGCGGGTCGGCGGGCTGGCCGAGGGCCGGCTGGGCGCCGGGGCCGGCGTCGGCCGGTTCTTCTTCGTGGCCCTGGGCACCGGGATCGCCGGCGCCATCGGGGTGGGCGACCGGATGGAGCCGGGGGCGCACGGGGGCGCGGGGGAGATCGGGCACGTCGTGGTGCGCCCCGGTGGCCCGCGCTGCGGCTGCGGCCAGTACGGCTGTCTGGAGACCCTGGCCTCGGCCGCCGCCGTCGGCCGGGCCTGGGCCGAGGCGTCCGGCGCGGCCGGCGCCAGCGCCGCCGACGCGGCCCGCGCCGTGGTGGCCGGTGACGCCCGGGCCGCCGCGGTCTGGCGGGCGGCCGTGGACGCGCTGGCCGACGGCCTGCTGGTGGTGGTCAACCTGCTCGACCCCGAGGTGGTGATCGTCGGCGGTGGGCTCGCCGAGGCCGGCGAGACGCTGCTCGGCCCGCTGCGTTCCGCGCTGGCCGCCAAGGCCACCTTCCAACGTCTGCCCACCGTGGTCCCCGCCGCGCTGGGCGAGGCGGCCGGCTGCCTCGGCGCCGGCCTGCTCGCCTGGGACCACGTCGCACTCCCCCACACCCAGGAGGTTTCCCCGTGACCCCGCCGCGTGACGCCGCCCGTCCGACCACAGCCCCGCCCGCCTTCGCCGTGCCGTCCGGCCGGTCCACCCGCACCCGGCTCACCGGCGCCCGGGTGGTGACGCCTGGCGGGGTGGTGGAGGGCGGCGAGGTCGCCTTCGAGGGCGGGGTGATCCTGCCGGACCGGCCGCCGGGGGCGGCCGAGCCCGCCGACACCGCGGTGCTGGACCTGGCCGGGCACTGGCTGGTGCCGGGCTTCGTGGACCTCCATGTGCACGGCGGCGGCGGGGCCTCGTTCTCCGCCGGCGACGCCGCCGAGGCGCTGCGGGTGGTGGCCACCCACCGGGCGCACGGCACCACCACGCTGGTGGCCTCGATGGTGACCGGGGCGCTGGACGAGCTGGCGGCCCAGGCGGGGGTGCTCAGCGAGCTGGTGGAGCAGGGCGACCTGGCCGGAGTGCACTTCGAGGGCCCGTTCATCGCGGAGAACCGCTGTGGCGCGCACGATCCGGCGCTGCTGCGCGACCCGGACCCGGCGGACGTCCGCAAGCTGGTGGACGCGGCCCGGGGCACCGCCCGGATGCTCACCCTGGCGCCGGAGCGGTCCGGCGGCCTCGACTCGGTGCGGCTGCTGCGCGAGCTGGGGGTGCTGGCCGCGGTGGGCCACACGGACGCCAGCTACGAGGTGACCCGGCGGGCGATCGACGCCGGGGCGAGCGTGGCCACCCACCTGTTCAACGCGATGCCGCCGCTGGCGCACCGGGCACCAGGGCCGATCGCCGCGCTGCTGGAGGACGAGCGGGTCACCGTCGAGCTGATCAACGACGGGACCCATCTGCACCCCTCGGTGCTCGGCCTGGCCTTCCGCTCGGCCGGCGCCGGCCGGGTGGCGCTGATCACCGACGCGATGGGCGCGGCCGGGATGGGCGACGGCGCGTACCCGCTGGGCCCGCTGCGGGTGGCGGTGGTCGACGGGGTGGCCCGGATCGTGGACGAGCGGACGCCGCCGGGCACCGGCGCCATCGCCGGCTCGACGCTGACCCTGGACCGCGCGCTGCGCCGCTCGGTGACGGTGGACGGACTGCCCGTCGAGGACGCGGTGCGGGCGCTGTCCGGCACGCCGGCCCGGCTGCTCGGCCTGGCCGACCGGGTGGGCTCGATCGAGCCGGGCAAGGACGCCGACCTGGTGGTGCTGGACGCCGGGTTCACGGTGGTCGGCGTGGTGCGCAAGGGCGAGTGGCTGGCCGCCCCGTGACCCTGTCCGACTGTCGGCGGCTGCTGACCGAGGCGCGCGCGGCGGGGCGCGCGCTGCCCGCGTTCAACGTGATCACGCTGGAGCACGCCGAGGCGGTGGTCGCCGCCGCGACCCGGCTCGGGGTACCGGTGGTGTTACAGCTCTCGCAGCGCGCGGTGGCCCACCACGGCGGCCGGCTGGCGCCGCTGGCCGCCGCGCTGGCCGCGCTGGCGGCGGCGGCCCCGGTGCCGCTGGCGCTGCACCTGGACCACCTGGACGAGGGGCCGCTGGGCCGCCGGCTGCTGCGGGCGGCGCCGGCGGCCGGCTTCGGCTCGGTGATGTTCGACGGCTCGGCGCTGCCGCTGGCGGAGAACCTGGCGGCCACCGCGGCGGCGGTGGCGTTCGGGCACCGCAACGGGCTGCTGGTGGAGGCCGAGCTGGGCCGGATCGGCGGCAAGCCGGGGGACGCGCACACCCCCGGGGTGCGCACCGATCCGGCGGAGGCGGCGGAGTTCGTCCGGGCGACGGGCGTGGACGCGCTGGCGGTGGCGGTGGGCAGCGGGCACGCGATGACCAGCAGGACGGCCCGGCTGGACCGGCCGCTGATCGCCCGGCTGCGGGCGGCGGTACCGGTGCCGCTGGTGCTGCACGGCTCGTCCGGGGTGCCGGACGCCGAGTTACGCGGCGCGGTGCGGGCCGGGATGACCAAGATCAACATAGGCACCGCGCTCAACGTGGCGCTGACCGGCGCCGTCCGGGAGCGGCTGGCCGCCGAGCCGGCGCTGGTGGACCCGCGCGGCTACCTGGCCGCCGGCCGGGCGGCGATGACCGAGGAGGTGGTGCGGCTGCTCGGCGTGCTGGCCCGGCCGGACGACGGGGCGGCGGAGGTCAGTCCCCCGGCTCGGGCTCGCTGAGGTAGATCTGGTCGATCACCACGTCGCAGGAGTCGGCGCAGGTGAACTCGATGGTGTTCTCGCCCTCGACCAGGTCGACCAGGTTGTAGGTGCTCTGCCAGCTCTCTTCCCAGGCGTCGCTGTTCTCGTTGTAGTCCCGGAGGTTGACCGGGTCCGGGCGGGGCATTCCGTTGATCGAGAAGGACAGCGTCTGGTCGTCGCTGATCACCGAGTAGCCGGTGTAGAGGCGGTACCGGCCCGGGTCGCCGGTCAGCTCGAAGGTCCAGGTGATCCCGGAGCCCTGCTGGTTCTGGAGCGCGATGTAGGAGCCGGACTCGGCGCGGGAGCCGGGGATGGTCGCCTCCACGGCGGCGTCGCCGGCCAGCGGCAGCCGGCTGACGTCGGCGGTCGGCAGCCCGTCGGGCTCCGGCTCCGGCTCGGGCTCCTCCTCGCCCCCGGTGCCGCCCTCGTCCTCGCCCGCACCGTCGTCGGTGGGCTCCGAGGTCGGCTGGTCGCCGCCGGCGGTGTCGTCCCCGTCACCGCTGCTGAAGAAGATCGCCGCGCCCACCCCGAGCACCACGGCCAGCACCACCGCGATGGCGCCGATCAGCAGCCCGTTGCGCCGGTTGTCCTGGTCGGCCCGGCGCCGGTCGTGCGGCGGACCCCCGCCGTAGCCGCCCGGCTGGGTCTCGGGGGCGGCGTAGCGGGCGTCCGGCGACGGCTGCTGCTGTTGCTGCCGGTACCCCTGCTGGCCACCGAAGGTGCGCTCCCCCACCGGGCGCACCTGGTTGTACGAGGGCTGCCGCGGGCCGGCCGGCGGCTGGGCCTGGCCGGCCTCGGGTCGATAGAGGTAGGCGAACGGGTCGTCGCCGTCGTCAGGCGTGCCCTGCCCGGTGTTCCCCGCGCTCATCGACTGCCGCTCCTTCGTCGCTGCGGTACCACATGTCCCACCCCAGGTGTCTGGGCGCGAGCCTACCCCGTTCGAGGGAACGCCCGAGCCAGCCGGCGGACGGCTGTCCCGAAGCCGACGGCGCACGGCGGCGCGGCCGCCAGGGGCCCGGCTAGCCGGCCCGCCGGCGGCCCTGGGCGCGGGACCGCTTCTCCATGTACATCCGCTGGTCGGCGGACTGGAGGATCTCCTCGGTCGTCATCCCGCAGGCGGCCCAGCCGATGCCGAAGCTCGCGCCCACCCGGACCGAACGCCCCTCCACCCGGATGGCCGGAACGATCCCGTTGCGCAGCCGGACCGCCAGGTCGGCGGCGTCCCGCGGGCCGAGCCCCTCGGCCAGCACCACGAACTCGTCGCCGCCCAGCCTGGCCACCGTGTCGTTGTCCCGGACCCCCTGCTCCAGCCGGCGGGCCACCTCGACCAGCACCGCGTCGCCGCAGACGTGCCCGAAGCGGTCGTTGATCGACTTGAAGCCGTCCAGGTCGCAGAAGAGGACGGCCAGCCCCTTGCCGTCGCCACCCGGGGCGTCCGGCTGCCACACGTGTTCGTGGTGGTGGTCGAAGCCGTGGTGCGGGCGGGCCCCGCCGGGGCCGTCGAAGAGGGCGACGCTCAGCGCCTCCGGGCTGGGCGCCGGGTGCGGGCGGCCCTCCGGCGGGTGGGCGCAGATCCGGCCGCCGAGCCGGGCCCGCAGCTCGGCGCTGTTGGGCAGGCCGGTCAGCGAGTCGTGGCTGGCGCGGTGCGCCAGGGCCAGCTCGTGCCGCTTGCGCTCCTCGATGTCCTCGACGTGGGTCAGCTGCACCTGCGGCCCGGCGGCCGGGTCGGCGACCACCGAGTTGCGCAGGTTGACCCAGATGTAGGAGCCGTCCTTGCGGGCCAGCCGCAGCTCGGCCCGGCCGCCGTCGTTGGCGGTGCGCAGCAGCGTGCCCATGTCCTCCGGGTGCACCAGGTCGGCGAAGCTGTAGCGGCGGAGCACCGCCACGGTGCGGTCCAGCAGCCGGCAGAGCGCGTCGTTGACCCGCAGCAGCCGGCCGTCGCCGTCGCCGCCGACCTCCGCGATGGCCATCCCGCTGGGGGCGTACTCGAAGGCCTGCCGGAAGCTCTCCTCGCTGGCCCGCAGCGCCTCCTGCTCGCGTTCGAGGCGGACCAGGGCGCGCTGCATGTTGCCGCGCAGCCGGGCGTTGCTGATGGCGATGGCGGCCTGGGAGGCGTAGAGCTGGAGGGCCTCGCAGCCCCAGGGCCCCGGCCGGCGGCCGTTGCGCGGCTTGTCGACCTCCAGCACGGCGAGCAGCTCGCCGTCGGACGCGTACATCGGGGCGAACAGCCGGTCCATCGGGTGCCACTCGTCGGGGTAGCGGGGCGCGGGACCCGTGGTGTGCCACTGCGGCACCCCGTCGTGGTCCAGCACCCAGCCCTCGGTGTAGGGGATGAAGCGCAGCTCGCCCCAGCGCTCCCCCATGCTCAGCCGGCGCTCCCAGGAGGCGCGCGAGCCGGTGCGGCCGGCGATGGCGGCCTCCGCCTTGTCCACCTCGCCCCGGTCGGCGCCGGCGACGGCGGCGACCAGCAGGTCGCCGTCGGGCCGGACCACGTTGACCGAGGCCAGCTCGAAGCCGAGCGCGGTCACGGTGCCGTCGGCGATGGTCTGGAGGGTGTCCGCCATGCTGCGGGCGGTGTTCAGCTGGGCGACGACCTGGTGCAACTCCCGCAACGAAGCGAGGCGTACATAGGGCTCCGTCTCCGTTTCCATCACTCCCCCGGTGCGCGCAAAATGCACGTGCAGATATACAGGCCACTGAATCACAGGGAGCTGCCCACTAGGTACACAGGGTCAGCGATTAGTAGCCTACTGTGACTCATGTCACACTGCGGACAGGCTCGGTCGCGGGATGTAGGACGGTTCGGGACAAAGCCCTGGTTCCTCCGTCGGATGCGCGTTCCCCGGCCGGGGCGTTAGCGTGCCGGGGTGTCCGTTCCCGCTCCACGGCCCATCCGGGCCGCCCCCGCCGAGGCCCCCGCCGCCGTCCTCCCGCATGCTGAGGGGGTGAGCGAGGAGGAGTTCCGCGGCGTGCTGGCCCGGCTGGCCGGCGGGGTGGTGCTGGTCAGCGCGCACGACCCGGACGACGGGCCGGCCGGCGCGCCCGCCGGGATGACGGCGACCGCGTTCCTCTCCGTCTCGCTCGACCCACCGCTGGTGCTGGTCAGCGTCCGCACCGGGTCCCGGATGGACGAGGTGCTCACCGAGCAGCCGCTGTGGGCGGTCTCCCTGCTGAGCCAGGAGCAGCGGGTCACCGCCGGCCGGTTCGCGATGCGCGGCCGGCTGAGCGACCGGCTGCTCTTCCGCGAGGTGCCCCACGTGCTCGGCGAACACACCGGGGCGCCGCTGCTCAAGGACGCGCTGGCCGGCCTGGAGTGCCGCACCGAGAGCCGGGTGCCGGCCGGCGACCACACGCTGGTGGTCGGGCGGGTGCTCGGCACCCACCTCGGTGGGATGGCCGGCGCCCCGCTGCTCTACTACCAGGGCGCCTACCGGCACCTGGCGTGAGGCGGGCTCAGTCCCAGCCGGCGCGCCCGCCGCGCCCCTTCTTCAGCTCGGAGCGCCGCCGCTTCTCCCGCAGCCGCCGCTCCACCAGCGACCGCGGCGGCTTCTTCGCCCGCCGCGCCCGGGGCGGCGGGGCGGTGGCCTCGGTCAGCAGCTCGGTCAGCCGCCGGAGCGCCGCCTCCCGGTTCCGCAGCTGCGAGCGGTGCTCGCTGGCCCGGACCACCAGCTCCCCGCCCTCCGTCAGCCGGCCGGCCAGCCGGGCCAGCGCGCGTTCCTTCCAGACCTCGGGCAGCACCGTGCTGGCGGCCACGTCGAACCGCAACTCGGCCTGGGTGTCCGAGGTGTTGACATGCTGGCCGCCGGGCCCCGAGGAACGCGAGAAGCGCCAGCGCAGCTCGGACTCGGGCAGGCTGACGGCACCGCGGACGCGATAGGAACCGGACATGCGTGCCATGGTCCCGCCTCCGGCAGCCGGCCGCACTTCGGTTTTCCCCGGTTTCCCCATCCGTCCCCTGGAACCCGCCCTCGACTGACATCGTTGGGGTCAGTGAGAGTAACGTCTTCGCAAAGAAGATCAGAACCATCATCGTGACTAAGGGGACTTCTCCATGGGTGTGAGCCTGTCCAAGGGCGGCAACGTCTCGCTGAGCAAGGAGGCTCCAGGCCTGACCGCGGTCACCGTCGGCCTGGGCTGGGACGTCCGCACCACCACCGGTACCGACTTCGACCTGGACGCCAGCGCCCTCGCGGTGGACAGCTCCGGCAAGATCGTCTCGGACCAGCACTTCATCTTCTACAACAACCTCGCCACGCCCGACGGCACCATCCAGCACACCGGTGACAACCTCACCGGTGAGGGCGAGGGCGACGACGAGCAGATCAAGGTCGGCCTGGCCGGTCTGCCGGCCGAGGTGGACAAGATCGTCTTCCCGGTCTCGATCCACGACGCCGACAACCGCGGTCAGAACTTCGGCCAGGTCCGCAACGCGTTCATCCGCGTGCTCAACCAGGCCGACGGCGTCGAGCTGGCCCGCTACGACCTGACCGAGGACGCCTCCACCGAGACCGCCATGGTCTTCGGCGAGCTGTACCGGAACGGCGCCGACTGGAAGTTCCGCGCGGTGGGCCAGGGCTACGCCTCCGGCCTGGCCGGCATCGCCCAGGACTTCGGCGTCAACATCTGACGTCCGGACCGGCCCGCCGACCCGCGCCCAGCGGTCGGCGGGCCGTTCTCGCGTCCCGGCCCCCGCCACCCCGGTCGCCCGCCCCGCCACCCGGCGCGGGCCGCCACGGCACGCGGCCCGTACGGCATGGGGACTTGCCTTCGCCAACGCCGTACTGAAGGGTATGGGCCCATGCAGATCGTCATCACCTCGCGAAGGGCGGCGACGCTGGACACCTGGCGGCGGGCCGGCGCGTACGGCCCCGAGGTGAGCTTCCACCTGGGGCCGCGCTCGCCGCTGCCGGTGGACGCGATGGTGGTGGCCGGGGTGCACGCCTTCCCCCGGCTCGGCGGCCGCCCCCGCTGGGACCGGGCGCAGCTGATCGAGAACACCCACGAGGACGACTGGCCCAAGTACCTCGTGGTGCCGCCCACTCGGCCGATGGTGCTGGGCGAGGACCGGGTCGCCCGCATCCACCCCGACTACCGCCGGATCAGCCCGGCCGGCTACGCGGCCTCCCGCGCCCTGGCCGAGATCGTCCGCTGGAACGCCAGCCAGGACGACACCATCTCGGCCGCCGAAGTGAACCTGCCGCTGCTCGAGTTCGACAACCCGGCGGACGCGGCCAGCGCCCGGGCGTTCCACCAGGCGCTGGCCGCGGCCCGCGAGCGGACCGAGACGCCAGCCTGAAACTGAGCCGGCGGCCCGTCAGTTGGCCTCGACCAGCCGCAGCTCGGGGTGGGCCGTGCCGCCCTCGATGGCGGTCGAGGAGAGGTGCGAGACCACCCGGTCGTCGACCGGGTCCTGGGCCGGGTCCTCGTGCACCACCAGGTGCTCGTACGTCGTCGCCCGCTGCGCCGGCACCCGGCCCGCGTCCCGGATCAGCCCGATCAGCTCCAGCCGGTTCGACCGGTGCCTGGCCCCGGCCGAGGAGACCACGTTCTCCTCCAGCATCACCGAGCCGAGGTCGTCCGCCCCGTAGTGCAGGGAGAGTTGGCCGACCTCCTTGCCGGTGGTCAGCCAGGAGCCCTGGATGTGCGCCACGTTGTCCAGGAAGAGCCGGGCCACCGCGATCAGCCGCAGGTACTCGAAGAGCGTCGCCTGGGTCTGGCCGCGCAGCCGGTTGTTCTCCGGCTGGTAGGTGTAGGGGATGAACGCCCGGAAGCCACCGGTGCGGTCCTGCACGTCCCGGACCATCCGCAGGTGCTCGATCCGCTCCGCGTTGGTCTCCCCGGTGCCCATCAGCATGGTGCAGGTGGACTCGACGCCGAGGTTGTGCGCCGTCTCCATGATGGAGAGCCACTCCTCGCCCGACTCCTTGAGCGGCGCGATGGCGGTGCGCGGCCGGGCCGGCAGCAACTCGGCGCCGGCACCGGCGAACGAGTCCAGGCCAGCGGCGTGGATCCGGCGGATCGCCTCCTCGTTGCTGACTTTCGAGATCCGCGCCATGTGCGCCACCTCGGAGGCGCCCAGCGAGTGGATCACCAGCTGCGGGAAGGCCTCCTTGATCGCCGCGAAGTGCCGCTCGTAGTACTCCACGCCGTAGTCCGGGTGGTGGCCGCCCTGGAACATGATCTGGGTGCCGCCCAGCTCCACCGTCTCGGCGCAGCGCCGCAGGATGTCGTCCAGGTCCCTGGTCCACACCTCGTCACTCTTGGGCGCGGCGTAGAAGGCGCAGAACTTGCAGGCCGTGACGCAGGCGTTGGTGTAGTTGATGTTGCGTTCGATGATGTACGTGGCGATGTGCTCGATGCCCGCGTAACGGCGGCGGCGCACCGCGTCCGCCGCCCGCCCCAGCGCGTGCAACGGCGCGGAACGGTAGAGGTCCAAAGCCTCCTGCGGGGTGATCCGCCCACCCTCGGCGGCCCGATCCAGCACGCTGGCGAACTCGGCGCCCATCGCGTTCCCTCCGGAGGTTGCGGTGACAACGGCGCTCCCAGCGTACGCCAGGGCCCCGAACCGGCAGGTCAGCCCTCCGGGCTGAGAGTGCCCTCGTTCTCGTTGCCCTCGGCGTTGCCGTTGAAGGCCAGCCCGCCGTCCGCCGTCGGGCGGAGCACGAACTCGGCCGGCCCGGGGACGCAGGTGGCGGACAACGTGGAGCGTTCCCGGTCCAGTTGGGCCTCGAACGTCAGCTGGTCCTCGGCGACCTCGGTGAGGGTGAGCCGGTCCACGCAGGTGGCCAGGCCGATGGAGTCGGTGTGCGCCGTGGTCCCCACCTCCTCGCCCACCCGGCCCTCACCGAGCTCGACGACCATGGTGCCCATCGGCAGCCCGCGCATGGTGAGGCCGCCCGACCACCGGCCGAGGTACCGCTCGGGGACGGCGTCGGCGGCCGGCGGGGCGTCGGAGTCGCGCAGCAGCCACACCGCGCCGCCCGCGCCGGCGGCCAGCAGCAGCGCGAGGGCCGCGCCGAGCAGCGCCCGCCGGCGGCGGCGCGCCGGGCGCGCGGCGGCCGGCGGAGCCGGGACGGTGGGCCGGGGCTGGTTCGGCGGCGGCGGGAGGTCCGGCGCGGTCGGGTGGCCGGCGAGCCCGAACGGCGTCGGCGGCGGCGTTCCGGGCGGCGTTGCTTCGGGTCGGGGGTCCGGCGGCGGGGTGGCCGGCGGGGCGCTGGCCGGCGGCGCGCCCTCCAGGTCCAGCAGCCGCACCGCCCGCCGGCTGACCTCCTCGACCAGCGGCTGGGGCAGCCAGCCGGCGGCCAGCAGCGCGGCCGGCTCCGCGCCCGCGGCGCAGGCCGCCGAGAGCTCGGCCGGCGTCGGCCGGTCCGCCGGCCGCTTCTCCAGGCAGGCGGCGACCAACGGCCGCACCGCCGCCGGCACCGCGGCCAGTTCGGGCGGCTCGTGCACCACCCGGTAGAGCAGCTGCGCCACCCCGGTACCGGGGAACGGCGGCTGGCCGGCGGCGGCGAAGGCCAGCACGGCGCCACAGGAGAAGATGTCGGTGGCCGGCCCGAGCTCCGCGCCGAGCGCCTGCTCGGGCGACATGTAGCCCGGCGAGCCGACGGCCACCCCGGTGGTGGTCAGCTGGGCGCCGCCTTCGACGGCCCGGGCTATGCCGAAGTCGATCAGCCGCGGACCGTCAAGCCCCAGCAGCACGTTGGACGGCTTGACGTCCCGGTGCACCAGCCCGCCGCGGTGGACCGCGGCCAGCCCCTCGGCCAGGCCGAGGCCGAGCGCCCGCACCGAGCCCTCGGGGAGCGGGCCGTGACCGGCGACCGCCGCCGCCAGGTCGGGCCCGGCCACGTAGCCGGTGGCCACCCAGGGCACCTCGGCCTCCGGGTCGGCGTCCAGCACCGGCGCCGTCCAGGCGTCACCCACCGCCCGCGCGGCGGCCACCTCCCGGGCGAACCGGGCGCGGAACCGTTCCTCCGCCGCGATGTGCGGATGCACCAGCTTGACGGCGACGGTCCGCCCGCCGGCGCTGCGGCCCAGGTAGACCCGGCCCATACCGCCCTGGCCCAGCCGCCCCAGCAGCCGGTACGCGCCGACCGCGGGCGGGTCGTCGGGCGTCAGCGGCCGCATCAGCCCGGCCCGGAGGCGTCCAGCAGCTCCACCCCGGCGCCGTCCGCCCGACCGATCCGGCGGGCGAACTCGGCGGCGCCGGCCAGCTGCCGCTCGCCGAGCCGGAAGTCCAGGGTGGTGAAGTACCGCTCCAGCACCGAGGCGTCGAAGTCCTCCCAGCGGGCGGCCTGCTCGGCCACCTTGCCGACCTCGGTCAGCGACAGGTCGCGGGAGGCGAGGAAGGCGCGGTGCACCTCGCGCACCACCTCCGGGTGACGGGCCAGGTAGTCGCGCCGCACACACCAGACGGCGAAGACGAACGGCAGCCCGGTCCACTCGTGCCACATCGCGCCCAGGTCGTGGACAGCCAGACCGAGCCGGGGCGCGTCGTGCAGCGAGGCGCGCAGCGCGGCGTCGCCGATCAGCACGGCCGCCTCCGCCTCCTGCATCATCAGCCCCAGGTCGGGCGGGCAGGTGTAGTAGTCGGGGGTGACGCCGTACCGCTCGGCCAGCAGCAGCCGGGCCAGCCGCACCGAGGTGCGGGAGGTGGAGCCGAGCGCCACCCGCGCGCCGTCCAGCCGCTCCAGCGGGCTCTGCGAGACGATCACGCAGGACATCACGGGCCCGTCGCAGCCCACCGCGATGTCGGGGAAGGCGACCAGCTCGTCGGAGTGGGCGAAGAAGTCCATGAGCGAGACGGGCCCCATGTCCAGCTCGCCGGCCACCAGCCGCTCGCCCAGCCGCTCCGGGGTGTCCTTGACCAGGTCCAGATCCAGCAGGGTGCCGGTTCTGGCGAGCCCCCAGTAGAGGGGGAGGCAGTTGAGGAACTGGATGTGTCCGACACGGGGGCGACTTGGGTGGTGTGTAGTCACGTGAGGGAGGGTACGCCTGAAGTCGTGCGAGCCAACGTTCAGGGACAGGTCCACCCGACGGGTGATCTCTGCTCTTCCGAGCGTGCACACACCGTGCTAGGCTCGCCGAGAGTTGCAGTTTGGTTTCCCTTGCAGTACGAGCCTGCGGAGCATGTGACCGCGGGCTTTCGTCATTTTCAGGCTTCAATGCAGGTTCTGGAGCAGGGCGACCCTTTTAGGCCCAGGGAGGGCTTATGGCTACCGGAACCGTCAAGTGGTTCAACGCCGAGAAGGGCTTTGGTTTCATCGCCCAGGATGGCGGCGGCCCTGATGTCTTCGTTCACTACTCCGCTATCAACGCCACGGGTTTCCGTTCTCTTGAGGAGAGCCAGACCGTGACTTTCGACGTCACCCAGGGCCCGAAGGGTCCGCAGGCTGAGAATGTCAGCGTGGTCTGACGCCAGATCTTCGGCGTAACCCGAGAAGCCCCTGTCCGACCGGCGGGGGCTTCTCTCTTTCCGCCGCACTCCGGTGCCGGGCCGGATTCGCCGGACGTCCGCCGGGCGTTCCCCGGCCCGTCGCCCAGCGGGCGGCGGGCCGGGACGGTGCCGCGGGCGGCGCCGGTCAGGGCGTGTCGCCGGTCTCCCGGTACAGCTCGTCGAGCACGTCCGCGTAGTCGCGCAGCACGGCCGCGCGGCGCACCTTGAGGGACGGGGTCAGCTGGCCCGCCTCCACCGTGAAGTCCCGGGGCAGCACCCGGAAGCCGCGGATGGTCAGCCCCTCGGGTGCCTGCCGGCCGGCCTCCTTCACCGCCCGGCCCAGATCGGCCAGCAGCTCCGGATCGGTGACCAGCCGGGAGAGCGGCGTCCTGACCCGGTCGTGGACGGTCCGCCAGTGCGCCAGCCCGTCCTCGTCGAGGGTGATCAGGGCGGTCAGGTGCGGCAGCTGGTGGCCGACCAGCAGGCAGTTGCTGACCAGCGGGTGGGCGCGGAGCGCCTCCTCGACGGGGGTGGGCACCACGGTCCGCCCCCCGGCGGTGACGATCAGCTCCTTCTGCCGGCCGACCACCGTCAGGTAGCCGTCGTCGTCCAGCGTGCCGAGGTCCCCGGTGGCGAACCAGCCCTCCGCGTCGGTGCCGGCCACCACCCGGCCCGTCGCGCCGTCCCAGTAGCCGGCGCAGACCTGCGGGCCGCGCACCAGCACCCGCCCGTCCCGGGCGATCCGCACCGCCATGCCGGGCAGCGGCTGGCCTACGGTGCCGAGCCGCTGGGCGCCGGGCGCGTTGACGGTCGCGGCGGCCGAGGTCTCGGTGAGGCCGTAGCCCTCGTAGACACAGACCCCGATGCCCTCGAAGAAGGCGCCGATCCGGGCGCTGAGCGGCGCCCCACCGCAGACCACGTAGCGCAGTTGGCCGCCGAGCCGCTCCCTGATCCGCCGGTAGACCAGCGGCTCGTAGAGCGAACGGGCGACGCGCAGCCCCATCCCCGGCCGCGCCTCGGCCTCGCCGACCGCCTCGCCCGAGGCGCCCAGCCGGCGGGCCACCCGGGCCGCCCGTTCGAAGGCGAAGCCACGACCGGCCGTCTCCGCGGTGGTCCGGGCCGTGTTGTAGACCCGGTCCAGCAGGTGCGGCACGGCGAACAGAAAGGTGGGCCGGAAGGTGGCCAGCGCGGCGGTCAGCTCGGCCGGGGTGAGGTCGGAGGCGTGGCCGAGGCGCACCCGGGAGACGACGCACGAAAGCGCGGCGACCCGGCCCAGCACGTGGGCCATCGGCAGGAACAGCAGGGTGCTGGGCTCGGGCCCCTCGGGCTCGGCCGTGAAGACCGGCGCCAACCTGGCCAGCGCGCCGTCCAGTTCGGCCTGGAGGTTGCCGTGGGTCAGCAGGCAGCCGCGGACCATGCCGGTGGTGCCCGAGGTGTAGGCGAGGGTGGCGGCGTGGGCCGGGGTGAGGCGCTCCCGGTTCTCGACGATGACCCGGTCGGACAACTGCCGCCCGGCGGCGGCTATCTGACTCAGCACCCCGCCCTGGCCGGCGCCCAGCGCGGTGAGCTGCCAGACGTGCTCGACGCCCGGCAGCTCCCGGCGGACCGCGCTCAGCCGGCGGGTCTCCTCGGCCCCCTCCACCACGCAGGCCCGGGCGCCCGAGTCGCGCAGCATCCAACTCAGCTCGCGCGGCGAGGACTCGGGGTAGATCGGGACGGTGACCAGCCCGGCGGCCCAGGCGGCGAACTCCAGCAGCGTCCACTCGTAGCGGGTGCGGGAGACCACGGCCAGCCGGTCCCCGGGGCGCAGCCCGTGGGCGACCAGCCCCTTGGCGAGCGCGGTGACCTGTTCGGCGAACTCGCGACAGGTGACATCCCGCCAGCCGCCGTCCGGCGTGCGGCGGCTGAGAAGGGCCCGGGTCGGCTCGGCGAGCGCGTTGACGTAGGGGATGTCGGCCAGGCTGCCGTGCGTGGGCGGTGGGTGGAGGGGCGGGGCGGCCACGGCGACCACCTTCCCCTGCTCCCGGTACAGCTCCGGCGTCGGGCTCGGGGTCGCTGTGGTCTCCAGCGAGGCATGCGTCATCGCGGTCCTCCCGTCACCGCCCTGGGCAGGGCGGAGTGCCTGGCATTCTGCCCCGCGGAAGGCCGCCCTGACGGGCCCTGACCGGCGCCTTCACCGATCCGACACGGCACGGCCAGGGATCACCCGCGGTTGGCGGCCGCCGGCCACCCGGACCGGCGGGTGCGACGGGCGTCACATCCGGATCGGCGCCCCCGCTCTTGTGTACCGGGCGTGCTCACGTCAGAGTTCTGAGCAACGGCACTCCCGCCGTCGAGCCGCTCCGGCGGGTGTGCCGTCTCAGGCACGGGCTGCTTCACGTCAGCCCCGGGAGGTCGGCCCCGGCGCGAAACCGACGGCGGGTCGGCCGCGCCACCGCCCGCCCCCGGCCGGGTTCCCGGCCGATGGGAGCGGGCGGTCTCAGTCGGTCTCGGTCAGCAGGCCGAGCTCGGGCGCCTCGGCCAGGGTGCCCCGGCCGGGGCCCAGGTCGAAGCGGCAGAAGACGCTCTTGCCGCCCTGGTCGGCCGGCGCCCACCAGGTGGCGTCGGCCAGGCTCTGCACGATGAACAGTCCCCGACCGCCCTCGGCGAGCAACGGGTCGTCGGAGCCGGCCGAGGGGTCGAGCAGATCGCCGGCCGGCAGGGTGGGCGGCGTGGAGTCCTCGTCCGAGACCTCGACGAAGAGCGACCGCGGCCAGTACCGGAACGCGACCACCACCCGGCGCTCGCCGGCGAGCTGCACCCGCCGGCCGTCCGGGGTGGCGTGGTGGATCGCGTTCCCCACCAGCTCGGAGACGCACAGCTCGACGTCGTCGGTGAGCCCGCCGAGCCCCCACTCGCCCAGCACGTGACGCGCGGTGTGCCGGGCCGCCGCCGGGGTGTCGGGGTAGTCGGCGACCAGGGTGATCGAACGGAAGCGGTAGGTGCTGGACGGTGGTGGCTCACGCGGCACGGAGAGCGCCACCAGGTGGGGCGTTCCACTCATCTCCGGCGACGTCATTGTCTCCCCCTCCATCGGCCGGATCGCTGACGTCATGCACGACTTCGGTCCATGGGAACCAGTTGGAATCGGCTATCAACCAGTCAAGAGGGAACACACCCCTTTTAGGAACGTGCACAAGGGGGTTCACACACACACCGGGGGGGTTCACGTGATGCATGGGATGGGGAACCGTGCTCCCCCGGGGTCGCACGCCCGGTGCCCCGCGCCCCGACGACGCACGGCCCCGGCCGGCAACGGGTGTGCCGGCCGGGGCCGTTGTGCCATCAGGGGCCCGGGGGACTACCGCCCCGGGGGTCGCGCGCCGGTCAGGCGGTCGCCTCCCTGGGCCGGGGCGCGGCCGGCGGCGCCGGGGGCTCGCTCCCGGCGGCCACGTCGTTGACCTCGAAGCTGGTCGCCGACTCGTAGGCCGTCCGGTCCAGGATGCCCTCCCGGGCCGCCACCACCACCGGCACGACGGCCTGGCCGGCGACGTTGGTCGCGGTGCGGATCATGTCCAGGATCGGGTCGATGGCCAGCAGCAGGCCCACGCCCTCCAGCGGCAGACCCAGCGTGGAGAGGGTCAGCGTGGTCATCACGGTCGCGCCGGTCAGCCCCGCGGTGGCGGCCGAGCCGATCACCGAGACGAAGGCGATCAGCAGGTAGTCCTGGACGCCCAGGCTGACGCCGAAGACCTCGGCCACGAAGATCGCCGCCAGCGCCGGGTAGATCGCGGCGCAGCCGTCCATCTTGGTGGTGGCGCCGAACGGCACCGCGAACGAGGCGTAGTCCTTCGGCACGCCGAGCCGCTCGGTGACCTTCTGGGTGACCGGCAGGGTGCCGACCGAGGAGCGGGAGACGAAGGCCAGCTGGATGGCCGGCCAGGCGCCGCGGAAGAAGCGCAGCGGGTTGGCGCCGGCGGCGAACCACAGCACCAGCGGGTAGACGCCGAAGAGCACCAGCAGCGAGCCGACGTAGACGTCCACGGTGAAGACCGCGTAGTCGCTGAGCAGCCCCCAGCCGTACTCGTTGATGGCCCGCCCGATCAGGCCGACGGTGCCCAGCGGGGCCAGCCGGATGATCCACCACAGCGCCTTCTGGAGCAGCGCCAGCGCGGTCTCGCCGAAGGTGATCAGCGGGGTGGCCCGCTCGCCCAGCTGGAGCGCGGCGATGCCGACGGCGGCGGCGATGAAGACGATCTGCAGCACGTTCAGCTCGGTGAACGGCGTGATCACGTCGGTCGGGATGATCCCGGTCAGGAAGTCCAGCCAGGAGCCCTCGCTCTGCGGCAGCGCGCCGTCCTCCGGGCCGAGGTTGGAGCTGGAGCCGGGGTTGGTCAGCAGCCCGATGGTCAGGCCGATGGCCACCGCGACCAGCGAGGTGATCAGGAACCAGAGGAGCGTCCTGGCGGCCAGCCGGGCCGCGTTGGAAACCTGCCTGAGGTTGGTGATGGAGATGGCGATGGCGAAGAACACCAGCGGGCCGACGGCCAGCCGCAGCAGCTGGACGAAGGTGCCGCCGATCTCCTCAAGGGTGCGGCCCAGCCAGTCGACCGACCAGGTGCGGGCCACCCAGCCGAGGACCACGCCCAGCACGAGGCCGGCCAGGATCTGGGCCCAGAACGGGGGGAGGGATATGCGGCGCCACCCGGCGGCGGCCGGGGACGAGGCGGGCGCGGACGAGTCGGCGCCGGGGGACGAGGAGGACACAGGAACACTCCGGTCGGGAATGAAAGGACGTGCAGGGAAGGGGAGGAGGCCGGGGGGCCGGGGTGCCGGTCACCTGGCCGGGTTCCGGATCGACGCGAAGGCCGCCACGCTGCGGGGCTCGGGTCGTGCCGGGGCGCGCCGAACTCTCGGGGAGGAGGACTCTCGGTGCGGAAACGCTCGGAAACGGGCGTTCAGCGACAGGCCGCGGTCAGACAGCGGCAGAGGTCGATGTGCAGGCGCGCGACAAGCGGAACGCTCACCAGGGGAGCGGGCGCGGCTGCGGTCTTCATGCGGAGCACGGTAACACCCCTCCCCGGATGCGTCATGGCCAGGCGCGGAACGGGCGGCCCCGGCACTGCCCACGCCGGTCCACCGGAGAGCCACAACGCCCCGGTCGGGAGGGGCATTCCCGACCGGGGCGTCGCACGGATCACAGTGGGGATCACGGCGCGGATCAACACGCGGTCACCGCGCGGGGCAACGAGTGGAGCGACGGGTGGAGCGACGGGGAGCGCGCCGGCGGAGCGGGCGCGCGGATCGAGGCGGCGCGCCGTCAGGCGGCGTCGTCCTCCATGCCCTGGTTGGCGGAGAGCCGGGCCTTGGCCTTCTCCACCCGCGGCGCCAGCTGCTGCGACATCCGGTCCCGCTGGCCGCGCAGCAGCACCAGGCTGATCGGCGCCGAGACCACCAGCGACAACATCACCAGCCAGAGCGGGTTGGCGGTGCCGAAGGACTCGGGCACCACCCCGACATAGGCGAGGACGGCGATCAGCACGAAGCAGCCGGCGAAGACGCCGAAGCGGAGTGCGGTGTACCGCAGCGTGGCGGACCGGGTCGAGCCGGTGCTGGCGGTGTCGGCGGTCATGGTCGGTCCCCTGTCCTTCTGGAGGTTCCTCTGGGTGTGCTGGCGGTTCGGCGCGGGGGCGCGGCGGGCGGCCCCGGGCGCTGGTGCGGCATCCGGCGTCCTCGTCGTCATCCTCGTCCTCAGGCCAACGGGAGCCACATGGTGACGTCGTCGCGGTAGTCGTGCTCCCCGACCCGGATCGCGCCGGGCACCCGGCCCACCTCCTGGTAACCGCAGGAGGCGTAGAACCGTTCCAGGCCCAGGCCCGCCCGGCAGGTCAGCCGCACCCCGCGGACCTCGGGGTCGACGGCCCTGGCCGCCGAGGCCGCCGCGGCCATCAGCTCCCGGCCGGCGCCCCGGCCCTGCCAGTCGGGGTGCACCATCACGGTGCTCAGCCCCAGCCAGTGCCGCATCAGCGGGTGGGTGTTGAGGCAGAGGAAGGCGGTGGCCACCGGCTGGCCCCGGTCGGTCGCGCCGATCAGCAGCCGGGTGGTGCCCTCGGCCATCCGGACCAGGTGCTGTCGGAGCGCGGGCCGCACGTCCTCGGCGGTCACGGTGGGCACGAAGCCGACCGCGCCACCGGCGTTGGTCACGTCCACCCAGAGCGCGGTGATCGCCTCGGAGAGCGCGGCGGTCGGCGCCGGGTCCAGCACGTAGTGCGGCCACCCCTCGCCGGCCGCGGCCCGGCCGGTCACCGGGGTCGCGGTCGTTATCTCGCTCATCGGCTCACGCCCGCATCGGCTGGGGGGACTCGCGGCGGGCCGGGTCCGGGCCCTCGTACTCGCGCACCACCTCGTAGCGGGTGTTGCGCTCGACGGGGCGGAAGCCGGCGTCCCTGATCAGCTCCAGCAGGTCCTCCCTGGTGAGCTTGTCCGGGGTGCCGAAGTTGTCCGCGTCGTGGGTGATCTTGTACTCGACGACCGAGCCGTCCATGTCGTCCGCGCCGTGCTGGAGGGCGAGCTGCGCGGTCTGCAGGCCGTGCATCACCCAGAAGACCTTGACGTGCGGGACGTTGTCGAAGAGCAGCCGGGAGACGGCGAAGGTGCGCAGCGCCTCGGCGCCGGTGGCCATCGTCGTCCTGGCCTGCAGGCGGTTGCGGACCTTGCCGTCCTTCAGGTCCACGAAGTCGTGCTGGTAGCGCAGCGGGATGAAGACCTGGAAGCCGCCGGTCTCGTCCTGCAGCTCCCGCAGCCGCAGCACGTGGTCCACCCGGTGGCGGCGCTCCTCGATGTGCCCGTAGAGCATGGTGGCCGGCGTCTTCAGCCCCTTGGCGTGCGCCAGGCGGTGAATCCGGGACCAGTCCTCCCAGTGCGTCCGGTGGTCGACGATGTGCTGCCTGACCTCCCAGTCGAAGATCTCGGCGCCGCCCCCGGTGAGCGATTCCAGACCCGCGTCGATCAACTCGTCGAGAATCTCGGACGCCGACAGGCCGGAAATCGTTTCGAAGTGGTGGATCTCGGTCGCGGTGAACGCCTTGAGCGAAACGGTCTCCGGCAGCGTCTCCTTCAGCGCGCGCAGCGACCTCGGGTAGTAGCGCCACGGCAGCGTCGGGTGCAGCCCGTTGACGATGTGCAGCTCGGTCAGACCGTCGCCCTCCATGGCCCGGGCCAGCCGGACGGCCTCCTCGATCCGCATGGTGTAGGCGTCCTGCTCGCCCGGCTTGCGCTGGAACGAACAGTAGGCACACGAGGCGGTGCACACGTTGGTCATGTTGAGGTGGCGGTTCACGTTGAAGTAGACCGTGTCGCCGTTCTTCCGGGTCCGCACCTCGTGGGCCAGACCACCCAGCCACGCCAGGTCGTCCGCCTCGTAGAGGGCGACGCCGTCCTCCCGGGAGAGCCGCTCCCCGGCGAGCGCCTTCTCCTCCAGCTCCCGCTTGAGTCCCGCGTCCATGCCCTGCCTCCCGGGTGCGGTTGTCGTACGCCTGGTGAAGAGGCTACGCCTGCCCGTCCTCCGGCAGGCCGCCGACCCGGTTCTCCCACTTGGTGGAGAGCACGATGGTCGATCGCGTCCGGGAGACGCCCTTGGTCCGCGACAGCCGCCGGATGGTGCCCTCCAGGCCGTCCACGTCCGTGGCCCTGACCTTCAGCATGTACGAGTCGTCGCCGGCGATGAACCAGCAGTCCTCGATCTCCGCCAGCTCCCGCAGCCGGGCGGCGACCTCCTCGTGGTCCACCGCGTCCGAGAGCTGCACCCCGATCAGCGCCGTGACGCCCAGCCCCAGCTTGGCCGCGTCCACCGTGGCCCGGTAGCCCGTGATCACGCCGGCCGCCTCCAGGCGGTTGATGCGGTCGGTGACGCTCGGCCCCGACAGCCCGACCAGCCGGCCCAACTCGGCGTAGGAGGCCCGGCCGTTCTCCCGCAACGCCTGAATGAGCTGCCTGTCCACCGCGTCCATTCGCAGAGCCTTCCTCATCCCCGGGCCGATTGCACAGACGAATCTAAGGCATGGGCAGCCGATCACCTACGAGTGGTCGACCGCGCGGGCCGCGCCCCCCAGCTCCCCGCTCCACCGGCGGTAGAGCCCGTGCGGCACCCCCAGGGCGTCCAGCGCCCGGCCGGCGACGAAGTCCACCAGGTCCTGCAGCACCACCGCGCCCGCGTAGAACGCCGGCGAGGCGGGCAGCACCACGGCCCCCGCGTCGTCCAGCGCCACCAACTGCCGCAGCGTCACGCCGTTCAACGGGGTCTCCCTGACCACCACCACCAGCGGCCGGCGCTCCTTCAACGTCACCGACGCCGCCCGCTGCAACAGGTCCTTCGACAGGCCGAGCGCCACCCCGGCCACCGAGGCCGTGGACGCCGGCACGATCACCATCCCGCGCACCGGATAGGACCCCGACGACGGACCGGCCGCCAGATCCCCCGCCGACCAGTACCGCACCCGCGCCAGCTCCGGCACCGCCGGACCCGGCCGGCCGTCCGCGCCGAGCGCCAGCCACCGCGCCAGGTCGGCGGACCAGTGCCCGTCCCGGAAGGAGATCCCCGTCTCGTCCCGCAGCGTCAGCCGGGCCGCCCGGCTGACCACCAGGTCCACGTCCTCGCCCGCGGCCAGCAGCCCGCGCAGCACCGCCGCCGCGTACGGCGTGCCCGAGGCCCCGGAAACCCCCACCACCCAGGGGCGACGCCCCGCCGCCGGCGACCGCGTTCCCTCGCTCATGGGTCGAGGCTAACCGGGCCCACTGACAGCCGCCGGCCCGGGCTGCCCGCCCCGGAGCCGTGGCCCGCCCGCCGCCGGGTCGGTCCGTTCCGTTCACATCTTGTCCTACAGGCAACGGGCTGCTTACCAGACGGTGACGCGTCGGCCACAGACGGCGCCCCGCTGATCGCCCCCGATCGCGGCCGTGGACACTGGACGCCAAGGCCACCCCGGCTGGTGAGTCCCGCCCGTGCCCCTCGGACAGGAGTGCCGACATCAACGACCGCACCCACCCCCGCAGCCGTCTGCGGCGCATCGTCGCCCTGGGCGGCATCGCGCTGCTCACCACCGGGACCGCGGCCTGCCAGGTGGCCGAGAGCGCGGGCGCCGGCTTCGCCGTCACCGAGGCGATGGACGAACTCCTCGGCCGCGAGGCGCTCACCGTGGGCGTCGCCCTGGACGCCGCCCCGGCCGAGATCCAGGCCCATCTCGCCGAGGCCACGGCGGACCACCCGGACACCAGGCAGCCCACCCCCCAGGAGGCCAGCCTGCTGGCCGACCTGGAGCTGACCTTCTCGATGGGCAACCCGGACGACGAGGTCGCGATGCGCGACCTCGCCCCCGAGGACCCGCGCGACAGCTCCCTCACCGTCAACTTCGGCGGCCGGGACGTCCTCGGCCTCAAGCACGTCGAGGAGCTCACCTACCTGCGGATCGGCGCCGAGGCCCTGGTCGCCGACGTGCTCGGCGGCGACGAGGCCGCGGTGGCCGCCGCCGAGCGGTTCACCGAGGACGCCGGCCAGCTCCCCGAGTCGCTGACCGCGGCGGCCACCGGCCTGCGCGGCGACTGGGTCGAGGTCGACCCGTTCCAGTACCCCGCCTACGCCGAGGCCGTCACCCGGCACGGCGAGGTCACCCCGGAGGCCGCCCACGCCCTGGCCGCCTCGATCGAGGACGGCGACGCGCTGCTCCAGCCGCAGGCCGAGTGGGACGTGGTCGGCGGCCTGCGCGCGGCGCTCGACGAGGGCGCCACCACCCACCACGAGGGCGAGCGGCGCGGCGCCGAACGCGTCACCCTGCGGATGACGGCCGAGCAGGCCAGAGCGGCCATCGACCCGCTGCTCACACTCCTGAACGAGCACACCACCCGCTACGGCCTGCCCCCGGTGGTCGACGCGGCCACCGACCCGGCCGCCGAGGTCGAGGTGGCGCTGACCGTCCGGCACGGCGTGCTCTCCGAGGCCACCTTCGACCTCGCCGGGCTCGGCCAGGACGACCAGGCGACCGGGCCGCTGCCGCTGCGGCTCTCGCTGGCCGGCGGCGCCGCGCTGTCGCTGACCGCCCCGGAGTCCGCCGGCCCGGTCAGCCCCGAGGACCTCACGGTGGCCCTGCTCTACCTCCAGGTCCGCGACGAGCAGCGGACCGAGGACGAGCACCGCGCCGACCTGCCGGGTCCGATGCAGCCCTGACCGAACGGCCACGGGCGCGGCCCGGGACCGCCGCCCCGGACGTAGGGTGCGCGTCATGGACATCGTCAACCCGGCTCTGAACGACTACCTGTTGGCGCACGCCACCCCGGCCGACGAGGTGCTGCGCGACCTGGCCGCCGAGACCGCCGAGCGGCTGCCCGGGCACCTCAGCATGCAGATCACCCAGGACGAGGGCGCCCTGCTCACCCTGCTGACCCGCCTCGTCGGGGCCCGCCGGGCGCTGGAGGTCGGCACCTTCACCGGCTACTCGTCGCTCTCCATCGCCCGCGGGCTGGCCCCCGGCGGCACCCTGCTGGCCTGCGACATCAGCGAGGAGTGGACCGACATCGCGCGCCGCTACTGGGAGCGCGCCGGCGTCGCCGACCGGATCGAGCTGCGCCTGGGCCCGGCCGCCGACACCCTGCGGGCCCTGCCCGAGGAGGAGTCCTTCGACCTGGCCTTCATCGACGCCGACAAGGTCGGCTACCCGGTCTACTACGAGGAGGCGCTGCGCCGGCTGCGGCCCGGCGGCCTGATCCTGCTGGACAACACGCTGCGCTCCGGCCGGGTCGTCGACCCCGGGGCGCAGGACCCGGCGGACCGCGCCATCCGGGAGATCAACGACCACGTCACCGCCGACCCGCGGGTGGAGTCCGTGCTGCTGCCGATGCGGGACGGGCTCACCCTGGTCCGCAAGGCCGGCTAGCCAGCGCCGGAACGGCCGGCCTTGGCCGTCTCCGAGCGGTCCTGAGCGGTCCTGAGCGGTGTGGACCGCTCAGGACCGACTCCGGGGGCCGCCGGGGGCCGACTCCGGGCCGCCCCCGGACCGGCCACCCCCGGACCGTTCCGGCAAACCGGGCATATCCTGGAACTCATGCCCGAGCTACCCGAAGTCGCCGCCCTCCGCGGCTTCCTCACCGAACACCTGGTGGGGCGGACGGTCGCCGGCGTCCAGCCGGTCGCCTTCCACGTGCTGAAGACCTACGACCCGCCGCTCAGCGAGGCGGTCGGCCGGCGGGTCGAGGCCGTCGCCCGGCACGGCAAGTTCCTCGACCTGAGCCTCGCCGACGGCCCCCACCTGGTCATCCACCTGGCCCGGGCCGGCTGGCTGCGCTGGCGGGAGAGCCAGCCGACCGCCCCGGCCCGGCCCGGCAAGGGCCCGCTGGCGCTGCGGCTCACCCTCACCGACGGCAGCGGCTTCGACCTCACCGAGGCCGGCACCCAGAAACGGCTGGCCGTCTCCTGCGTCCGCGACCCCCGCGAGGTGCCGGGCGTCGCCACCCTCGGCCCCGACCCGCTCGCCGACGACTTCACCGAAGCCGACCTCGCCGCCCTGCTGCACGCCGAGAAACGCCAGCTCAAGGGCGTCCTCCGGGACCAGCGGGTACTCGCCGGCATCGGCAACGCCTACTCCGACGAGATCCTGCACGCCGCCCGGATGTCCCCGTTCCAGCTCGCCGCCCGCCTCGACGCGGCGGACGTCACCCGGCTCTACCTGGCGCTGCGCGAGACCCTCCAGGAGGCCGTGGCACGGGCCAGCGGCATCGCCGCCGGCCAGCTCAAGGCCGAGAAGAAGAGCGGCCTGCGGGTGCACGGCAGGACCGGGGAGCCCTGCCCGGTCTGCGGCGACACCATCCGGCAGGTCGCCTACCGCGACTCCGCGCTCCAGTACTGCCCACGCTGCCAGACCGGCGGCCGCCCGCTGGCCGACCGCCGGCTGTCCCGCCTGCTCAGGTGAGCCCCGCGCACCCGGGCACCGCGCCGGCCGGCCACGGCGCGGCTCAGCCCTCCTCCGCCTCCACCGCCACCCCGTGCGTCTCGGCGATCTCCGCGAGCCCGCCGGCGAACCCCACGCTGGCCGCCGAGAAGACCCAGTCGTCCTCGTCCCGCACCAGCTCCCCCACCGTCAGCCCGGTCATCCCCGACGGTCCCGCCGGGAAGCCGTAGCAGAGCAGCTCGACATCCCGCTCCGCGTCCAACAACCGCAGGTGGGGACGGCCCACCCCGGCAAGATCCCGCCCCGGCGCCGACTCCTCGTGCAGCGACAGCGCGAACACCACCCGCCGCGCCCCGGCCGGCAGCTCCGGCAGCCGCACCGTGAAGCTCGCCTCCGGATCGTCACCCCACAACGTCACCCCCACCCCGGCCGGCTCCGGGTTGTTGTAGAAGACGAAGTGCTCGTCCGAGAGCACCCGCCCCGCGCCGTCCACCACCAGCGCGCTGGCGTCCACGTCCATCCCGTCGTCGGCCCGCCAGTCCACCCGCACCGTGCACGACTCCGCCCCCGGCAGCACGTCGGCCAGCCGCATCCGCTGCCCCGTCGCCAACGGCAACCGCCCACCGTCCGGATGCGGGCAGCTGGCCAGCAGCACCGACCGCGGATCGACCCGGGTCGGCTCGTACACCGCCGGCGGCACCACCGGCCGCGCCGGCAACAGCACCGTCTCGGCCGCCACGGCGGTCAACGACAGCTCCCGCAGCCGCTCCGCGACCTCGGTGGCCGAGCCGGGACGCTCCGCCGGCGGCTTCGCCAACAGCGCCAGGATCAACCGGTCCCACCCGGCCGGCACCCCGGCCCGCCGCTCCCCCGGCGGCACCGGCGCGCTCTCCATCTGCTGCCGCAACAGCTGGTACAGCGACGGCCCGACAAACGGCGGCTGCCCCGTGACCAGCGCGTACAACACACAACCCAACGAGTACAGATCGCTGTGGAAGCCCACCGTGCCGCCCTCGATCTGCTCCGGCGACATGTAGGACGGCGTGCCCACCACCACCCCGGTCGACGTCAGCCGCGCGTGGTCGGTCGACTCGGCCAGCACCGCCGCGATCCCGAAGTCCAGCACCCGGGCCAGCCCGTCCGGCCCCACCATCACGTTCGCCGGCTTGAGATCCCGGTGCACC
Organism: Streptomyces chisholmiae; assembly: GCF_031845445.1. Lineage (NCBI taxonomy): Bacteria > Bacillati > Actinomycetota > Actinomycetes > Kitasatosporales > Streptomycetaceae > Streptomyces > Streptomyces chisholmiae. The sequence continues at coordinate 9,905 of NZ_JAVREO010000010.1, read as the reverse complement.
ACCCCCGAGTCGTGCGCCACCGCGAGCGCCCGACACACCTGCTCACCCCACCGCGCCACCTCGACCAACGGCGGCAGCTCCGCGGCCAGCACCGCCTCCAACGACCGCCCGTGCAGCCGCTCCATCACCAGGTAGAGCACCGACTGCCCCAGCCCGTCCCCGAAGTCCGTCTCCCCCACGTCGTGCACGGTCACGATGAACGGGCTGGACAGCCCGGCCAGCAGCTTGGCCTCCCGCTCGAACCGCTCCTTGGCCCGCGGGTCGCGCCCCACCGCGGAACTCCCCACCACCTTCACGGCGACCTGCCGCTCCAGCCGCAGATCGAGCGCCTCCCAGACGGTCCCCATGGCGCCCTCGCCGAGCTGCCGGCCCAGCCGATACCGCCCGTCGATGATCCGCTCCCGCGCCACCACGCACCCCCTCGCCCCTACGGGGCCTCACCCGGTCAGCCTGCCGACAACACGCGCAGCGGCTAGCTTATTCGGCGCCACCGACCCGGCCCACGGCCCGCACACCCGGCGGGCCGGCCGACGCCTCGACCCGCCCCGGCCCACCCCCGCACGGCACCCGCCCCACCTGCGCCTCCGCCCCCGGACACCGGCTCGCCGCCCCGACAAACCGGCCGTTGTCAGTGCCCCTGGCTACGCTGACGACCGTTGGAACAGCCCCGGCCCACGCACCCCGAAGCGGGCCGCCGACCGCCGTGTCCCAGGGAGCCAGGAGCCCGCGATGACGACATTCCCCGACACCACCGAGACCGCCGCCGGCCCGGCCACCGCGCCGGCCCCCGCGGCCCGGCCCACCGAGCGGGAGCTGGAGCGGTACCGCCGGGAGCTGACCGGATACTGCTACCGCATGCTGGGCTCCGCCTTCGAGGCCGAGGACGCGGTCCAGGACACCATGGTCCGCGCCTGGCGGTCGCTGGACCGCTTCGAGGGCCGCTCCTCGCTGCGCTCCTGGCTCTACCGCATCGCGACCAACGTCTGCCTCACCATGCTGAGCGGTGCCGGCCGCCGCGCCCGCCCGATGGACCTCACCGAGGCCCAGCCCACGGCCACGGCCACGCTGGGCGCCCCCCTCCCCGAGACCGCCTGGATCGAGCCGATGCCCGACGCCCGCGCCATGCCCAGCCCCGACGAGCACGCGGAGACCCGCGAGTCCATCCGGCTCGCCTTCATCGCCGCCCTCCAGCACCTGGCGCCCCGCCAACGCGCCGTGCTGATCCTCCGCGAGGTGCTCAGCTGGCGCGCCAGCGAGGTCGCCGAGCTGCTCGACACGACGGTCGCCTCGGTCAACAGCGCCCTCCAGCGGGCCCGCGCCACCCTCGCCAACACGGGGCTCTCCGAGACGGACCCGAGCGAGCCGCTCTCCGACGCGCACAAGGCGCTGCTGACCCGCTATCTGGACGCCTTCGAGCGCTACGACATGGACGCCCTGACCGCCCTCCTGGCCGAGGACGCCACGCTGTCCATGCCGCCGTTCGACCTGTGGATGCGCGGCCCCTCCGACATAGCCGACTGGATGACCGGCATCGGCAGCGAGTGCGAGGGCTCCCGCCTGGTCCCCACCCAGGCCAACGGCTGCGGCGCCTTCGGCCAGTACCGCGCCGACCCGGCGGGCGGCCACCTGCCCTGGGCGCTCCAGGTCATCGAGATATCAGACGGGCGGATCACGGGCATCAACGCCTTCCTCGACACCGCCCGGCTCTTCCCCCTCTTCGGCCTCCCCGACCACCTGCCCGAGACCCAGCCAACCCAGGAGACCGACTAGCCCCCGGTCCAGCCCCACGAACCGCAGCTCGACGCCGAGCCGGCGCGCGGTCAGCCGCAACCGGGCCAGGGCCTGCAACGCGTCAGCGCCCGGGCCGCCCATCGCGGTGGCGTCCACCGTGACCACCCGGGCGCCCCGCGCGCGCACCACGGCCGCCAACCGATCACACAGCGCGGGGACCTCGGCCCGCCGCACCGGCCCCTCGACCACGAACAGCACCTCGTCCATCTCCGCTCCCTTCCCGGCGTCAGGCAGACCGGGCGACGGAGCGGAACTCATCGCGCGGCGGCGCGCCCCGGTCTGCCCCCGGGCGCCCGCCCGGCTCAGCGCGGCAGCGGCTTCACCCAGCGCTCCCACTCCGCCTGCGGGCCGTACCCGTTCGCGGACCAGGCATGCCCCGCCAGGGTGTTCCGCCGCAGCACCATCGCGTCCGCCCGCCGGCCGCCGAGCGCCACGAAACGCCGCTCCGCGGCGTCCAACAACACCGTCGCCACGCCCTGCCGCCGCCGCTCCGGCGCGACGGCCAGCCGGTACAGATGGCAACGCCAGCCGTCGAATCCGGCGATCACCGTCCCCACCAGCTCCCCGGCGGACTCCGCCAACAACAGCGCGCCCGGGTCCCGCGCCACCAGCCCGGCCACCCCCGGCACATCGTCACTCACACTCGTCCCCTCGGCGGCTCGCCGCCAGAACGCCAGCACCCGCTCGACATCGGCGACCTCGGCCGGCCGCACCCCGATCTCACTCATCCCGCCATCCCAGCACCGCCCGCGACCGCCACACCAGCGAATTCCCCCCAACCATCCCCAACCACCCCAACCGCCGCACCGCCCCCACCCGGGCCGCCCAACCGCCGGCGCCCACCACCACGTCCCAACTCCCCGTCAGCCGCCGGCGGTCACCCACTTCCCCGCCCGGGGAGATCAACTCCGCTGGGAGGGAGCGGAACGTCAGTGGAGGGCGCTAACGTCATGTGAGGAGGTAATAGACTCGCTGCTGTTGAGGGGGCGCGAACATGAGTTATAGCGAGGAACACGACGACACACGCGCCCGCAGCGTCCCCGCCCAGACCAGAACCCGGCTGCCGGACCAGCCCAGTTCCCCCGGCCGACCGCCCCACTCCCCCGGCCGCAGCCTGGCCGCCATCGTGGGCGTCGTCGTCCTGCTGGTCGCCGCGATCATCTTCGCCAACCAGGCCCGCGACGACAACGACGGCGCCACCGGCGAGGAATCCCCCGAGAACCAGGCCCAACCCACCTCCCCCACCGGCGAACTCCCGGTCGACGGCAGCACCAACGGCATCCCCAGCGGCTTCCCCCAGACCGAACAGGGCGCCCAGAGCGCCGCCGCCAACTACGCCGTCGCCCTCGGCGGCACCGGCATGTTCAACCCCACGGAACGGGCGGCGATCGTGAACACCATCAGCTCCGCCGACACCAGAGACGAACTCCTCGCCTCCTACGACGCCGACTACAGCCCGGCGCTGAACGCGGACATCGGCCTCGACGCCGACGGCGCGGCCCCCCAGGGCGCCACCTTCGTCAACCGCACCCTGCCCATCGGCAGCACCATCGACAGTTACTCCCCCACCAACGCCGAGGTCTCCGTCTGGTGCTCCGGCCTGTTCGGCGTCGCCGGCCTCGACTCCCGGAACCCGGTCCGCACCAGCTGGTTCACCATGCGGCTGACGCTGGTCTGGGAGGACTCCGACTGGAAGGTCGTCGGTACGGAACAGACCGAGGGACCGACCCCGGTCAACGGCGACAACCGGATCTCCGGCGCCGAGGAAATCGCCGAGGCGGTCGAGGAGTTCGGGGGATTCACCTATGCGCGCTGAACCGCGACGCCGGCTGCTCACCCTGCTCCTGGCCCCCACCGCGCTGCTCTTCGCCGGCCTCGCCACCGCGCCCCGCGCCCGCGCGGACGAGGAGGAGGAGAATCCGGAGTGTGAGCTGATCTCCGGCGCCGCCCGGGACTACTGCGAGGGTGACGGCGGTGAGGGCGCGGGGGACGGCTCCGGGGGGAGCAGCTCGCTCAACGACTCGCTCGACCCGCTCTCCTCCCTGGCCCGCGGCTGCGCCGACGCCGCCGCCTGGATTGTCAACGAGCTGTCCGACCTGGTCTCCGCCACCACCAACGTCGACTTCGCCAACGCCTCCTTCCTCCGCCAGTACGCCGTGGTCTTCGCCGCCTCCACCGTGCTGACCCTGATCCTCTGGCTGCTGGCCATCGTCAAGCGCGCCATCCGCGGCGTGCCGCTGACCACCGCGCTCTCCGAGGCCATCGGCTACCTCTGGCTCACCGTGATGGCCTCCGCCTTCACCCCGCTGATCCTGTACGCCGTGGTCTCCGCCACCGACGGAGTCACCGACGCCATCGTCGTCGGCACCGGCGACAACAGCGACGCGTTCTTCGGGGACTTCGCCGCCGCGCTGGAGAGCGGCGAGAGCATCGGCGGCGGCCCCATCATGCTGATCGTGGTCTCCCTCATCTCCATCCTGGCGGCCGGCGTGCTCGCCCTCGAACTGGTCATCCGGGCCGCCATGTTGTACGTCGGCGCGCTGCTCGGCACCGCCGTCTACGCCGGCCTGGTGGACAAGAACCTGTGGAGCCACGTCCGGCGCTGGGCGGGCATCATGATCGCGATCATCCTGATCAAGCCGGTGATCGTGATCGTCCTCGGCCTCGCCGCCGCGCTGACCACCTCCGACGGCCCGACCGCGACCTCCGCCATCCTCTCCGGGCTGGCCATCATCCTGCTGGCGATCTTCGCCTCCGCGATGATCTACCGCTTCGTCCCCGGCTTCGGCGACGAGATCGTCAACCACCGGCAGATGCGCCAGGACACCTCAAGCCGCGCCGCCAAGGCCGCCATCTCGACCCCCGCCACCACACTGCGCCAGGGCATGAGCACCCACGGCACCCGCGAGGGTGGCGGCGGAGGCGGCGGCGCGGCCGCCCAGGGCGGCGGCGCCGCCCGCCCCAACAACCCGATCGCCGGCGGCGTCGCGGCGCACGGTACCCGTACCGGCCAATCCGGGTCATCATCGTCCTCGGCGGGCAACCGCCAATCCGGCCCGGGAAGTTCAGGGGGTAGCAGGTGACCACCCCACCACAGACGCTCAGCCGACGCCGCACCTACCTGATCGGGCGCGCCCGCCCCCAGGCCCTGGTCGGCAAGAACCGCGAGACCGGCGAGATCGCGCTGATCGTGGTCGGCGCCTTCTTCGGCATGATGAGCGGCCTGCTCATCCCGGTGCTCAGCGTCCGCATCGTCGGCCTGGTCGGCTTCCCCCTGCTCGCCCTCGCCGCCGTCTACGTCCCCTACAACGGCCGCACGTTCTACAGGTGGTTCGAGATCAGCCGTTCCTTCCGCCGCCTCCAGCGCCGAGGCGCCACGTTCCGGTCCGCGGCCCCCGAGGCCGGCACCCTGGCCGACGGTCGCGAGGTCGAGATCGGCGCGCCCCCCGGCGTCGGCCGGGTGGTCTGGCTGACCGCGCCCTTCGGCCCCGACGAGCTGGCGGTGCTGCTGCACACCGACCGCCGCACCATCACCACCGCCATCGAGATCGAGGGCCCGGGCGTCGGCCTGCGGGACAGCGAGGACCAGGAGGCGCTGGTCGAGCGCTTCGGCACCCTCCTCAAGCACGTCGCCAACGGCGACGGCCATGTGACCCGCCTTCAGATGCTCGCCCGCACCCTGCCGGCCGACCCGGACGCGCACGCCAACGACGTGCGCGAGCGCGGCGACCTCGCGGCGCCCGCCTGGATCCAGGACTCCTACGATCAGCTGCAGTCCATGGTCTCCACCTCCAGCGAGCAGCACCGGGCGTACCTGGTCGCCTGCATGCACCACTCCCGCGAGCTGAGCGTCGAGGCCAGCTCCATCGCCAAGGCCGCCAGGGCGCAGCGCGGCCAGCGCCGGATGTCGCAGGACGAGGCGCTGGCGATCGTGATGGCCCGCGAACTGACCGACATCTGTGCCCGGCTGACCGAGGCCGACATCCGGGTCCGGCAGCCGCTCGGCGAGGCCCGGCTCTCCTCGCTGATCCACTCGATGTACGACCCGGACCACCCCATCGACCACATCCAGGCGATGTCCAAGCGCAACGCCTGGCCCGCCGAGCTGGACGCCCGCGAGCCGACCTACCTCCAGGCCAAGACGCGCGAGTCGGACACCCGCGCCCCCTGGTGCCACGCCACCGCCTGGATCAAGGAGTGGCCGCTCACCCCGGTCGGCGTCAACTTCCTCGCCCCGTTGCTGGTGCACACCCCCGACGTGATCCGCACGGTCGCCGTCTGCATGGACCTGGAGCCGACCGAGCTGGCCATCGAGCGGATGCTCACCGAGAAGACCAACGACGAGGCCGAGGCGTCCCGCGCCGCCAAGATGAACCGCACGGTCGACCCCCGGGACATCGCCGCCCACAGCCGGGTGGACCAGCGCGGCGACGACCTGGCCTCCGGCGCCGCCGGCGTCAACCTGGTCGGCTACCTCACGGTCTCCTCCCCCAGCCCGGAGGCGCTGGCCCGCGACAAGCGGACCATCCGGGCCTCCGCCGGCAAGTCCTACCTCAAGCTCGAATGGTGCGACCGCGAGCACCACCGCGCCTTCGTCAACACCCTTCCCTTCGCGACCGGGATCAGGCGGTGAACGTTGCCGAAGCCCTCACCCCGCGCGTCCCGGTGAACGTCACCCCCAAGTCCCCGACCACCACCCCGACGAGCCCGCCGCCCGACCACGGCGGGTCCGCACGGTGAAGGAGGTGCCGCCATGCCCCCCCGCGATCCCATGACCGCCCTCACCGAGGCGTTCACCAGCCTGCTCTTCGGCAGAACGGAGAGCACCCGGCTCCCGGTGCGCACCTCGACCGGCCAGGCCCAGGCCGTCTACCTGCCCACCGCCGCCCCCGGCCTCGGCGACTCGGGCGTGATCATCGGCCGCGAGGTGTACTCGGGCAAGGGCTACATCTACGACCCGTTCCAGCTCTACGGCCAGCAGCTCCCCGCGCCGCACTGGCTGGTCCTCGGCGAGTCCGGCAACGGCAAGTCCGCGCTGGAGAAGACCTATGTGCTCCGCCAGCTCCGCTTCCGCGACCGGCAGGTGGTGGTGCTCGACGCGCAGGGCGAGGACGGCGTCGGCGAGTGGAACCTGATCGCCCAGCAGCTCGGCATCACCCCCATCCGGCTCGACCCGATGGCCGCCCTGGACGGCGACATCCGGCTCAACCCGCTGGACCCGGCGATCACCACGACCGGCCAGCTCGCGCTGCTCCGCACCATCATCGAGGTGGCCCTCGGCCGCTCCCTGGACGAACGTTCCGGCTTCGCCCTCAAGGTCGCGCACGCCTACGTCAACCAGACCATGGTGGACCGGCAGCCCGTCCTCACCGACATCGTCGAACGGCTCCGGCACCCGCTGCCGGAGGCCGCCGACGCCATGAACGTCGCACTGGAGGACGTCCGCGCCTGGGGCCTGGACGTGGCCCTGGTCCTGGACCGGCTGGTCGACGGCGACCTGCGGGGCATGTTCGACGGCCCGACCACGGTCGGCATCGACCTGGACGCGCCGCTGATCATCTTCGACCTGTCCCACATCGACCGCAACTCCATCGCCATGCCGATCCTGATGGCCATCGTCGGCATCTGGCTGGAGCACACCTGGATCAGGCCGGACCGCAAGAAGCGGATCTTCCTCGTCGAGGAGGCCTGGCACATCATCAACTCGCCCTCGGTCGCCCAGCTCTTCCAGCGGCTGCTGAAGTTCGGCCGCCGCCTCGGTCTGTCCTTCGTCGCCGTGGTCCACCACCTCTCCGACGTGGTGGACGGCGCCGCGGCCAAGGAGGCGGCGGCCATCCTCAAGATGGCCTCCACGCGCACCATCTACGCCCAGAAGACCGACGAGGCGAGAGCCACCGGCCAGGTGCTCGGCCTGCCCCGCTGGGCGGTGGAGATCATCCCCACCCTCACCCCCGGCATGGCCGTCTGGGACGTCAACGGCAACGTCCAGGTCGTCAAGCACCTGGTGACGGAGGCGGAACGCCCGCTGGTCTTCACCGACCGGGCCATGACGGAGTCCTCCAGCGCCCTCGAACCGGCGGAGCCGGCCGAGGTCGACGACCTCTTCGAGGCCGAGACGGAGGCGCGGGTGATGTCCTTCGAGAAGCGTCAGGGCGTCGGGTAGGCGAGACGGATGTCCCAGGAACAGCGGCCGTCCGGGCCGCCCGGCCCCACCGCCCCCACCGGCCCGAGCGGCCGGCGCGCCGGGATCTCCGACGGGCTGCTGCTCGGCGTGCTGGGCCTGATGGTCGGGCTGGCCGTGCTGACCTGGTCGGCCAGCGGCATCGGCGGCTGGCTCCGGCACGGCTCCTGGCCGGACGGCGTCTCCTTCCTCCGCACCGGGCCGGCCCTGCGCGGCTTCCTGACCGAGCCGGCCGACATCCCGGGCGCCTGGACCGCCGCCGACCCGGCGACGCTGCCCAGCGCCACCCTGGTCTGGTCCCTCTTCTTCGGGCAGTTGGTGCTGCTCTTCAGCCTGGTCCTGTGGGTCTGGGTGCGCTGGACCAAGTGGCGGCTGCGCCGGGAGGCCGCCCGCCTGGACCGGGCCGCGGAGCTGGCGGCCGCGGCGACGCCAGCTGTCGAGCAGCCCGTCGGGGAGCGGCGGGCCGAGCCGGCCGGCAGCCCCGGGCCCGAGCTGCCCACGACGGCCGAGGTCGCCGCGCCCGTCCCCGTCCCGACCCCGCCGCCGGTGGCCCCGGCCGACCCGGTGAGCGAGGTGCTCGACGCGGGCGAGGGACTGGTGGTCGTCGACCCGACGGGCGCGCTGTGGGCCAAGACCGCCAAGCAGCGCGGCCGGCGCGGCCCGGTCCACGTCTACGACCCGGGTCATCTGTCACAGGCCCCGGTCCGGCTGCGCTGGGCACCCCAGCGCGACTGCGCCGACATGGCCAGGGCCCGCACCCGGGCCGTCCACCTGCTGGCCCCGGTGCGCCCCGCCGAGCCGGTCTTCCAGCTGGACGTCGAGACGGCCGAGACCCTGTTGCGCTGCTACCTGCACGCGGCGGCTCTCGCCGGGGAGCCCTTCCCCCACGTGCAGCGCTGGTCCAACGGGCGCTCCGCGGGCGAGCCGGGCAAGATCCTGCGCACCCACTCGCGCGCGGCGGGCGGCGCCGCGATGGAGCTGGAGAGCGCCCTCACCACCCACCCGGGCCGCCGCGACGCCGCGCTGACGCTGATCGGGCAGGCCCTGCGCCCCCTGGAGCAGGTCCACGTCCGACAGTCCTGCTCGCCGGGGCGGGTCGACGACCTGGCCCTGGACAACCTGACCAACGAGGGCGGCACCCTCTATGTGATCGGGACCGGCCCGGACACCGCCGGCCTGCGCGGCGCCCTGGTCGCCGCCGTCACCGAGGACCAGCCCCAACTCACCGTCGTGCGGGCCGACTAGCGTCTCCCGGCGATCGGTCGCCGGCTCACGAGGGCTGGTAGACGTACTCGTAGGCGAGCTGGGTGGCGTTCCGCGGGTCGGGGGCCGAGTCGCCGGTGGCCCGGAAGCCGAGCCCGGTGTAGAAGCGGGCGGCCCGCGCGTTGTCCTGGTGTACCCGCAGCCACACCTCGCGGGGCCCGGCCGCGTCGATCGCGGCCCGCATCAACTGGCCGGCCAGTCCGGTCCCCCGGTGGTCGGCGGCGATGAAGACGCCGATGACCTCGGCCCGGAACTCGTCGAGCCGGACGCCCACCATGCCGGCCCACTCGCCGTTGTCGGACTCCCCTATGAGGATGGCCCGTTCGGGGTCCGAGGCCCGCTTCTCCCAGGCCGCCTGGTCGAGTCGGGCCGCGTCCTCGTAGCGTTCCAGGAAGGCCATGGGCGCGGCGGGGTCGCGTAGCGCCGTCAGGCGCAGTTCCCGCAGCCGCGCCCAGTCCGCGCTTCCGGCCCGCCGCACCTGGTATCCCATGGGCCGATGCTGCCACCGGAAGGCGCCGGCGCACAATGGCGGAGAGGGAAACACAAAAAGGAGTGGTGGGGACTACCCGATTCCTCGGATAAACCCCACCACTCCTCATTCAAAAATTGTCCGGCGGCGTCCTACTCTCCCACACGGTCCCCCATGCAGTACCATCGGCGCTGAAGAGCT